>NZ_JBQHCW010000034.1:0-73512 GCF_052068115.1 Nonomuraea sp. ZG12
CCAGGCTCGAACCGCGCCGGCTTCGACAACGCCAGCTCCACCAGCTCCTGCGGCCGGTAGGTCCTGAACCGGTCGTCGACCCACTCCTGGCCCTTGGCACCGTAGGGGATGGGGATCCCGAGCGTGACCGTCCCGTCGTCGTAGACCTCGCCGGTGAAGTTGAACAGCCCGCTGGTGTGCTGCAACAACATCCGCACCGTGATCCGCTCGTCCAGCCCGAACTCCGGCAGATAGCCCGCCACCGCCTCGTCCAGACCGATCCTGCCCTCCGCCACCAACTGCAGCACCACGGTCGCGGTGAAAGTCTTGGTATTACTACCGATCCGGACATGCCCGTCCGTCGACGGCTTCACAGAACCACCCAACTCAGCCACACCCGCGCTGCCGGCCCACTCACCCCGCTCATCACGCACCCGCAACGACACCCCCACGAAACCCGCATCGACGACCTCCTCCATCACCTTCCGCAACTCCGGACGACCCTGCCCCGCAGCGGCCATACCAAGGGCTGCGGTGATCTTGCGGGCCATCTCGGCCGTGGTGGTGCTGGGCTTGTCCGGGTGGGCCTGGGCGGCTTCGAGGGCGAGAAGGATGGTGCTGCGGAAGTTGCCGGCCTCTGCCGGAGCCTGCCGGCCGAGCAGGTTCATGGCTGCGGTCAGGGCCGGCAGCACCACGTCGGCGAGTTCGGCGACCGTCTTGCCCTTCAGGTCGATGTCCTTGGCCTTCGCGGCGAGCACGTGCCCGACCAGACCGGTCGCCGACGTCAGGGCGATGGAGGCAGCCGTGGCGGCCTTGTGGGGCGAGCCGGTGGCGGCGGCCATCAGCGAGACGGCACCGTACGCGGCGGTCCGCAGAGTGCTCTTGTCCTGGTCGGAAAGGGTGACGGACATGGCGGTTCGCTCCTACACATCTGTTACATCAGGCCGGCGTCGTGCCGCTGTGACGAGCTTCCACCCTGACCCAAGGTCAACCTCAACCGTGATCTGGCTCACGGCCGCGGTCCCACGCGAGCGGATCTTCGTCACCGGCGCCGTTCCAGCGTGAGCAGCGGCTCGGAGAACACCGGCGCGGGGGCTCCGGGATCTGCGGCGACGGCCCGCTCCAGGCGGCGGAAGCCGGCCTCCAGCTCGTCGGGACTGAGCTGAGCGAAGAACGAAAGGGTACGCAGGCGCAACCGTTCGAGCACGTCACCGCAGGTGCCGGAGGACGGCTCGGTCACCGTGCCGAAGCAGGTGACGCGCCAGCCGTCGGCTGTGAACATCGCGATGACCTCGTGCAGCGGCTGAAACAGCGAGGCGTCCACCTCGAAGCCGCGGGGGAAGTGCTCCAGCCACCACGGCCTGGGATGGTGGTCGCTGAAATTCCCGCGCAGCAGCAGCCGCCCGCCGGGCCTGAGCACCCTGGCCAGCTCCCGGACCGCCCCCGGCTTGTCCTGGACGTGGTGCCAGGACAAGAACATGAGCGCGTAGTCGGCGCTGCCGGACGGCACCGGCATGTCCTCGGCGGAGCCTGCCAGATATCGCACCCCGGGATGCGGGGACTGCGCCAGCGCGGTCTCGCGCATGCGGACCGACGGCTCGACGCCCGTGACCGGCCCGAACGCTCGCGCCAGCGCGGGGGTGAACCTGCCGGTCCCCGAGCCGACGTCCAGCCCCGCCAGCGGACGCCGCTCGGGCAGCACGGCCTCGAAGGCGCTGATCCAGGTCCGCAGCTGCTGCTCGGTGAGCGCACGGCCGCGCGGGTAGTTCTGGTACTGCTCGGTGTCGTAGTCGATCCGCCTCATCGCAGCTCCCGTATCAGGTGGTGGTCTGGCCAAGAGAAGCCCGCGGCACGAGAACTTGCGCGCGGAAGATCGCGTCCAAGCATGAATGAGATTCTTACGCATGCTCCCGGCGGGCGCCCTTATCGTCCTGGGCGCAGGGTGCGGCGGCGACGTGGCGTCCTCCACGGCGATACTCCTGCCGGAGCGGCGAGCCAGGACTTCGAGTCGTTCGCGGTGCTGGGCCACGGCTTCTCGGACGCCGAGCTGACCAGGGCGGCCAACGGAGTGGCAGAGGATCTGCGCCGGCCTCGGATCGATGCCGCGCATCTGCCGCAGGGCCTGGACCTCGTCAAGACCGGTTCGCTGCCCTTCGGCAACTGGCAGGCGGAACTCGGCGGAACGGAGCAGGTCTGGACCAACCGGCGGGCGCGCTCCAGAATCTCCGTCGGTCAACTGCCCGGCGATGCTTCAAGGTGTCCGCGGTGGGGCCGGCCGACGAGGTGGTGGACGCGTTCGTCCGGAATCTGCGCCCGGCCGGCCCCGAGGTCGTCGAGCGGGCGCGTGGCCAGATCCTGGACTTCAAGCTCTCCGCTGAGATGAAGGACGGCAAGGTCGGCAACACCGTACGGCGCATCCCCTGAGCGGCATGTCGGTCAGGGAATCACCCCAGCGGAGGCATCCCTGCGACGCCCCGAAGCGTTACAGGCTGTTCCAGAACTCGGACAGCATGCGGGCCCCCTGAGGGGCGTCCTCAACCATCCACCAGTGACCGATTCCTTGGAGCTCCACGGCGCGAGCACCGACGCGTTCGGCGGCACTGTGGCGAATGGCCACGCTGCCCATGGTGTGGTCCTCGGTGGCAACGGGAACCAAACCGGGCCGGGAGGCGACGTTGGGAAGATCGCGGCCACGCTCATGCAGCTTCGGCGGCACCGCGTCCCGGTACAGCGCGAGAATGGCCTTGCTCATCTCCGCGCCCTGCCCGAGCGCTATCACCCCGGCCGCCGGCTCGGCGATGCCCCATTCGACCATGCGTGCCGCCCGATCACCGACGCCGCCGGCGAAGAGCTCCTCGAGGTGCCGCTCTCCATCGCCTGGCGTCTGCCAGATCTGTGCCAGCTCGTGCCAGACGAAGTCCGGTTCGTAACCGCCGATGGAGTCGCTGACCCAGCTGCGCACCAGGTCAGGGCGGGCCATCGTGGCTTCCAGAACGTGCCCTCCTCCCATGGCGTGGCCGACGAGGTCCACAGGTGCATCGAACCGCGAGAGCTCGTCAATGAGCCAGCTCCGGTAGTCATCGAGCGTGGCGCCGAAATTCGCGGGCAGTGGGGCGCCGAAACCGGGGGGCGAGAGCAGGACCACATCGTCGTGGCCCAGCGTGGACAGCTCCTTGAGCAGCGGCGTCCACACCGCAGAGGTGACGAGGACGCTGTGCACGAAGGCGATGGTCATGTGCGAGTTTCCTTACGTGAGGATCTGATTGATCTACTGAATGCTCGGGCTCACAGCGTGATCACGATCTTGCCGTGGACGTGGCGGCCGGCTTGGCGTGTCACGGCATCGCCGATCTTCTCGATCGGGAAGGTCGCGGCGATCGGCACGGTGATCTCGCCGGCGAGGATCGCATCGGTGATCCGCTCCAAGGCATCCGGCCCCGCGTCGACGGCACCGATGGGGCGCACCCCGCCGGGCGGATTGGGTCCGGCGGCGATGGTGGAGATCCGCGCGGGCGGTACGCCGAGCGCCAGCGCGGCCTCGGCCGCCTCCGTGCCGAACAGGTCCGTCGCCGCGGTCACTCCGCCGGAAGCGGAAGCCAGCGCCCGTACCCGGTCCGCCAGTCCGGGGCCGTAGGCCACGGGTTCGGCACCCAGGTGCCGCAGGAACGCGAAGGTGCCCTCCGCGGCCGTGCCGATCACGGTGGCGCCGGCGAGCTTCGCGAGTTGTACGGCGAACACGCCCACGCCGCCGGCGGCGCCGCCGATCAGGACGGTGTCGCCGGACCGCGGGCCGATCACCGCCAGAGCGGCGGCGGCGGTGTGGCCGGCCACCGGAAGCGTGCTCGCCACCTCGTCGCTGATGCCCTCCGGCGTACGGAAGAGGGCGTCGGGCAGCGCGGTGGGCGTCCTGACCACCAAGAAGTCGGCAGCGGCTCTGCCCAGCGCGCCGCCGTAAACACGGTCGCCCACGGCAAGACCCGTGACGCCGCCGCCCACCTCGTCGACGGTGCCGGCGAAGTCGGACCCGAAGCCGGACGGCACGGTGATGCCGAACCGCGCCGCAGCCTCAGGCCGTGAGGCGATGCCCCAGTCCATCGGATTCAGCCCGACGGCCGCCACGCGGACGCGAACCTCACCCGGCCCGGCGTGCGGCTCCGGAATCTCTCGTAGCTCCAGCACTTCGGGACCTCCGAACGTCTCGTAAATGACAGCTCGGCTCATGTACAGACCTCCAGCAGACAAGTGATGGGACTTGGTTCCGTCACCATACATCACTGATGGGACCAAGTGCCGTATGCTTCGTCCATGGCCCGATGGCAACCAAAGGCATCAGAGCGGCTAGCCCTCGCCGCCCTCGAACTGTTCGCGGAGCGGGGCTACGAGAACACAACGGTGATCGACATCGCGCAGCGCGCGGGGCTGACGAAGAGCACGTTCTTCCGGCACTTCCAGGACAAGCGGGAAGTGCTCTTCGGCGGCGACACGATGACCGGCCTGCTCGTCGAGGCGATAGCCGCCGCGCCGGCAACCGCAACCCCGTTCGAAGCGGTGGCTCATGCCCTGGACGCGGCCGGGAGGGAAGCCTTCACCCCCGCTCGCCGCGAGTTCAGCGCCCGCAGGCGGGCAGTGATCGCCGCCAACCCGGAACTGCAAGAGCGCGAAGCGCTGAAGGGCCTCGGTCTCACCGCGGCGATGACCGGCGCGCTCAAGCGGCGCGGCGTTCCCGACCTGACCGCGTACGTCGCCGCGGAGCTGGGCGCGCTCGCCGGGAAGATCGCCTATGAACGCTGGAGCGAGACGGCCGACGGCGACGACTACAGCGAATACGTGCAGCGGGCATTCGGCGAAGTGCGAGCAGCCAGCGCCTCGTGCTGACGGCCGACAAGCCGGCCGCGCTCGCTACGGCGCCCCTGGACGCGGTGGCGTTCTCAGTGCGGGATCACCCAGCCCGGCGCCCAGGTCCCGGCGGCGTCGTGGCCGGGCGCCGTGGCGGCGAGGTGGGCGCGGAGGGTGGCCAGCCCTGGGTGGGGGTTGTCGCGGTGCCACAGGAGCGAGTGCGGATAGACGGGCGTCGGGTCGGTCACCGGGATGCGGCGCAGGCCGTGGTCGACGGGCCAGACCAGGCGGGTCTGCTCGCTCATGAACGTGGCCAGGGCCGGGGTGTCGGCGATGGTGTCGAGAAGCACGTCCGAGCCGAAGTTGGGGCCCGTCGCCTCGATGGTGAGGCCGAACTCGGCGACGAGGTCGTCGTAGTAGGCGGCCCACTCGGTACCGGGAACGATGCCGGGCATCCAGATCCGGTGCCCGGCGAGCTGAGCGACGGTCACCGACCGGGCGCCAGCCAGCGCGTGGCCGGGCCCGGTGAGGAGCTGGAGCGGCTCGTCGAGCACCCGTACGGACTCGATGTCCTCGGGAAGGGGCCGGCCGGGCACGGCGACGGCGCGGAACGACGCGTCGATCGTGCCGGCCCGAATGGCGGCGACGGCCGTCTCGACGTCGAACAGCATCACCACGTCGAGCTCGATCTCGGGATGCGCGCGGTGGAAGCCGCGCATCATGCCCGAGGTCGCGCTGCGTGAGGCGATCACGTCGACGCGCAGCGGCCGGCTGCCGGGAAGCACGGACGCGACCGCGCGCTCGGCGACGCGCAGCAGTTCGCGGGCGTGGGGCAGGAACGCCTGCCCGTCGATGGTGAGCCGGGCCCCGCGCGGGGTGCGGGTGAACAGCCGCACCGCGAGGTCCTGCTCCAGCCCGGCGATGCGCTTGGAGACGGCCTGCTGGGTGATCGACAGGTCTGCGGCGGCGTGCTGGAACTGGCCGGTGTCCACGACGGCGACGAACGTGCGCACAGCATCGAGATCCACACCGACCGACCTTATTGCACAACTCATGGTTGTGTACGCGCGGCCATCCGGTTGTTTGACCTGTCTATCACCTGAGCGTTTTGATCTCAGGGATCAACGGCTGGTTGTTTCCGAGAGATGGCGGGGTGCGCGTTGGGAAGGTCGCTGGGGCGGCGGTTCAGGTGGTTCTGGGCCGCGTATGCGGTCAGCGCGTTCGGCACGTGGCTCGCGTTCGACGCGTTCGCCCTGATCGCGATTCTCGCTCTCGACGCCGGGCCGACCGAGGTGTCGGTGCTGGCCGCCGCGGGGCTCGCGGTGGGGGCGGTGGTCGCGGTGCCGCTCGGGCCGTGGGTGGAGTTCCGTCGCAAGCGGCCGGTGATGATCGCGATGGATGTGATCCGGTTCGCGGCGCTGATGAGCGTTCCCACCGCCTACGTGCTCGGCCGGCTGAGTTTCGCGCAGCTCCTGGTCGTGGCGGTCGTCGTCGGCGCGGCCGACATCGCCTTCACCGCTGCGAGCGGAGCATGTCTGAAGGCGCTCGTCCGGTCCGAGGACCTGCTCGTTGCGAACGGGCGGTTCGAGGCCACGACCTGGACCGCCACCGCGCTCGGGCCGCCGCTCGGCACCGCCGCGATCGGGCTGGTGGGCCCGGTGGCGAGCGTGGCGGTCAACGCGGCCAGCTTCCTCCTCTCGGCCGCGGGGATCCGGGCCATCGGCGGGCGGGAGCCACGTCCCGCGCGGCCCGCCGCACCGCCCCGGCCAGGAGCCGGCGACCTGCTGGAAGGCTGGCGCCATATTCTCGCCAGCCCGGCGCTGCGCCCCTTGTTCTTCAACACCGTCCTGGTCAGCGGCCTGATCATGGCCGTCTCACCGTTGCTCGCCGTCCTCATGCTCGGCGACCTCGGGTTCGCACCCTGGCAGTACGGCCTCGCCTTCGGCGTCCCCTGCGTCGGCGGCCTCATCGGCTCGCGACTGGCCCGCCCGCTCCTCGCACGGTTCGGCCAGCACAAGGTCATGCGCACCGCCGGGACCCTGCGCGCGTGCTGGCCACTCGGACTGGCCTTCGTCCACCCCGGCCCCACCGGGCTCTTCCTCGTCATCGCCGTCGAGCTCGGGCTGATCACCTGCATGGGCGTGTTCAACCCGGTGTTCGCCACCTACCGGCTCGAACAGCTCCCGCCGGACCGGATCGTCCGCACACTGTCCGCCTGGTCGATCACCAGTAAAGCCACCATCGCGACCATGACCGGCCTGTGGGGCCTGCTGGCCGGCCTCACCAGTCCCCGCACCGCGATCGCGATCGCGGGGCTCCTGCTCCTGACGACCTCGCTCCTCCTCCCCCGGTACGACCGCACGCCCCCACTCAAGAACGCCGACCAGGCGCCACCGGAAAGGCGAACACTCGCATGAGCACCACTCCCGCGCTCGACCCCGCACACACCGCCCTGCTCGTCATGGACTATCAGCCCGCGATCCTCGCGCTGCTACCCGAAAGCGACAGTGAAGCCCTGCTGGGACGCATGGAAAAGGTGATCGCCGACGTACGCGCCACGGGCGGCACCGTGGCCTATGTCCGGGTCGGCTTCACCGAGGCCGACTGGGCTGCGATCCCGCCCACCAACAAGTCCTTCGCCCCGGTGGCCCAGCACCGTCTCATGCACCACGCGGACCCTGACACCGCTGTCCACGAACGTCTCGCTCCCCAGGACGGAGACATCATCGTGCGTAAGACCCGTTACGGAGGCCTGTCCACCACCGACCTCGATCAGCGGCTGCGCCAGCACGGCATCACCACTCTGATCATCGCGGGCGTCAGTACCAGCGGCGTCGTCCTGTCCACCGTCCTCGACGCGGCCGACCGCGACTACCGGCTCTACGTCCTGACCGACGGCGTCGCCGACCCTGACCCCGACGCGCACGACGTCCTGCTCCGTCAGGTCCTTCCCGCACGGGCTCATCTCATCGAGACCGCCGAGTTGCCCACCCTCCTGCGGGCTGACCAAGGGTGCCGGTAGGTCCCTCCTGCCGCTCATGTCAGGCGGTGCCGGTGAGAGGACGTGTCACCGTTGACGCTTGGCCTTGGCACCGACCAGCCACAGGCCGACACCGAGCAGGGCGAGAACCACGGCGGCCACCCAGATCCAAGCCGGGGTCCCGCCACCGCTCTCCGCGGACGCGGGAGTCACCGATGTCGCGGGCTCGGCCGGGGCCATGGTGGTGGCCGAGAGGCTCGGCGCAGTGCTCGGCGCAGTGCTCGGCGCAGTGTTCTGCGCGGTGCTCGGCCCGGTGGCCGAGGCTGGCGTCGTGGGGTCGGGCGAGGGTTCGCCTTCGACGGTGAAGGGGATCTCGCCCTCGATCGGGTGCCCGTCGGAGGACACCACCCGCCAGCCGATGACGTACGTCCCGGCCGCCTGGGGCGCGGGCACCTCGGCACGCACGAACTTCCCCTCGACGGCCGGCTCGCCGATCTGGACCTGACGATCCTGAGCATTGCGCAGAATCACGAAAGGCATCCGGACACGGGCCGAGAACTCCAGCTCGATCTCGTCGAGCGAGGTGACTTCGGCGTCCTTGGCAGGTGAGCTCGCCTTCAACCGGTCGTGAGCCAGGGCGGCGGGAGAGCAGAACAATACGAGCAGGCCGCAGATCAAGGCGGCCAGGATGGAACGAGGCGCGATGGCCATCGTGCGACTCCGTAGATACGAGCCCGGCCCGCGCGCGTGGCGCGGCCGGGTGCGGCGAACGGGCGCGCGGCCAGGACGGCGCGCGCACCGGATGACTACGGGGCGCCGGGAAACGGATGCGTCAGCCGGCGTGGGCGAGCATGGGCGGACCCCGCCGGCGCACCGCCGCCGCGAACTCCCGTGAGCGCCACGGCCTGCTCTGGACCGCGAACAGGGCCGGCCGTTGTCCGGCAGGGGCCCGCACAAGACCGGCCGGCATCAGGAACAGCAGCCGCGGCGGGGCCGTCGCCCACAGCCGCAGCATGGTCCACACGACGCTCTCGCCCTGGTGCAGCCACCAGCCGCTCAGCAAGGCGACCGTCAGATGGACCAGCGCCATGCCGACGTTCACGTGGCTGTGACCGCCACCGGCGGGCACGGCGGGCGCGATCTGCGCGAACACCTGGTGCAGGACGACCTGAGTGATCGCCGTGGCGGCCAGCACGGTTTCGCACGCGCGCTCACGCCCGTTGAAGACGAGCGCGAGGGCGAAGGGCACCACCGAACTGACCACGAGCGAGAGGGCCGAGAGCGCGCCGCCCCCGGCGAACATGTGACCACCCGCCGAGACCATGACGCAGACCACCGCGAAGGCGGCTGCGCGGATCAGGCGAAGAGCCAGGGCCATGACCACATCCTGTCAGTCCGGTGCGGGGGCGGGAACCGGGGATCATCGGCGGCATGGAGAGCCCGGCCCCCGCCCGAGGAGGATCCAGCGGAAATAGGGTCATGGGCATGGCCGACCGCATTCTCGTCCTGAACACGGGCTCCTCCTCGATCAAGTACGAGCTCGTCGACCCGCGCACCCGCGAGCGTCCGGCCAGGGGCCTGGTCGAACGCATCGGGGAGAAGCAGGGTCGGCTCACGCACCGGAGCGGGGATGGACCGCCGTATGTCCGTGACCGCCCCTTCCCAGGTCATGACGAAGGTCTGGAGGCGATGATGGAGGCGTTCGCCGCCGCCGGACCGGAGCCGACCCCGGTCGCGGTCGGGCATCGGGTGGTGCACGGCGGGGTCCGGTTCGCCGAGGCCGTGCTCATCGACGACGAGGTCATCGCCGCCATCGAGGAGCTGGCCCCGCTCGCGCCCCTGCACAACCCGGTCAACCTGACCGGCATCAGGCTCGCGCGCAAGATGTTCCCCGAAGTGCCGCAGGTGGCCGTGTTCGACACCGCGTTCCACCGCACCCTGCCGCCGGAGGCCTACACCTACGCGGTGCCGCGCGAGTGGCGCGAGCGGCTCGGCGTGCGGCGCTTCGGCTTCCACGGCACCTCGTGCGCGTACGTGTCCCGCCGGGCCGCCGCCTTCCTGGGCCGCGACCCGCAGGAGGTCAACCTCATCGTGCTGCACCTCGGCAACGGCGCCAGCGCCACCGCGATCGAAGGCGGCCGCAGCGTCGACACCTCGATGGGCATGACGCCGCTGGAGGGACTCGTCATGGGCACCCGTTCCGGCGACGCCGACCCGGCACTCGCCGGCTACCTCGCCCGGGCCGGCGGCCTGGACGCCCAACAGGTGGAGCACGCGCTCAGTCACCAGGGCGGCCTGCTCGCCCTGACCGGATCCAGCGACATGCGCGAGGTACGCGACCGCGATGACGACGAGGCCCGGCTGGCCCTGGAGATCTACACCCGGCGGATCCGCAAGTACGTCGGCGCGTACCACGCGCTGCTCGGCCGGGTGGACGCGATCGTGTTCACCGGGGGCGTCGGCGAGAACGACGCCGCCACCCGCGCCGCCTGCCTGGCGGGGCTCGGCCGGCTCGGCATCACCGTCGACCCCGCGTCCAACCAGGCGGAATCGGCCGGCGAGCGCGCGGTGTCTCTTCCCGGCGCCGAGGTGCCCGTCCTGGTCATCCCCACCGACGAGGAGTGGGAGATCGCCCGCCAGACCCTCGCGCGGCTGCCGTCAACGGGCCGCTCCTGAGCCGGGGCCGGTGGATGGCCGTACAGGGCTCGGCGCGGAACCGTGAGCCCGCTCCCCCACCTGCGCGGCCGTGACGGCGACGGTGGTGACGATGTCGGCGACGGTGGCGCCGCGCGACAGGTCGTTGACCGGCTTGCCCAGCCCTTGGAGCACCGGCCCCACCGCGACGGCGCCGGCACTGCGCTGGACGGCCTTGTACAGGTTGTTGCCGGTGTTGAGGTCGGGCACGACGAAGACGGTGGCGTGTCCGGCGACCTGGCTGTCGGGCATCTTGGTCCGTGCCACGCCGGGGTCGATCGCGGCATCGTACTGGATCGGCCCCTCCACCTGGAGGTCGGGGCGTCGTTCGCGGACCAGCTCGGTGGCGGTGCGGACCTTGTCGACGTCGGCGCCGGCGCCGGAGGCGCCCGTCGAGTACGACAGCATGGCGATCCTGGGATCGACGCCGAACAACGCCGCGGTGCGCGCAGAGGAGATCGCGATGTCGGCGAGCTGCTCGGCGGTCGGCACGGGGTTGACCGCGCAGTCGCCGTACACCAGCACCCGATCGGCCAGGCACATGAAGAACACGCTGGAGACCAGGCCCAGGCGCAGGATCTCGAACGCCGGCCTGATGGTGTGCGCGGTGGTGTGGGCCGCACCGGAGACCATGCCGTCGGCCATGCCGGTGTGGACCATCAGCGTGCCGAAGTAAGAGACGTCGGTGACGGTGTCGCGGGCCAGCTCGACGGTCATCCCCCGGTGCGCCCGGACGGCGGCGTACTCGCGGGCGAACCGTTCGCGCAGCTCGGCGTCGAACGGGCTGAGCACCCTGGCCTCGTCCAGGTCCAGGCCGAGCTGAGCGGCCCGTACCCTGATGCGTTCCTCGTCGCCGAGCAGCGTGAGCTCGGCCACGCCCCGGCGCAGCAGGACGTCGGCCGCGCGCAGGATGCGCGGCTCCTCGCCCTCGGGCAGCACGATGTGCCGGCGCCGGGCGCGCGCCCGGTCCAGCAGTTCGTACTCGAACATCAGCGGTGTGACGACGTCGGTCTTGGTGATCGCCAGCCGCTCCAGCAGCAGCCGGCCGTCGACGTGCTCGGCGAACAGCCGCAGCGCCGTATCGATCTTCCCGCCGGCCTCCGGGGTGAAGCGGCCCTCCACCGCCGACAGGCGGGTCGCGGTGTCGAAGGTGTCGTGGTCGGTGGCGATCACCGGCAGGGGGATCGCCATGCTGCGCAGCAGCCGGTCGACCGGGGCCGGCAGGTCCGTGCCGCCGGTGACCACCACCGCCGACAGGGCGGGGAAGCCCGGCGAGGTGTGCGCCGCGATGAGTCCGGGCAGGAGCGCGGCGGCCCGATCGGACGGGATGATCACCGCCGTGCCCTCGGTGTAGCGGTCCAGGATGTTGGGCAGCGACATCGCGCCCACCATCAACGCGCTCGCCTCCCGGCCGAGTCCGTCCCGCTCGCCCAGGAAGAATCTGCCGTCACAGGCGTCGAGCAGGTCGGCGACGGTCGGCGCGCGCAGGGAGGAGGTCTCCGGCAGCACGAACACCGGCGTCGGATGCGTGATCGTGAGCGGCCCGGCGGCTGCCCGGCTGACCACGACCGCGAGCTCGTGGGCGTGATGCTGCGCCAGCTCCCTGGACGACAGCTCGACCGCCGCGGCGATCCGCTCCCCCGTCCGCCCCCTTCCGCTCACCACGTTGATCACGGGCGTCCCCAGGTCGGCGGCCAGCCTGGCGTTGTACCCGAACTCCATCGGCGCGCCCACGTCGGTGTAGTCGGTGCCGACCACCACCACCGCGTCGCACCGGCCGGCGAGCGCACGATAGCGGGCCACGATCTCGCCGGCCGCACGCTCGGCGTCGGCGTGCACCTCGTCGTAGGTGACGCCCGCGTACGCCGCGTAGGGCAGGCCGAGCTGGAACCTGCTCCGGACGGTGTTGATCAGGCTGTCCTCGCGCCCCGCCCGCACCACGGGACGGAACACCCCCACCGTGCCCACCTGCCGGGACAGCAGCTCGACCAGGCCCAGGGCGACGGTCCCCTTGTTGCTTCCCGCCTCACCCGCCGCGACGTACACCGCACGTGTCATGTCCCTCATTGTGGTGGACGAGCCAGGGACGGGGTGTGGGCGGACGGCTTGAGCCGTACCTGCCGGGACGGTGGATCCGGCGGCAGGTACCGGCGCGACACCCTCCTTACGCTCGTGCCGCGCGGACCTGCGAGTAGATGGCCGTCGCTGCCAGCGCCATGAGGCCGAGCATCCAGTACTGCCACGCCTGTGACAGGCCGAGGAACACCGTGGTGTTCTGGATGAGCTGCAGGAGTACGACTCCGAAGAGGACGCCGATGAAGCTGCCCCGGCCGCCGAAGATCGAGGCTCCGCCGAGGACGACGGCGGTGATGCTGGCCATCGTGTAGCTGACGCCGGCGGTGGGGTCGCCCACGCCGATCTGTGCCATCAGCAGCAGCGCGCCGAGCATGGTGAGCAGCGCGCTGATGAGGTAGACGACGAGGTGGACGCGAGCCACCGGGATTCCCCGGTTGCGCGCGGCATGCTCGGACGAGCCGGTGCCCCGCAGCCGGAGCCCCATCATGGAACGCCGGGACATCACTTCCAGCAGGATGAGGACGGCGGCACCGACGATCACCGCCCAGGGGACGGGGCCGATGCGCGCGCCCAGCGCGTCGGTGATGGTGCTGGAGATCGACCCTCCGGGGGAGTCACGCATGACCAGGGAGAGTCCCTGAAGCGCGGTGTAGGTGACCAAGGTGGCGACCACCGGTGTCACCCGGGCATATCTGACCATCATCCCGTTGCCCAGTCCCGCACCGGCCGCCGCGAGGATCATCAGCACGAATCCCAGGATCCACCACCCGGCTCCGTACCCGTCGAGGACGTAGAACGAGGCGATGACCACGAGCGTCCCGCTCAGGGGACCGACCGACAGGTCGATTCCTCCGGTGAGCATGACGATGAGCTGCCCGGCGGCGAGGAAGAGCACGGGCGCCACCAGCCCGAGCATGCTGGCGATGTTGAATTCGGACAGGAAGCGGTCGCTCCTGGTGGCGCTCACCAGGGCCAGCAGCACGATCGCGGCCGCAAGGAACAAGCTGGGCGCCTGCTCGCTGGCGAGCAGCCGGCGGAACCGGTCGAGCGGCCCCGTACGTCGTGCCGGCCCGGTGGCCGCCGAGGTCTGATCCGACGTCGCCGCGGTGAGGGACGCCTCGGTGATGGCGTGCTCGGAGATCTGGTCGCCGGTCAGTTCGCGGACGACCTGCCCCCGGGAGAACACCAGCACCCGATCGCACAGCCCGGCCAGCTCGACGTTGTCGGAGCTGAGCACGACCACCGGCGTTCCCGACTCGGCGGTGGAGCGGAGCCGGTGGTAGATGTCGGAGCGCACACCGACGTCGATGCCCTGGGTGGGTTCGTCGCACAGCAGCACCTTGGGCGCGGAGAGCAGCGAACGGCCGAGTACCACCTTCTGCTGGTTTCCTCCCGACAGGTGATCCACCGCGGAGTCGGGTGAGGCCACCTTGATGCCGAGTTGCTCGATCTCCTTGGCCACCACCGCGTTCTCGGCCGATCCCCTGACCACTCCGGCGACGGCGGTCTGGTTCGTGGCGGCCACGCCCAGGTTCTCCTTGACGGAGAGTACGGTCGCGACGCCCTCGACGTGCCGTTCCTGGGGCATGAGCACCACCCCGGCGCGGCGGGCACGTCGGGGGCTGCCGAGCTCGACGGTGCGGCCGTCGACGGTGATGTCGCCACCGGTGACCGGGTCGGCTCCGCCGAGCGCGCGGATGAACACGCGCTGGCCGTTGCCCTCCACGCCGGCGAGACCGAGGACCTCGTTGCGGGCGAGCGTGGTGGTGATCCCCCGGAGCCGGTCCGAGCGGAGATCGCGCACCTCCATCACGACATCGCCGACGGAAGGGGGACGCGGCGGGAACAGCGCGTCGATCTCCCGGCCCGCGATGCGGGTGATGATCTCCTCCTCGGTCACCTCCGAGGCGAGGAAGGTTCCGCGTATCTGCCCGTCGCGGAGCACGGTGAGACGGTCGGACAGGGCCATCACGTCGGGCAGCCGGTGGCTGATGTAGACCACGGCCATCCCGCGGGCGGCGGCCTTCCGTACCTGCTCGAACAGCCTCTCGATCTCGGCCACCATGAAGGGCTCGGTGGGCTCGTCGAGGATCAGGACGCCGGGCTCGCAGGCCAGGGCCCCGCAGATCTCGAGCGCCTGCTTCTCGGCCAGGGTCAACCGGCCGGCCACGGCGGCCGGGTCGATGTCCATCCCCATCGGGAGCAGTCGTTCCCGAGCCCAGTCCTGAGCGTCGCCGAACGACGGCCGGAGCCGCTTCGGCACGCTCAGCAGCAGGTTCTCGGTGACGGTGAGGTCGGGGAGAAGCGCCGGATGCTGGAAGGCGATGGCCAGGCCCTGCTCCCGTGCGGCGATCGGGGACAGGTGCCGCATCGGCTCGCCCGCGATCTCGACGGTGCCCGCATCAGGTGCCAGCGCTCCGGATGCCACCGCCATGAGTGTGGACTTTCCGGCTCCGTTACCTCCCACCAGGGCATGTATCTCGCCCGGGTGCACCTGAAAGTCGACCGCGTCGAGCGCGACGACGCCGGGGAAGCGTTTGGTCACCCCACGGAGAACCAGTCCAGCTGTCGAATCGACCATGCGAAGGATCACTCCTCACTCCGGCTCATCGCCTCCGCCGGGCACGCGCCCGGCGGAGGGCAACGAGCGATCAGCTGTAGGCCTGCTTGAGCTGCTCCGGCGTGAGCTCGGAGGACAGGATCGCGCTGGCGGGAAGGGTGGGGTCACACTTCGGGGGCTTGGACTCGTCGAGCGTGTTCTCGAAGATCGGGATGTTGATGATCTCGGGCTCGTCGTTCTCGATTCCCTGGTGCGCGGCGACGGCCTTGCGCAGTGCGAGGCGGATGATCCAGGTACGTGCCGACACCGTCACGCTCTGGAAGGTCGGGTGCTTGTCCGCGTTCTCCTTCCAGGCGCACGCGAAGCCGTTGAGGTCGTTGGCGGTCCACAGCGGCAACGGCCGACCGGCCTGGAGGAAGGCGCGGATGCCGCCCAGTGACGCGTCACCGGAGTCGGTGATCACACCGTCGATGGCCGGGTACTTGGTGAGCAGCCCGGACACGACCTTCTGCATCTGCGCGGGGTTCCAGTTGGTGTCGATCGGCTTGCCCGGCTCGTTCAGCAGCTTGACCTTCGCGCAGGCGGCGTTCTCCTTGAGCTCCTTCTCGATGCCGACCATCTCGGTGAGGCTCTGCGTGTTGCCCGGTGTGCCGCCGAGGAAGATGACGTTCCCGCCCTTGGTGCCGAGTGACTCGCACATCCAGCGGGTCCAGGTCACGCCGTCGTTGACGGTGTTGTGGCCGACGAACGAGGTGTAGTCCGTACCGGGCTTGCCGCCGGGGTTCGCCGTCCACGGCACCACCTGCACGCCGGCCTTGTAGGCCTCACGCAGCGTCGGCAGCAGCGCCTCTCCGGCGTCGGGGAAGACCACGAGGGCCTCCACGCCCTGGGCGACCAGGGCCTTGACGTCGCTGATCGCCTTCTGCGGGTTGTTCTGGCCGTCGGCGTAGGGCAGCACGGTGATGTTGGGGCACTTGCTCGCCTCGTCCTCGAACTCGGCGCGAGCCGTCTTCCGGAAGGCGTTGTCGCCGGTACCGTCCGCGAGCGCCACCTTCACCGGCTTGGTGCCGCAGAAGTCCTTCATGGGGCGAAGCTGCGAGACGTCTCCGATTTTGGCCGCATTGTCGTAGACGGCCTCGACACCGCCCTCGGTGGCGTTCGACGTGCCCGGTCCGCCGGCGCAGCCCGCCGCGCCGAAGGCGGCGAGGGCCAGGACGGCGGCTGAGCGGCGGGCCAGGGATCGGGGTTTGGAGAAAGTCATGGGGATCTCCTGTCTGGGGGACATGGGTGAGCGGGACGCGGCGGCTAGGGCGGGCGGCTAGGGCGGGCGGCTAGGGCGATGGCAGCGTGGACGCGGGATCGGGGGCGCGGCCTCGCAGCCGCGCGCGGATGGAGCCCCAGGGCACCCCGCGGGCCACCACGCTCAGCGCGAGTACGGCCGCCTGAACGAGGAGCTGGGTGGCGGTGGACGCGCCGGCGGCGAGGACCACCTGGTCCAACTGGGTGAGGAACAGCGCGGCGACAGCGGTGGCGGCCAGGTTGGTGATGCCGCCGGACAGCAGGCTTCCGCCCAGAACGACGGCTGCGATGGTCGGGAGCAGGTAGGTGTTGCCGAGCAGGATGTCCGGGGTCCGCAGGTAGCCGGCGAGCAGGGCTCCGGCCAGTGCGTAGCAGATGCCCGCCCCCACGTACGCACCTATCTCGTAGGGGCCGGTGGGCAGGCCGAGCAGTCGCGCTGCGGGCCGGCCGGCGCCGACGGCGATGAAGCGCCGGCCGAGCACCGTGTGCCGGATGATCCAGTGCGCGAGCCCGACGACCACGACCGCGACCAGGAGCAGGTTGGGGATGCCCGCGACGGATCCGACCGCGAACGCGCTCAGCGTGGCGGCGGCCGAGGCGGGGAAGCCGTTGGAGACCTGCAGGACCACGCCGATGAGGATCGAGTTGACCGCCAGGGACGCCACGAACGCCGCGATGGACAGCCGGACCACGGCGAACCCGATGACCAGGCCACCCAGCGCGCCCACCACCAGTGCGAGCGCGACGGCCGCCCAGACCGGGACCCCCGATCCGGCGGGGAGTTTGGTGGCGAGCACCGCGGCCAGCGCCATCCCGCCGGGCACCGACAGGTCGATGCCGCCGTGGGCGACGACGAGGGTCTGCCCGAGCGCGGCGATCGCCATCACCGCCGCGAACGGAAGCATGGACAGCACAGCGGATCCGGAAAGGCTGCCGGGCGAGATCAGCGGGCTGGCGGCGAAGAGCAGCAGGGTGATCAGCCAGATCGAGGAGAACCGACCGGCCTTGAGGCGACGCAGATCGATCAGCCCGCCAGGACCGGCGCGCTCGGCCGGCGGCAAGGTCGTACGGTGCGACATTGACGAGTACCTTCCGGGAAGTCTGCGGGTCTGTGCTCAGATAGCGGGTCTGTGCTCAGATGGCGGTGTAGCCACCGTCTACGGCCACGTCCGCGCCGGTCACGAAGCTGGCGGCGGAGCTCAGCAGGAACGTGACCACTTTGGCCACCTCGTGCGGGTCGGCCAGGCGCGCGATCGGGTGGCCGGCGATGAGCCGCTGCCGGGCGGCGTCGGGATCCGGCTGGGAGCCGAGGTAGGTGGCCAGTTGCTCGGTGGCGACCGAGCCAGGGCTGACGACGTTGCACCGGATCCCTGAGGCGGCGTAGTCGACGGCGATCTGGCGGGACAGTTGCAGCACCGCTCCCTTGGAGGCGCAGTAAGCGGCCTGGCCGGGCAGGCCGACCGTCCCGGAGATCGAGGAGAGGTTGACGATCGACCCGGGCGTCCCCTGGGCGAGCATCGCGCTCACCACGTTCCTGCACAGGAGGAAGGTGCCGGTCGCGTTGACCGTCATGACCCGGTTCCACTCGTCGAGGGTGGTGTCGACCAGTGGTTTCGCCACGATCGTGGCGGCGCAGTTGACCAAGCCGTCGACTCGGCCCCACCGGTCGGTGGCGACCCGTACGGCACGGGCGACCGCCTCCTCGTCGGTGACGTCCAGGCCGTGTGCCAGAGCGTCGCAGCCGCTGGAACGGAGTTCGGCGGCGAGCCGTTCCACGAGTTCGACGCGTTGATCCGTGAGGAGGACGGACGCGCCGGCCGTCGCGCATTCGCGCGCCGTCGCGGCGCCGATCCCGCCTCCAGCACCGCTGAGGATCACTACTTCTGGCACAACTCGGCCCTTCTCCCATGGAATGTCCGATTCGATCGGGCCACCATTGCATGCAGCGTGCAGCATGTCAACGACTTGACGTGCTGCATGCTGCATGCCACTCTGCCGGGTATTCCATAACCACCGCACCCAGGGATGGCACGTTGACCGGCTCACCTACCGAAAGCGGCGTCCTGATCGGTGTCGCCCAGATCAGCGTCGACCGGACGGACGTGGCGGCCAACGTCGATCGGGTCGTCCAGACCGTGCGGGACGGCGCGACGGCCGGGCATCAGCTCCTGGTCTTCCCCGAATGCGTGCTCACCGGATACCTGTACGACTCCCGCGCCGAGACGCGCGCCGCCGCGATCAACGCCGCGGACCCCAGGATCGGCCGCATCGTGGAAGCCTGCGGCGAGAACTCCACGACCGCGGTGGTGGGCCTGCTGGAGGAAGCGGACGGGCACGTCTACAACTCGGCCCTGGTTCTCGGACCTTCCGGGATCATCGGCCGCTACCGCAAGCAGCACCTGCCGTACCTCGGCGCGGACCGGTTCGTCGACGCGGGCGCCGATGCGGCGCCCCGGGTGGTCGACACCCCCTTCGGCCGGGTCGGCGTGATGATCTGCTTCGACCTGCGATTCCCCGAATCGGCCCGGGAACTCGCGCTCCAGGGCGCCGACGTCATCGCGATGCCCACCAACTGGCCCATGGGGTCGGACATGCTCGCCGACCACATGACGCGGGTACGCGCACTGGAGAACCTGGTCTATCTCGCGGTGGCCGACCGCGCCGACTCCGAGGCCGGCACTCGCTTCATGGGCAGAAGCCAGATCATCGCGCCGTCCGGAGCGGTGCTGGCCGACGCGGGCCAGGACGAAGGGCTGTTCGGCGCGGTGATCGACGTCCACGCCGCCCGGACCAAGCGGCTGATCAAGAAGCCGGGCGAATTCGAGCTTCCCGTGTTCTCCGGCCGCCGGCCCGAGATGTACGGCGAGCTCACCCGCCCGATGACCTCGGGCCAGTAACCGGATCGAACAGGAAGGCGGGCACCACCATGTGTGGACCGGCGCTCATCAGCGAAGCGACCAGAAACAAGATCGCGGCGTACTGTGCGGAGTTCCGCGAGGTCAGCCGCAGCCCCTTCGGTCCCGACGACGAGATCGGCATGCTCAACCTGCTCACCCCGGAGGCCTCGCGCGCCGTGCTGGCCCGGGCGGACGGCGGCAGCGTCATCGACCTGTCGGTCGACTACTTCGTCGGCATGCCCTCGTGGACGAAGGCCGGCGACCCGAACTTCCAGCAGTGGATGACGCACACACCCGCCGGCACGGTCCTGGACGACATCACCGGGGTGGGCCGCGCGCAGAACGAGCTCGTCTCCTACTCGGGTGACGCGATCTCGATGTACACCCACTGCGGGACGCACATCGACACCCTCAACCACTTCGGGTACAACGGCCAGATCTGGAACGGGTTCTCCGCCCAGGAGCACATCAGCTCGCGGCACTGGACCAGGTGCGGCGCGGACAAGATCCCTCCCATCATCGCCCGCGGGGTGCTGTTCGACATCGCCGCCCTGCACGACACCGACGTGCTCCCGGACAACTACGGGATCGGCGCGGACGATCTGCGTGCGGCCATGCGCCGCCAGAATGTCGAATTCCGGCCGGGTGACGTGGCGCTGGTGCGTACCGGCCGGATGCGCGCCTGGCCCGAGATCGACGCCTACATCGACAACAGCCCTGGACTGAACCTGGACGGCGCCCGGTTCCTCGCCCGGCTGGGTGCGTCCGTCATCGGCGGCGACACCCTCGCCCTGGAGCAGATGCCCGGCAAGGACGAGGAGAACTGGCAGGTCGTCCACACCTATCTCCTGGGGGAGGCGGGCGTTCCCATCATGGAGGTGGTCGACTGCGAGCAGATCTCGGCCGAACGGCTCTACGAGTTCGCCTTCGTCGCCGCCTCCATGAAACTGCGCGGTGCGACCGGTGCTCCGATGCGCCCGCTGGCCATGCCGCTGCGCCCCTGATGCCGCCGGCCCTCTCTTCCCGAACCAGCCAGACCCCGGAGGTCCACATGCACGCCCGACCGACTGAATCGGCCATCGACCGGAACCATACGTCCTACGGCGATGACGGTTTCAGCACGTACCTGCGGCGTGCCTTCCTTGCCTCCAGCGGGTACGACGACGAGGCGCTGGACCGGCCGATCATCGGCATCGCGGTGACCAAGTCCGACTACAACACCTGCCATCGCGACATGCCGGCCCTGCTCGAGGCGGTCAGACGTGGCGTCCTGGAGGCCGGCGGCCTGCCCATGGACTTCCCGACCATCTCGCTCGGGGAGATCCTGACCTCCCCGACGACGATGCTGTTCCGCAATCTGCTCGCGATGGACACCGAGGAGATGATCCGCGCCCTTCCGATGGACGCCGCCGTTCTGCTCGGGGGGTGTGACAAGACGGTACCGGCCCAGCTCATGGCCGCCGCCTCCTCCGACAAGCCGGTACTGCTCGAGGTGGTCGGACCGATGATGACCGGCAGCTGGCGAGGCGAGCGGCTCGGGGCCTGCACCGACTGCCGGCGATTCTGGGGCAAGCACCGCGGCGGGGAACTCGACCAGTCCGAGATCACCAGCGTCCGCAACGAACTCGTGTCGACCGCGGGCACCTGCGCGGTCATGGGCACCGCGTCCACCATGGCCTGCCTCACCGAGACCCTCGGCATGATGCTGCCGGGCGGCGCCACTCCCCCGGCGGCCACCGGCGCCCGCCTCCGGCACGGCGCCGAGACCGGTCGTCGAGCCGTCGAACTGGCGCGGTCGGGAGGTCCCCTTCCCCGCGAGATCCTCACCCCGGCCGCCTTCCGCAACGCCGTCCGGGTGCTCTCGGCGATGAGCGGATCGACGAACGCGCTGATCCACCTGATCGCGGTCGCGCGGCGGGCCGGAGTGGAACTCAGCCTCGAGGACTTCGACGTGGTCGGCGCCGACGTGCCGTTCCTGGTCGACTGCAAGCCCGCCGGGTCGGGATATCTGGAGGACTTCCACCGATCCGGCGGACTTCCCGCGCTGCTCAAGGTCCTCGAACCCCTGCTTGAGCGGGAGACCGTCGGGGTCACCGGGAGAACCCTGGGCTCGCTGATCGCCGAGAGCCCCGCCCGGGAGGACTGGCAGACGACGATCCGCCCGCTGGAGGACCCCCTCGGCGCGGCGGGGAGCCTGGCGGTGCTCCACGGCACGCTCGCGCCGGGCGGAGCGGTCATCAAGTCGGCGGCCGCGAGCCCGCACCTGATGAACCACACCGGACCGGCCCTGGTCATCGACTCGGCTCAGGACGCCCAGCGGATCCTGGACGACCCGGACCTGGATGTCACCCCCGACCACGTACTGGTGCTGCGCAACGCGGGACCGATCGCCGCGGGCATGCCCGAAGCCGGTGCTCTGCCCATCCCCGCCAAGCTGGCTCAGGCCGGGATCAGGGACATGGTGCGGGTCTCCGACGCGCGGATGAGCGGCACCTCCTACGGCACCGTCGTGCTGCACTGCGCCCCGGAGAGCGCCGCCGGAGGGCCGATCGCGCTCGTCCGCGACGGCGACCTCATCAGGCTGGACGTCGCGGCGCGGCGGCTCGACCTCCTCGTGGAGGAGGATGAACTGGAGCGGCGGCGCGCGGACTTCACCCCGCCCGAACTGCCCGAACGTGGTTGGCGGAGGTTGTACGCGCAGACGGTCCTGCCGGCCAGCGAGGGAGCCGACTTGTCCTTCCTTTGATCTCTTGAGTGGCAGTGTTGCATGTTGCATGCCACATCCTTGTTCTGAGTGATATCGTCTCGGCCGACCAAGCGTTCCGGACCATCCGGCGAGGCGCTGTGCGGACCGACTGACCGGGAGCCAAGTCCAAATGGAGCAGATCTCGACGGACCAGACGTCGCTGGCGGCCCAGACCTTCGAGGCAGTCCGCCGGGCGATCGTCTCCGGCGAGCTCGCACCTGGCACCTTGCACTCCGTGGTGGAGATCGCCGCTCAGCTGGGCGTCTCACGGACACCCGTGCGTGAGGCCCTGCTGCAGCTCGCCACGCACGGGGTCGTCCGGTTCGAGCGGAGCCGGGGCGTCCGGATCCTTCAGATAGCGACCCGCGACATCGAAGAGATCTACTCGCTCCGCTTCCTGCTCGAAGTCCCCTCGGCCTATCGTGCCGCGACCATGATGACCGACGCTCAGATGGCCCCGATCTCGAAGGCGCTCGAGAGGATGCGGCAGGCCTGCGAGACCGGCGACGAGCGGCTGTTCCAGGAAGAGGACGTGAAGTTCCACGAGCTGATCCTGGACGCCGCGGGCAACACGCGAGTGACCCAGTCCGTCGCGACGATGCGGGCGCAGATGTCGGCACGTGGCCTGTCCACCACCAAGACTCGGACCCTGTGGGACATCTGGCGGGTCCACGAACGCATTCTCGAGCGCATCCAGGCCCGCGACGACCAGGGGGCCGCACAGGCCATGCGTGATCACCTTCTTGAGACCACGCGGCTGCTGCTGACCCAGTCGACCGGTGACCCGGAGGCCGGCGCCGCCTTCACCCCTCCTGTGCTTCCTGTCTTCACCGACGATCACTAGCCCCCGGCGGAGTGGTTCAGCTACGGGTCAGGGCCTGGAGGCCGACCACGCGCAGCAGTTCCAGCCGCTCGTAGGATCTGCTGCCCGGGCGGGCGGTGTAGACGATCAGGCGTTGGTCGTGCTCCGGGTTCAGCAGCACCTCGCAGTCCAGCTCCAGTAGGCCGACGACCGGGTGCAGGAAGCGTTTGACGTCGGTGCGGCGTACGGCGACCTGGTGGGTGTCCCACAGCGCCGAGAACTCCTCGCTGCGGGCGCGGAGCCGGCGTACGAGCCCTGCCAGCCGCGCGTCGTCCGGGCGGCGGGCGAGTGTGGCGCGTAGATCCGCCACTACCGCGAGGGCGGCACGGTCATGGTCCTCGGCCGGGAAGAGTTCCCGCGTGGAGGGGTCCGTGAAGTAGCGCCAGGCGATGTTGTGCTCCGCCTCGGAGCGGGCGGACGCGTCACCGTGGAGCGCCCTGGCCATCGCGTTCTGCGCGAGGACGTCACCGCGGTCGCTCACCACCTGGGCGGGAACGTCGGTCAGCCGGTCGAGAACGAGGAGCAGGCCGGGGCGGACGTGCTCCGTGGTCGGCCGGTTGCGTGGGGGCTCCTCGCCGGCCAGGTGGAAGAGGTGGTCCCGTTCGTCGCCGGTCAGCCGCAGCGCGCGGGCGACGGCGGCAAGCATCTGGCGGGACGGGCGTGAGCCCCTGGCCTGCTCCAGCCGCGTGTAGTGGTCGGTGGACATGTCCGCCAGCTGCGCCACCTCCTCGCGGCGCAGTCCCGGGGTACGACGCCGCGCGCCCTGCGGCAACCCCACGTCGGCGGGGGAGAGCCGGGTACGGCAGCGGCGCAGGAAGTCGGCCAGTTCGGTTCTGTCCACACCTCCACCATGCCCTGTGACGCCAGCCGCAGCCAGGGACCGCCCGTCCCCGGACAAGGACGTCTCTCCCGCCGGCGCCCGCACGGCCGCATGCTGGCAGCTCGGATTCGTCAGCGCTGTTCGGCGCTTCTACCGGGAGGAAGATTTCGCATGCAGTACCGCACGCTCGGCGGGACCGGGATCAGGGTCAGCCCCTATGCGCTCGGCGCCCTGATGTTCGCCACGTCCGTCGGCAACCCCGACCCCGGCGACTCGGCCCGCATCATCCACAAGGCGCTGGACGCGGGGATCAACCTCATCGACACCGCCGACGTTTACGGCGACTCCGAAGAGGTCGTCGGCGACGCGCTCAAGGGACGACGGGACCACGTCGTCCTCGCGACCAAGGTGAGCCGCCCGATGGGTGACGACCCCAACCAGCGGGGCGCCTCTCGGCGCTGGATCATGACCGCGGTCGAGAACTCGCTGCGCCGCCTGCGCACCGACCACATCGACCTCTACCAGATCCACCACCCGGACCCCGCCACGGACATCGAGGAGACGCTCTCCGCGCTCACTGACCTGATCCGCAGCGGGAAAGTCCGTGCGATCGGGACCTCCGCGATGCCGGCGTCCGACATCGTCGAAGCCCGCTGGGTCGCCGAGCGGCGCGGCCTGGCACGGTTCCGCACAGAGCAGCCGCCGTACTCGCTGCTCAACCGCGGCATCGAACGCGAGGTGCTGCCGGTCGCCCAGCGCCATGGGATGGGCACGCTGGTGTGGGGCCCGCTCGGGCAGGGACTGCTCACGGGGCGCGTCCGCAAGGGCGGGCAGAACGAACTCCGCCGCGCCGGCTTCTTCCGGCACCTCAACGACGAGCGCCGCGTCGACACCGTCGAGCGGTTCATCACGCTCGCCGAGGAGGCGGGCTTGCCGCTGACCCACCTCGCCATGGCGTTCACGATCGCTCATCCCGGCGTGACCAGCGCGATCGTCGGACCGCGCACGATGAGCCACCTCGACGACCTTCTCGCCGGCATCGACGTGGCGCTCACCGACGACATCCTCGACCGGATCGACGAGATCGTCCCGCCGGGCACCGACGTCGGCACGCTCGACCAGGCGTACGTGCCACCGGCCCTCCAGCAGGCGAGCCTCCGCCGCCGGACGGGGTAGCGGCAAGGAGTCGATCAGCCGGCCGGAGCGTGCAGGATGTCCCGCAGGCGCGCGGCGTACGCGCGAGGGTGAGTGGTGTCGCCGTTGTGCCCGCCGGGGAATGGGGTCCTTGAGGAGGTAGCCGGTGGCGCCCGCCTCGATCGCCGGCAGGACGCCTCACTCCACACGCACCGCGTACGGCGCCCCAGGCGTCATCGGCTCAGGCCGTGCACGCGCTCAGCGCTAGCCGCACCTGCCGTTGAGCCAGGCGCGGTACTCCCTGGCGTAGTTCGTCATCACGCTCTTCGGCGCCTGGTTCAGCACCTCCTGCCATCGGCCGACGTTGCCGCTCCAGGCGGGCGGCGGCTCCTCCCAGGCCACGCCGTCGGTCCAGCGAGCCTCCGATCCCTGGAGCAGGCCCGGGTGGCGCCTGGAGAGCTCGGCCTGGACCCAGGAGTCCTGGGAGTAGACGAGGATGCGTTGCGAAGCCTGGCGTTCCTTGATCGGATCCGAGATCTCCTTCCAGGCGGCCGCCGCGTACGCCGGGTCGGACAGCACGGCCTTGGTCTCGGGCTTGACCTCCAGCAGGGCGATCAGACCACGCGAGCGCACGTGGTCGAGCCACTGCCGCAACGTGTAGACCTGCTCCCCCTGGTACGGGCCGCGCGCGATGCGGCGATCGCGTAGGTTGTCGCTTCCGGCCGTCCACCAGATCGCGGTGATGTTCTTCCGGGTGCCCGTCAGCCCGTTGGTGGTGGTGTTGTGCCACATGACGGCCTTGGTGCCCTGCTGGGTGAGCTGGACGTCGCCTTCCACCCCGTCGGCACCCCAGGTTTTCTGGTCGTTCAGGGCTCGGACGTTGTTGGGCTGACGGACCTGGTCCCGGTCCCACGGATTCGGACCGGAGGGATAGCCGCCGTGCCCGAAGACCGGCGGGCAGGCGAGCGCGCTCGCCGTCGACGTCCGCGCGTGCGCGGGGGGCAGGACGGCCACGAAGGTGATCACGGTCAGCGATGCGACGAACGCGGCCTTCGTCCTGATCGTCATACGACTCCGTCCGTGGGGGCTGGACAAGAGGGTGATCCGGATGATCAGCGTAGGCGTCAGACCCCACGTGATCAAGAGCGCGGAGCCCCTACGGCACGCGCCGCTCGGTGGCTTCGACGTAGCCGGCGAGGGCGTGGCGGGAACGGGTGAGGGTGTCGATCCGCTCGTCCAGTCCACGCAGGCGGGCGCGCAGACCGTCCAGAAGTTCAGGGCACGGCTCCAGTTCGGGGCCCGGCCCGGTCATGCAGGGAAGCATGAAGGCGATGTCGTCCGTCGACAGCCCGGCTCCGAGGAGTTTCCTGATCTGGTTCACGGTCAGGACGGCGTCGGCGGCGTACTCGCGGTAGCCGCCCGCGCTCCGGCTCGGCTTGAGCAGGCCCTGCGCCTCGTAGTAGCGCAACTGATGTGTACGGACTCCGGTGCGCCGGCTCAGCTCTCCGATCAACACGTCGGCCTCCCCTTGACCTTCATACCGGTGTGAATGTCCATGATTCTTTCATCTATCCTCACGCACCCGGTAGGAGCGACCATGCGGAACCGTGAAGAGAGCCGTACGCCGGTGACGGTCATCGGCCTGGGCCTGATGGGGCAGGCGCTGGCCGGGGCGTTCCTGCGCGCGGGACACCCGACGACCGTGTGGAACCGTACGGCGGCGAAGGCCGGCCGGCTCGTCGCCGAGGGCGCCGAACTCGCCGAGTCGGTAGCGGACGCCGTGGCGGCCGGGTCGCTGGTGGTCATCTGCGTCACGGACCACGACGCCGTTCACCGGCTTCGCGCGTCGATCGCCGACGTCCTTGACGGCAGGGTCCTGGTGAACCTGACCACGGGCACCTCGCAGGAGGCGCGTGAGACCGCCGAGTGGGCGGCGGGGCGGGGAGCCGCCTACCTCGCCGGCTCGATCATGGCCACCCCCCAGGGAATCGGCACGGCGGAGTCGCTCATCCTCTACAGCGGCCCGCGCTCGGCCTTCGAGCCGCACGAAGCGCCCCTGCGGAGCCTCGGCGACGCGATGTTCCTCGGCGCCGACCACGGCCTGTCCGCGTTGTACTCCGCGGCCGGGGCGAGCCTGATGTGGAGCATTCTGAACGGCTTCCTGTACGGTGCGGCCCTGCTCGGTACGGCGGGCGTGGACGCCTCGACGTTCGACCCGTTCGCCCGGCAGAACATCGCGATCGTGGCCGGTTGGCTGTCCGGGTACGCCCAGCAGATCGACGACGGCGCCTACCAGGCTGCCGACGCGACGATCGGCACCCACGTGGCCGCGATGGATCTCCTCGTCCACGAAAGTGAGGCCCTCGGGGTCAACGCCGAGCTGCCGAAGCTCGTCAAGGCCCTGGCCGACCGCGCCGTCACCGAAGGCCACGGCGGCGACGGTTACGCCGCGCTGATCGAAGTGTTCCGCCGGCCCCTCGACGGTGTAAGCCGGTCAGTGCCGGATAGCTGATTTCGGGAAAGACCCAACCGTTCACCCCCTCCCGGACGTCTTGTCTACATGACGGATTCCAAGGCGTTCGAGGCCTTCGTCGCCGCCTGGCACCCGCGACTGCTGCGTGCCGCCATTCTCATCAGCGGTGACAGGCATCTGGCCGAGGACGTGCTCCAGGATGCCCTGATCAAACTGGCGCGCCGCTGGTCGAAGGTGCATACCGACCCGGTCAATTACGTGCGTACCACCCTGTACAGGGAGGTGGCGTCCAGGTGGCGGAGGCGTCGGGAGTTCCCCTACGAGGAGCCGCCCGACCAGGCGGACCACGACACCTCGGGAGCGTCGGACCTGAAGGTGGTGTTCGCCCGCGCGCTGGCCAGGTTGCCGGTGAAGCAGCGGGCGGTGCTGGTGCTGCGCTTCTACGAGGACCTGCCCGTCGGGGAGGTCGCGGCGATCCTGCGGGTGTCGGCCGGGACGGTGAAGAGCCAGACGCACGCGGCACTGAAGCGGTTACGCGAGGTCGCTCCCGAGCTGGAAGAGGTGTTGATATGACGGACCAGAGGCTGCGGGAGCTCTTCGACGATCTCGCCGGAACCCTGCCCGAGGGGTCGTCCCGCGCGGGTGAGCTGTGGCGGCAGGGCACGCGGAGCCGTACCCGCCGCCGGTGGACGGTCGCCGCGACGGCCCTGACGGTCGCCGCGCTCGTCGTGGTGGGAATCGTCGTGTCCCCGGAGCCGGTGGAGCGCGGCATCACCGTCTACCCCAGCGTCACGCCCACGCACACGATCCCGCCCGCCCCCGTCATGGACACAGCGCCGCCGCCCAGCGGTGAGGCGGCGCTGCCCGCGTCGGCGACCGCGCTACCGGAGAGGTGGGCCGGCATCCCCGTCGTGACCGCGGTCTCCGGACCCGTCCTGGCGCTGGCCGAGTTCGGCGACGGACGGATCTACGTCATGAAGGCCGACGGGCGCGTCCCTCTCAAGGTGAAGCTGGGCTCGGCCGGCAACGGCGGGACGCCGCTGAAGCCCAACTCGCTCGCCCCCGACGGGACGATGGCCGCCTTCCCGCAGCAGGACGAGGTGGTGGTCGTCGACCTCGTGATCGGCCGGGCCAGGCGCTACCCGGTGCCGGGGCGCAACGAGATGGTGCTCTGGCGCGGCGAGCGGCTCCTCGTCGAGCAGAAGGAGGCGAACTACCTGCTCGACCTGGCCACGGGGAAGGCGCAGCGGCAGCCGTACAAGGGCTTCGCGGGAGTGGCGGGCTATCGCGACCTCAGGATCGTCTCGTCCGACGGCGGCCGGACGGTCGTCCAGGAGGGCGGGTCGGAGGTGGAGCTGGACCTCCGGGGCGTCACCGGCGAGGGCGGCCGGCCCGTGGGCGACCACGGATGGCAGCGCGACGGCCTCGTCGCCAGGTCCGCGCCCGCCCACCACGACCTGGCGGGCAGAGCCGACGTGGTCGTCGTGGCCGACACCGCCACGGGCCGGCTGGTCAGGACGCTGCTCCTGCCCTGGGGCGATTCTCCCGGCACGAGGTGCGGGAAGGGCGGCTGCCCCGTGCGCGGCTGGATCAGCCCCGGCACGGTGATCATCGAGAGCGGGGACCGGCTGCTCGGCTGGAACGTCGGCACCGGTGCGCTGTCACGCGTCGCCGACCTGTCCGATGATGTGACCGCCTACTCCCTGCGCAGCGGGTGAACGGCCCGGCCGATCACCGCACGAAAGCGGGTCCCATTCATTTTGGAATGTTCCCACCAGGCACTTCGCCGGATAAAACGCCTCCCCCACAACCTGCGATTGTTATCCGGAAAGCGCACAGAAAAACACATACCTTCCTTTACTCCCATACTGTGATTAAACTCACGCCAATGACGACGCATCTAGCCCGTTACCTCACACCGATGGAGGACAGCTCCCGGTGGGACGGTTTCGAATTCCGGCCTGGCGACATTGTCATCAATTCTCCGGCGAAGTGCGGCACCACCTGGACCCAGACGATCTGCGCGCTCCTGATCTTCCAGACGCCCCGGCTGCCTGCGCCGCTGTCGAGCCTCTCCCCGTGGATCGACATGCTCGTACGTCCGAAGCAGGAGGTCTGGGACCACCTGGCCGCGCAGCGGCACCGCCGTTTCATCAAGACGCACATCCCGCTCGACAGCATCCCGGCCGATCCGCGGGTCACCTACATCACGGTGGGGCGGGACCCGCGCGACGTCGCCATCTCCCTGCGCAGTCACGGCAGGAACCTCAAACGTGACGTCATTCGCCGGCTGATCCACCAGGCCGCCCACCCCGGCGACGCGGCGGCCGAGGTCCCGGTCGACGGACATGACGACAGGGATCTCCTCGACGAACGGACGTACCTGTTACGTTGGGTGGACATCGACGACTCGCCGTACGTCAATCTCGACTCGCTGCGCGCGCTGATCTGGACGCAGAGCCGCGCGTGGATGCGCCGCGCGGAGCCGAACGTCATCCTGCTGCACTACGCCGACCTCTCCGCCGACCTCGCCGGCCAGATGCGACGGCTCGCCGAACGGCTCGACATCGAGATCGACGAGAGCGTCTGGCCGGAGCTGGTCGAGGCCGCCACGTTCCAGCAGATGCGCAATCGCGCGGCCGACCTCGCACCCGACGAGCAGCTGGGCTACATCCGCGATCGTGAACGCTTTTTCCGCAGCGGCAAGTCGGGCCAATGGGAGCAGTTCCTCACCGCTGAGGATCGAGCGCACTACGACCGCCGGATAGCCGAGCTCGCGGAGCCGGACCTGCTCGAATGGCTCCATCACCGGGCCGGCTGACCGCCGTGCCCAGGAGAGCACGGCGATGACGCCGGAAGTACCCGGCCTCGTGACGGTCGAGCGCGTCCCCTCGCTGGACGACGTCGACGGGCGGGCGTGGAACGACGTCGCCGACCCACGGGACCTGTTCCAGAGCCGTACGTGGCTGCGGGCTCTGGAGCGATCCGGTGAGGGCCCCGTCACGTACCTGATCGCCCGCGAACCCGGGTGTTCCCGCATCCTCGGCGCCCTTCCCCTGTATGAGTCGCTCCCCAGTCATGGTGACTACCTGTACTGGCCGGAGCTCCACTTCCAGGACCTGCTCCGCGCCGCGGGTCCGCTCGACGGCCGGCTGGGCCTGCTGGCCGGTTCCCGCGCGGGATTCGGTACGCGGCTCATCGTGGACCGCACCCTGCCGGATTCGGCCAGGACAAGGGTCCTGCGCGCGCTTCGGGACGCCGCCGGCGCGGTCGCGGCCGACCGCGGGCTCCCGTACACCTTCTTCCTGTTCCTCGACGCCTCCTCCTGGAAAGACCTCGGGCCGGTCGTCGGCGACGGCGATCACCACCGGCTGGCGAACGTCGCGCAGACGGAGCTGGAGCTCCCCGGTGCGGGCTTCGACGACTACCTCGCGACGCTGCCACGGAACACACGCACCAGCGTCCGCCGGGAGGTGGGGCTCTTCACCAGGGACTGTGCGACCGAGACCGTCCCACTCCGTGCGGCCATCACGACCATCGCGCCGATGATCGTGCGCGTACGGGCCAAGCACGGGATGGCCTACAGCGTGGACGCGGTCACCCGGCGCCTGTCGGCGTACGCGTCCGCGCTGGGGGACGCCTCGTCGGTGGCCGTACTGTGCCGTGTGCGGGGTCGTGTCGCCGGCGCCGGCGTCATGTGCCGCTGGCATGACCGGCTGTACGTGACGGACTTCGGCCGCCTCGACGACGACGCGCCGGACCCGTTCGTGTACTTCAACGCGGCGATCTACGAACCCGTCAAGCACGCCTACGCGGCGGGGCTGTCGAGAGTCGTCACCGGCGCCGGGGCGGAGCTGGGCAAGGCCAGGCGTGGTTCGGCCGTGCTCCCGCTGGTGCACCTGGCGTGGGCGGCGGCCGGCGGCCCGGACCGCGCGGCCGGGGGCCGCCCGGACCGCCGGATCGACACCGCGCCGGCGGAGGACCGCAAGGAGCACTGGCGCAAGCTGCGCGGCACGCACCCCAGGTACTTCCACCCGGTCTGGGATGAGCTGTTGTGACGCGACATCGATCCGATGGGCCGGACGTCGAGCCCGCGAGGGAGGCCAGCGTGAGTGACGAGGATGAGACCGAGCTGGACATGATCGGCACAGCCGGACCCGGACTTCTCGGACGCACGCCTCGTGACCTGAGCGGGGTCGCCCTCGTCCACGAGGGACGTGACATCACCTTCGGCGACATCGCCGCACTCAGCGAGGACGTCAGCCGCGTGGTGCGGGGTCACCGCCTGCAGGGTCGTGTGGTGGGCGTGCCGGCGGACCGGAGCCCGGAGTTCGTCGCGCGGATCGTGGGGCTCTGGAGCGCGGGCGCCGTCCCGGCGATCCTCGGGGACTGGGGTGCTGAGCGGGTGCGCGGAGCGCTGATGGCCACCGGCGCCGCGGCGACCTTCGGACCATCGTCCACCCCCACCGGCCTGGACCCGCTGGACACCGCCGGGAACGACGGCGCGGACATGGGAGAAGTCAGTCATATCCTCTTCACGTCCGGCACGACGGGGAGGCCGAAGGGAATCGCCGTCGGCCGAGCGGCCTTCGAGGCCGCCAGCGTGGCGTTCTTCAAGGAACTGCCCATGGACGGATCCGATCGGATCGCCTTTCTCAGCAGGCCCGGCCACGACCCGAGCCTGCGGGAGCTGATCGCGCCCTGGCTCACCGGTGCGACGTTGTTCGTTCCCGACGGCCGCACGACCTCGGATCCCCGGCTGACGGCGGACTGGCTGGCGGAGCACTCCATCACCGTGCTCCAGGGCTCGCCGGTCCTGCTCCAGCTCATGGCGGGCTCGTCGAGACCGCCCGTCGACAGCCTGCGGCTGGTCTGCTCGGTGGGGGCACGACTCAAGGCCTCGGCGCTGCGGTCGACGGCACGGTTCGCCCCACGTGCCACCATCGTCAACTGCTACGGCGCGTCGGAGACCCCGCAGGTCCTGTGCATGCACCAGGTACCGCCCGGCGAGGGGGACGCGATCGAGGACCCGGTCCCCATCGGACGCGCGCTCGGCCATGCCACGGTCCGGATCGTGTCCGACGGTGCGGGTCCGGAAGGCCGGTTGCAGGTGGAGGCCGCTGCCTGCGCACTCGGCTACACGGACGGAACCCCACTGCTGGCTCCCGGCCTTGACGGCCGGCGCTGGTACGACACCGGCGACATCGTCCGCCGCCTGCCGGACGGCACGCTGTGCTTCCTCAGGCGGGCTGACCGGCAGGTCCAGGTCAACGGCACGCGGGTGGAGCTGGACGAGATCGAGGGCGCGGCCGCCCTGGTTCCCGGCGTCGTCGGCTCGGTGGCGACGTTCGTCGAGGACGGCACGGGGGCCGGATCCGTGCGTCTGACCGTCGTACGGGACTCCGCGACGGCGGTCGACGGCGAGGAGCTTCGTGCGGTCCTCCGCGACCATCTGGACCCCGCGGTCCTGCCGTCGAGCATCGAGGTGCGCGACTCGCCACCGGAGAACCACGAGCCGGCCCCACCGGCGGCCGGGGACGCCGCGGCGCTGTGGGAGGTGCTGCAGGAGTGCGCGCGATCCGCTCTCGGCCAGGACCGGATCGACCCTGACGGCGGCTTCTTCGAGACCGGCTTCACCTCGATGTCGCTCATGCGTTTCGTGTCCGAGGTCTCCGTCCGTCTCGGCACGGAGATCTCCCCCGTGCTGGTCTTTCGGTATCCCACCCTGAAGGCATTCGCCGATCACCTGCTGGAGCACCTGGACGACTCGACCTGACCTCGGAGGGGCGGACGATATGGGTAACCTCGTTGAGCCGATCGCGATCATCGGGATGGCCGGTCGTTTCCCGGCGGCGGCCGACACCCGGCAGCTCTGGCGCAACCTCGTGGCCGGGGAGGAGGCGGTGCGCTTCCCGTCCGAGGACGAGCTCCGGTCGAGCGGCGTGTCACGCGAGGCGCTGGACGACCTGGCCTATGTGCGGGCGGTGGCGGAACCCGAGGGCATCGACCTGTTCGACGCCGGGTTCTTCGGCCTGACCCGGCGTGAGGCCGAGGCGTGCGACCCGCAGTTGCGGCTGTACCTGGAGACCGCGCACGCCGCCGTCGAGAACGCCGGCTATGACGCCCTGAGACTCGGCAGAGCGGGGGTGTTCTCGTCGGTCGCCGCGAACCGCTACGGGATCGGCCGCGCCCTCGGGAGCCTGGAGGCGCTCCGGAGTGCCACCGGCATGGCGGCCGGCATGTGGAACAACCCCGACAGCGCGTCGACGCTCGTGTCGTACAAGCTGAACCTGAACGGCCCCAGCATGACCGTGCAGACCGCGTGTTCGAGCTCGCTCGTGGCCGTACATCTCGCTGTGAACGCGCTTCGGCTCCACGAGTGCGATGTCGCGCTGGCCGGCGGCGCCGACGTCGAGTTCCCCGTCGGTCACGGGTACTGGTGGGCCCAGGACGGCCCGCTGAGCCGGGACGGCCACTGCCGTCCCTTCGACGCGGCGGCCAGCGGCACGATCTTCGGCAGCGGCGTCGGCGTCGTGGTCCTCAAGCGGCTGGCCGACGCCGTGGCCGACGGCGATCGGATCACCGCGATGATCCGGGCCGTGGCCGTCAACAACGACGGCGCGAACAAGGTCGGCTTCACCGCGCCCAGCGCCGATCGGCAGGCGGAGGTCGTGCTGCGGGCCATGGAGGCCGCCGGCGTGGGGCCCGGGGACATCGGGTACGTGGAGGCGCACGCGACCGCGACCCGGCTGGGCGACGCCATCGAGATCGCAGCGCTGCGGAAGGCGTTCAGCGCTCGGGCGACGTCGGAACCCGGGCTGTGCCCCATCGGGTCGATCAAGGGAAACGTGGGCCATCTGGGGCACGCGTCGGGGATCACGTCGCTGATCAAGGCCGCGCTGTCGCTGGACCACGAGCAGATCCCCGCGAGCATCAACGTCGAGCAGGTGAACCCGCTCCTCGAACTCGAACGCTCACCGTTCCGCGTCAACGACACGCTGCGGCCCTGGCCCCGATCGGCCGGCCACCGGCGCCTGGCGGGGGTCAGCTCCTTCGGGATCGGCGGCACGAACGCGCACGCGATCCTCGAAGAGGCGCCGGTCCGCCCGGCCGACCCCGCTCCGGAGCCCCCACAGCTGATCGTGTGGTCGGGACGGACGCCGGCCGCGGCCGAGGCCTACCCGGAGCGGCTCGCCCGATCCTTCGCGGAGAGCGCGGACCCGCTCTCCGATGTCTCGTTCACCCTGCGCCAGGGGCGCACGCCGCACCCGGTCCGAGGCGCTGTGGTGGCCGAGAGCATGTCCGACGCGACCTCCGCCGTGCTCGACGACGCCAGGCGCGTCGTCACCCCGGAGGACCGGGTGGACCGGAGCACCGTGTTCCTGTTCCCGGGAGAAGGGGCGCAGCACGCCCGCATGGCGGCGGAGCTCTATCGCACCGAGCCGGCGTTCGGCGCAGCACTCGACGAGTGCTTCGACCTCTTCGAGGCCGGCGGCCTGCCCGTGCGGCAGCTCTGGTCGGAGGCGCCGGAGGGCTTGGCGGGCACCGCTTCGCTCTTCAGCGTCGAGTACGCGCTGGGGCGGCTGTGGCTGGCCCTGGGCATCGAGCCCGGCGCGCTGCTCGGCCACGGCGTCGGGGAGTTCGCCGCCGCCGCCATCGGCGGGGTGTTCACCCTCCCGGAAGCGGTGCGGCTGGTGAGCGCCCGAGCGCGAGCGATGGACGGGTCACCCCCGGTCGCGGCCGTGATGAGCGCCGCCGAGCGGTTCCGCCCGGCCTTCGACGGCATCGAGCCGCGCGGTCCTCGCTGGAAGCTCTACGCCGCGTCCACGGGCGGCCTCGTGGAGCCGGCACAGGTAAGCAGCGTGGACTTCTGGAGCCGGCAGCTCACCCGGCCCGCCCTGTTCGAGCGGGCGCTCGACGCCGTGTTGTCCGACGGCGCCCGGGTGCTGCTGGAGGTGGGGCCCGGGCGGACGCTCACCACCCTGGCACGCGCACATCCTCAGGTGCGCGGCAAGCGGCACCAGGCGGTGCCGACGCTCCCCAGCGGGCCGTCGAAGGGCGCGACCGAACGCAGCTCGTTCCTGCACGCGCTGGCCCGGTTGTGGACTCTGGGCGCGGAGGTGAACTGGTCGTCGCTGACCGCGACGGGTCCTCGTGCACGCGTGCCTCTGCCGGGCTACCCGTACCAACGCGAGCGGTACTGGATCGAGCGGGCGTCCCCGAGCGTCCCCGTCGCCGAGGCGGCAGCGGACCGTGCGGCGGTGTTCCGGCTACCCACGTGGGTGGAGGCCGGCCCGGCCGCGCGCCACGACGCCGGCGCCGGTGAACGGTCACGCCCCCTAGTGTTCCTGCCCGGCGATGCGCGACGAGCCGGCGAGCTGGTGGCCCTGCTCGACAGGGCCGGATGGGACGCGTTACGGGTCCGGCCCGGTTCCTCTTATTCCGGAGCGGCGGACGACTTCGTGATCCGCCCCCGGCACCCGGCGGACGTCGTCCGGCTCCTTGACGAGCTGCGGGACTCGCGGCGCTACCCGGAGTTCATCATCGACGCGACACAGCTCGGAGCCCTGGCCGAACCTGACCTGAGCAGCATCGACGGCCAGCTCGACGCCGGTTTCCACCGCATCGTCGAGCTCCTGCAGGAAGCGGCGCGCCGGTCGCCCGACAAGCGCGGCCGCCACGTCCTGGTCGTCACCGAGCTGTCCGCGGACGTGACGGGCGGCGAAACCGTGCACCCGGTGCGGGCCATGCTGCTCGGCCTCCTGCGCAGCTACATGCTCGAGAACCCGCGCGCCCTGTGCAAGCTCGTCGACGTCCAGGGCGGCGTGGCCGGCGATCGGCTCCTCGCGGAGCTGCGCGGCCTCGAACGATCGGAGATCGTCGCCCTGCGGGGGGACCGGCGCTGGGTCCCGGGCGAGCGGGAGCTCGTCCCTGACGGTACGGGCCCCGCCGAGCTGCGTCCCAGGGGCGCCTACGTCATCACCGGCGGACTCGGCGGACTCGGCCTGGCCGTGGCGCGCGGCCTGGCGGACACCGGCCTGCGGCCACGGTTGCTGCTGCTGGGGCGCCATCCGGGCGGACACGACGCCGAGCTTCGCGAGATCCGCGCCCTGGGAGCCGAGTGCCGCGTCGAGGCGTGCGACGTGACCGACGTCGACGCGCTGCGGCGGGTGCTCGACCAGGCGTCGGACGCCTTCGGCGGCATCAACGGGGTGTTCCACCTCGCCGGCGTGGCGGGAGGGGGCGTGCTGCGATTCCGCACGCGGGCGCAGATGTCGGCGACACTCGCGCCGAAGGTCCACGGCACGCTCGCCCTGGTCGAGGCACTCCGGGGGCGGGCGGGCCTCGACTTCTTCGTGGCCTTCTCCAGCCGCGCGGCGCTCAGGGGCTTGGTGGGCGGTGCCGACTACGCGGCGGCGAACGCCTTCCTCGACGCGGTGGTGCGCCGGCAGCCATTGGCGGGCTGCGCCTCGATGACCGTCAACTGGCCGTCCTGGGCCGAGGTCGGTATGGCCGCCCGCCAGGGGCGGCAGGCCGGGGATGTGCGCCGGTGGTCGACCCCGCTGTCGGCCGAGGACTATCCGATCCTGGACGAGCACCGCCTGGACGGTGTGCCGGTGCTGCCGGGCACGGCCCAGGTCGACTTCGTCCTGCGCGCCTTCCACGAGGCGGTCGAACCCGCGAACGGGCGTCCCGCGCAGCTGCGCCACATGGTCTTCCGGCAGCCGATCACCACCCCGGAGCCCGTGTCACTCGAGGTCGGCTTCGAAGCCGACGAGGGCCTCTGGCGATTCACCGTGCGCACCGCGCCGCTCGCGTCGTCCTCCGGCTCGTCCGGCGACTACCGTGTGCACACGACGGGTGAGATCCTGCTGGTGGACGCCGGCGCGGGCAAGGTGGACCTGGACGGGCTGCGCGCGTCGCTGCCCGAGCGGCGGACACCCGTGAACGATCCCGGCAACCGGCTGTTCACCATCGGCCCACGATGGCCCGGCGAGGAGATCTGGACCTCCGGGGACGACCTCGGCACGAAGCTCGCCGTACTCACCTTTCCCGAGACGTTCGGCCATGAGCTCCGCGAGCACGCCCTGCATCCCACCCTCCTGGACGCGGCGGTGTCACTGGCGCGCGACCCTGACCACGAGCCTCCGCACGCGCCCTTCGCGTACCAGTCGATCGTGGTGCACCGGTCGATACCGGGGCTCGCGTACAGCCACATCCGCCGGCGCCCGAGCGGGTCGGACACGATCGTGGCCGACATCGACGTGCTGACGGCCGGCGGTGACGTCGCCGTCGAGGTCAGGGGCTTCACCATGCGCCGCGTCGACGAATCCATGGTCGCCCCCGAGACCTCTCGTGAGGAGCGGGGCGCCGAGGCCGGGATCACGCCCGCGACCGGTGTCGGCATGTTGCTGCGCCTCCTGGGCCGGCCCGGTCACCGGCAGGTGGCGATCACCCTGCCGGGGGAGGACGCGGTCCTGAGGCCCTCCGAGGACCTGCCGGCCGACACCGACACCAGCACCAGCACCGGCACCGGCACCGCCGACGAGCGGCCGGCGGCGTCGGCCGGGGCACGGGCGGAGGCCGGTTCACCCGGGACCACGGACGCGGCGTCGATCGAGGCCCGGCTGACGGACATGTGGTGCGCCGCGTTCGGCGTGGAGTCGGTCCACCCCGAGGAGAACTTCTTCGATCTGGGCGGCGACTCCTTCACCGCCGTGGGGCTGGTCGAGGAGATCCGCAGGGGTTTCAGCGTGGACATCGGCATCGCTGCGATCTTCGACCATCCGACGGTGGCCGAGCTGGTCGCCGAGCTGAGGCGGCTCAGCCACGAACCTTCCTGACCCACTCGCGGAGGGTCTCCGAGGGCAGCTCCTCGACGATCTGGTGGCCGCCGTCGATCAGGTGAACCGACAGCCACTCCGTCGTGTAGTGGCTCCAGTCATCGAGGCACGCGGTGTTCCAGGAGCTCGCGTCATCGGCGGCGCCGACCGCGATGATCGGCGCGTTGAGCATCGGGCGCGGATCTGACTCCAGATAGCGATTGAGGAGCTGGTACTCCGACCGCCAGAGACGCGCGTACTCAGGGAGAGCCGCCGTGTCCCTGATGTGGGGCGGCGCCTCGAGCTCCTCGGCCAGGGCCCGGTCCGGCAGCTCCGCCAGCGGCGACGACGGCGTGCGGTGCGGCGGGTACTGACACATGAGGACGGTCCCGCGAAGCCGTCCCTCCAGGCGCTTGCCCGCCTCCAGGCAGACCAGCCCGCCCATGCTGTGGCCCACGAGCACAACATCCGTGACACCGGAGTGCGTGATGAGGGCGGCGAGCGCCGCACCGCGCTCGTCGATGGAGGGCACGCTCATCGGCTCGCTCCACGTGGACCGGTGGATGACAGGCGCCCCGCCCGGCTCGTTCCACCGGTCCACGAATTTCGTCCGGCCTCCCAGTCCGGGAACGAAGATGACGGCCTGGTCACCATCGAGTGCCGGGCTGACGATGTAACGCGCAAACTCCTGACCACCCACGTCATCAGCTCCTATTGACCCCATTGACAAAGTGCGAAGACCGCCGCACCAATCATTTGGCGAAGCCTAACCCCGATCCCGGACGGGCTCCAGATATCGCACCATCTAACGCCGACGATCAAATTGTCGAAGAATACTGGTCTATTTCAGTAGATCTATGGCAAAGTGTGGCAGGTGTCCACGCTGCTTGCCGCCGCCGTGATTATCCTGATCGCCTCAACGGTGCACGCGGTGACCGGATTCGGGTACGCCCTCGTCGCCACGCCATTGCTGGCCCTCACGGTCGACCCTCATACGGCAGTGGTCGCCACCACACTCTCCGCCCTGGCCATGACCGTCACGATCGCCGTGCGTCAGCGTCACCACGCCGAGTGGAAGGTGGCCGTGATCGCCACGGCCGGCATCGTGGTCGGCATGCCACTCGGCCTCTGGGTGTACGCGGTGACGTCCGAGCGCGTGCTCACGGCGCTGATCGGGGTCGGCGTGCTGGGCTGCACCGTGATGGTGTGGCGAGGCGTGAAGGTGCCCGGGAATGTTCCCGTGCTGGTGGGAGCCGGGCTCATCTCCGGCACGCTCTCCACCTCCACCGGCACCAACGGGCCGCCGATGGTCGCCGCCTTCCAGGGCATGGGCTACGACCCCCACAAGTTCCGCGCCACCCTCGCGGCCGTGTTCGCCGCCACCAGCGTGCTCAGCCTGATCGGGTTCGCCGCGGCCGGCCAGGTGAACACCCAGTCGCTCTGGATCGGGCTGGTGGGCCTGCCGGTCGTGCAGCTGGGGTGGTTCGCCGGCAACGCCGTCTTCAACCGGATCGATCCGGAGCGTTTCCGTAAAGTGGTGCTGGTGTCCCTCCTCGTCAGCGCGGCGGTGACCCTCTTCAGCGCCCTCAACGGCTGACGCCTGCGGGTGAGATCCGGCGTAGGGTGAATCTCGCTCGCTGGTGGACAGGAGGCTCAGATGGCCGGGACGACGCTGACCGAGGTCATGGCCGAGCTGGCCGGCCTCGAGGACCCGAAGGTACGCGAGGTGAACGAGAGACACGGTGACGACCACGGTGTGAACCTCGGCAAGCTGCGCGCGCTCGCTAAACGGCTGAAGACGCAGCAGGAGCTCGCGTACCGGCTCTGGGAGACCGATGACACCGCGGCGAGACTGCTGGCGATCCTGATCTCCCGCCCGAAGGCGTTCGGGCGGGACGAACTGGACGTCATGCTGCGCGAGGCGCGCTCCCCCAAGGTGCACGACTGGCTCGTGAACTACGTGGTGAAGAAGAGCCCGCACGCCGAGGAGCTGCGCCTGGCCTGGTCCGCCGATCCGGATCCAGTGGTCGCGAGCGCCGGCTGGGCGCTGACCACCGAACGCGTGACGAAGAAGCCCGAGATCCTCGACCTCACAGGACTGCTCGACGTCATCGAGTCGGAGATGAAGGACGCCCCGGATCGCCTGCAGTGGGCGATGAACCACTGCCTGGCGCAGATCGGGATCGAGCACGCCGAGCACCGCGCCCGTGCCATCGGCATCGGTGAGCGCCTGGAGGTGCTCAAGGACTACCCGACTTCCCCGGGGTGCACGTCTCCGTTCGCGCCCACCTGGATCACCGAGATGGTGCGCCGGCAGCAGGATCAGCCGGTCACCCGGTCCGCACCCGCTTGATCCCCGAGCAGGATCCTCACCAGGTCCTGCGGCGCGTCCCGCATCAGGTTGTGCCCGCTGTCCAGCGCGTGCGTCCTCCACGAGGGGTCCGCACGCAACCGCCGGTAGACGGGAGTGAACGGGGATGGGCCGTCCCATCCCGCGGCGTACACGTACTCCCTGCGGCGGATGTGCCCGAGGTCGCCGGTGAGCCGGAGCGGCTGGAGCAGCGAGGCCAGCGGGTGCGGCGTGGCCCGTGGGTCGAAGAAGGGCAGCGGCCGTACCGCGTAGCCGGTCTCCACCACGTCCGTGTACCATCGCCGTTCCTGGTCGGAGACGAGGGTCCAGCAGGAGTCGCCCGGCCCCAGCACCATGGCGTCCAGGTACACCAGGGCGGCCACCCGTTCGGGCGCGCGGTCGGCGGCGCCGGTGATCACCATCCCTCCGTAGCTGTGGCCGACCAGCACGGCATCCTGGATGTTCTCAGCGGCCAGCACACCGGTCACGTCCTGGATGTGCGTGTCGAGGTTCACTCCGCCGTGCAGCAGATGGCCGCGCTCGCCGAGCCCGGTCAGCGTCAGCGGGTGGACGGCATGTCCCTGCGCGCGCAGCTCGCCGGTGAGCTCCTGGAAGCACCAGCCGCCGTGGCACATCCCTGGGATGAGCACGAAGTCAGTCATGATCTTTCTCTCTTTCTCTTTGCCGGATTCGACGGCTCATGAGGGCGTGGCGGGGTCACCCGTTGTCAGGCGCGTGTCCCCACGGCGGGCCGGGGACGCGTACGGCCTGCGGCGAGGGCGGTCACTGAGGCCGCGGCGCACAGGATCGCGGTCCACGCCAGGGTGGCCTCGGTCGAGGTGTGATCGGCGACCACGCCGGCGATCCACGGCCCGGCGGTCTGACCCGCCGCGAAGACGGTGGTGAACGCCGCCAGCGTGGCGGTCCAGTCGGCGGACGGGACGTCGGCTTTGATGAGGGCGGTGACGGCGGCGGGGACGCCCATGAACGTCGCTCCGTAGATGATCGCTGAGGCGAGGATGACCGGTGGCGTGGGTGCGGCCAGCGCCAGCGCCGATCCGCCGGCCAGGATGGCGAGCAGGACGGCCATGACGCGGGTGGCGGGCCATGCGGCGGTGGGGCGGCTCCACAGCGCCGGCGTCGCGATGACGGCCAGGCCCAGTGCCGTCCAGGTGAGCATCACCTGCCCGAGCGGGGCGTGCTGGTCGGCGAGATAGGCGGACAGGAAGGTGATGTAGGTGATGTATCCGGCGGCGAACAGCACGTAGGCCAGGGCTGCTCCCCACAGCGGGCGCACCCGGGCCCGGCCCTCGGCCGTCATCGTGTGCGTCCCCTCGCCCGCGTCCGCTGCGCGCCAGCTCGCCACGGTCGCCAGTGCGGCTCCGACGGCCATGCCGATCCAGGCCAGGCGCCAGTGCTCCCCCAGGGCGGGGATGCTCACACCGCTGACGACGATGCCCAGGCCGGTGCCGGCGAAGTACACGGCGATGGGCGCGTCGGAGGACGCGCGGGCGGCCGCGCGTGAGGCGATCACGCCGCCCGCGACGAACACCACCGCCCCCGCCGCTCCGGCCGCGGTCCGCGCGGCCAGCATCGCCAGGTAGGCGTCGCTCGCCACGGTGGCGGCCAGGGACACGGTGGTGAGCGCCATGCCGGCGCGGAAGGCGGCGGCGGTCCCCCAGCGGCGCACGACCGCGGCGGTGACCAGCGCGCCGAGGAGGTAGCCGAGCCCGTTGGCGGTGCTCATCGCCCCCGCCTCGGCCAGCGTCCAGCCCAAGCTCTCGCGCATGGCCGGCACGAGCAGGCCGTAGGCGAAGCGCGCGAGCCCGATCGCCGAGGCGGTGCCGAGCGCCAGCAGGCCCGCCTGCCACATCGCCCTGGACCTCGCCTCTCGCGCGATCCGCGTCATCGGCCCGCGCTCCCGGCGTCGGCATCGGGGGCCACGTCCCGTGCGTCCGAGGCGTTCCGTAGGTGCGGTGAGCCGGCATAGGGCGGCATGACACTCCAAAGATCGAACCGATCGGTACGAAGTTGGATGCTAGCAGCAGAACGAACCGACCGGTTCTATCTAGGGCCACGGCGATCGCCGGCGCCCATCGTCGACAAGGCCACACGCCCAGACAAAACGAACCGGTCCGTCTCATCAGGGTGGTAACCTGAGCGCATGCCCAACGTCAGGAACCCGGACCACTCCCGGCGCAGCGAACGCTCGCGGCAGGCGATCCTCGAAGCCACCCGCGCGCTGATCTCCGAAGTGGGATACGGAAAGGTCTCGATCGAGGCCATCGCCGCACGGGCGGGCGTCGGCAAGCAGACGATCTACCGGTGGTGGCCGTCCAAAGGCGCCGTGATCTTCGACTCGTTCCTCGCGCTCAGCCAGGACGCCGAGGGAGAGGGCATGGCGCTGCCGGACACCGGTGACCTCGAAGCCGACCTGAAGCTGGTGATGCGCGCGACGGCCGCCGAGTTCGCCGACCCTGACTTCGAGAGGCCGATCCGGGCGCTCAACACCGAGATCATCACCGACTCCGACCTCGCCGCCCAGTACCACGACAAGCTGGCCCGCCCCGTGGACGAGGCGAAGAAGGCGCGTTTGCGCAGCGGGCAGCAGGCGGGTCAGCTCGCCCCGGACGCCGACCTCGACCTGGTCCTGGAAACGCTCTACGCCCCCCTCCTCCAGCGGTGGCTGCTCCGTTCGGGCCCGCTCACCGCCGAGTACGCCGACTCCCTGGTCGACATCACCCTCAGAGCTTTCCGCCCCTGACGACTTTCCGATCGGGCTGTCGCAGCCCGTCAAGTCCAGCGGAACTGGTCACCCAGGGGCTGAGGCCTATCACGCCAGGAGGGTGCTCCAGCTTTCGGCCTACTCATCTCGCCCAGGCCGACCCGCTCCGGGACCGCCGCCCTATATGCCGGATCCCCCGGTCGCTGGATCGGCACTCAGGCGCTGAACTCGGGCGATCGCCTGACGAGTGACGAAGCGACCGCGTACCGTCACCTTCGTGACCAGCCCGCACGCTTCCCCTCCCGACCCGCTCGACGCCGTCATCGATGCCGGCCGGCACTGGGCCACCCCCCGGGATCTGCCGGCCCGCCGGGCCGGTGAGACCACCTCGGGCGCCGGCCCGGGACGACGTACGATGCTCACGGCGGCCGCGTCCCTGGCGGCGGCCTGTCTAACCGGCTGCTCATCGGCCGAGGTGCGGAACAAGACGCCCACGGCGGCGCCCGCGTCCCGCACAGGACCGGCTCCTGAGACGCCGAAGGCCGCGTACCGACGGCTGATGGAGGGCAACAGACGCTGGGTGGCCAACGCTCTCCAGCATCCGGATCGCGATCCCACACGCCGTCAGTTGCTGGCCGCCAGCCAGCAGCCTTACGGCGCGGTGCTGTCCTGCATCGATTCCCGGGTGCCGCCCGAGCTGGTCTTCGACACCGGCCTGGGTGACCTGTTCGTCATGCGCAGCGGCGGGGCGGCTGTGGGGCCCGTCATCACCGGCTCCGTCGAGTACGGGCCGATGACCAGCGGAACCCCGCTGATCATCGTCCTCGGCCACCAGCGCTGCGGCGCGGTCTCCGCCGCCTACAAAGCCCTGCGGGAAGACGAGCCGCTGCCGGGCAACCTCCAGGCGATCGCGAAGGCCATGCGTCCCGCGTACGAACAGGCCGTGCGGGAGGGCGGCGCGGACCCCGCCGAGACGATGGCCAGAGCCCAGGTGGAGCTCACCGCGAACGCCCTGCGCGGCAATCAGGACCTCGCGCCGCTGGTGGCCAAGGGAGTCCTGGCCGTGGTCAGCGCGTACTACTCCCTGGACACGGGCGAGGTCGAGATCCTGAACGGCGCACCCACCTGAACCCGACGACGACCGCGGCGATCTTGCCGATTCGCCCGACCCAGAGCATCGGCCACGAGTACCAGCCCGAGATCCGCCATAGCCGGTCGTCGAGATGGTTCGTTCAGGGCTCAATGACACTCCACCTCAGAGCTGAGCCCTTTACAATGTAGATTTGTACCTGACGTTTGTCACACGGGACAGGCTGACGCACGGCACTACAGCCGCTCCCCCTCCCCCGCCCATGCTCGAAGCATGGGAATCGCGCTGGAGCTCAAGGCCGTGAGCAGGCGTTACGGCACCACCATCGCGCTCGATGGTGTGGATCTGAACGTAGAACAAGGGCAGACGGTCGCCGTGCTGGGGCCCAACGGGGCAGGCAAGACGACCATGCTGAGCATCGCCCTGGGGCTCCTCTCCCCTGACCAGGGATCGGCCAGGGTGTTCGGCCGCTCGCCCACCGAGGCGCTCCAGAAAGGCGAAGTCGGGGCGTTGCTGCAGGATGCGGGGCTGCTGGACGACGTGCGGGTGGCGGAGCTGGTCGCCGCGGTGGCCGGGATGTACCCGCACCCGATGCCGGTCGATCAGGTGATGCGGGCGGCGGGCGTACAGGATCTCGCCGGTCGGCGGGTCGGACAGCTGTCCGGCGGGCAGCGGCAACGGGTGCGGTTCGCGCTGGCGCTGGTCGGGGATCCGAAGGTGCTCGTCCTCGACGAACCCACGGTGGGCCTGGACGTGGAGAGCCGCCGCGCTCTGTGGCAAGAGGTGCGCGCCCGGACAGCGGAGGGCCGCACGGTGGTGTTCGCCACCCACTACCTCACCGAGGCCGACGACTACGCCGACCGGGTCGTCCTGCTGACGGACGGCAAGATCGTGGCAGACGGGCCAGTCGACGCCATCAAATCCCTGGTCGGCGGTACGGAGATCCGCTTCCGTACGAACAGCGCCGAGGTGAGCCGGTTCGCGGGGCTGCCCGGCGTCCGCCAGGTGCACCTGGAGGGACGCACGGTCGCCCTGCGCACAGGCGACTCCGACGCCACCTTGCGCGCCCTGTTCGCGACGTTCGACGAGTTCGACGGCGTCAGGGACGTGCGCACGGCGAGCACTGATCTGGAGAGCGCCTTCGTGAGCCTGACGGGAGGGCAGGAGCGATGAGGTCGTACCTGAGCCTGGAGATCCGGCGCGGCTTCCGGAACCCCGCCGGGCTGGTTCTGCTGACCGGCTTCCCGGTGGCTCTCTATCTGCTGTGGACCAAGGTGCTGAACGTGGTGCCGCCGGGGCAGCAGGGTGACTTCGCCGCCACCACCATGGTGTCGATGGCGACGTACGGCTCGATGGGCGGGGCGTTGTTCATCGGCGGCGCCATCGCGCTGGAGCGAAGCAAGGGCTGGGCGCGGCAGCTCGCGGTCACGCCGCTGCCGGCGCACGGCTATGTGGTGGCCAAGCTGGTCAGCGGGGCGGCCGGGGTGCTGCCGAGCATCGTGGTCGTGCTGGCCGCGGGCGCGCTGTTCGCCGGGGTACGGCTGCCGTGGTGGACCTGGCCGGCCCTGGTGGTGTTGATCTGGCTGGGCGTCATGCCCTTCGCCGCCCTGGGCGTCGCCTTCGGCTACACGCTCAAGGGGCAGGCCGCGAACCTGGCCATGATGGCGGTCTACTTCGGCCTGTCCATCCTGGGCGGACTGTGGCTGCCCATCCAGCTGATGCCTGAGGGCATGCGGACGCTGGCCGAATACAGTCCGGCCTATCAGGCGGGCTCGCTCGGCTGGCGGGCGCTGGAGGGCGAGTGGCCCACTGGGACCGCGGTCGGCGTGCTGACCGCCTGGACCCTGCTGTTCGCCGCGCTGGCCGTCTGGCGTTACCGTCGGGCTCTGTGACGATGAGCTCTGTGACGACGGTTCTGTCACGATGAGCTCTGCGACGATGAGCTCTGTGACGATGAGCATGGCGCCGAGGGACTTCGGCCGGGGTCGCCGAGCGGCCCGGGCCGGCGCCTTGGCGTGGCTGCTCTTGCTGGGCTGGCCGCTCTGGTCGCTGCTGGAATCGGAGCCGAGAGCCGGGCGAGTGGTGTGGGCGTTCGGGGCGGTGGCGGTGTTCGCGGCCTGCTGGGTGGCCGTCATGTGGCGGATGTTCAGCGGCAGGAGGTCACTGCCGCCTGCCGTGACCGGGCTGATCGTCGCGGCGCTGTCCCTGCTTCCGGTGCTCGGGCCGCCGTGGGCGTACGTCTCGTTCGTGTTCGTCGTGAGCGCGCTGGCCACCTCACTCGAAGGCGTCGCGTTCGCCCTCGCGACGGCGGTGACCGCGGGCGTGGAGGTGGTCGCGCTGATCGCGCAGGGGGTCTCGTTCGGAGGGACCTGGTGGCTGCCGGTCGCCGTCGCGGCGCAGGCCGCCGCGGTGGACAGCATGAAGCGGATGGGGATGCTGCTGGCACGACTGGACGCGGCCCGCGTCGAGGTGGCGCAGCTGGCGGTGGAGAACGAACGGCTGCGCTTCGCCAGGGATCTGCACGACATCCTGGGTCACACGCTGACCTCGATCGTCATCAGGAGCCAGCTCGCCGCCCGGCTGGCCCGTACCGATCCCGATCGAGCGGCGCGCGAGATGACCGACATGGAGCAGGTCGCCCGCCAGGCACTGGACGAGGTGCGGCTCGCGGTCGCCGGCTATCGCGCGCCCGCGCTGTCGGAGGAGCTGGACAAGGCGGCGCGCGAACTGCGGCTGGCCGGGATCGAGCTCAAGGTCTCCCCCGCCGACGGCCCCATCCCGGCCGCCGCCGAAGCCCTGTTCGCGTGGGCCGTACGGGAGGCCGCGACCAACGTGCTGCGCCACAGCCGGGGCCGGCACTGCTGGATCGACCTGCGCGTGGACGCGGGAACGGCCAGCGTGGAGGTTCGCGACGACGGGCCACCGGGGGGTGGCCGCGCCGGCGTCACAACCGGCGAACAGCCGATCGGCACGTCCGCGCCGGGCGTGGGCCGGGTGGAGCCCTTCGGGCGGCGGGCGGGCAGTGGGCTCACCGGGCTGGCCGAGCGGGTCGCGGAGGCCGGCGGACTGTTGGAGGTCGGCAGACCGGCGAGCGGCGGCTACCGCCTTTACGCCCGAGTCCCGCTGGCCGGCGCCTCATGATCCGGGTGCTGATCGCGGACGACCAGGACCTGGTCCGGAGCGGCCTGGCCGCGCTGCTCGCGCTGGAGGACGACATCGAGGTGGTCGCCGAGGTCGGGCGGGGCGACGAGGTCGTCGCCGCCGCGGACGAGCACGACCCCGATGTCATCCTGCTCGACATCGAGATGCCGGGCCTGTCAGGCCTGGAGGTCGCCGCCCGCCTGCGCGACCGAAAGGTGATCATCGTGACCACGTTCGGCAGGCCCGGCTACCTGAACAGGGCCCTGGACGCGGGCGTGGCCGGATTCGTGGTCAAGGACGCCCCGGTCACGGAGCTCACAGCGGCTGTGCGACGGGTGCTGGCGGGTGAGCGGGTGCTCGACCCCACACTGGCCGTCACGGCCCTGACCGTCGGTCCAAGCCCGCTGACCCAGAGGGAGGCGGAGGTGCTGCGCGCCGCCTCCGGCGGCTCCACCGTGGCCGACATCGCCCGCCGCCTGTTCCTCACCGACGGCACCGTGCGCAACTACCTGTCCTCGGCCATCGGCAAGACCGGAGCCCGCAACCGCGCCGAGGCCGTCCACGTGGCCGAGTCCCGAGGCTGGCTGTGACCGTTATCGAGAGGTCAGCACACAGAACTCGTTGCCATCGGGATCGGCCATCGCCACCCAGCCGGCCTCGGGCCGGTCGATGTCGATGCGCGTCGCTCCGAGTGAGACGAGACGATCGACCTCCGCCTGCTGATCACCGTGCGGTGGTGGGGCGAGGTCGAAGTACAGCCTGTTCTTCCCTGTCTTGGGCGCCACCGGCGGACCGCCCCACGCGATCTTCGAACCGCCGTGCGGCGACTGGATCGCGGTCTCCTCGTCCTGGTCCCAGACCAACGGCCAGCCCAGCGCCGCGCTCCAGAAGTAGCCGACCTCCTGCGAACCGTCGCACGAGAGCGCTCCGATGAATCCGCAGTCAGCGAGGAAGTTGTTGCCCGCCTCGACGACGCAGAACTCGTTGCCCTCGGGGTCCGCGAGCACCACGTGACCCTCTTCCGGGAGTTGCCCGACGTCGATGTGCTGGGCGCCGAGTTCGAGCGACCTGGCGACCGTCCGCTGCTGATCCTCGAGGGACGTGCTCGTCAGATCGAAGTGCATCTGGTTCGGGCCGGTCTTCTTCTCCTCGGTCGGGCGAAATCGGATCCGGAACCCGGTGTCATCGCTCGGCAGGAGCGTGATGCCGTCGTCGGGATCGTCGGCCGGCTCCCGGCCCAGGACTCCGGCCCAGAAGCGCGCGAGGAGGAGGGGGTCGTTCGCATCGAAGCAGAGCGCAACGAGCCGAGAAGTCATCCCGTATCTCCAATCTACCGGCGTGACGGCGCCAGCCAGGGAGCATCCCCCTGGTGCCTGACGGAGCAACGCTAGTCCATCCGAGGAACGGGACGCCAAGCATTATTCGGAGCGCGGCCCCGGAGAGTAAATTATTTCACATGAGACCGTATCGAATGAAAAGATAAGGGGTAATATGGTCCCATGACCGCTGACCAGCCGCGCGACACCACCGCCTCGCGTGCCACCGACCGCCCCGGCGACCGCTCGCCATTCGCTCTCGGCCTGCTGCTGCGCCAGGCGCATTGGCGCGCGGCCACGGTGATGACGGAGGCACTCCGGCCGCTCGGCATCGAGTTGCGGCACTTCGCCGTGCTGATCGTGCTGGTCGACCGCGGGCCCACGGTGCAGCGGGACCTGGCGGCGGCGACGGGGTCGGACAAGGCCGGGATCATGCGGGTGGTGGATGATCTGGAGCGCATGGGACTGGCCGTGCGCAACACCGTTCCGGGCGACCGGCGGGTGCGGGCGGTGCAGATCACCCCCAAGGGCGTCGAGCTTTTCGACGCGGCCCACGTCGCGGCGCAGCCGCTGGCCGAGCGCCTGGTCGCCGAACTGGCCCCCGGAGAGCCCGAGCGACTGATGGATCTACTGACCCGGTTCGCCTATCCCGGACGGTGAGGGCCCGGTGAAATAGTATTGATTGATACTATCGCGAATGATACAATTATAGGCGTAGGAGGAAGCTAGAGACACAGAGAAGGGGAGGTGGCGTTCGTGGACGTCTATGAGGCGGTCACGAGCCGACGGGCTGTGCGCGGATTCACCGACCAGCCTGTCCCGATGGAGGTGCTGGAGCGCGTGCTGTCCGCCGCGGCCTGGGCGCCGTCCGGATCGAACCTCCAGCCCTGGCACACCTTCGTGCTCACCGGTGCGCCGCTGGCCCAGCTCAAGAAACGCGCCCTCGAGCGCGTGGCCACAGGCGACGCCTGGGACGAGCGGGAGTACGAAATGTACCCGCCCGCGCTGAAGTCCCCGTACCGCGAGCGCCGATCCGCCTTCGGCCGGGAGCGCTACGGCGCGCTCGGCATCGCGCGCGACGACTGGGAGGCGCGCCAGCGGAGCGCTGCCGAGAACTGGGACTGCTTCGGCGCGCCCGCCGCCCTGTTCTGCTACATCGACCGCGACCTGGGCCCGCCTCAATGGGCCGACGTCGGCATGTATCTGCAGACGGTCATGCTGCTGCTGCGCGCCGAAGGGCTGCACAGTTGCCCGCAGATGGCCTGGTCGGTCTATCGCGAGACCGTCGCGGAGGTCGTGTCCCCTCCCGAGGGGCTCATCCTCTACTGCGGCATGTCGATCGGCTTCGAGGACACCTCGGTGAACTACGTCCGCACGGGCCGCGCGCCGCTCGACGAGACCGTCACGTTCGTCGGCGGTTCAGTACGGCATTCGCACGCGGCCTGACCGGGGCTGCGGCCGTCACCCCTCGGGGTGGCGGCCGGCTACTGGGAGATGCTGGTCGCGCTGCGCCGGGGCCCGGCGTAGCGCCACCAGAAGTTGAGCAGCACGCTGGCCCGGTTACGGCCGCCCAGCAGGTAGGACACGTGGATGAAGATCCACACCAGCCAGGCGGGAAGCCCGCGCACGGTCAGCCCGTTGGGCAGCTGCAACACCGCCTCGGCCTTGCCCACGGTGGCCATGATGCCCGGGTCCCGGTACGAGAACGGCTGCGCCGGCCTGCCCTGAAGGGCCGCGGCGATCTGCCTGCCCACGTGCTCGCCCATCTGGATGGCCGGCTGGGCGAGCTGCGGCTGTGGCGTGGGCTGCCCGGAAAGGTCGCCGGCCACGAAGATCTCCGGGTGACCCGGCACGTTCAGCGCCTCGGTGAGCGTGATCCGGCCGCCCTTGCCCTGCGGCAGGCCCCAGTCGGCGACCTGCGGGGGCGCGGTCACGCCGAGCGCCCACACGGTCAGGTCGCTCGGCAGCCGCGTGCCGTCGCTCAGCACCACCGCGTCCGGGTGCACCGCCGCCACCGTGGACCCCAGGCGCAGCCTCACCCCTCTTCGGCCCAGTGCCGCCGCGGCCGCGTTCCGCAACCGCTCCTTGTACGGCGACAGCACGTAATCGAACCGCTCCACGAGCGTCACGCTGGTCTGGCCGGGCTTGATCTCGGGATGCGTCAACGGCAGCGTACGCCGGCGCAGCTCGGCCAAGGTGCCCGCCATCTCCACCCCGGTCGCGCCCGCGCCCACCACCACGACGTGCGTGCTCTCGCGGCGGCCGAGCGCCGTTTCCTCCAGGAGCTGCCCCAGCCGGTTGCGCAGCGCCGCCGCGTCGTGCAGCGAGTAGATCGGCAGCGCGTTCTCCTGCGCCCCCTCGACGCCGAGCCAGTTGGTGGTCACGCCCGTGGCCACCACGAGATAGTCGTAGTCCAGCCCGCTCCCGTCCTCGAACTCCACCCTCCGCTCCCCCGGCAGCACCTTGCTCATGGCGGCACGGCGCGTCCGCACGTTGGGCCACCTGGCGGCGAAGGTGCGGATCGGATAGGACACGTCCGACGTGCCCATCCCGGCCGTGGCGACCTGGTAGAGCAGGGGCTGGAAGGTCGCATACGGGTTACGGTCGACCAGCGTCACCAGCGCCCCGGTCCGAGCCAGTTTCTTCGTGGCGGCGAGCCCCGCGAAACCCGCGCCCACGACTACGACCCGTGCTCTGTGCGCCATGGTTCGGTCCCTTCCCTCCTGGGTGACGTACCCAATCTTCGACCGACATGTCCGCTCTCCCCTCAGCGAAACGTGCCCGGTCCGGAGGCGGTCCGGTTCCTCGCTGACGTCGACGTCGTGGTCGGCCCGGTCCGCCCACCCGTGACCGAGAGCCCGCCGGTCTGGCTTTACTTTTTTGCCGGGTGATCCGCGCCTCCACAAAAATGTCAACTTAGGTTAGCCTTACCTTGCTCGCGGATGGCCTGGCGCGTCTTGGCGGCCTCTCGCCGAGCGTGCTCCAAGCGAGTGCGGTGGCTGCGGCGAAAGGACGAGACCATGACCAAGACCAACATCAGGGCTGTCCGTATCAAACCCGAGGCGGCCGAGACGCTCGTCCTGCGGGTGCGGCGCACGGAGCGGATCTCGCCGCATTTCGTACGGGTCACCCTGGGTGACGGCGACATCGCACGGTTCCGTCCCATGGGTTACGACCAGTGGTTCCGCTTGTTCATCCCCATCTCCGGCAAACCGCTGCCACGTCTGCCCGGCAAGCTGACCGCGGCCTCCTACCTGAGGTATCTGACGATCTCCAAACAGGACCGCCCGATCCTGCGCAACTACACGGTGCGCGCCTACCGCGCCGAGGGCCCCGAGATCGACGTGGACTTCGTCCTGCACGACCCGCCCGCGGGTGGCACGCCGGGGCCGGCCGCCTTCTGGGCGCAGAACTGCCGGCCGGGCGATCAGGTGGCGATCATCGACGAGGGAGTGACCTTCAACCCGCCCGCCGGCACCGCCGCCGTGCTGATCGTGGCCGAGGAGAGCGGCCTGCCGGCCGTGGCGGGCATCCTGGCCTCGCTGCCGCGTGACATCGGCGGCCGAGCCGTAATCGAGGTGCCCACGCCCGCCGACGTCCAGGAGCTGGATTCGCCCCCCGGGGTGCGACTGGACTGGGTGATCCGCGACGACCCGCACGTCCTTCCCGGCAGGGCGGTACTCGCCGCCGCCGAGCTGATGCCCCTGCCGGACGGACCCGCCTTCGGCTGGGTGGTGGGCGAACAGGCCCTGCCCGTCGCGGTTCGCCGCCACTGGATCGCGGCCGGCCTGCCGAAGGACCGGATCGTGTTCTGCGGATACTGGCGGGCCGGACGGGGATGAACCGGCCCGCCGGCCTCGGGTCAGGGCTCCGGGGCCGGTGTCACTCGGGTGCGTCCGTGGATCGCCCCAGCCCCGCCTCTCTGGCCAGGATGATGGCCTGCGCGCGGGAGGCCACCTGCAGCTTGGCGAAGATGCTGGAGATGTGGTTGCTCACGGTCTTGGGCGCCAGCGTCAGGTGCGCTCCGATCGCGGCGTTGGTGCGTCCGGCGGCGATGAGATCGAGCACGTCCCGCTCCCGCCGGGTGAGTCCGGGGAACGGCTCGCCCTGGGGCGGGGCTGTGAGGTAGCTCAGGACACGACGGGCCACACCGGGGCCGAAGATCGCCTCACCGGCGGCCACGGCCCGGATCGCGCGGACGATCTCGTCCTGCTGAGCGCCCTTGAGCACGTATCCGCGAGCTCCCGCCCGCATGGCGGCGAAGACCGACTCGTCGTCCTCGTACATGGTCAGCATCAGGACCGCCACCTTGGGGGCGGCCGTGGCCACCTCCCGTGCGGCCTCGATGCCGGTCATGCCGGGCATCTGGATGTCGAGGACGAGGACGTCCGGCGCCAGGGTGACCGCGGCGCGGACCGCCTCGCGGCCGTCGGCGGCGGTGCCGGCGACCTGCATGCCGGGCAGGGTGGACAGCAGCACGGCCAGTCCGTCGCGGACGATCGGGTGGTCGTCGGCGATGACGACGCGAACGGTCATGACGTCGCCGCCAGCGGCAGCAAGGCCACGACGCGCCCGCCGCCTGCGTGTGGCCCCGCCTGGCAGGTGCCGCCCAGTTCCTCCGCGCGTTCGCGCATGGAGCGCATGCCCACCCCCGCTCGCCACTCGCCGCCGCCGCCGTCGCCGCCGCCGTCATCGCCGTCACCGCCGCCGTCATCGCCGTCACCGCCGTCGCTGATCTCGACGCGGAGGAGGTCACGGAGCGTGAGGCTCACCCGCGCGCTGGAGGTGCGGGCATGGCGGGCCACGTTGTTGAGCGCTTCGGTGACGATGCGGTAGGCGGCGACCTCCACGGCCGCGGGGAGCTCGGAGAGATCCTCGGGGGCCTGGACGCTGACGGTGAGCGACAGCCGCTCGGCCTGCTGCCGTAACGCGCTCACCAGGCCGAACTCGTCCAGGGCGGGCGGGCGCAGACCGTACACCAGGCGCCTGATGTCCTCGATCGCGGTCGTGACCTCGGAGCGCAGGGTGAGGATCAGCTCCTTGGCCCGGACGGGATCGTCGGCGATCACGTTCCCGGCGGCGTCGGCGCGGTAGACCACGCCGGTGAGCGTGGGGCCGAGACCGTCGTGCAGGTCACGCCGGAGCCGCCGCCGCTCGTCCTCGCGGGCGACCACGATGTGCTCACGGCTGCGTTGCAACTGCGCCGACAGATCCGTGGCGTGTACGGCCACCGCCAGCGGGACGGCGAGCAGTTCCAGGACCCGCGTGTCGGCCGGCGACACCGTCTTCTCGCCCGGTCGCAGGCCGACGATCAGCTCGCCCACCCGGTCGCCCTCGTAGACGAGCGGCACGGTGTGCAGCCGTTCGGGTGCCGTGCCGTTGGAGGCTCGTTCCACATCAGCGGACCGCAGCGCGGCGAAGGGCAGGCGCAGCACCTCGCAGATCGCGGCCACCAGCCCGGCCAGCCCGGGTGCGGGATCGGCCAGGCGCCGCCCGATGCGTGACAGGGCACGGGCGGGATCCACCCGGTCGCCGTACAGCAGCCGGTCGACCCCGCGCTGCAGCCGCACCCTGACGGGGTTGAAGGCGACGGCGATCAGCACCGTGGCGAACGCCGAGCCGCCGAGTCCCGCGCTGCCGAGCACGGTCACCAGGAGGGCGTAGGCGGCGACCACGGCCGAGGTCAGCAGGGCGTACAGCACGGCGCGGGAGACGATCAGGCGGATGTCGAGCAGGCCGTGGCGCAGGATCGCGATGGTGATCGCGATCGGCACGAGCGGGATGGCCAGCAGCATCAGCACCGGCCCCGCCTGGAAGACGCCCCAGACGAGCACGACCGCCGCGAGCAGCAGCACCGCGAGCAGGAGCCACAGGAGCTGACGCCGCTCCCTTTCCCCGCCCCGCCGGTAGCGCAGCGCCAGACCCCCGAAAGCGGCCAGGACCAGGAGGGCGCCGCGGATCTCGGTGACCGTCCAGAGCACCGCCAGGTCGTCGTGGAACGCGATGGTCAGATAGCCGACGCCGTACGGGCCCTCCCCCAGCCCGGTGGGAGAGGCGCCCATCTCCAGCACGAAGAACGGGGCGGTGACGATCGTCAGGTGGACGAGCCAGGTCCATCGGGGGCTCACCGGCCGCCCGTCGGGAAAGAGCAGCAGTACCAGCGGCAGGCAGAGCGCGATCGACCACGGCCAGGAGTAGACGGCGAAGGTGATGATCGTCCGCTGCAGGACCTCCGGCCAGCCGTGCACCTCGCCGACGGCCCACAGGCCGGCGCCCAGGGCGGTGCCCGCCTGGGTGACGGCCGCCGCGAGCAGCAGCCAGCCGATGGCGTTGCGCGGGCGGTGCCAGGCGATCAGCACACCCGCGCAGGCGAGAGTGAGGCCGATGGCCGAGTTGGTCACGATGAAGCTGTCGGTGGCGCTCTCGAAGCTCATTCCCGCCAGGACGGCGCCCGCCACGCCCACGACGGCCTCGGTCGCCGCGGTCGCGAACAGGATCCAGGCCAGCACCTTCACACGGTCATGATGGCCGCCCGCCGCCGCTCGTGCCTAGGGGCGGGCCCCCAGGACGCCCGGGACGATCGCCCGGCCGCCCTGGGGGCGCGCACCGTGTCGCGGCGCCCGCCCGGGCCGGAGCATGAGTGCGTCACCGACCTTCATGGGAGACGTCATGACCCTCACTTCCGCCACCCCGCAGGTGCGCGATACGCGTGCCTTCCGCCGGCACGCTCTCGCCGTGCTCCTGCCGATCGGACCGCTGTGCGTAGCCGCGCTGCGGGTGATGCTCCCCTACAGCACGACGGACGGCCCGTCGGCTCAGCTCGCGGCGGTCGCCGTCGGCCAGGAGGCGCAGGCCGCCGTCCTCTGGCTCGGCCCGCTGGCCCTGATCGCGCTGGTCCCCGGCCTGTTCGCGCTCACCCGGATGGCGATGCGCCGGGCGCCCGTGCTGGCGATCGTGGCCACGACGCTGGCCGTGCCCGGCTATCTGGGCATCGCCGCGCTCGGTGTTTCGGACGCCGCCGCACTGGCCGCCGTCACGGCCGGGCTGAGCCCGCCGGACGGCACCGCGCTGCTGGCCGAGCTGGCGGAACAGCCGGCGCTCGCGACCTCCGTCGGCCTGTTCGTCCTGGGCCATGTCGTGGGGACCGTCCTGCTCGGCGCGGCTCTCTGGCGGTCCGGGGCCGTCCCGGCCTGGGCCGGCGTGATGCTGATCGCCTCCCAGCCGCTGCACCTGGCCGTGGTGGTCAGTGCGGGCCCCAAGTTCCTCGACGGCGCCGCCTGGGGCCTGACCGCCCTCGGCTTCGCCGCCGCCGCGTTCACCCTGGCCAGGACGCGCGACGACGACTACGAGCCGCCGCCTCGCTGAATCTGCTCGATATGTCCACAAAAATCCCCTTAAAAGAGAAGGAACAATGTCATGCGTAGAATCCGCACGCTCGTGGGCGCGACCTTGGCCGCGCTGGCTCTGACCGCGGGGCTGTCGCTCCCGGCCACCGGGACGACCCACGCGCTCGCCTCCAAGACCTTTACCTGGAAACTGATGACGGCGGGCGACTGCACGATGTTCCAAGGCGCACGGTGGACCCTGTACTCGGACGGCACGGCGACGTTCGACGCCACGGTCACCAGCGGCGGCAACAACGACGCCTGGCTGATGTGGGCGCGAGTCAAGGACGCCAACGGCGCCGTGCTCGGCTCACTGGCCAACGCCGGCATCCAGGACCCCGCCGACAGGGCCAAGTTCGTCAAGAACCTGCCCAGCCGCACCCAGCGATACCGGTGGTTCGCCTCCGGCAGGTTCAACGCCGCCAAGTACCACCTCATCAAGGGCATGTCGCTGAGCAAGCACTGCTGAGCCGTACCCGGCACACCTGACCCGCGACGTCAGCCAGGAGCAGAGGTCCCGCCCTCCAGCAGGAGGCCGGGACCTCTTCACGGGCCGCGCCGGAGTCCCGGAGCCCGGCTACGTTGCCGGCAGGGCCGCGGCGATGCAGTCGAGGACGCGCTCCAGCCCGTGCCGGAACTGCTCGTCGCGGCTCAGATGCGGCCGGCGGGCCTGCGTCACGATCTTGCTGAAGATCGGATACTCCCCGCTCTCCAGCAGCTGGTGGACGCGCGCGGAGCTCCGCGCCATCCACTCCGACTCGCTGAGCCCGCTGCGGCGGACCTCCTCGGCCGAGCTGACCTCCTCGCGGACGGCGCCCTCGACGTAACCGTTCAGCATGGCCATGAGGCCGAAGTTCTCGTCGATGGAGACGTGGGCGTCGAGGGCGCCCATCACCCCTTCGATCACGCGCAGCTGGTTGGGGCCGAAGCTGGGGAGCGACCGCTGCACGGTGGCGATCCACGGGTGCCGCAGCCACATCGCCCGCAGCCCCTCGGCGTAGCGGGTCAGGTCCGCGCGCCAGTCGCCGGAGGGCATGCCGTCGACGTCGATCTCGCCCTGCAGCCGGTCGGCGATGAGCTCGACGAGGTCGTCGCGGCTGGGGACGTACCGGTAGAGGGACATCGCGCCCGCGCCGATCTCGGCGGCGATGCGCCGCATGGTGGCGGCCTCCAGCCCCTCGGCGTCGGCGATCCGGATCGCCGCCTCGGTGATCTGGGCGCGGCTGTAGGCCGGCTTGGGCCCACGGGCCGGGCGCTCGGGCCGCATCCAGATGCTCACGTACTCGGCGTCGGTCACCGCTCCACCTCCTACTTGCGTACATCGTACCCAATAATCTAGTCTGACCGCCATAACCGCGTACAACGTACCCAGTTGGAGGGGATCATGGCGGATCCGATCGTGGTCGCCGAAGGGCTGCACAAGTCCTTCGGCGGCACCCACGCCCTACAGGGCCTGAACCTGAGCGTTCCGCCGGGAACGGTCTGCGGCGTGCTGGGACCGAACGGCGCGGGCAAGACGACCGCGGTGCGCATCCTGGCGACCTTGGCCGATCCCGATGCCGGGCACGCCCGCATCGCCGGGTACGACGTCGTCCGCGACGCCGCCGAGGTGCGGGCCAGGATCGGGCTCGCGGGCCAGTACGCCGCCGTGGACGAGAAGCTCACCGGCCGCGGCAACCTGCGCATGTTCGGGCGCCTCTACCACCTGTCCCGGCGCCAGGCGCACCAGCGCGCCGACGAGCTGCTCGACCGCTTCGGCCTGATGGACGCCGCCGATCGCCAGGTCGCCGGCTACTCCGGCGGCATGCGCCGCCGCCTCGACCTGATCACCTGCCTCATCCTGCGCCCCGAGGTGCTCTTCCTGGACGAGCCGACCACCGGCCTGGACCCGCGCAGCCGCGGCGAGATCTGGGACAGCGTCCGCGAGCTGGTGGCGGACGGCACCACGGTCCTGCTCACCACCCAGTACCTGGACGAGGCCGACCGGCTGGCCGACGCCATCGCCGTCGTCGACCACGGGCAGGTGATCGCCACCGGCACCCCCGACGAGCTGAAGGCCACGATCGGGGACCGCCTCGACGTCGTCCTCGAAGACCCCGCCGCGCTGCGTCCGGCGGCGACCGTACTGAACGCCCTGACCGGGACCGAGCCCACACTGACGGGCGCCGACCGGCTCAGCGTCGCCCTGCCCGGCGGCGCGCTGCGGCTCGCCGACATCGTGCGCGAGCTCGACCGCGCCGAGGTCGCCGCGGCCGACGTGCGACTGCGCCGCCCCACCCTCGACGAGGTGTTCCTGCGCCTCACCGACCGCAAGGAGTCCGTACGATGACCGCCCGCACCCTGCCGCTGGGCCACCGCCTGCGCTGGACGTTCGCCGACGGGCTGACCCTGGTCGGCCGCGAGCTGGGGCGGCTGCGCCAGGAGCCCGGGGAGCTGGTCGCCGCATTGATCTTCCCGGCCGTCATGGTGGTGCTGTTCGGGTACGTCTTCGGCAGCGCGATCCAGGTGCCGGGCGGCGGCGACTACCGCGAGTACCTCATGCCCGGCCTGTTCTCGATGGTGACGTTCTCGTCGCTCATGGGGGTCATGCAGCGGATGGCCTCCGACGCCTCGAAGGGGGTGATGGACCGGTTCCGCTCCATGCCGATGGCGCGCTTGGCGGTGCCGTTCGGGCAGACGGGCGCCGACCTGCTGACCGGCCTGCTGATGCTGGCCATCATGGTGGGCGCCGGCCTGCTGGTGGGCTGGCAGCCGCACCGCGGCCTGATCCCCACGGCCCAGGCGTTCCTGCTGATGATGGTGCTGCGGTACGCGCTGAGCTGGGTGGGCGTCCATGTGGGCCTGGCGGTGAAGAACGACCAGATCGCCGACGCGATGGTGCCGCTGTTCCTGCCGTTCACGATGCTGTCGAACGCGTTCGTCCCGACCGACGGCATGCCGGGGTGGCTGCGCTTCCTGGCCGACTGGAACCCGGTGAGCGCGCTCACCGCCGCCTCCCGGGAGCTGTTCGGCAATCCGGGGGTGACGTCCGGAGACGTGGCCTGGCCGCTCGCGCATCCGGTGGCCGCCGTCCTGCTCTGGTCGGCCGCGCTGCTGGTGGTGTTCGTCCCGCTGTCGGTCCGTACCTACGAGCGCAGGGGCCGGTGACCGACCGGCCCGGTGGGGCGGGCCACCGGCGGGTCAGCGAGGACGAGCGCGACACGGCTGTGCGACGCCTGCAGGAGGCGTACACCGAAGGGCATGTCACGCACGAGGAGATGGACGGGCTCCTCCACCAGGTGCTCACCGCGACGACGCGCGGCGAGCTCGCGTCGGCACTGACCTCGCTCCCGGAGGAGGCCGCGGGCGCCACGTCCACGATCGCCGTCGTCAGCGGGCGGATCCTGCGGCGCGGCGCGTGGCGGGTGCCCCGGATCCTCAGAGTGGAGTCCGCGCTCGGCCGGGTGCGCCTGGACCTGTCCCGGGCGGTCATCGAACATCCGGTGGTCGACATCGAGCTGCGCCTCGGCACCGGCGGAGCCAGGATCACGGTGCCTCGCGACGCGATCGTCGACGTCGAGGATCTGCGCACCGGGTGGAAGGACCCGCTCTACACGACCCGGCGGCGCTCCCGCCCCGGCGGGCCGACGATCCGGATCTCCGGGACCCTGGGGTTGGGACGCCTGAAGATCCGCCACGCACGACGGTGAGACCGGCGCCGGGACTACGCGGGCACGACCTGGGGAAGGCGACCATCACCTTCTGATGTTCCCGAGCCGAAAGGACGGACATGACCGCGACCCCGTTGGGCGACTTCCTGCGCGCCCGCCGCGACGCGCTCAAGCCACAGGACGTGGGGCTCCCCGAGACCAGCCGACGCAGGGTCAAAGGCCTGCGGCGCGAGGAGGTGGCGCTGCTGGCCGGCATGAGCATCGACTACTACATACGGCTGGAGCAGGGACGCGAGTCCAGCCCCTCGCCGCAGGTCGTCGAGGCGGTCGCCGGCGCGCTGTGCCTGGACGCGCCCGCCACCGCGCACCTGTGGCGGCTGGTCCGCCCCGCGGAGGCGCGCACCTGGCGGCGGGCGCGGGACACGACCGTCAGCCCGCGGCTCCTGCAGTTCATGGACGGCTGGTCCGCCTCGCCCGCCTTCGCGCTCGGCCCCGCCCTGGACATCCTGGCCTGCAACCCCATGGCCGCCGCGCTGCACGAGGGGTTCGGCCCGGCCGACAACCTGGCCCGCATGGTGTTCGCGGATCCCGCCGGGCGGGAATTCTACCAGGAGTGGGAGCGGGCGGCGCACTCCTGTGTGGCGGAGATCCGCGCCGCCTACGGACACGACCCGGACAACCCGCGCATCGCCGAGGTCGTGGCGGACCTGTCGGAGCGGAGCCCGGAGTTCGCCGAGCTGTGGGCTCGCCACGACGTCAAACCCAAGACCCAGGAGGGCAAGCACCTGCGCCATCCGCACGTGGGCGATCTGCACATCCTGTTCTCGGCGTTCACCGTGAACGGGGCGCCGCACCAGCAGCTCGTCGTCTACCAGGCCGAACCGGCCGGCCCGACGGCGCGGGCCTTCGAACGGCTGCGCGCGCGGGCCGACGACGCGCTCGCCCGCACCCTGCGGACGACCGGCGCGCGCGCCCCGCAGGGTTCCTAGGTACGTCACTCCCAGGAAGTTCTCGGCCTTCAACCCAGGCACCGCCCTCGGAAGAGTGGTGAGGGTCAGACCAAGTCGACGGAACGAAAGGACACCGTCATGACCGACTTCCTCGACGCCGGCTCGCTGTCGCTGCCGGCCCGACTACGACGGCGCGCCCGATCATGTGACCCTCGACTGGGCCGGCACCGACACCCTCGACCGGCTGCGGGTCAAGCCGGACCAGATCGACCGGGACGTGGCCTCCTGGCGGGAGAAGTCGGCGGCCACCGCACACGACGCCGCCGCCTGACCCCGTCCGATCAGGAAGTTCTCGCACTCAGGAGGTTTCTGTCATGACCGCCGCTCTGCTCACCGGAACCCCGCTGTCCGACCGCGTGGCCGTGGTCTCGGGCGCTTCCAGCGGCATCGGCGCCGCCACCGCGCTGCGGCTGGCCGAGCTCGGCGCGAAGGTCGCCGTGCTGGCCCGGCGCAAGGACCGGCTCGACGACCTGGCCGCGTCCATCAGCGCCGCCGGCGGCACCGCGCTCGCCGTCCCCGTCGACGTCACCGGCCGGGAAGCCGTCCGTGACGCGGCGGCCGAGGTCGCCGCGCGGCTCGGCACCGCCGACCTCGTCGTCAACAACGCCGGGGTCCAGCTCATCTCGCCGATCACCGACCTGAAGCAGGACGACTGGCAGCGTCAGATCGACCTGAACATCACCGGCGTCATGAACGTCATCGGCGCCTTCCTGCCGCACCTGACCGCCGCCGCCGACGCGGGACGGACCGCCGACCTGATCACCACGTCCTCGATCGCGGCGACCCGGATCCTGGAGAAGTTCTCCGTCTACTCCGGCACCAAGGCCTACATCAGCCATCTCACCCGGCTGCTGCGCGTCGAGCTCGGCCCCAAGAACATCCGGGTGGCCACGGTCGAGCCCGGCATGGTCGACACCGAGCTGCCGAGCCACGTCACGGACCCTGACGCCAGCGCCCTCATGGAGGGGCTGCTCACCGAGATCGACCCGCTGCGGTCGGCCGACGTGGCCGAGACCGTGGCGTTCGTCGCCGCCTCGCCACGCCACGTCAACCTCACCGAGATCACCATCCTGCCCACCGCGCAGGCTGTCTGACCTGCGCCCACCGCCCGGCTCCCGCACCACGAGCCGGGCGCGGTCGTAGCCGCTTGACCGCTCTCCCGGTGAGACTACGCGGCTGACCAGGTCAACCCGGGTTCGTGGGATATGCGGCGAGACCGTCAGCCATACGTTGCATGAAACGGGTCAGGTACCACCGCCAGAAACCACCGGAGAGCGGCATCTTGGGGTCGAAGGTGGCGGACCAGGTGATGTCGGTGCCCCCTCCGGGTGCGGGGGCGAGATCGACGGTCCCGAGGTAGGACCGGAAGGGCCCGCCCGCGTTGTCGTAGACGAACCGCCGGTCGGTGATCAGTTCGACGATCCGCTCCCGGGCGACGTTGCGGCCGGTGCGGAAGATCCTGGTGTCGCCGACCTGCTGCCGGTCCCCGGGGTCGCCGTCCTCGACGTCGGCGGAGTCGATCGGCGACCACGACGGCCAGGTGGCGGCGTGCGTGAGCGCCGCGAAGACGGCGTCAGGGGCGGCCTGCGAGCGTGCGGTCACACGAAAGGAGTACGGCATGCCCCAAACGTAGGCACGGCCGCGTTCCGGGGACATGCGCGCGATTGACGATGATCGATCAATTCTTGCGGTACGCCGAGGGGCGGACACCGGTCTGGCGCAGGAAGGCCGACGACAACGCGCCTGGACTGGCGAACCCGCACCGCCGGGCGATCCGCTCGATGCTGAGGGACGTGGTGGACAGCAGCCGCTGCGCCTGCTCGATCCGTAACCGGGTGAGGTACCGGTGCGGCGTCTGGCCGGTGGCCTCCCGGAAGACGCGGACGAAGTGGTAGACACTCAGGTGGACCTCGGCGGCGATGACGGCCAGCGTCAGAGGCTCTGCCAGACGCTCCCGCATGATGGCGACGCCCGCCCGGACGGCGGCGTGCTCGGGACCGGGCAGGCGCTCGCTCTCGCCCTGGGTCAGCAGGTGCGTCGCGAGGAACGCCGCGGCGGACTCCGCGTACAGGTCGCTGACGCCGCTGGTGCCCGCCAGCGAGCGGAGCACCTGTTCGACGACCGGATCCCCGGCCCCCAGGCCGGCGGACAGCGCCTCGAAGTCGGGCTCATGACCGCCCAGTGCTCCAGTGGTCCGCTGGACGGTCGGCGCGGGGATGTGCACCTGGACGGTGCTCAACCTGGACGTCGCCCGGTAGCTGACCGTGGTGGCGCGGCCAGGGACCATGATCTCCAGATGGCCCGGAACCCAGCGGCGCCGGACCGGTTTCCCACCGGCGTGTATCCGCACGTCCGCGTTCCCCGCCACGCAGAGCACGAGATGCAGGTCGGAGACCGCGGGGAGCGGAAGGTGCTCGGCTTCGGCGGCGTGGTCGAAGCCTTGGACGAGCAGTGATCGCCACCCGGCGTCGTCCCAGCTGTTGTACGTGTGCCGCACGTACGCCGAGGTGTCGAAGCCGGCATAGGACGCCAGATCGAAGTCAGGCGAGTCGAACACCCCCCGAGTCTAGTCAGCGGTCACCTCTCTGCTGGGTGCGCGATCGGCGGATCCGGCTGGGCCGATCATCTGATGGCGCATGTTCCCCCGATGTCTTCGGGTCCGAGGGTGGCCAGAAGCTTGCGGGCTTCGTCCTTGCCGAACGCGGTGATGGTAACCTCGCTGAGCCGGTCGAGTTCCGGGTCGGGTCCGCTGCCCGGCCGGAAAATCTCTTCGTCGCGCATGGTCACCTCGATCTCGTCGAGGATGCGCCGCTGCTCCGCCGTCAGCTCCGGGTGCGTGGCTCGGTATCGAATGAGCTGCTCCAGCCATAGCCGGCTGCGTGTCCCCGCTGAGAGCCGGCCGTAGATCGCGCGCCTGCGGGCCATGGGATGGGCGATGAACTCGTCATAGGTCTCAGAGAGACGATCGTCGCCGCCTGCCTGCGCATGCTGGTCTTCGTTCATGATCTCCTGCCGGAACGATAAGGGATGGGCTGAAGATACGGTCCATGGAACGCCGGCCGCGACCCATTTGACGCTCCCCCTGCCGTTTCCCGTCTGCACGAAAGGTCTGTCCGAACATGCGGCGATACGTTCTCACCGGCACGCCGGGCGCGGGCAAGACATCGATCCTGCGTCGCCTGGGCGGGCTCGGCCATGAGGTCGTCGAGGAGGCGGCGACGGCGGTCATCGCACAAGCGCAGGCGCGAGGCGAGGAGCAGCCGTGGACTCAGGCGTCCTTCATCGACGAGATCGTCGCGCTGCAGCGTCAGCGTCAGTTGGCGGCCACTGGCCCTGTTCAGGTGTTCGACCGGTCGCCGGTCTGCACCCATGCCCTCGCCACCTACTTGGGGTGGCCGGTGTCCCCGGCGCTGACCGCGGAGCTCGAACGGATCACCTCAGAAAGGATCTACGAGCGACAAGTGCTCTTCGTCCGTAATCTGGGGTTCTGTGAGCCGACCGCGGCCCGGCGGATCAGCTTCCAGGAATCGCTGGCCTTTGAGAAGATCCACGAAGAGAGTTACCGCGCGTTCGGCTATGAACTCATCGACGTCTCCGCCGTCGACCTGGCCCACCGCGTCGCCGCGGTCCATTCAGTGATCTCCGGGCCCACCCCGTGAAACGACGCCTGCCGCCAGTTGTTCAACCGGCTCGACGCGGCAGATCGCCGGGTCCTGGTGCTGACCGATGGGCGCTACCCTGACCACCGTGAATCCTCCTGCCCGCACCCTCGACCGCCGTATCCGGGACACCCTGGACCGGCTCGAACGCGACGTCGACGCCTGGTTCGCCACCGCCGATCCGGCCGGCCTGCCGTACCTGATGCCGCTGTCGTTCCTCTGGGACGGCCAGGCCCTGCTCATCTCCACGGCCAGGACCAACCCGACGGCCAGGTTCCTGGAGGCCACCGGCAAGGTCCGGGTGGCGCTCGGTCCCACGCGCGACGTCGTCCTGATCGACGCCGAACTGCGCGACGTGATCCCCGCCGCCGAGCTCCCGGCCGAGGTGGGCGACGCCTTCGCCGCCAAGTCGGGCTTCGACCCGCGCGAGCAGCGGGGCGCCTACCCCTACTTCCGTGTCGTCCCGCGCCAGATCCAGGCCTGGCGCGAGGTGAACGAGCTCGCCGAACGCGATCTCATGCTCGACGGCAGGTGGCTCAACGAACCGGACACGGTTCGTTGACCTCGGGACGGTGACGAGGTGCATGGTCACCGTGCCGTGGCGGGACCGGCCTGCTGGGATACTCCGACCATGGACACGAGCGCGAGGACGGACCGGACACGGCGGGGCCAGCCGCCGGGGACCGAGCCGGGCCGTCCCCTGGCGTGGGCGCTGCGTTCCGCCGAGCCGGCCGACGTCGAGGTGATCGCGGAGCTGCGGGCGACGGTGATGCGGCCGGACCTGACACGGTTGGGACGGTTCGACGAGCATCGGGTCAGGCAGCGGCTGCGGGATTCCTTCTCCCCGCAGCACACCTCGGTCATCGTGGCCGCCGGCGCCCTGGCGGGCTGCGTCGCCGTGCGCCCGGCCGAGGACGGGCGATGGCTCGAGCACTTCTATCTCGCTCCGGCCCTGCAGGGCCGGGGACTCGGATCGGCCGTCCTGCGGACCCTGCTGAAGCGCATCGATGCCGACCACGCGCTCGTCCGCCTGAACGTCCTGCAGGGCAGCGCCGCCCAGCGGCTGTACGAACGTCACGGGTTCACCGTGGAGACCCAGGACCCGATCGACGTCTACATGGTGCGGCAGCCGGGTGCCACGCGGACGGAAGGCCCATGAGCCGCCTTGCCTACGCCTTGATCAGCTGCTCGCTCAGCTCCCAGAGCCGCTGGGCCGACACCGGGTCGATGGCGTGCGGCACGACGTCGGACGAGACGATCGGCTCGGTACCGAAGGCGATGGGCTCCGGGGCCTCGTCCAGCGATGAGATGTCGTTGTTCCTCAGGTAGACGCCGCCGATCTCGGCGAGCAGCGGGCTGGTCGCGGCGAACACGATGGTGCCGGCCCCCTGGGCCGCGGTCTTCTTCTCACGTTCGGGGTCGATGATCGGCCGGCCGGACGCGTCGATCAGCCCCATGGCCAGGTTCATGGCCCGCACCTGGTCCTCGGGCATCGAGTTGCCCAGGTTCGTGCTGACGACGATGCCCGGGTGCACGGCGTAGCCGCGGATCCCCGCTGCGGCCCATCGGCGGTCCAGTTCGACGGCGAACAGGACGTTGGCCGTCTTGGACTGGCCGTAGGCGAGGTGGCCCTCGTAACCGGTGGTGAAGTGCGGGTCGTCCCAGCGGATGTCCGAGAGCCGGTGGCCGCCGGACGTCAGGTTGACGACCCGGGCGCCGTGCGCGGCGCGCAGCGCGGGCAGCAGGCCCAACGTCAGCTGGAAGTGGCCGAGATGGTTGGTCGCGAACTGCGATTCGTAGCCGCGCGCGTCCCGTACCAGTGGACCGCCCATGATGCCGGCACTGTTGATCAGGATGTGGAGCGGACGGCCGGAATCGAGGTAGCGGGCGGCGAAGGCGTCGATCGACGCCGGGTCGAGCAGGTCCAGCCGGCCGATCTCGACGCGCTCGACTCCGGCCAGCGCGGGGGCGGCGCGGTCCGGGTTCCGCGAGCCCACGGTGACGGACGCGCCGGCCTGGCTGAGCGCACGGGTGGTCTCCAGGCCGAGCCCGACGTGGCCACCGGTGACGACGACGTTCTTGCCCGACAGGTCGATGCCCCGGAGAACCTCGCCGGCCGTCGACGCCGCGGTGAAACCCGACTTCAAGGGGTGCTGCTTGTGTGTCATGCCTTCCAGTCTGCGTACGGCCTCCCACACTCTGAATAGTTGTCAGTCCGCATTTCTTGCGCGATAGTACGGAAATGGCCGCTGACCACCTGTCGGAAGTGTTCGACGTCGTCGAGGTCCACAGCGCGGTGTCGGGCGGTTTCGCGGTGCGCGGCCCCTGGGTGGCGCGGGCCGATCTTCAGGACCCGCTGAAGCTCATCGCGATGGTGTGCGGCCGGGGCCGGCTGATCACCGACGGCATCGACGAGCCGATCGAGCTCGGACCGGGCGACGTCGCCATCCTGAACGACCGGTCGTGGCTGCACCATGAGGGCGGCGCCGGCGACGGACCGCGCCAGGAGATCCTGCCCGAGCAGAACTTCACCCGGCTCGTCGGCGCCGACCCCGGCACCGACGACGTCGTCATCGGCGCCTCGGTCGACATCAACCCGGCCGGCCGGGCGCTGCTGCTGCAGGCGCTTCCGCCGGTGGGACACGTCCGGGCATCGGCCGCCGCCGCGACCGGCCTGCGCGGCAGTCTCGACCGGCTGTTCGACGAGGTGACCGGGAACCGGATGGGCGCCGCGTTCGCGATCCGGCAGTACGGCCAGCTCCTGCTGCTCGAGGTGCTGCGCGCCTACGTCGGCCAGGCCGAGCTGCCCCCGGGATGGCTGCGCCTGCTGACCGACGAACGGCTGCGTCCGGCGCTCACCCTCCTGCATGCCGACCCCGCGAAGCCGTGGGGCCTGGAGGAACTGGCCCGCGCCGCGTCGATGTCGCGGACCTCGTTCGCCGAACGCTTCAGGACCGTGGCGGGCGTCCCACCGCTCACCTATCTCAACCGCTGGCGGATGCTCCTGGCGCAGCGAGCTCTTCGTGACGGCGATGTCCGCGTCGGCTCGCTGGCGGGCGAGCTGGGTTACACCTCGGAGAGCGCGTTCAGCACCGCGTTCAAACGGGAGGTGGGCGAATCACCGCTGCGCTACCGATACCGGGTGCGCGGCCCAGCGACCCCGGAACGGATCCGGCCGGCTCATCCGCGGTGATGCGAGAAAGTCCGGTCGAGAAGAACGACCGGCACGATGGCCGCTGCCGGGCCGGCACCGATCCAGCGGCCGTGCCCGTCCGTGATCGAGGGCGCGCAACCGGGGTCGGGTCATCCGCCTGGGGCGAAATCCACGGAGCGGGAGACGCTCTCGTGGGCGCGGATCTCGGTGATCATGCTCTCCAGCTCCTCGATCACCGCGTCGTATCCGCCGCCCCCGAGCACCAGGCGGCGGGGCGGGTCGTCCTGATCGATCGCCGCCACGACGGCCCGCGCCCCCTGAAGGGGATCACCGGGCTGGCCGCCGTCCTGCTCGATCATGGCCGTACGGACACTCTCCAGCATCGGCCGGTAGTCCTCGATGCTCTCTCGCACCGGCTCGCCGGCGAATCCGGCGTACGCGCGGGTACGGAAGGCCCCCGGCTGCACGGCCAGCACCTTGACTCCCAGCGGCGCCACCTCTTGGCGCAGGACGTCGGTCATGCCCTCGACGGCATGCTTGGCCGCGCTGTAGTAACCGAAGCCGAGCACCCCTCTCAGCCCGGCGACGGAGGAGACGTTGACGATCCAGCCGTCGCGCCGGGCGCGCATGCCGGGCAGGACGGCGCGGGTGACCGCCAGGACGCTGAAGAAGTTCAGCTCGAACAGCTGCCTGACGGCGGCGTCGTCCATGCCCTCCACCGAGCCGTACCACCCGCGTCCGGCATTGTTGACCAGGACGTCGATGCCGCCGAAGTGCGCCTCGGCGGCGGCCACCGCCTGGTGGACCTGCCGGGTGTCGGTGACGTCGAGCTGGAGCGTCAGCACCCTGTCGCCGTACGGCTCGGCCCAGTCGCGCAGCTCTGCGGGTCTGCGGGCGGTCAGGGCGACGCGGTCGCCGGCCTCCAGGGCCGCCTCGGCGAAGGCCATGCCGAATCCGCCGGGCGTGCCTCCGGTGATGAACCAGGTCCTGTTCATGGCTCGATGACCAGGTGGCGGATGCGGTCGTCGCCCAGGGAGAAGCGGAAGCGCAGGTCCACGGTGCCCCCGGGGAAGTCACCGGCCAGGTGCTGGGTGACGGTGTAGTCCTCCTCACCTGACCGCTCCGCCGCGATCGGCGTGATCGTGTACGTGTAGGCGACGGAGGCATCCCCCATCCACGCGGCGATGGCGGCGGTCCCGGTGTGGGTCTGGCCCTCGTCGACGACTGTGGCATCGGCGGCGAACAGGTCCAGCTGGGCCGTGGTGTCGTGGTCGCGATGGGCTTTCAGGTAGGCGGTGATGGCGCCGGGCAGCGCATCGAAGGCGATCGCCTGGTTCTGTGGCATCGGTGTTCCTCGCAGGTCAAGAGCGGACGTACCAGTCACTTCTGAAATCGAATCGACTCACTTCGATAGTAGCAGTGACTGGGCGGAGGTCGTCCACGGCACTCAGGAGAAGTGCATGACCACGGCCAGCCCGACGATGTGCATGGCCGCCACGGCGGTGAGCAGCGCGACGAACACGAACTTGGCCGGGCCGTGCTCGAAGTGCTTGCCCTCCTTCAGGGGAGGCAGCTTGGCCTGGCGCTCGGCGATGCGCTCCTCGATCGGCTTGCGGTGAAACATGGGAGTCCCTCCCGGGGCCGGGCCCGCATTCGATTTGCGTGGCATATATTGGTGTACTATTGATTTGTACACCAACTAATTTACCAGAGTTCATCGGAGGAGTGCGCGCATGGCCGCTGTGAGAGAGGCAACAGATCTCCTGGCGCTGGACCGGCAGGTGTGCTTCGCCCTCAGCATCGCCTCCCGCAGCGTGATCGGCCTGTATCGGCCGCTGCTGCAACCCATGGGGCTGACCCACCCGCAATACCTCGTCATGCTGGCGCTCTGGGAGAACGAGCCCCTGTCGGTCAAGGAGCTGGCAGAGCTGCTCCAGCTCGACCCGGGCACGTTGTCCCCGCTGCTCAAGCGCCTCCAAGCCCTGGGCTACCTACGCCGCGAGCGCAACAGCAAGGACGAACGCGCCCTGGCCGTGACCCTCACCCCCACCGGCCGGCAGCTCAGGGCCGAAGCGGAGAAGATCCCCCCGGCCATCGTCGCCCGGCTCGGCATGGACCTCGAAGAGCTCGAGCACCTGCACCGGTCGCTGACGCGTGTGATCGCCGCGACGCACCGCGCCCACGCCACCGCCACCGAGACGCAGGACGCCTGACGGTCCGGCATCTTCGCCGAGGCAGGTCGGTGACCTGGTCGTAGTGGTCGGTCACGACCGATTCCTGGAAGGCGGCGAGGTCGGGGCGCAGGTCACGCAACCCGGCGATCACCGGAGTCACCGGCGGGTGAGCCGGACCACCGGGTACCGCCGGTCGGATTTGCTCTGGTACTTCGCGATGCGGGGCTGGGCTGCGGCGATGCGCTGCCATGCCCGCTCTCGTTCCGCGCCGTCGAGCACGTGTGGCGTCACCGGGACAGGGCCGCGGCCGGGCAGGTCGATCGACGCCCGGCCGGGGTGCGCCATCAGGTTGGCATGCCAGTCCGGGTGCTGACTCCCGCCGCCGGACGCGACGATCAGCCAGCCGTCCTCGCCGCCGGCGAACCACGCCACCGGCGTCTCCCGCGGCTGCCCGCTCCGGCGGCCCACCGTGTTCAGGATCAGCACGTCCATGCCCATGAACGTGCCGCGGCCACGCCGGATCTTGCGAACCATCCGGGCGTTCGCCTTCCGCTGCATCCACCGCGACAACGCTCCCGGCGTACCGGGCTTGCGCTTGCCTGCCCGCTGGTCCTGGGTCACTGGCTACTCCCATCGGTCGAGGTGACGTCCATGGCGGACACAGTAGGTACGACTCGGTCGCGGGCGCTTCTCCGTTCCTGCTCGGCTTGACGACCCCGCCGGCTCGCTCGTCGCTCATCTCCCACAGGGCCGGCCGGCACGACGCTTCCGCCCCTCCGGCGCAGAAGCTCGTGGCGGGGCTGCTAGGCTCCTGGCTGTTCGGTGTTGGATTCCGGTGAGAGGGAGGTGAGGTTCGATGACCGCGGTGAAGACCGCTGCCCTGCGCAGCGCCCGGACATTCCTCACGTCCCGGGCCCCGGTCTGACCCATTTCTTCCCCTCGCCGTAGCCGTCCGGCTTCCGAGGCGGGGGTGACGGTTGCGTCTCGTCGGGGCCCCTTCCCGCAAAGGGTCTCACGTTGTCAAACCGCTTCACAGACCGTTCCGACGATGGCACGGCCGTCGCCCCGCACGACGCGATCGCCGGTCCCGTCGCGGCGGCGTTCTTCGCCCTGCACCACGGCCTGCCCCGCCAGGGGCCCGGCTCCGACGCGACCACCCGCCGCCTGCTCGCCCTGGCCGGACCGCTGCCGCCGCGCCCGCGCGCGCTGGATCTCGGCTGCGGGCCGGGCCGCGCCGCCCTGGTGCTGGCCGAGGAGGCCGACGCCGAGGTCACCGCGGTGGACCTGCACCAGCCGTTCCTCGACGAGCTGACCGAAGCCGCCGCCGCCCGCGGCGTCGGTCACGCCATCCGTACGCTCCGGGCGTCGATGGCGGAGCTGCCCTTCCCCGATGAGAGCTTCGACCTGATCTGGGCTGAAGGATCCGTCTACACCATCGGTTTCGACACCGCGTTGCGCTCCTGGCGGCGGCTGCTCGCCCCCGGCGGCACGCTGGTCGTCACCGAGTGCGAGTGGGCCACCGATTCACCGTCCGCCGAGGGGCGGGCGTTCTGGGACGGGCAGTACGCGCTGCGTACCCAGGACCGGAACGCCGCCGCGGCGCGCGCTGCCGGATACACCGTCGCCGCGCTGCACCCGCTCCCCGACCGCGACTGGTTCGCGGAGTACTACACGCCGCTGTCGGCACGAGCCCACGCGGCCGACCTGACCGTGGCCGGGATGCGCGAAGCGGTCACGGCCACCCTGCGAGAGATCACCATGCGCCACGAGCACGGCATGGACTACCAGTACACCGGCTACGTCCTGCGCCCGCGGGCGAGCGAAGAAACGGATGCGAACCCTGCCATGACCACCTCCTGGATCACCCGTCCCGAGACCGCCGCCGACCTCGACCGGATCCGCGAGGTCAACCTCGCCGCCTTCCCCACCCCCCTGGAGGCGGACCTGGTCGAGGCACTGCGCGCCGACCCGGCGGCGTGGATCCCCGGCCTGTCCTGGGTCACCGAGGCACCCGACGGCACCATCGCCGGGTACGCGCTCCTCACCCGATGCCACGTTGACGGCTCTGCGGCGCTCACCCTGGGCCCGTGCGCCGTCAGGCCCGAGCACCAGCGGCGCGGCGCCGGTTCGGCCGCCGTCCAAGCCGCCCTCGACGCCGCCCGGCAGCAGGGCGAGAACCTCGTTCTCGTGCTCGGCCACGCCGAGTACTACCCCCGCTTCGGCTTCGTCCCCGCCTCGGGCCACGCCATCCGGCCGCCCTTCGACGTCGAGGACAAGTACATGATGGCGCTCGCCCTCGATCCCACCCGGCCCGTGCCGTCCGGCACCATCCGCTACCCGGCCGCCTTCGGAGTCTGATCCATCGAAACGACCGGTGAGCCGCAGACGGGGTCGCTCACCGGTCGTTCCGATCTCTGTGGCGGGAAGTGACGGTGTGGCCCGCCCTCCGCCGCTGAGCGGGCCCCTGATAGCGTTCCTCCGTACGTGACCGGCCCGAGGAGGTGAGACCCATCAACGCTGTATCAGGCTGGGTGCTCCCCTCCCCCATGGCTGTGCGGTCCATCTGACATAGGTGGCCCCGGGAGTGCCCACAGGCATCCCGAAAGGCAACGAACCTATGCGTTTCATCTCGGAGACGACCTCGAACGGCGTCTCGGAACGTCTCTTCACCCTCGGCGACGTCCCCGGCGTGCTCTGGTCACCCCTCGACGCCACTGGCAGCCGTCCCCTGGTGCTGCTGGGCCATGGCGGCGGACAGCACAAGCGGGCCGCGGGCCTGGTGGCCAGGGCGCACCGCTACGTGACGGCCCACGGCTTCGCGGTGGCGGCCATCGACGCGCCCGGCCACGGCGACCGGCCGAGAACAGAGCAGGACGAACGGATCACCGCGGGCATCAGGGAACGGCGGGCCGCAGGCGAGCCCCTCGGCCCGGATGTCGCCCGTCACAACGCGGCGCTGGCGGCGCGGGCCGTTCCGGAGTGGCAGGCGACTCTGGACGCCCTCCAGAGACTCGACCTCGTCGGCGCGGGCGGGCCGGTGGGATTCTGGGGCGTGTCGCTGGGCAGCGCCATCGGCGTGCCGCTCACCGCGGCCGAGCCGAGGATCACCGCGGCCGTCTTCGGCCTGGCGGGCCACGAACCCCTGGCCGAGGCGGCGGCCAGGGTGACCGTGCCGGTCGAGTTCCTGCTTCAGTGGGACGACGAGCTGGTTCCGCGTGACGCGGGCCTGGCGTTGTTCGGCGCCTTCTCCTCCCGCGAGAAGACGCTGCACGCCAACCCCGGCCGCCACGCGGGCGTGCCCGCGTTCGAGCTCGAGAGCTCGGAACGCTTCTTCACCCGTCACCTTCTGCGAGGCGACGCTCCTGCGGAGCCGGCCGGGTCGAGCGCCGGCGTCGAAGGGCGCTGAGGCCGCGGGGTGGTGAGGGTCGCGCTGCTCCCACCACCCCGTCTGAAGTCCTCCGCATCGGCCGCTTCACGAACTCCGCGGGTCACGCACCGTCAGACTTCTTCGACGCTGCTCGGCTCACGCCGGGACAGGTCGATACCGAGTTCCTCCGCGGCGCGGAAGACGTCCTCGTCGGTGTCACGCATCTCGATGGACGTGCCGTCGCTGGAGAGCACCTCGACGTTGAGGCACAGCGACTGCATTTCCTTGATGAGGACCTTGAAGGACTCCGGG
>NZ_JBQHCW010000035.1:0-65702 GCF_052068115.1 Nonomuraea sp. ZG12
CCGCCACTGGAGCAGAGCAACGTCGCGCAGTTCCAGGCCGACGAACGGCTCAAGCCGCTCGTCGGCGCTGGACCACGGCCTGTCGTTAAGGAAGCTGTCATCAGGTACACGCGAGCGGAGTTGGCCCAGGTAGAGAGGTCAGTGGCGTCTGCGTCCTGGATCGTGGTCGGCGAGTGCGGCGGCGACGGCTTCGGTGCTGGGCTGGACATAGATGCCGAGGGAGCGCAGGTTCCGGTGGCCGGACAGAGCCATGAGCATGGAGGATGACCAGCCGTCCTCGCCCAGGTGAGTCAGCCGGGAGTGGCGCAGCTGATGGAGGGTGTAGCCGGCACCGGTTGGATCGACGTTCTTGGTGGTCTGTTTGAACAGGTACTCGGCACGCTCATAAGACAGGCGGGCGCGTCCGGTGAGCGGGCACAAGTCGACGGCCGCCGGAGTGCGGGCCGGACCGGGCCGCCGGTCGGTGAGGAAGACCGGCCCGCTGGTGCGGCCGGTGAGCAGGCGGGGCAGCAGCCGGGCGGTGCCGGACTGCCACAGGATCCATTCGGTGGCGCCGCCCTTGCGGCGTACGCGGCCGCGTTTGGCCTCGGGCACGACGTCGGCAACGTCCAGACCGAGCGCCTCCACCGAGCGGGCCGCGCTCTCATACAGCAGCCGGAAGAGGGTCTTGTCACGCAGCGGTAGGTCCTGGCGCTGCCATAGGGCCTCGATCAGGTGCCGGTCGATGACCTTGGTGGCGTCGGCGTTCTCCCGGCGCCGTTCGATCAGCACGGCCAGATCGGTCGTACTCCACCGCGCGGCGGCCCAGGTGGTGAAGGAGCGCAAAGCGGAGCGGTGGCGGTTCCAGGTGCGGGCGGCTGCCTCTGACCACGCCGTGGTGAAGACCGCCGCCACCTGCTCGGCCGCCAGGTCGCTCAGCAGGACGCCGTCGCCGAGCTCGGCGCGCAGGCGCGTGAGCGTCTGGCGGTAGGAGCGCAGAGTATCGGCGTCCAGGTCGCGGCGGTTCAGGAACGCGGTGGTGGCATCGGCCAATGTCGGGCCGCCCGTGAGCGGCAGAATCCTGGTCATCGTCAGGGCATGGCCGGGGTCCGCGTCACCTCGCCGCTGCTCGTCTGGTCGCTCATGCTCCCGCCTGCTCGTCACCCAGGCCGATGTGGAAGTTCGGCGCGATCCGCTTCATGGGCTTGCCCATCACCATGCTGACGATACCGGCATCGTCACTGGACATCGCGGCCCGGATCGACATGCCGCCGAGCGAGTCGGCGACCCGCTCCAGGTCTTCGACGCTGTACTCGTCGGTGCGCCAGCCGAGCGAGTGCATGTGCCCGGCGAGCAGGCGCAGTTTGCCCGCAGTCTCGAAGGCGTGCTGAGCGAGCTCGCCGGCGGCGCGCTGTTGATCGGGGCTGGGGCCTGGTGCCGGTTCGGGAATCACGGTATCTCCTTATATGACAGAGAACGTGCAGGCTTCGACCCTAGAGGTGGGCGGCGGAACCGCTGGTAGGAATGAGGGAAGGATCTTGTATGTGACAGGGAATGGTCACTTCCCTGTCACATCACGGGGACTCGGGTTGAGCGTCGGCTTGCTCGTCGGGTCCGATCTTGTCGGCTACGACGAGTCTCCAAGTGGGATCGCCAGGAGGTAGGTCCGGGGCCTTGGCCCATGCACCCCACCTGGGTCGCGGGATCACCTCATCGTTGGCAAGGGGACGTTCACGCCAGCCTTCAGGCCACCGACGGGTATCACCCCAGCCCGTGTTGAAGTCGGCCAATGCTCGCGCCCCGCGGAGGGTGACCCCGCCCCCGAACTTGGCGTCGCGAAGAAAGAGCATGCCAGCAAAGGTGGCTCCCTCGAAGACCGCCTCAGCCTTACCGAAGTCGGTGTTGATGAAGATGGCGCGCAGTCCGAACCAGGTCCCGTAGAAATGACCTGCCCCGCCTTCGAAGCGGGCGTTTCTGAACACGGCGTGACCGTCGAAGCTGGCGTGCGCGAAGTTGGCTACTCCAACGAACAACGCACCGGTGAAATCAGCATCGTTCACTCTCCCTTGGAAGCAGAAGTCGATCAAAGTCGCGTCGCTGAGGTTGAGCGAGATGCCGGGCCAGTAGGCAGGATCTGGAGGCATGGTCTGCCGCGGCCATTCGGTGGTCGTCTCAATCGTGAAGATATGCGTGGCCAACATGGATTGTGCGGTCAGCCGGACCAGACGCTCCTGCTTCCAGCGCGCTACCTCGGCTGCGTGTTCAGCGGCTTTGGCAGCGCGGTCTGACGTCGAGAGCCGTTTCAGGTCTTGATCCGCAGGGGCTGGAGGCTGCTGCGCGTTGAAGGGCATGCGCAAGTACGAGCAGATCACATTGACGACGGATTGCTGGTGGGCAGGATTGCCCTGCGCCAAGCGTTCCAGGGCATACAGCCCACCCAACCGGACGGGGGCATTCTCGTTGCCGAGCTGGTCGACCGCCTTGATGTACAGATCAGTAACGCGACGCTCGGCCGCATCGTGTTCTGTGGCAGTGGCGACCCGCTCGGCGTGGGCCTGAGTTTGTCGGTTTACTTCTTCGCGATGGGCCTGATCCCGTTCACTGAGCCATTGGCGACGCATGGCCAGCAGAAGGGCAACTGCTCCGCCAGTGCCGGCGCCGACGCTAAGCCCGGTCCTGATCGCTTCCATCCGGGCGGTCGCCTCAGCAGGACCCCGCAGCCCCTGGGTCTGAGCGAGTAACCACCAGGTGGATCCCCAAGTCGCCAGACCGACGGCCACGATCCCGAAGACAACCCACCACCACGAAATTGGTCGAAATGGTCGGCGGCGTTCGCTCAACCCTTGCCTCCCTCACTTGCTTGTACGGATAGGTCCAGCCGCCGATCGGGCCGAAGCTGTACGGTCCCGTACGGCGTCATGTTGGTGTGGAACAGCGGGGTCAGGCCGCGCCGGTCGACGTCGGTCAGCACTTCGGCCCAGGCGGGCTCGGCGACGGTGTCTTGGATCATGAGGGTGTTGATGTAGGCGAGGCTGCTCTGCAAGATCATCAAGCAGAGCATGCCGAGCTCCTGCTCTTCGCGGCGGTTGGAGGCCAGCTCACCGCGCTTGCCGAACCGGATGTAGTCGTTGACGCCGTTGTAGTTCTCCACCACGTTGAGTCCGGACTCGGTCTCGTGCTGAAGATCGCGATCTCGTAGCCAGCGAGCCAGAAAGATGGTGCGCTGAGCGCAGCCGACCTCATACATCGCCGAGTAGGCGGGGTGGGTGGTCTCGCCGGTGAAGCGGCGCAGCAGAGCCTCGGTGGAGGCGGTGCCCTGCCGGATCGCGGTCGCGTATTTGATCATCAGGTCGTAGTTGTTCTCGATGACCTCGGGACGGATCGGACGGGTCAGCGCCGGGCCGAGCATCGGGTAGGCGAACGTGTCGCTCTTGCCCGGCAGGTACAGCTTCATGATGTTGACCTGCTTGAACCGGGCGACCAGGTCGAAGTTCAAGAGCCTGGTCACGCCGAAACCGATGATCGAAGCGCCATGGGAATCGACGTAGTTGGTCTCCACGCTCATGTCCGTCTCGTGCCGCATCGCGCCCTCGACCATGGCATGCACCTCAGAAGCCGAGCAGGTCAGGTGCTGGCTGTAGATGGCCATCGACCCGCCGGTCTCGACCGTCCAGTAGATCAGCACGCCGCGCTTGGCCCTTTTGTAGCGCGAGTGGTACTCGGTGAAGATGTTCTGGTCGAAGGCGGAGAAGTGGGTGGAGTCGGAGGCGACCGCGGTCGTGCCTTCGCCCCACAGCCAGGACTGGCGGGCGGCGAAGGTGGCGTTGGCGATCGTCTTGGCCACCTGCCGTGCGCCGGCCACCGACAGGAAGCGGCGCCGGGAGTAGCGCAGGTCCTCCTCCGAATAGGGGTGCTCGCCGGAGGCGACCGAGCGGATCCCCGCGCCGGTGCCGTAGGCGTAGATCACCAGCAGCATCCGCTCCAGGAACTCGCCGGATTCCATGCCGATGCGGGTGCTGGCCGGGATCAGCGTGTCCAGGCAGCTGGTGCGCAGGGCTGTCTCGGTGAACATGTCCAGCAGCGGCACCACGCCCCACCGCTGGCGGATGGCGGCCTTGAGCTTGCGCAGGTTGCGTGGTTCGGGCAGCGGCTCCAGCGGGGTGAGCACGATCGCGCCGCCCTTCTTGCGCTCGACGATCTGCAGCCACGGCAGGCTCGGCAGCGCGTCATGCAGGGCCGACAGCTCGGCGTCCATCTCCTCGATCAGCTCGCCGGTGAACCGCTTGGCGTCCAGGGGCTTGCGGAGCTTGGCGTAGTTCTCCACGCGCCGCTCCTCATAGTCGGAGGGCAGGTCATCGTCGGGGTTGCGCCACTTGAGCGCCCCGTGCACCCAGATCTCCTTGCAGCGCAGCTTGTCACGCAGGGTCTGGAACACCCCGCACTCATACACGCTGCGCAAGATCCGCCGCCGCCCCGCCTTGTCGGTGCGATACATCAGCTCGGCCAGCTCCGCCGGGACGATCTTCTCCACCGGGACGGTCTCGCCGACGGCGTAGTACTTGGTGTGGTTGGTGCGCTCACTCTTGTACCGCTTGATCAAGGCCAGCGCGGTCATCATCGGGGCGTGCACCGTGTTGGTCGACCCGAACTCCAGCGCCTCCAGGATCTGGATCAGCCCGGTCCGGTAGTGGTTGGTGTAGGAGGCCTTGAACACCCGCTGCCGGTGCTGGCGGTAGGTGCTGCCCTTGGCCTGGTACTCGTGCCACAGCGCCACCAGCGTGTCCACCCCGCCGGGCACCACCGGGTAAATCGCCTCGCTGATGGTCTCCTGCGGTGCCTCCAGCGCGGCCTGGGTCATCTTGAACAGGATGTTCTCCTTGCCCGAGACACGCTTGAGCTCGGCGACGAACTCCTCGGTCACCCGGGTGTCGGCACGGGCGTTGATCCTCTGCACCGTGGTGATCAGCAGATCAACCAGCGCATCGATGATCTCCCGCCGGCGGCAGTACAGGTACGCCGCCAGCAACGTCACCTTGATCTCATCAGGATGCGCACGCAGATGACTGGGCGCCTCGACCGCGACCCGCGCCCGCCACGCCAGCAACACACCCGGCGCGACATCGTCGAACAGCCCCTCGGGTAGCCCGACCGCCTCGATCGCGCCGAGCTTGAACACCTCCCGTTCCATCGTCTTGACGCTGACGTTGCCGGGCTCCTCCCGGATCACCGCGAACACGTCCGCGCCCTCGGGGTCCGCCTCCTCCAGCTCTTCCTCACCCTCGTCGGTGACGGGGCCGTCAGTACGTCCCTGGTCTGCTCCCCGTTCACCGGACCCGATCTCATCGGAGTCCTCGCCATCGCCGGCGTCCTCGTCGTCGCTTCGGCCGGTGCGCGGGGCGATCAGTGTGAGCATGCGCTCGACCACGTCCGTCTCGATTCGCGAGGCGATCCGCAAGGTCAGGGTCTTCTCGGCCTGCTCCAGCGCCGAGCCGATGATCCGCTGCAGCCGGAGTTTGGACGGCGGCTCGATCTGCTCTTCCCTCAAATGGTTCAAGAGCGCCACCCGGACTCGATCAGGGCGCCGCTCGGCCTTACAGACGTCGTCGGCCAGCCACTTGGCTGCCTTCTCCGCGTCGTCTACCCCGCAGTCGCGGAAGCCGGTGAACGTGCGGATGTCGGTGCGGTGGTCCTTGCTGGTGCGCCCGTCCCACTCGTAGAACGCCAGGTCCGAGGCTGGGACCTTGACCGCCCTGGCAACGTAGTCGACCGCGTCGTCGGGTAGTTCGGCCCTGCCGCGCGGGAACCGGCCATGGAGTTGATGGAACTTGAGCATCAGCGCGAAGCCCAGTTTCGTGGGCCCTCGCCGCCCTGTCAGCAGGTTCATCTCCTCATCGAGGAGCATCCAATTCCCGACCAGCTCGTCTTCGTCGACGACACGCGCCACGTCGCATCCGGCTTTCTCGCGGGCGGGTAGCCACCTGGCCACCGCAGACAACCCCCCGAGACCGGATCAATACTGATGGTAAGCGGTCGAGCTTGTCTGAGTTTCCGCGAAAGACCTGCAAGGGAACCGAGAAGGACCTCACTGACCAGGCTCAACACGCTCGCGTGTACTTGGTGACAGCTTCCTTAACGACAGGCCTAGACCAGGTGCCGCACACCGGCGGCGTGGGCCGCGTCGGCGACGTTGCGGCCCCAGCGGACCTCGTCCTCAGCCGAGAAGCCCGCCGGGGTGCCCGGGGAGCCGACGGTGGGCTGCACGCTGAACAGGCCATAAGCGCCTTCGGCGGCGGCGATGAGTGAGGCGAGGTCGTCCATCTCGGCGCGGACGAGCTCGGCGCCCGCCTGCGCCAGCGCCCGAGCCGCTGCGGCCTTCGGATCGCGCGTCATCGCCCGTACCTGCCAGCCGTCGGCGAGCAGCTGCGCTGTCACGGCTCGGCCCTGCAAGCCGGTCGCCCCCACCACCACGATGGTCTTCACGATGTGTCTCCAGACGGTAGGCATGCGGCGGCCACCCACCTAACTGGGGTGACCCTCCGGTTCTGGATAGGTACGATCCAGTGACTGTGCACGCGACTGCAGATGCCGTTTCACGATGACTGTAGGAGTCGCTGCCTGACCGCGTCTCCGATGTCAGCTTGTTTTGACGTTAGTTGAGGGTTTGCGGCGGAAGCGGATCGACCCGTGGCTTGCGCTCGATACCGCCCCGGTGTAGTGCCGAACTCCCTCTCGAAGGCGTGGGAGAGTGCGTACGGGCTGCCGTAGCCGACTCGGCCGGCGATGGTGGCCAGGGTTTCCTTGGTGTCGCGGAGCAGGGTGGCGGCAAGGATCACGCGCCACCAGGTGAGGTACGCCATCGGAGGGCGGCCGACCAGGGTGGTGAACCGGCGCGCCAGGGTGGGACGAGAGACGCCCGCCTCTGCTGCCAGACGGTCATTGCTCCACGGCGCGGCCGGCTTGGAGTGCATCGCCCGCAGGGCGGCGGCTGCCACCGGGTCGCCCAGTGCGCGGGGCCAGGCTCCGCTGGTGGTCTCGGTCATCCAGGAGCGGATCATGTAGACGAGGAGGAGGTCGAGCAGGTTCGAAAGCACCACGCAGGAGCCGGGCCGCATCTCGTCCTGCTCCCCGGCGAGCAGGTCGATCGCGGCACGGAGTTCGAGGTGGCTGCCTACGCGGCTGGGAAGGTGGACGACCTCAGGCAGCTCTGCCATGAGCGGGTGCATGCGGCTGCAGTCGAGCCAGTACTTGCCGCAGAGCATCTCCGTCTCGTCGCGATCAGCTCCGGCTCGCGGCCCTGTCCCCACAAGCCATTGCTCGAACGGCACGGCCTTCTCCTCCGCGACCGCCGCATCGACGGGAGAATCGGCGATCACATGGCCTGCGCCATGAGGCAGCAGCACCGCGTCACCCACACCGAGAGGTATTGAGGCGCCGCCGTCGGTCAGCAGCCAGCAGTTGCCCTTCAGGACGACGTAGAAGCCCGCGCCGTCGTACGGGTCCAGCCGCGCGCACCAGTTCCCGCTCGTCCGCACCCGGTGGGACCAGGGGTGCCCGAGGTGCACGGCAGAGATCGCGTCACTCACCACATCCATCCATCCAAGATATCTCCCGCATCAAGTATGAGACGGATTCGTATTTTATTGAGCTGGATGAACATTGAGAGGATCGTTGGACCTTTCTTAAGGTCGAACACATGACGAACGAGAACGAGAGTGTGCAGAGCATGGTGCTGGGGGATGTCGAGGTCATCCGAGTCGTTGAGTGGCACGAACCGTTCCTGCCCACCTCCGGCATGTTCCCGGGAGCTGGTGCCGATGTGTGGAAGGACAACGAGGACTGGCTGGCACCGGACCACTGGGAGCCCGACAGCGACTTGGCGGTGCTTGCTCTGCAGAGCTGGGTGCTGCGCAGCGGCGGGCGGACCGTCCTGGTCGACACCGGAGCGGGCAACGGGCGCGAGCGACCGGGCATGGGGCCGTTCCACCACTCTCGGAGTGATTTCCTCGGCCTCCTGGCGAGGGCCGGTGTTCGCCCGCAGGATGTCGACGTCGTCGTGAACACTCACCTGCACGTCGATCACGTCGGCTGGAACACCGTCGACGTGGATGGGAAGTGGGTACCGACGTTCCCCAACGCCCAATACCTCATCCCGGCCGCCGACGACTTCCATTACGGTCCGGACAACGCGTACGGGAACGGCGCGCATGAGGCCGACCGCCTGATCTACGAAGACAGCATCACGCCCATCCACCAGGCCGGACAGGCCGTGCTGTGGGACGGCCTCCACCACATCGACGAACACCTCGCCCTGGAGTCCGCACCCGGCCACACTCCCGGCTCGTCCGTACTGCGACTCGCATCCGGGAGCGACCGGGCGGTCTTCGTCGGAGATCTGCTGCACAGCCCGGTGCAGATTCTCGATCCCTCCTGTAACAGCAGCGCCTGCCTGGCCCCGGAACAAGCGGCGGCCAGTCGCCGTCGGATTCTCGGGCGGGCGGCTGATGAACGAGAGCTGCTCATCCCCGCACACTTCGGTGGTGCGGGTGCCCTAGAAGTCCGACGGGACAGTGATGGGTTCGCCCTCGGTCCATGGGCGATAGCCGACCCGAAGAAGAGTGCGTCCGCCTCTGAGTGAGCCTTGGCCCCACCCCGCTCACCGCCCGCGAGCGCGAGGCTCTCAACGCCTCGGCGGACGGCGCGACCGGATCCACCTGGCTCAGCCCCTGGGAGTCCACGGGCTGAGCCAGGTGGATCCGGCATCCCACGCAAAACCTTCCGGCCTGGAGGCCGTCCCTCATGACGCACACGTTGACCGATCGGCCCGCAGCCAGAGCGAGCGGAGCCCTTGTCCCGGTGCTCGCCTTCGTGGGCATCGTGGTCTCGGCGATGCAGACCCTGCTCGTCCCGGTGATCAAAGACCTGCCGCAACTGCTGGGTACCGAGCCGGGCAACGCGACCTGGGTCATCACCTCGACCTTGCTCTCCGGCGCCGTCGCCACGCCGATCATGGGCCGCCTCGGTGACCTTCACGGCAAGCGCCGCATGCTGATCCTCAGCCTCGCGGTGATGGTCGTCGGCGCGCTCGTCAGCGCCCTCACCAGCGACCTGCTCACGATGATCGCAGGCCGAACCCTCCAGGGCTTCGCGATGAGCGCGATACCCCTCAGCATCGGCCTGATGCGCGACATACTCCCCCGCGAGAAGCTCGGCTCGGCGATGGCCCTGATGAGCTCCTCCATGGGCGTCGGCAGCAGCCTCGCCCTGCCCGCCGCGGCCGTGGTCGCCCAGCACACCGACTGGCACGCGCTCTTCTACGGCGCCGCCGGCCTAGGCGTCCTCTGCGTTGCCCTCACCCTCCTCGTCGTCCCCGAGTCCCCGACCCGCGCGCAAGGCACTTTCGACGTTCTCGGCGCGATCGGGCTATCGGCCGGGCTCGTCGTCTTCCTGCTGCCGATCACCAAGGGCACCGACTGGGGCTGGACCTCCGGCACCACCCTCGGACTGTTCGCCGCGGCGGCGGTCGTGCTCGTCCCGTGGGGCGTGATGGAACTGCGTCTCAAGGCACCGCTGGTGGACCTGCGCACCATGACTCGCCCTGCGGTGCTCTTCACGAATCTCGCCTCGATCATGGTCGGCGCCTCGTTTCTCGTCGTCTCGCTGGTCCTTCCCCAGCTGCTCCAGCTGCCGAAGGCCACCGGCTACGGCCTCGGCCAGTCAATGGTGGTCGCGGGCCTGTATATGGCACCGCTCGGCCTAACCATGATGCTCACGGCCCCCGTCTACGCCCGGCTGTCCGCGAAGTACGGCCCCAAGGTCACCCTGATCCTCGGCATGGTGATTATCGCGATCGGCTATGGCGCCGGCCTCGGCCTGATGAGCGCCCCCTGGCAGAGCCTCGTCATCACGGTGATCCTGGGCGTGGGCATCGGCCTCGCCTACTCCTCCCTCCCTGCCCTGATCGTCGGTGCGGTCCCCGCCTCGGAGACGGGCTCGGCCAACGGTCTCAACACCCTGATGCGCTCGATCGGCTCCTCGGTCTCCAGCGCCGTCATCGGCATGGTCCTCGCCAACACCGCGCACCCTGTGAACGGCGTCACCGTCCCGACCATGCACGGCTTCCGCGTTTCCTTCCTGATCGCGACGGGCGCGATGGTGATCGGCCTGCTCACGGCTCTCTTCCTGCCCCGGGCCCGCCCGCCCGGCCGGCCGCAGCACCGCGCCGGCGGCGAGGAGGATGCCAACCTGGAGCCAGCCGAAAAGGCCCCCTCCGGCGCTTCCGCGGCGGTGTCTTGGACGCCGCCGGCACCCCGGTCGCCCGCGCCAAGGTCACCCTGATCGACCGCTGCGGCAGCCAGGCCGGCACCACCCTCGAAGATTTCCACCGTCTGGCTGCGAACGGTGGCGGCGGGCCCGGCGTTCTTTTCGGTTCCTGACCAGGCTGGCTCCAGCAGTGGGAAGAGACCCGGCGCCCCGTCACCTACACCCCTGCTCTGGTCCCCACCGGCGACGGCTGAAACCTGCGGCTCTCCCGGTAGCCCTGCCGCTGCCGCTCACGCATGTTGCCCAGGGCACTTCAAGCGTCCCGGGCAACGTCGTCCAGGAGACCGGCGTCGGTCTCTCGGTGCGCGGAGGAGGCCACGACTGGGCCGGTCGCGCCCCTCCGAGACGGCGCAGTGGAGATCAACCTCGACGAGATGCGCGGTGTGCGCGTCACGCGGAACACAGTCGTGGCCGGAGGCGAAGCCGAGCCGCGGACGTCGTGGCGGCTGTCGCGCCCCACGGCATGAACGTCGCGATAGGGACAGCCGGCGTCGTTGGAATGGCCGGGCTCTCCCTTGATCCTCCGCCTGATCGATGCTTCCGTTGTGCGCGCTGACCTGCGCGCCTTCGAGTACGAAGGTGATCTCGGCCGCGGTCTGCTCGGGGTCGGCTAGCCTGGCCTCGGCGCACATGCCGACCAGTCTGCGGGTCTGGTGGGCCTTGTGCTTCTCGATCACTTGCCGTGCGGGATGGGAGCGGCCGGGCAGCTCGGTGATGGAGTTGACGAACGGGCAGCCCCGGTGCGAGATCACCGACGCCGATCGAGACCGGGTCTCCACGCACCCTATCGGCCGAGCAGGTCACGCAGAACGTTGCGAGCATCGGTCCGGGTCGCGGGATCAGCGGAGACAGGGCCCTGCCCACGGCCAGGCCCACGAACGGGGCCGACCGGAGTACGCCAGAAGGACACCGCAGGGCAGGGCGATGTACCGGATAAGGGGCCGTTATCACGTACATCGCCGACGTCACCGTGCCGTTGACCAGCAGTGGCATGAAGACGGCAGCCGCACGACTCGGGCACGTTATCCGGTACATGCTCCGAACAGCCCGGCCGGACATGGTGGCGACGACCTGCGGGGACGTAGTGGGGTCCAGCCAAGGTGAACTGGAAAGCCGCAACGCATGATCGTTAAGTGGCACAAATGATCGTTCGCTTTACACAAAGATCAACATGGCGTTCCCGCAGGTCGCCTCTGTAACGCATGCCGTGTACGCACCTATGTAACGCACACCTACCTTCGCGATACAGCAAGTCCAGCGGGAAACTTGCCTGCTGGGCCAAGCTCGACAAGGTCCTCCTCATCACGCGGGTCACAGCATTGTTGATCTTGTATTGCGGCTTTTGAGCTCACCTTGGCTGGACCCCCTGTGGCGGCTCCTGTACGACACCGCCGCCCGCGCCGAGGAAATCCTTACCCTCAACATCGAAGACCTCGACCTAGAGTTCCGCCGCGCCCGCGTCACCAGCAAGGGCGGCGCCATCGAGTACGTGCACTGGGCCACCCCCACCGCCCGCATCCTGCCCCGCCTGCTGTCCGGCCGCATTGCCGGGCCGGTGTTCCTGGCCGACCGGCGCGCCCCTGCCTCCGGATCTCGCGCGCCCGCGGCCGCCGACATCTGCCCCGTCACCCGGCGGGGCAGACTGTCCTATCCACGCGCCGAGTACCTGTTCAAGTCCGCCTCCGCCAAGCTCGACCCGCACCGCCAGGGGTGGACGTTGCATCAGCTTCGCCACAGTGCGCTGCAGCATCTCGCCCAGGCCGGGCGTACCGCCCCGGAGTTGCAGGCCAAGAGCCGCCACCAGCACCTGGCCAGCCTCGGCCGCTATGTGCGCCTGGGCGAGGAGACCTCCGCGCGCATCACCGCCGAAGCAGACCCCGCCCAACGTCGCCGCGCCCACTGAGCTGTGGCTACAGCAACCCGCGGCCCCTTTCCGGCGTATTCCGGCCGCCCCCGCGATAGCATCGCCGGCCGTTTGGTCGATGAGGTGCGCTGGGTATTGGAGTGCGCCGGATGGGTCGACCGGCTCGCCGGTGACGGGTTTCCCCCGGTGGTGAACCTGCGACCGGCCAATGACGAGGACGCTTACCACGTCGGGGTGGACCTGGCCCGCGTGGCCGCGGTGCTGCGCCGGATCGCCTACGACATCGACGAGCTGGCCCGCGCCCGCGCGGTGGCCGACTTGGACCAGGCCGCCGTAGCTGGCGACCGGCGGGCTGAGCTGCGCCGCCGCCTGGCCGAGCCGGGCCTGTCGTATGCCGACTTCAACCGCACCTACCGCGAACGGGCCCGGTCCGGAGCGCTGCGCTACCGCGCCCCGGCACCGCTCACGGAGGCCGACATCTGGCGGGCCTACCAGATCGAACTGCGCGAGCGCGGCGAGCCGCACCACGACCCTTAAGGAATCAATCCCTTCGAGCGCAGCTGACCTGCGCCGCTCCCATAGCCGCGGCCAGACGCAGACGAGTGTGCAGTTTTCTGTACACGCTGGCGCCACTGACCGTTCCACTACTCCCCGAGGGCCGCGTCCTGGCCCGTTCCCGGGCGCTGCTGAGCGACGGGCCGGTGGGCGACGGGCCGGTGGGCGACGGGCTGGCGGGCGACGGGGAGGCCAGCGACGGGGTGGCCGCGGAGGAGCTCTACCGTGAGGCGATCGAGCGGCTGGGCCGGACCGAGCTGCGCCCGGAACTCGCCCGCGCTCATCTGCTGTACGGCGAGTGGCTGCGCCGCCGGCGCCGGCGGGGCGAGGCACGGGAGCAGTTGCGCACCGCTCACGAGATGTTCGTGTCGATGGGGATGGAGGCCTTCGCCGAGCGGGCCCGCGGAGAACTGCTGGCCACGGGCGAGCGCATCGGTAAGGGCACGATCGAGGCGTCGTCCGGTGAGGAACTGACGGCCCAGGAGCGGCAGATCGCGCTGCTCGTGCGCGACGGGCTGACCAACCCGGAGATCGGCACCCGGCTCTTCCTCAGCCCGCGGACGGTCGAGTGGCACCTGCGCAAGATCTTCGCCAAGCTGTCGATCACCTCCCGCCACCAGCTCCGGGATGTCCTGCCACCCAGCGAGCACATGGCAACCCCGTAGCGAGGGCTCGACGACGTGGGCCGCCAGCCGGAGCCAGCCCTGCGGCAGTTCTGCCGTCCGGTTGGCCCCCTGCCATGGTCCGAAGCCTGATCTGCTGGCTCAGGGGCTCATCGCGGGATCGCTGTGTCCCCAGGGACTCCACCAGGGATCACCCTGGTCTTCTCGGAGCACTGGCCAGGCGAACATGGTCCTCAGCGGCGTTGAGGCCAACGACGAGAAAAGGGGGCATGACCTGTGACGAAGCGTTTCTCGCGCGGCGACGCGCCGGATGACCGCGTAGCGCTGGAGGCGTTTCCTGGCTGGGAGCGCGGGGCGGCGGGCGCATGCACGGCGCTGTGGGGTGTCTTCGTGCCTTCGGGGGCGGCGAAGACCCTCCGGTTCGCGGGCGGGCAGTGGTGCCCGGGGCACCGCGACGAGGCGGAACGAATTTACATGATGTATCAAGTAATATGAGGGGGTCGCTCCGATGCCGGTGCCAAGGCCGGCGCGCGAAGCGCGACGTATCGGGTCCAGACCAAGGAGTCAGGCATGAAGGTTCTTGTGACCGGCGCCTCCGGGACGGTGGGTGGCCGGGTGGTGCGCCGCCTGGCCGAGGAGAAGGTTGCGGTACGGGCGGTGACCCGCCGCCAGGACAGTGCCGCTGCGCTCCGCGCTCAGCAGCTGGCCGGTGTGGAGGTGGCCAGCGCCGATCTGCGCGATGGCGTCGCCGTATCGGCGCTGTTGGAGGATGTCGGCGCGGTCTTTCTCGTCGTGGCCAACGTCGCTGATCAGCTGACCCAGGAGCAGTCGGTGATCCGGGCCGCGGCCAAGGCGGGGGTGCGGCGGGTGGTCAAGCTGAGCGTGGCGGGCGCCTCCCCGGACGCGCCGCTGGCCCTGGCCCGGGTGCACCATGCCGCCGAGCAGGAGCTCGCCGCGGCCGGGGTGGCCTCCACCGTGCTGCGGCCGGCGTTCTTCATGGAGAACCTGCTGCAGTTCACCGGCTGGATCGAGCCGTCCGGGCGGCTGGCGCTGCCGCTGGGAGAGGGCGCCATGCCCATGATCGACTCCCGGGACATCGCCGACGTGGCCGCGGTCGAGCTCAAGGACTCCTCGCCCGGTAACCGTGACCTGGTGCTGACCGGCCCGGAGGATCTCACCGCCGCCGCGGCGCTGTCGCGGATCGGCGAGGCGGTGGGACGTCCGCTGTATTACGCCGACAGCACGCGCGAGGAGTTCCTGCGCCGTTACCTGGCCGAGGGTCATGCGCCTGACTACGCCGATGACATCGCCGAACTGTATGACGGCATTCTGCGCCACGGTTACGGCGCGGGCACCACCGACACCGTGCGGGAGGTGACCGGGCATCGGCCGCGCACCATCACCGACTTCGCGCGCGAGCACGCCGCGGCTTTCACCCGATAGCCGCGCACCCACGGACCGGGTCCGATGCCGGCGCCACCCAGGCGCCCACCACCGGCAACCGCCAGCACGCCGGCCCGCGATCAGGTCATGCGAGCGCCGGCCCTGCGCCGGGGTGGTTCAGTCCAGCGCATCCAGGTGATTGATCACCTGCTGGGTGATCTCGGCCAGCAGCGTGATCTGCCCGAGGGTGAGCGGGGCGAAGAACAGCCGGCGGACGTCCTGGACGTGACGCGGGGCCGCCGCTTCGATGGCCGCGCGGCCGGTGGGGGTGACCACGACGTAGGAGCGGCGCCGGTCCTCGGCGCACTCCTGACGCATCACCAGATCGCGCTTGGCCATCCGGCTGAGCTGATGCGACAGACGGCTCAGCTCCCACGCCAGGACGTCGGCCAACTCGCTGACGGACAGCCGGCCGTCCGGGATCCGGGTCAGTTCGGCCAGCACCGTATAGTCGGCGCCGGACAGGCCGTATTCCGCCTGCATCGTGCGGCTGGTGCGGCTGACCAGGAGATCGTTCATCCGCAGCAGGCCCCGCCATGCCTGCAGCTCCACGGGCGTCAGCCAGCCCGAACCTTCACTCATCGACCCATCCACCCCTCCAAGAGCTTGACATGTCAAGTATGTTCTCTCAAGGGGGAGTTCGCACCCTTTTTCTGAGAAGTGCCTTGTGTCGTTCGGTGCTCATCTCGCACGCCGACCACGCGGCCACCAAGACTTCCCCTCCGGCGGCATCACCGCCCGCGAGCCCATCCGTGGACCAGGCGCCCCGCCGGAGCGGCAGAGACAACCCCCCAACGAACATCAACCAAGGAGAAAATCATGGCCGGAAACCCTCGTGACATCGCGCTGGAGCCCGCTGCGCAGGCGTTCGCGGATGCGACCTCGCAGCCGCCGTTTCTGTATCAGCTGACGCCGCAGGACGGCCGCAACGCCGTTGACCAGGTGCAGAATGAGGAGATCTACAAGCCGGAGATCGACGAGGAGTGGGTCGAGGTCACCGGTGGGCCGACCGGGACGGTGAAGGTCCGCATCGTGCGCCCGGCGGGTTCGGCCGGGCAGAGGCTGCCGGTCATCCTCTACATCCACGGGGCCGGCTGGGTGTTCGGCAACGCCCACACCCACGACCGGCTGGTGCGTGACCTGGCCGTGGGAGCCGGCGCGGCGGTGGTCTTCCCTGAGTACGACCGCTCCCCCGACGTCGGCTACCCGGTGGCCATCGAGCAGAGCTACGCGGTGGCCCAGTGGGTGACCGCCGAGGGCGCCTCCAACGATCTGGACGGCACGCGGATGGCCGTGTCCGGCGACTCCGTCGGCGGCAACATGGCCATCGCGCTGACGCTGCTGGCCAAGAGCCGTGGCGACGTGCGCTTCATCAAGCAGGTGGAGTTCTACCCGGTCACCGACGCCGCGTTCGACACCGCGTCCTACCACGAGTTCGCCGAGGGCTACTTCCTGGGCCGTGAGGGCATGAAGTGGTTCTGGGACCAGTACACCACCAGCCAGTCCGAGCGGGCCGAGATCACCGCCTCGCCGCTGCGCGCGAGCGTGGAGGACCTCGCCGGGCTGCCGCCGGCGCTGATCATCACCGCTGAGGCCGATGTGCTGCGCGATGAGGGTGAGGCGTTCGCGGCCAAGCTGCGCCGAGCCGGCGTGCCGGCCACGAACGCGCGCTTCGGCGGCATCGTGCACGACTTCGTCATGGTCAACGCCCTGCACGACACCGAGGCCGCCAAGCACGCGGTGCTGCTCGCGGTCGCCAGCCTCAAGCAGGCGTTCGCCGCCGCCGCCACCAACGGCTGACGGCCACGGCCCGATGATCACGGCCCGATGGGCATGAGGGGCCGCGCCGGGAGGTCGCGACGCCCGCGACCTCCCGGCGCGTCTCATGCCGGCCGTCCGTCCGGTGGGCGCGGGACGCCCACCTTCGGCCCCCCTTCTGAAGCAGGAGAAAGGAATGAGTATGACCGAGGAGCATAAGCGGGAAAGGCTCCGCGAGATCGACGTGGACCTCGCCCATCTGCGCGGGGACCTCATCCCGCCGCCCGGCGATGCCCACGACTACATCGACTCCGCCCAAGACCTCAACGCCCGCGAGGAGCTCGGCGGCATGATCGAGACACTCGAGAGCGAGCGCGAACGTCTGCGTGCGCAACTGGGGCTGTCCGAAGCCTGATCGTCCCCCGGCACCCGTGCCACCAGGAGCGATGCTAGGCCCCTGCTGTAACCCGGAGGCGGCTGCCCGCACCTGCGGCTCACCGTCTCCGCGCGGACAGATCCCGCGGACAGAGTCTCCGACCACACAGCATGCCGAACGGCGACGTGCGGGTCGTCGACAACGCCGACGCGCCGGCAGATATGAGGCCTACGTCGACGATGAGCTGGCCGGCATCGCCGAAGACATCCGCACCCACCACCTCATCGCCTGATCCGTGGGGTTCCTGCCCATCCCTGCGGGGCGTCGAACGGATCAGGGATGCAGTCTGATCAAGCCGGAGCCGTGCCCAACGGCGGCATCGGCAGCAACTCGAAGGAGCAAGACATGTCGGGCAAGTTCACGGGACGCTGCGAGTGCGGCGCCATCACCTACGAGTTCAGCAACGCACCCGATTTCGTCGCGAACTGCTATTGCAAGGACTGTCAGAGATCGTCCGGCGGCATCATGGCGACCTACTTCAGCGTCACCCAGGACGACTTCAAGCTCCTCAGTGGCAGCCCGCGTTCCTATCCCTATGTGGCCGACAGTGGGAACACGCTGGAACGCAACTTCTGCCCTGATTGCGGTGCCCGGGTCTTCACCAACAAGCTTTCGGGATTCCCGGGCCAGGTGTTCGTGATGCTCGGCAGCCTCGACGACCCGGAAAGCGTCAAGCCGCCGATCATGGAGATCTTCACGGCGCGCCGCATCTCCTGGACCCCAGCGCTCGACGTAGCGCAGCATCGCGCCCGTCCCGACGCAGACCCGCAGTCCACCGAGGGGCGGATGCCGGGGGGCTGTGGCTGACGATCTTCGGCCGGACGTGGAGATCTCGGTCTGATCATGGTCAACGCGCTGCACGACACCTAAGCCGCCAAGCACGCCGTCCTGCTCGCGGTCGGCCGCCTCAAGCAGGCGTTCGCCGCAGCGGCCGGCAGCTGAGGGTCACCACCTACGGTCACTGCGTGATGCCCCCGGCAGGTCGCCGTCTGGCGGCCCCAGTGCGGCTGGTGACCGAGAGGCTGCCGGTACGCACGGCTTCTGGCCGCCGTGGGCCTCAAGCGCCCTGGCGCCCGGCACCCCGCGTCATGGGCGGCCTGCTCCCGCATCGGCCGCCCTGGCGGCCTGCTACTGATCACCACAAGCCCCCTTGGAAGGACAAGCATGAGCGAGTCTCGATCGGACCCGTTGCGGGTCGTCGACAACGCCGAGGCCAGCCGGTACGAGGCCTACGTCGACGGCCAGCTGGCCGGCATCGCGGAATACATCCGCACCCACAACCTCATCGCCTTCGTCCACACCGAAGTGGACAAGGCGTATGAGGGGCAAGGCATCGGCGGAGCACTGGCCCGTACGTCGCTGGACGCCGCCCGGGCGGCCGGCTCTCCGGTGCTCGCCGTCTGCCCGTTCTACACCGCCTGGATCGCCCGCCACCCGGAGTACGCGCCGCTGCTCTACACCAGCCGCAGCCGGGTGAGCGACTGATGAGCGTGCCGACCGGCCGGCGCCGGGCCGGCCTTTCCCGCCCGGAGCAGACGATCACGAGGCGTCATCACGCCTGGGGCGGGTGCGGCTGAGGCATGGACACACCCCTGCTTCAGATCCGCGACCTCACCAAGTCCTTCGCCGCGGCGCCCAATCAGGCGGCCAGGCCGGTGCTGCGCGGCATCTGTCTCGATGTCGGCCGGGGCGAGTTCCTGGCCATCGTCGGCCCGAGCGGCTCAGGCAAGTCCACCCTGCTCTACTGCATGTCCGGCCTGGAGCCGCCCACCACGGGCACGGTGCGGCTGCTCGGGCAGGACCTGGCCCGGCTCGACCGGCGGGCCCAAGCACGGCTGCGCCGCGACCACGTCGGCTTCATCTTCCAGTCCTACAACCTCATCCCCTCCCTGACCGCCCGCCAGAACGTGGGGCTGCCGGCCCGCCTGGCCCGCCGCAAGGCCGCCGATGACAGCGTCACCGCCGCCCTGGCCGCGGTCGGCCTGGCTGATCACGCCCAGGACAAGCCGGCGACGCTGTCGGGGGGCCAGCAGCAGCGGGTGGCGATCGCCCGGGTGCTGGCGATGCGCCCGGACCTCCTGTTCGCCGACGAGCCGACCGGAGCGCTGGACACCGAAGCCGGCGCGCAGGTGCTCACCCTGCTGCGCGGCACCGCCGAGGAGGGCTGCTCGGTGGTGATGGTGACGCACGACCTGCAGGCGGCCGGCCCGCTGGTGCACCGCGCCCGGCAGGAGCGGTGGGCCGGCCCCGTCCGGGCCGTCAGCCTCGACCTGGCCGACCTCGGCTCGGTCCGCCGGCTGGCCGGCGACTGGGATGGCCCGCTGCACGCCCTGATCGCCAACGCGGGCATCATGGCCCTGCCCGAGCTCACCCGCTCCGAGCAGGGCTGGGAGATGCAACTGGCGACCAACTACCTCGGCCACTTCGCGCTGGCCGCCGCGCTGCGCCCGGCGCTGCGCGAGGCTGGCGCGGCACGGATCGTGGCGGTCAGCTCGGCCGCACACCGGCGCTACCCGTTCGACTTCGACGACCCGCACTTCGAGCGCACCCCCTACGAGCGGTGGGTCGCCTACGGCCGCTCCAAGGCCGCCGACGTGCTGATGGCCGTCGGCATCGCCGACCGGTGGGCCGCTGACGGCATCACCGCCAACGCGGTGATGCCCGGCTGGATCACCACCGGCCTGCAACGCCATCTGGACCTGCCCACCCTGCAGGCCATGGGCGGCGCCGACGAACACGGCAACCGGATCGAGCAGCCGTTCTTCAAGACCGCCGAGCAGGGCGCCGCCACCAGCGTCCTGCTGGCCGCCTCTCCGCTGCTGGACGGGGTCACCGGCCGCTACTTCGAAGACAACCAGCAGGCACCGGTCACCCAGGACGGCTCCGGAGAGGGTGTCGCGGCGCACGCCATCGACCCCGACAACGCCGCCCGCCTGTGGAAACTCGCGGAGGCCACGCTGGGACCCATCGACGGCACGTGATCTCATCCCGCGGCCCGGCATCCACCCGCGCCCGGGGTTCGCGCCTGCTCCACACGGGCCGTGGTAGGTGCCCCGTCCCCGAGGTCACCGCCTCCAACGCGCTCATGCCCGGTGGTCGCTCGCGCCGCACGCCATCGGCACTTGCTCGGCGGGCCGGGCCATCAAGGCGAGCGCCGGCTCCCCGGCGACGGCCTGGATCGGCGCCGGGCCGCCCGCGGCCCTATCCATCCATTACCTGCCCCCGGCATTGTCCGCCCCCTGCGGGCATAACAGACGAGCGGGGAAAAGCGCTGGTCCACGATGCCAGAGGTGCGCGCGACAACTCGTGCGAGGCGAGGCGTTGCGCCTTCCCGGCCGGCCACGCTGCCGCCCTCTCGAAAGCGAAAACGACAACCGTAGGAGTTGACCACCATGAAGATCGGAATCTTGGGTGCGGGTGCCATCGGCACAGCGGTCGCCACACGCCTGCTCGCCGGCGGGCATCAGGTCGTGCTGAGCAACAGCCGCGGCCCGCACACGTTGGCCGACACCGTGCGCGAGCTAGGCCCCGGCGCCTCGGCCGCCGACCGGCAGGAGGCGGCGCGATCCGAGCTCGTCGTGCTCGCCGTTCCCGGGGACCGGACCGCCGAGGCGCTCGCCGACCTACCGGACTGGCAAGGACGCGTACTCGTGGACGCGACCAACGACTACCGCACACCTGCGCCCGGCGCGGGCGAGCCCACCTCGAGCGAAGCGGTCGCTCAGCAAGCCCCCGGCGCCCGGGTGATCAAAGCGTTCAACCACCTGTTCGCGGCGACGCTTCGGGCCGATCCGCGGCGGCCGGAAGGAAACCGCGTGCTGTTCGTCTCCGGCGACGACCAGGAAGCCAAGGCGATGTTCACCACCCTGCTGACCGGCCTCGGCTTCGCACCGATCGATCTCGGCGCTCTCGCCGGGGGCGGCAGGCTGCACCAGGTCCCGCAAGGGCCGCTGGTCGGACAGGACCTGCTGCGGCTGACCGACAACCGAGCACAGTGAAGCGCCTGCCCAGCGGGCCGAACACCACGACCCGCCTGACGGCCAAGCCCCGTGCGCAACGCCCCCGACGACGATCCGGCGGCGCCTGCCCACGATCTGGCCAGCATGGATGCATGGCCCACCTGCCCGGATCGCTGTCCTGATCGCCGCCACGAGCCGCGTGCGTGCGCGCCGTGCAGACGACGCACCACACCACTGATGAAGGAGAAACCATGGACGGCATCGACCCCAACGTGCCACCCAGCGGCACCGGCTGCGCCGACTGCGAAGCGTCGAACCCGCAGGGCTGGTGGTTCCACCTGCGGCGCTGCGCCCAATGCGGCCACATCGGCTGCTGCGACTCCTCGCCCAGCCAGCACGCCAGCGCGCACGCCGCCACCACCGGACACCGGATCGCCACCAGCTTCGAACCCGGCGAGGACTGGTTCTGGGACTACCGCGAGCAAGTGATGTACGAGGCCGGTCCCGCACTCGCCGCACCCACCCACCGCCCGGTGGAACAGCAGGCACCCGGCCCGGCCGGCCGGGTACCCGCCGACTGGGTCACCCGCCTGCACCGACGGTGAGCAGGCCCCGTCCGCCGGCGAGCTCGGGCACCACCGCCCGGCACGCCGGAGATTTTCTAACGATCAGTTCATCATGGAGTAATCAGTGAATCTCGAACTGCAGGACAAGGTCGCCATCATCACCGGCGCAAGCAAAGGCATCGGCCTGGCCACCGCGACAGCGCTGCTCGGCGAAGGCGCACACGTGGTGGCCAGCAGCCGCCAGAGCACACCTGAGCTCGACGCCTTGGCAGCACGCGGCGCCAGCCTGGTCCTGGCCGACATCACCGACGCCGACACCCCGCAGCGGCTCGTCCATACCGCACTGGCGACGTACGGGCACCTGGATGTGCTGGTCAACAACGTCGGCTTCGGCGGTGTCCGGTCGAGCTTCCTCGACATCGACGACCCCGAATGGAGGCGGATGTTCGACGTGACATTCTTCAGCGCCGTGCGCACCAGCAGGGCAGCCCTGCCCTCGCTCCTGGAGACGGGCGGGACGATCGTCAACGTCACCAGTATCAACGCCCGCCTGCCGGCCCCGATGGTGGTCGACTACTCCACGGCCAAGGCCGCGGTGGCCAACCTGACCAAGTCCCTATCGGAGGAATTCGCGCCGCGCGGCGTGCGGGTCAACGCCGTGGCTCCCGGTCCCGTGCGAACCCCGTTCTGGACCGCTCCCGACACGGGCTTCGCCCACGCCGTCGCCGCCGGCGCCGGGGTCAGCGCCCAGCAGGCGCTCGACGAGGTCGTGCCGCAAAGCATGGGCATCAGCACCGGCCGGATCACCGAGCCCGGCGAAGTCGCCGACCTGGTGCTGTTCCTCGCCTCCGCCCGCTCCGCCAACACCACCGGCGCCGAGTTCATCCTGGACGGCGGCCAGGTCAAGACCCTATAACCGACCGGGACGCCAACGGCGATCACGGACGTAAGGTCATCTGCCCGCCCGCCCTGGCCCTGGCCCTGCCCCGGTCGCGAGAAGTGCCCAGGCCATGGAGACCCCAACGTACGCGGACGCGGTGACTCCGATTGGCGTGTTCGTCGCCCTGGCCGGGCTGGGCGCGGCGGTGTACGGGCTGTTCTCCGACCGGGCCCCGGCAGGCGCGCAAGCTCGGGCTGCCCGGCCTGAGGTGTCGGCTTCGGGGACCGGGTCGGCTGCGGTCGGGGGTGACAACGTCGGGATCATCTCCACCGGCGACAACGCGACCAACAGCGTGGCGGACCCTTCGTCGAAGCGTCCGCCCCGGTGAGCGCCGGGTGGCGGTGGTGGCGCAGGCCGGCCAAGACTTCTCACTCGGCTGCTGAGGCGGTCCGTGAGGTGCCCGCGCCGCCCGTACCCCTAGCCGAGCCTGCCCTGAACGGATCTGGCTTTCGGGGTGTGGCGGGAGACCCGAGGTCGGCCGCGGTCGGAGGTGACAACCCCGGGATCATCTCCACCGGCGACAACACGACCAACACCCAGATCCAGCTGCCCGAACAGGCGCTACGGCCGGTCGAGGAGGTGGCCGCGCCGCGTGGGACGAGCAACGTGCCCTCCACTGGGAGCCTGTTCGTCGGCCGCGACGAGAACGTGAGCGATCTGCGGGCGGCGCTGGCACACAGCCACGGTGGGGTGGTGGTGGCCGCGGTGCACGGGCTGGGCGGGGTCGGTAAGTCCACCCTGGCCGCCCACTACGCCCTCACCCGGCTCGATACGGCGAATCCGGTCTGGTGGTTTCCCGCCTCATCCGCGGCGGCGGTGGAGGCGGGACTGGCCGGACTGGCCGTCGCGCTACAAGCGGAGCTGAGGGCCGGCCTGCCGCTGGAATCGCTCGCGCAGCGGGCTCTGGCCTGGCTGGCCGCCCATGACGAGTGGCTGCTGATCGCCGACGACGTCACCCACCCCGACGACGTCGCTCCGCTGCTCGCGCGGACCCGGGCCGGGCACGGCCAGGTACTGATCACCAGCCGCCTGGGCCAGGGCTGGCACCGCCTCGGCACCCGGGTCCTGCGGCTGGACGTGCTAGATGAGGAACCGGCGATCGACCTGCTCGTTCAGACCGCCACCCACGACCGGCCCGAAAGCCGCGACGACCCGGACTGGTTCGACGCCGCCGATGGGGCAGCCGCGTTGGTGCGGGAACTGGGTTGCCTGCCGCTGGCGGCCGAGCAGGCCGGCGCCTACATGCACCAAAACCGGCTGACCGCCCGCGCCTACCTGAACCTGCTGGCCAACTATCCGGCCACCATGTACGACCAGCCCGCCCACGGCTCGGACGCCGAGCGCACCATCGCGCGGATCTGGCAGATCACCTTGAACCGGCTGACCGCCACCCCGCTGGCCGGACAGGTATTACGGATCCTGGCCTGGTATGCCCCCGAGCCGATCCCCCGCAGCCTGCTCGACGGCCTAGCCCCCGCTCCGGACCTGCAGCGGGCCCTCGGAGCTCTGGCCGCCTACAACATGATCACCCTCACCGGCGCCGACATCACCGTGCATCGGCTCGTCCAGGCCGTCTCCCGTACCCCTGACCCCGACGACCCGCACCGTCAGGCCGCCGACATCGACGCCGCCCGCGAACAGGCCACCCACCTGCTCAACGACGCCCGCCCCAGGTCGCACTGGGACCCGGTCGACTGGCCTGCATGGCGAGTGCTGCTGCCGCATATCACTGCCCTGGCCGACCACACACCCCCCGCCCTCGACACCGGCGTCAGCGGCCACCTAATCGCCGAGACCGGGCTCTTCCTCAAGAACCAGGGCGCCGTTTTCCGCGCGATCGACTACCTCCAACGCGCGCTCACCTACTACGAGCGGGTGCTGGGCGGCGACCACCCCGACACCCTGACCTCGCGCAACAACCTCGCCGGCGCCTATCGGTCGGTGGGGGATCTGGACCGGGCCATCTCGCTGTTCGAGGTGACGCTGGCCGTCTGTGAGCGGGTGCTGGGTGCCGACCACCCCGACACCCTGGCCTCCCGCAACAACCTCGCCGACGCCTATCGGTCGGTGGGGGATCTGGACCGGGCCATCTCGCTGCACGAGGCCACACTCGCTGACTGTGAGCGGGTGCTGGGCACCGACCACCCCGACACCCTGACCTCCCGCAACAACCTCGCCGGCGCCTACGAGTCGGCGGGGGACCTCGGGCGGGCCATCCCGCTGTACGAGGCCACGCTGGCCGAGCGGGAGCGGGTGCTGGGCGCCGACCACCCCTCCACCCTCATCTCCCGCAACAACCTCGCCAGTGCCTACCAGGCGGCGGGGGATCTGGGCCGGGCCATCTCGCTGCACGAGCGCACGCTGGCCGAGCGGGAGCGGGTGCTGGGTGCCGACCACCCCGACACCCTGACCTCCCGCAACAACCTCGCCGGCGCCTACGAGTCGGCGGGGGACCTCGGGCGGGCCATCTCGCTGCACGAGCGCACGCTGGCCGTCTGTGAGCGGGTGCTGGGTGCCGACCACCCCGACACCCTGACCTCCCGCTACAACCTCGCCGGCGCCTACGAGTCGGCGGGGGACCTCGGGCGGGCCATCTCGCTGTTCGAGGCGACGCTGGCCGACTGTGAGCGGGTGCTGGGTGCCGACCACCCCTCCACTCTCACCTCCCGCAACAACCTCGCCGGCGCCTACGAGTCGGCGGGGGACCTCGGGCGGGCCATCTCGCTGTTCGAGGCGACGCTGGTCGAGCGGGAGCGGGTGCTGGGTGCCGACCACCCCTCCACCCTCACCTCCCGCAACAACCTCGCCAGCGCCTACGAGTCGGTGGGGGACCTCGGGCGGGCCATCCCGCTGTACGAGGCCACGCTGGCCGAGCGGGAGCGGGTGCTGGGTGCCGACCACCCCTCCACCCTGGCCTTCCGCAACAACCTCGCCAGCGCCTACGAGTCGGCGGGGGATCTGGACCGGGCCATCTCGCTGTTCGAGGCGACGCTGGCCGACTGTGAGCGGGTGCTGGGCGGCGACCACCCCAACACCCTGGCCTTCCGCAACAACCTCGCCGCCGCCTACGAGTCGGCGGGGGACCTCGGGCGGGCCATCTCGCTGTTCGAGGCGACGCTGGCCGACTGTGAGCGGGTGCTGGGCGCCGACCACCCCTCCACCCTCATCTCCCGCAACAACCTCGCCTACGCCTACGAGTCGGCGGGGGATCTGGGCCGGGCCATCTCGCTGCACGAGCGCACGCTGGCCGACTGTGAGCGGGTGCTGGGCGCCGACCACCCCGACACCCTGGCCTTCCGCAACAACCTCGCCGCCGCCTACGAGTCGGCGGGGGACCTCGGGCGGGCCATCTCGCTGCACGAGCGCACGCTGGCCGAGCGGGAGCGGGTGCTGGGCGCCGACCACCCCTCCACTCTCACCTCCCGCAACAACCTCGCCGGCGCCTACCAGGCGGTGGGGGACCTCGGGCGGGCTATCCCGCTGTACGAAGCCACGCTGGCAGACTGCGAGCGGGTGCTGGGTGTGGATCACTCAACAACGCGAACCGTGCGGGCCAATCTGGCAGCGGCTTTGAGATAGCGCGCCACTGAAGAGCCGTTCATCCCTGCAAGTCGGCGACCTTCAACCCCGTGAGTTCTTAACGGTGCCGCTTTGGCGGAGTTGGCGTAGGTCTGGGATGTGGTTGTACAGCGTCCCCGGGCTGACGCCGAGCAGTTTGGCGATCGAGGTGATCGAGTTCTCGGGGTTGGGGAGCATGTCGCGGGCGGCGCGCAGTAGTTCGGGGGTGATGACGGTGGGCCGTCCGCCGGTGCGGCCGCGGGCTTTGGCGGCGGCCAGGCCGTCGCGGGTGCCGGCGACGATGAGCTCGCGGATGAATTCGGCCAGGGCGGCGAAGACGTGGAAGATGAGCCGGCCGCCGGGGGTGGTGGTGTCGAGGTTTTCGTGCAGCGAGGTGAAGCCGATCTCGCGCTTGCGGAGTTCGCCGACCATGGTGATGAGGTCGGCCAGGGAGCGGCCGTAGCGGTCAAGGGACGGCACGACCAGCGTGTCGCCCTCGGTCAGGAACGCGTGGCAGGCCGCGAGCTCGGGCCGCTCGGCGCTCTTGCCGGACTTCTTGTCGGCGAACACCTTCCGGCACCCGGCCGCCTTGAGCGCGTCCAGCTGGCGTTCGAGGTTCTGGCCGGCGGTGGAGACGCGGGCGTAGCCGATACGGATCTCGCTGCGGTGGGCGGGGAAGGCGGCCAGCGGGTCGGCGGGCGGCTGCAGGACGTCGGTCACGCCCGCCATCCTCTCAACAAACGGTGATTCGAGGTTGTTGAACCACCAGGGTTGTTGAACGAGTTTTTGAAGGCTCAGAGGGCCGCCTGCGGGTCGGTCGGGCGGGTCTTCAAAAAACGATCGCTAAATGAAGCCTGCCCGCACCACCTCAAGATCAACGGTCGGAGTGCCATCGCTTCGGCAGCATCCGTCTCCACCACCTGATAGGTCTCGCAGCATTTTCGGCGACGACGACTGCCTCAAGATTTTCCCGTAGTTCGGTGGTCGGCGCCCAGTATCCGCTCACTGTCGGCGAGAGTGGCCTCGTGCAGAGGGATGGCCTGGTTCAGATCGCCCGCCGCCCGGTAGGCGCAGGCGAGATTGTTGCGGGAGGTCAAGGTGTGAGGGTGGTCGGCGCCCAGCACTCGCTCCCGGTCGGCGAGGGTGGTCTCGTGCAGGGGGATGGCCCGGTCCAGATCCCCCGCCGACTCACAGGCGCAGGCGAGATTGTTGCGGGACTGCAGGGTGTCGGGATGGTCGGCGCCCAGCACCCGCTCCCGGTCGGCCAGCGTGGCCTCGTACAGCGGTATAGCGCGGTCCAGATCCCCCGCCGACTCATAAGCGCCGGCCAGGATGCTGCGAGAGGCCAGGGTGTTGTCACTGAAGAAACTCGCCCGGCGCCTACCCGCCTGGACAGACGGCCGCATCACCCTCACCACCGAACGCCCGGCCTGAAGCAGGCCGCCACCACATTGGCGCGGTCGCCCCGCCACTCGGCACCTTCTAGATCGTCAAAATCTGTGATCTCGTAGTCGCGGGGGTCCGCCGCTGGCGGTACCTCCCCCGCATATTCAGCGACTTCATGCCGCAGTGGGGGACGGCGGCGGCCGAACAGGTGGCGAAGGACAAGCCCGACACCGGCGGCTTCACCGCCCGGTCGGGTAAGACGGGGGAGCAGCAGATGGGGACGGTGATCGTGAGGATGCGGGAGCTGGCCGAGGCCCCGTCACGGGTGTGGATCGCGGTCAGCGGGATCATCGGCCCCGCCACGCAGCACCACATTCGGCAACGCCTGCACCATCATGCTGCGGCCGGAACCAGCGCGTTCTACCTCGATCTACGGGAGCCACGGTGCACCGAGGGGATGACGCGGGAGGACATCAGGGCTGTGTTCGACGCCTGCCCCGACGCGGACCTCCATCTCATCGGCGCACCGGACGACATCCTCGACGTGTTCCGCAACGACCCGCGGTTCACCGTGCACCCCAGCCTGGAGTCCGCGTGGAACATCTGGTCCCAGGGCGAGTGACGCACGAATCAGTGCGCCAGTGGCAGGACCGCGGAGACGGCCTTGCCGCCGGCGCCGATACTGACGGCCACGTCCTGGGCCAGGTCCTGCACCAGGTGCCAGCTGAGCCCGCCCGGCCGGGCCGGATCGGGCGGCAGCAGCCGCGGAGGCAGGCGGCTGGCGTCCTCCACGGTCACAGTCACGGTCCCGGGTCCTGCTTTCAGGCCGAATCCGGTGACACCGCCGGCATGCTGCACCGCGTTGGTGACCAGTTCGGACACCACCAGCAGCACCGTTTCCGTCTCCGCCCCGCCCACCGACGAGCCCTCGATCAACGTCACCCGCTCCGCGCCTGGGCCGACTCGTCCGCCAGGGGCCCCTCGAGCAACCCGGACGCGGCCAATATCAGAAACGGACTAACGCCCTCTGGGCGTGAGTTGTGAGCGGTCCTACGCGGACGAGAGTGCGCCTTGGCGGATGAGGTCAAGGAGTCCGGGAAAGCTGTTGTCGAGGTCCTCGCGGCGCAGGACCGGCAGGCGCTGTGTGCCGTCGGCCTTGCATACGGTGATGCCCGCGTTGAGCAGCTTGGTGAGGTGATAGGAGCAGGTCGAGGCTGGTAGCGAGACCTGTTCGGCGATCTCGCCGGCCGTCCGCAGCCGCCCGTCGAGCAGCAGCTGCACGATGGCCAAGCGGCTGTCGTCGCCGAGCACGGCGAAAACCTTGGCCAGACTGGGCAAGGGTATCGGGGTCGATGTTCGAGGATCGCGCGCCATAGACCCATGCTACCGTAGATTCAGTATTTCCAAGATCATGGAAATTACCCCCTATCCGCGAGGACTGAAGATGTTCGATGACAATCAGATCCAGTACCTGCTCGACCGGATCGAGATACAGGACAAGATCGCCCTCTACGGGCTGGGACAGGACCTGCACCAGGCCGACAGCGGAGACGGCAACGTGCTCGCACAGTGGGAGCAGTTGTTCACCCCCGATGTCAAGATCGACGCCACCGCCGCGGGTGCGAAGGTCTTTGAGCTGCGCGAGTACGCCGAGTTGATGCGCGGCAAGGACCTGGTCGGCGGCACCGCGGGCCTGGGCTTGTCGTTCAACGCCTGGCAGCACATCGAAGGACACGCCACAGTCAGCATCGCCGGCGATACCGCTCACTCGATCACCCCACATCTGCACATGCATGCCAGCCGGGACGGAGCCAGCAACACGTTTGCCGTCGGCTACTGGCACGACGACTGGATTCGCACACCCGCGGGCTGGCGGATCTCCTTCCGGCGTGTGGAGCACCTCTTCTTCCAGACCTTCCCCACCGTCGAGACTCCCCAGATCGTGTCAGGCGTCGATCCCGTCTGACCGCGCCGAGCCGAATGCCCTCTCAGAGCTCTCCGGAAGACGGGTCCCAGCTGCCCGGAACCCGGACCAGCTAATATCACCGCCCGGGGACTGCCGGACCGGACGGCACCGCGCTCTGGAGGCGTCCGGTCCGACAGCCTCCCCCTTTTCGAGGGTGGGCACGATAACCGGGACGCGGAAGCCGGGGCCGGGCAGGACACGGTGGGGCCCGCCGGTCCAACAGCCCCGCCAGCCCTCACCCGGGCGCCTGGGGCGCACGCAAGGTGTCCGGCGGCACGAAGCCCTGGCATCCGAGGAAAGACCAGGGCTGCCGCTCATGTGACGTGGCCCCGACGCCAGAGCGGAATCGGGGCCCGCAGATCCCCGAGCCCGCCTGGTACCAGCGCCAGGACAACCCGCCGAACTCCTCCCTGATCGTGTGGACCGGCACCGGCTGGAGAACCCTGGTCTGGACCAACTGGCAGACGGGGATCATCGCCTAGGAGCTCGGCATCGGCGCCGGCGGCCCGTACGAGTGGGCGGAGGCATGGAGACCCCGGCACCCCGACCGCGACCTGCACGACTGGACCCAGGAAGGCCGCGAGCTGTGCAACCTCTTCCCCGAGCCCACCTTTGAGGAACGCACTCAGCGCCACGACGCTGCGCGCCGCGCCTGGCAGCAGGCTCTCGTGGACGCGCTCGCCGAGCGAGGCGGCATCACCCGGGACCAGGCGGCCGACCGGCTGGCCCAGGGCGGAGAGAAGTACCGCCAGCTTCTCGACGTGGGGCAGGCCACCATCGCCCGCGCCCTGAACACCGCCCGCCGCGCTCTTCCCGAGGGCCCTGAGCGCACCGCGATCCGGCACGCCCTGGACGACCTCACTGCCCGGCACCTGCCACCGGCTGACGCCGAGCGCATCGCCGGAGCCCAGCTCGACAGTGAGATCGAAGCGGAGCGGGCCCCCGACGTAACCGCCTGGTGCCGCCGGGCCGTCGCCGAGTACCTCGCGCCTGCCCCCGACCCGGTCGCGGCTGGCATCGATGGGCTCCGCCTCAGGAGTGAGGCACGCCGAAGGGCCGGGGCATCTTGCTGCCCCGGCCCTTCCGGTTGAGCGTCGCGCTCCGGTGATCACCGCCACTTGTGCTTGCGGGAGTTGCGGCCGTAGTGGCGATCACTGATCATCTGCCGGGCCTCATCGGCGTTGTCCTGGTGCTGCTTGGCTGCCCAGTCGTGGCCCTGGTCGGAGCGGCTGGCCGCTGGGCGGGAACCCATTCCGCCACGCCAACTCACCTCACGTCGGCCTGCACGTTGTGGGGGCGTGCAGACCACTTCGCGCATTCGTGCAGACGACTTCGGAAACTGACACCGTCCCGAAACAGGCCTCTGGGGAGGATCGGACCGGGTTTTGGCGGTAGGAAGACGATCTTGACGACGATTCGGTGAAGGCGGGTATTTGCCCTGGTTGACCGTCATAACGTCCCTGCTCATGCCTGTGGATTTCCTCTCTGATGAGCAAGTGGCCCGCTACCGCCGGTTCCGGGGCGAGGTGTCGGCGGCGGAACTGGAACAGTTCTTCCGTCTGGACGTCAAAGCGTTGGAGGTGCTGGCCGGTAAGCGTCGTCCGGCCGCGAAGCTGGGGTGGGGTGGGCGGTGGGGCACCGTGCGCATGCTCGGTACGTTTCTGGCCGATGGTCCCTTGGACGTTCCCTCCGAGGTGATGGAGTTCGTCGCCGCGCAACTCGACGTCGATCCGGCGTGCGCGCCGGAGTACCTGACTCGCCCGAAGACCGCCTACGAACATGCCTGGGAGATCCGGGACCTGCTGCAGCTGGTGGAGTTCTCCAAGCATGAGTATGAGGTGCGCGACTATCTCGCCGCGCGGGTGTGGTCGACGGTCGAGGGGCCGCGGGCGTTGTTCGACCGGGCCGTGGTGCACATGCTGGGGGCGGGCATTCTGCTGCCCGCCGGGATCACGACCCTGACCCGGCTGATCAGCGAGGTACGCGGCCGGGAGAGCGCGCGGTTGTATCGGACGCTGGCTGAGCGGGCCGGGCCGCAGTTGCGGTCGGCGCTGGCTGGGCTGCTCCAGGTGCCCGAGGGTGGGCGGGTCTCGGAGCTGGAGCGGCTGCGGACCCCGCCGAGGAAGGCCTCGGGCCGGGTGATGACGGCGGAATTGCTCCGGGTCGCCGAGATCGGGGCCCTGGGTGCGGGGGCGGTGCCGGTGGAGCCGGTGCCGGCGGTGAAGATGGCGGCGCTGGCCCGGTATGGGCTGGCCTCCAAGGCGCCGACTCTGCGCGATCTGGAAGGCGACCGGCAGGCGGCGACGCTGCTGGCCACGGTGCGCCACCTGGGTGGTTCCTCCATCGATGACGCTCTGGACGTGCTGGATGTGTTGATCACCTCCAATCTGCTGGCCCGGGCGGAGCGGGCGGGCAAGGCCGAGCAGCTGCGGACCTTTCCCAAGTTGCGCAAGGCGGCGCGCACGATGGCCTCGGCGGTGGAGGTGCTGATGTCGGCGCCGGAGGCCACGGCCGATCGGCTGGTGTCGCTGGTGGAGGTGTGGAAGGCGATCGACGCGGCGGCTGAGTGGCGGGCCGAGCTGGTCAAGCGGTATCGCACCGTGCAGGGGTTCATCGAGCTGCTGCTGGAGGTGATCGGGTTCCGGGCGGTGGAGGCCGGTGCCGATGTGCTGGCGATGGTGCGGGAGGCCGCGACGATGGCCAAGAGCCGCCGCCGGTACGGGCCGGGCGACATGAGCCGCCATGACCATCTGATCACCGGGTCGTGGCGGCCGCTGGTCTACCGCAACCCCGACCTGCCGCCGGGGCAGATCGACAAGGCGGCCTTCGTGCTGTGCGCGGTGATGCACCTGCACCAGGCGCTGCGCCGCAGGGATGTGTTCGCCGAAGGGTCGGATCGGTGGAGCGATCCGAGGGCCCGCCTGCTGGAGGGAAAGGCGTGGGAGCAGGCGCGGGCGAAGGTTCTGACGTCGCTGGAGCTGGAGAGCGAACCGGCCGCGCATCTGGCCGAACTCGCGAACGCGCTGGAGGGCGCCTACGTGCGCGTTCTGGACGGTCTGGGCGCCAACACCGCGGTGCAGTTCACCGGCGGCAGGCTCCGGGTCGAGAAACTCGGCGCCGCCGAGGAGCCGCCGCTGATGAAGGAGTTCCGCACCCTGGTCGACGCGATGCTGCCCCGGGTGGACTTCCCCGAGCTGCTGCTGGAGGTCTTCGACCGCACCGGCCTGTCGGCCGACTTCACCCACATCTCCGGCGCGGACTCGCCCATGGAGGACTTCGCCACCAGCTTGTGCGCGCTGGTCGTCGCCGAGGCGTGCAACGTCGGCCTGGTCCCGATCGAGAAACCGAACGTTCCCGCCCTGACCCGGGCCCGGCTGCTGCAGGTCGACCAGGGGTATCTGCGCGCCGAGACGATCGCGGCGGCCAACGCCCGCCTCATCAGCGCCCAGGCCGACCTCGACATCGTGGGCACCTGGGGCGGCGGGCACATCGCATCGGCCGACGGGCTGCGCTTCGTCGTGCCGGTGCAGAACCTGCACACCGGGCATAACCCGATCTATTTCGGCCGCCAGCGTGGCGCGACCTGGCTGAACGTGGTCAACGACCAGGTGATGGGCATCGGTGGCCTGGTCGTGCCGGGCACGCTGCGCGACTCGCTGTTCATTCTGGACGCCATCTGCTACCTGGACGGCGGCCGCAAACCGGAGACGGTGGTCACCGACACCGCCTCCTACAGCGACATCGTCTCGGGGCTGTTCGCGATCTGCGGCTACCAGTTCTCCCCGCGCATCGCCGATCTGGGCGACACCCGGCTGTGGCGGATCAACGCCCGCGCCGTCTACGGGCCGCTGGACCACATGTCCCGCCATGTGATCCGCCTGGATCGCATCCGCGCCCACTGGGGCGACATGCTGCGGGTGGCCGGTTCGCTGACGATGGGCACCGTGCGGGCCTATGACCTGATCCGGATGCTGTCGGCCGACGGGCGAACCACGGGCCTGGGCGAGGCGTTCGCCCACTACGGGCGCATCTTCAAGACCCTGCACCTGCTGCAGTACATCTCCGACTCCGGCTATCGGCGGATGATCGGCACCCAGCTGAACGTGCAGGAGGCGCGGCACCGGCTGGCCCGCAAGATCGCCTTCGGCAACCGCGGGCAGCTACGTCAACGCTACCGGGAGGGCATGGAGGACCAGCTCGGCACGCTCGGCCTGGCCTTGAACGCGGTCGTCTGGTGGAACAGCCTCTATCTGGACGCCGCCGTCAAGCACCTGCGCGCCCAGGGCTTCCCCGCCACCGATGACATGTGCGCCCGGCTGTCGCCGATCCAGTACGACCACATCAACTTCCTGGGCCGCTACGCCTTCACCCGCGCCGACCTGGCTGCCGGTCTGCGCCCCTTCCACGCGGGCCTGGATACGCAGGGCTGAGCCGGGGATGAGCGTGTCGACTGGCGGAGCTGCCGGCCGGGCAGGACCGGGTGGAGGAAGCCATCACGATGCTGCGCTCCTGGCCGAAGGCTGCAGGTTATAGGCCGGATTGGGACTGTGGGCAACCTGGGCCAGGCCGACGCGGGCCTCGGCGCCCGGAGCGGAACGCGCGTGGTCGACGTACCAGGCTTCGGCGGGTCCTTCGCAAGAGTTTCCTGCACATCGCGCTGGGCGGACAAGTCCAGTCGACATGTGCCAGGCCGGCCAGGGCGGTGAGGGCGCCCCGGCCGGCCCGTGTCCGGGTCAGTTCTTGCGGATCTGCCCGTTGCCGTGCCAGGCCGTCACCACACCGGCCGGGTCGGAGAGCAGATAGTCCAGACGGCGGTCACCGTTGATGTCGCCCAGGAAGACCTGATCGCGGGACGGCGCTCTGAGGCCGGTCGTGATCTCACCCTGGAGGGGCCAGGTCGAGCTGCCGGTGTTGCGCCAGGCCCAGATCCGGCCGCAATCGTTGACCGACAGGTAGTCGTCGCGGCCGTCGCCGTCGACGTCGGCGAAGGTGATCGTCGAGTTGTGCAGGCCGATGCCGGCGGCGATCTCGCCCAGTTCGGTCCAGGTCCGGTTCGGCAGGACGTTGCCCCAGGCGCGCACCTGCCCCTGCGGGCCGACCATCAGGTAGTCGTCGCAGCCGTCCCCGTTGACGTCGGCGAACCGCAGGTTCTCCCGCGTCCCGCCGCTCACCCCGGCGGCCACCTGGCCCCACTCGGTCCAGGTCTTGGTGGGCAGGACGTTGAGCCAGGCCCGGACCCGTCCCTGCGGATCGACCAGAAGGTAGTCGTCGCGGCCGTCGCAGTCCATGTCGGCGAACCGGACCTCCTCCCTCGTCGCGCCCGGCACCCCGGCCGCGACCTGGCCCCATTCGGTCCATCTCGGGGACGGGACGGCATTGCCCCAGGCACGTACCCGGCCCTGCGGATCGACCATCAGGTAGTCGTCGCGGCCGTCACCGTTGAGGTCGGCGAACCGCAACCCATCTCGTGTCCCGCCGGAGACGCCGGCGGCGACCTCGCCCATCTCGGCCCATCTCGGGGAGGGCAGGGCGTTCCCCCAAGCGCTCACCCGGCCCGCCGAGTCGGTCATCAGGTAGTCGTCGCGGCCGTCGCCGTCGATGTCGGCGAACCGCAGCCCTTCCCGCGTCCCGCCCGGGACACCGGCAGCGATCATGCCTCCTGCGCCGTCGGACCGGTGCCAGCCCTCCATGACGCCGTTCGGCGGGGTTCCCGGGGTCGGATTCCCCGGCTCCGGATCGCACACTCTGTCGTCACCGAGGAGCGCGGGCTTGATCAGGCCTTCGTCCATCGCGGAGTTGATCGCGTTGTGGTAGGTGTCGGCCATTTTGCGGTAGCCGTTGTTGTTGGGGTGGAGCGCATCGACCATGTCGGCCGAAGTCAAGCCGAGGACGCGGGCCAGCCGGACGCGCTTGCCTTCGGCGCGCCAAGTGTTGACGGCGGCCGGGAGATAGGAGTTGAACAGCGCGATCCGCGAGTCGACCGCCTGGTTCGTCGACGGCACGAGGGTGGAGACGATGACCGTGGTGAGCGGCGCGATGTCGTCAATGTTGTTGATCAGAGTGCCGAGGCGGGTGAGAGCCGATGTGTGCTGCTCGCCGTTGGCCAGGTCGTTGGTCCCGATGTGCAGGACGACGACGTTGGGCCGATAGCGGGCGATCGCACACTCAGCCGCCAGGGTGTCGATCTGGCTGATCCGCCAGCCTCGATGGCCCTCGTGGTCGGTGTCGGGGATGCTGCCGTGCCCGGAGTCGAGGGAGCCGACGAAGTCGAGTGAGCTCGTGTCGTCCTGCAGTTCGCTCCACAGGCGGGCGCGGTAGCCGACGCCGTCGGGGCTCCCGCCTTGGCCGTAGGTGATGGAGTCACCGAGCGGCAGCACCCGCAGCGCCCGGCTGCCGCTCCGCCTGGCGGCGAGCTCGATCTCCTCCAGGTACTGGTGGGTGTGGGACGTCACGGTGCCCGCAGCGGATTCCATGGTGAGGCCGAGGTTGCCCGCCCACCAGTAGGCCTTGATCTTCCTCCCGACCTCCACCAGCTTCCGGGCGACCCACGAGAACATCTTCGCCCCGAACTGGTTGGTGACCGGCCCGACGACGCCGTCCCACATTGCCCCCTTGGCGGCGTCGACGAAGGAGTCGATGAGGAGGTTGCTCCACTTGTTCGGATCGGGGTTCTCCTCGACCGCGTTCTTGATCGCGCCCTTGGAGAACGTGCCGAAGAACGACGCCAGCGCCGAGCATCCCGCGTTGGCGAGCGGCGCCAGCGGACCCGACTCGGGCAGCAGGGCCGCCGTGCAGATGACCCGGATGACCAGGTAGATCGCGGTTGACGCGATGTCGATCAGGAGGGTCTGCCACCAGTCGAGATTGGTGAGGACCTCCTCGCTCTCCACCGTGACCGTCAAAGTGGCGCCCCGCAGGGCGAGGGTGCCGTCGAAGTCGACCCAGTCGTCCAGCCCTCCGGGTATGCCGCCCGGGATCGCCTGCAACTCCTCCCGGATGGTGTCGCTCAGCAGGTCGTTGCGGCCATTCAACTCGGCGATCCACTCGCCGATCGGGGTCCGCGCGTACTCCTCGGGGAGCTCGAAGTCGAGCGTGACCGTGGTCGCGGCCTTCGCGGCGGGCTGGAAGCCCACCTGAAGCAGCAGTGACAGGGTGACCAGCAGAGCCGTCAGGACCCTGCCTCTTCTTCTTAATCGGGTGAACGTTCTGCTCCGGGATGCGCGCACGGCCCCTCCACCTGTTCGTCAGCTGTTTGATCAACATCGCGATCCCCGCGCGCCCATCGGCCCGCGGGGATCATAAGAACCTCGGTGACGCGGTTACGACTTGAAGTTCCGCTGCTGGTGGAGGCCGCCGTTCCACGGGTACGCGTAGGCGCCGCCGGTGAAGATGGTGTCGACCGCGTAGCTGGTGTTGCCGTACCAGTGGGAGAAGATGACCCTCCTCCAGCTCGCACCCTGCGCGTACCACTCCACGGTGGCGTAGCCGTCGTTGTCGTCGCACTCCACGATCGTCCGGAGCTCACCCGTGCTGTTGATACGGGCGAGGCAGCGCCCCGTCGCGTCGTTCCTGAGGACGACGATGTCGGGGTTGACGCCGTCGCGATACTGGAGCAGCGGCTCCCACATCTGGTGCGCGTTGGTGCCGTTGGGGGCGCACGGGAGCGTGTACACGGCGCCGTCCCAGTTGCTGTCGAGGCAGCGGCCGGTCGCGTAGTTCTTCAGGTTGTGCTTGCCGACATAGGCCTGGGCGGGCGCGGGCAGGGTGACGCTCACGGCCATCACGGCCGCGGCGGCCATCGCGGCCGCGCCGGTCTTCCGTAAAGCGGTGCCAGACATCGTTTCTCCGCTGTCGTTCGCGGGGCGCCCCGGTGGACGCTTCCTCCTAAGCGCGCATACAACCGGACAGGAGTGCCATGCAATGTACGACAGATGAACGAATCTCCATGAAAACATGACAGCAAATCGGAATTCCACAATTAGTCATGCTCCAATTGCCTCGGTGACTACGTTTCATCGAAGAACCCGTCGAGCGCCGCATAAATCGCCGTCTGTCAACGTGAGAACGGCCCGCAGTGCGCAGTGCGATAATCGACGGGCTCCACGATGTCAACACTCGAGATCTTACGAACTTCTTACAGTGCTTTCACCTGCGGTTTCCGGTGCCCGTTGGACCACGCCGGCATCACGGGTGACCGCTCGGCGGGATCGCCCGGAATGGGCATCAGATTGAAAGGCAAGTCAAATGTGACCCGATTTTTAAAACCCGGCCGTTAATAAGCAACCAAATTACATAAGCAGGTCTTCGGATTCGCGCAGGTCGACCAGAATTCCGTTCATCTGAGGTCGTCCAGGCGAACGGCAGTCCGTGCGCCGTCTCATTCCCGTGCTGCGCTGTAGCGACTTCCCGGCCCTGACCCTGCGGTGGGGCACCGTTCCGCCTCCTCGATCGGCGCCCCTGCAAGCAGCGTCTGGCCGGCTACTCCCCCACGTTCGTCCAGGTGCGGAATGACCTTCGGCACACCGAACTGGACCAGGACCGCCACGCCTTCACCGCGGCGAATCCCCCGCCGCAGTGACCGGCTGCCCTGCGAATCGCCAACCGCCCGGCTCTGCCTGAAGGGTCATGAGGAGTGCCACGGTGCTGCTCGACGGCGTCGCGCAGCCGTGCGTCTCATCCGCTGACAGGCTGACCCGGGCGGCAGCCACGCACTCCGACGTCGCCGAGGCGGTTCGCCCTCCCGCCCTTCGGCTGATCGAGATCATCAAGGCCAACATCAAACCCGTCAAGCCCGACACCACGGGTGGGTGACCCGCAAGGATCTGAGCCAGCTGACCGAGAACTGCAACCGGCCCGAACTCAGCGGCCCCGCCGCCCGACACGCTCGCCTGGCGGGCCAGTTGGGTTCAGATCCGCTGACAATCGAGAAGAGGCGGGAGCTGATCACCCTGATCACCCACCGATGGGTGGAGAGCCTGCCCTGATCCGGGGGCTTACCTGTGCCCTTCAGAATCGGCGATTACCGGCCCGCTTGCAGGGCGGCGAAGTCGGCACGAGCCTGGGCGAGGGCCTCGGGGTAGGCCTGGGCCTTGTCGTGGTCGGCCAGGGCGCGATAGATGCTGGCGGTCGAGGGATTGAGGCCCTTGCGTTTGCCGGTCGGGATGATGAGGTCGGGGCGGATCTGCTCGACGGTCTCGCCGGCGGCGCGGCGGCGCAGCACGGTGTGGAGCATGTCGTCGGTGATGACGGGCGGGCGGCCGCCGTGCTTGCCCTTGCGGGCGGCGGCGTCCAAGCCTTCGAGGGTGGCTTCGCGGATGTTCTCGCGTTCGGTCTCGGCCATGGCGGCGAAGAAGGCGAACAGGATTCTGCCCGGCCCGCTCGGGTCGTAGATCCCGGGCAGCGGCCCGGCGAGCATCTCCAGGACCAGGCCGTGGGCGGTGAGGTGATCGGCCAGGGCGGTGAGTTCGGCGGCGTCCCGGCCCAGCCGTTTCATCTCGTACATGGTGAGGATGACGCGGCAGTGCGGGGCGTGCGTCTTAACCTGGCGGGCGGCGGCCAAAGCGGCCTCGAACTGCGGACGGACCCGCACCCTGGTGGAGATCTTCTCGCTGAAGATCCTGTCTCGATCCCGTGCGCGGCGAGCGCGTCGAACTGCGACTGCGGTTCCTGGGTGAGCAGCGCGCGTAGCCGATCCTGATGTCGGCCGACGGCCCGTCCGCCGGGAGTGCCGCGGGCGGTGGGGTGCCGGGTCGCCACGGCTGACCGGGACTGCGGTTGGCGGGCGCAGGCGCTTGGCGAGCCGAGCGACCTTCGTGAAGCGGCCGGTGTGATAGGTCCCAGCGACCGCGCCGGATCGGGACCCGCAGGGCGATCCGGGCTCGACGCCGCATCGCGGACACGGCTGCCGCTCGACTTCGTCGGCGTCGGTCAGGTCCTCGGCGGAATCGGGGAACCGGGAAGATCAACCACTCTCGAATCGTCTCACAAACATTTCTCAGAACAGGGTCGGCTTCGTGTTTGAGTGAGAACGAGTTCTGAGAGGAAATTCAGCTCCTCGAGGCTCTCACCCGGAAGCGTGGGCCCGCGTTCGCAGAATGGACCGTTTCTGCGAGGCGCTGGCCCGCTCCTGCTTCAAATCTTCTACCGCCAAATCCGGTCCGATCCTCCCCGAAGGCCTACACCGCGCGGAGGACTTGTTCGAACGGCTGCACCAGACCCCTCTCGCGCCACGCGCCCACCTCCTCGGCGCTTGCGTCGGCCGGGTGCCACAAGGCGACAGGGCCCTCGGGGCGGCGCCCGGCCAGTTCCCAGCCGTCGACGGTTCTGACTGGCAGGCCTGAGGGGCCGCCGGGGATCCGCCACACCAGGGTGCGTGCGTCGGAGCCAGTGACGGGGTGGTCGAGGAGATGCTCGCCGACCTCTCGCCAGGTCCATTCGCGCTGGTGGATGAGCGCCTGTTCCAGGCGGTAGCGCGCGGCCGTGCGCGCCTGCTCGACCTCTCTGGGCGTGGCGGCGGCGGGCAGAGTGCGGTCGAGGAACTGGTCGCGGGTCAGCGCGGCCGCGTCGGCGAGCGCATCGAGCGCGCGAGTGACATTCTCCTGAACGGACGCCGCCCGCACCCGCGCCTGAATGAGCGCCAGCGGGGTGACTGTCTCGGGTCCGCCCCGGCGGGCCAGCACGCCGACAGCCCCGTTGGCGACGGTCTCGCTGCGGCAGGTGGAGCCGGGGCCATCGTGGCCGGTGCCGCAGGTGACGGCGGCGTCGGCGAGCAGCGACGGGACCCAAGGTTCGTCAATGACCTCGCAGGTCCAGATCAGGCCGCGCACCACCGAGACGGTCCGGCCCTTCAGGAAGCGGTCCTCGCTCCAGCTGATGTCGGCGTGGTGGCAGACGAACGGGCCGCCCCGGTAGGCGGCCAGGCGGATGACCAGCTCGTGGACCAGGGCGATGGCCTCAGGAGTGAGCAGGTCGCAGACGACCGGCAACCAGCCGTCGCCTGGGGCCGGCGTGTCGGCGGTGGCCCCGTGACGCAGCAGCGGCAGCATTCCGGCCAGGCGGAGGCCGTACTCCTCGGCCAGCATCGTGGCGAAGGGGTCGGCTTCCCCGATCACGTTCCTGACCGCACCGGCTGGGCCCTCCTCGGTGAGCAGGCTCTCCAGGAGCGGCTGGAGCTCTCCGAGGTCCGTCAGGTGGCCGAACAGGTCGCGACGCTGTTGCGGATGGAGCAGGTGGGCGGCCGAAGCGGAATCCGATAGAGCTCCTCGTGGCGGGTGTGGCCCTGGCAGGCCCAGTAGCCGGCGCGTTCGGCCAGGTTCCAGGCGTCGTCGGGCGTCCAGTCGATGGCGCGCCCGGCCACGGTGCGGACCAGGCGCAGGACGCGTTCGTCGTAGTCGTGACCGCCCTGCGGCCGAGCCAGAGCTTGGTGTGGGCGTAGGTGAGGCGCCAGTCGGTGCCAGGGCCGGGGGCGAGGCCCTGCTCGGTGAGGGCGTCGAAGCGCCGGTAGGCCTCCTTGGTAGCCGGTTCCAGATGATCCCAATTCCCCGCGAACGTCACCCGGTGATCGTAGTCGCACGATGTCCGAATGAAGATCGTTGTTCTGGACGACTACCAGCGGGTCGCTCGAGACCTGGGTGTCCGGCGTCCTTCTCCCGGAGGTGGTCGCAGCCAACTAGCGACATAACCCTGTTCACAGAGGTTCCGAGCTGGGGTTTTGCCTCTCAGCTGTGCATGTTCTCAAAAGTCGTGACCGTCTCCGCTCCCGAGAACACGATCTTCTCGGAAACCGGTTGACCTGCGCAGATCAGCTTAGTTTGGGGCTAGGGACACGTTCGGGAAGAGGAGGCCGCATCGGGCCGCTGGATGGCGGTAGGTACGCCGACGTCGATCCGCTACCGCCACTGACCGATTGGTTGCTGCTCAGGGGCCGAGAACGGCCGCGCCAACAACCAGCCCCTCAACACTCACGCGACCGCCCTCGCCCAGCAGCACGGCGTTCGTTTCGGCCTGTTCGGGCCCGTCGCCATCACCGGACCGGCCTCGCCGACAGGCAGCGCAACCGGACTCACCCCGGAGAACATCACCGCGATCCGGCAGCAGGTCGCGAGTCTCGTCAGCGCGGCATCGTGATCGACCGCACTCGGCCTTTCACCCTGCCGATAATGAGACCAGCACGACAGCCCTCAATGACAGCGACCAAATCGCCACGAATTCGCGTGCAATTACTGCCAGATCGCCCGGCAAAGGTGAAGATATCGGCGTGAACAGACGCAAGATCGGCTGGCGAGTCCTCTTCGCCGCGCTAACGGTCCTGGCGGCAGGCACGGTGGTAGCTGGGGTCTGGCGGGTCTTGGACCCAGAAGACATAGTCAACCGGGCCGATCTTGCCGCCGTGATACTAGCGGCCGCCATGCTGGCGGGCACGGTGGTGGTCTGGGCCCACCGCTCCGCAACCACCCGCGCCGATGCCGGCACCGACGCGCGCAGCGCCGTGGACACCGCCGCACACGTGCTGGCCGGTCTGGTGGAGCATCAGTGGCGCACCGAAGCCCGCCACCGGCTGCTGGACGACCCTGAACCGATCCCGGTGCGCTGGCAGCTCATCGCCGACGAGACGGTGATGAGCCAGCCCCGCCTGATCACCACCGAGGCCGAGCTGACCCTGACCGGCCGCAGTGACGACGTCGCGGCCCTGGCTGACGCCTTCCGTGCTCTGGTCAGGCGGCGGCTGGTCATCACCGGCGGCGCGGGCATGGGCAAGACCACCTTGGCAATCCAGCTGCTGCTGCAGCTGCTGGCCACTCGCGCGGCCGACCAAGCCGCCGCCGGTGAAGGGGAGGTCGTGCCAGTGCCGGTGCTGCTGCCGGTCTCCCGCTGGGACACGAACGCCCATCCCCGCCTGCAGGACTGGCTCGCCGTCCACCTGGCCACCGACTACCCGGCACTGGCCGCCCCGCAGCTCGGCGCCGGCGCCGCCGCCGCACTCGCCGAAAGCGGCCACATCCTGCCCGTCCTGGACGGCCTGGACGAAATCCCCGCACCCGCGCGCGCCCAGGTGATCGCCGCGCTCAACGCCTCGCTGACCATCCGCGACCAGCTCATCCTCACCAGCCGCCGCGCCGAGTTCACCACCGCCGTCCACGACGCCGGCCGGCCGCTGACCGCAGCGGCGGTCATCGTCCCCAAACCCCTCACCCCGCAGGCCGCTGCGGACTACCTGACCACCTGCCTCCCCTCATCCCCGACCGAGACCTGGACCCACACTCTGGCCGCACTGCGATCCCGCACCGTCCCCGGCTTGACCCGGCTCGCCGCAACCCCGCTGGGCCTGTGGCTGATCCGCACCGTCTATGTCGCTTCCGGAGCCGACCCCGCCCCGCTGACCGGCCCTCTCGGTGCCGACGCCGACGCGCTGCGCACTCACCTGCTGCACCACGTCATCCCCGCTGTCATAGCCGCCCGCCCGCCCAGCACCGACCCCACCGACCACTTCCGGCCCCGCCACCGGCTCGACCCCGACGCCACCCGCCGCTACCTGACCTACCTGGCCCACGCCTTCCCCCCGGCCACCACCCGCGACATCACCTGGTGGCACATCGCCCGCACCACACCCCACATCCGGTCAGCAGTGGGGCTCGCGGTTGGGCTCGTCGGGCTCGCGTACGGGATCACGTTCGGGCCCGTGTTCGCGTTCGTGTTCGTGCTCGTGAGAGAGCTCACCTTGAACCTCATATTCGCGCCCACGGGCGGGCTCACGGGCGCGCTCACGAGCGGGTTTTCGGGCGGGCTCACGGACAGGCTCACAAACGGGCTTGTGGTCGGGCTTGTGGTCGGGCTTGTGGTCGGGCTCGTGTTCGGGCTCGTGGTCGGGCTTACGCGCGCCAGGTCCTGGGTTAACGAAAAACCCGGCTACGCAGACCTGCGCCTGCGCGGACGAACCTCCCTGCTCTTCCGCTCTATTAAAGGCACCCTCGTGTTCGGGCTCACGCTCCTGCTCACGCTCACGCTCCTGCTCACGCTCACGCTCGGGCTCACGCTCGGGATCGGGTTCGTGGTCGGGCTCGGGCTCGTGGTCGGAATCATCGCTTGGCTCGGGAGCGCACTGACATCCGGGCTGATCACCTGGGCGGAACAACCCACGCTCGAATCGATGAGCACACCCCGCTCCAGTTGGCGAGCCGACAGAGCACTCGCCCGTCTGCGATTGCTTGTATTCGGGCTCGTGGCCGGGCTCACGTTCGGGCTCGTGGCCGGGCTCACCTTCGGGCTAATGACCTGGCTAGTGCTACAGACCTCGTCCACGTTCGGGGAGGCCGCGTTCGTGGCCGGGCTCGTGGCCGGGCTCGGGGCCGGGCTCGTGCTCTGGCTCGGGGCCGGGGTTGTGATGGGCAACCATCATGCGTGGCTGGTCTGCACCATCGCGGTGGCCCACCTGGCCCTTAAACGTCAGCTTCCCTGGCGGGTTATGGACTTCCTTGACGACGCCCACCGCCTGGGGCTGCTGCGTGCCGTCGGCCCGGTCTATCAGTTCCGCCACGCGGCCCTGCACGACCACCTCGCCGCCGCGGGCATGTCCCATGGGGCTTCTCAACGGATCGGACACAACTTGTAAGCTGACGTCGCAGACATGCTCGCGACGTGAAGCTCCAGGTCGGGACGATGTTTACACTGCGGTCGTTCGGCAAAATCGACTCCAGCTACGAACTGATGATGGCCGACCACCTCATTGCGCATCAGCGGGCCTTCACCAAGCCGCTGCGCTACGACGGCATCGAGGAGGTCTTCCCCGACTTCATTCTCACCGACGCTCCAGGCCCCGCGGTGTATGTCGAGGTGTACGGCATGCCGAAAAGAGAGGCGTACGGGGCTCGCAAACGAGCCAAGCAAGCCCACTACCAGCAAGCGCGCCTCCCGGTGGTGGAGTGGGACATTACGAGCCCGTTGCCGATCCTCCCTCGCAGCGACCCGAGCGCCGGGCCCGGACAGGAGCTCCCGCCCGGCATCGACGACCGCGATCGATTTCACCGGAGCGAGCTCAAGTCGACCTCATAACCGATGTACTCTCGAACGCGTGAGCGATTTCCATTGCAGGATGGTGATTGCCGAGGCCCGCGTGGCGGCCTGCGCCTTGATCGCAGCCGGTGAAGGCTTTCTGATTTCGTTCGTGAGGAGTGACCGCGAATGTTCGCGAGTTCTGACCGCGCTTGCGGCCGGGAACCATGATCAATGTTCGTAAGAAGTGACCGCACCTGGCGCGAGCGTTTGCCGGGGCACCCGCGGTGCCGGCGAGTGTCAGCGTTGACTGAAGAGGTCCTCACCGTCGCTGCCTCCGAGGAGGAAGGTGAAGCCTTCCAGGTCGGCGCGGAGGGCGTCCAGGCCATAGGCGGGGTGGCCGACGTAGGCCAGGAACAATGGTGCCAGCCTGGCAGGGTCAGCGGCGAGTCAGTCGGCGACGAACTGCATGAGCTCGGCGAGTTGGGGTGCCGGTAAGAATCGAGTCACACGCCCCAAAGCTTGAGTGGAGGGCCGGTATGGGTTCGTCCTATGCCTGCGGTAACGGTTGAGGAACCGTGGTACGGACCGCACTCAGCAAGAGATCCAATAGGGACATGAGAGCCAGGCAACCGCGACCACCGGCCCGGCAGGTCCTTGCGGCGGCGGCCACCGCCAGAGCACGTCGCATGGCCAAAGCCGCAGAAGCGACTCCTCCGCCCGCCCCGCCTCCCTCGAGGCATTGGGCGCGGCGGTGGATGCGCCGATTACTGTGGCTCATCCCCCTGCTGGGGGGGATCGCCTGGGCCGCTGTCGCGGCGACCGACGACAACATCCCGGGCTGGGGACGCTGGACCCTGGCCGGTACCGCGCTGGCCGGCGCTGCCATCCTCGGCATCGCCGTACTCATCGGGCCGGCCTCGCGCCGCCTCGCAGGCGAACGCCACCCGCTCACCCAGGCCGAGCGTCAGCAGATGACCGCCACAGAACGCGTGGAGGCCGTCAACGCCGCCCGCCACACCCTGATCCAGGCCGCTACCGGGCTGGTCGTCATCGGCGGCGTCGTCTTCACGGCCCAGGGCTTGTGGTACACAGCGGAGTCCCTCGACGCCTCTCGGCAGGCCCAGCGGACCGCCGAGCAGGGGCAGATCACCGACCGGTACACCAAGGCTGTAGAACAACTCGGCTCGACCAAGCTGGACGTTCGCCTGGGCAGCATCTATGCCCTGGAACGGCTCGCAAAAGACTCCCCGCGCGACCATCAGACCGTTTACGACGTGCTGGCCGCGTTCGTTCGCGAGCACGACTCCAAGCCCAGCATCCTCATCACGGATCTGCCCGAGATACCCGCCACTGATGTGCATGCCGCCATGACCGTCATCGGCCGTCGAGACGCTACTCAAGATGTGCGTAAGCCCGACCTGTTCCTGATCCGCATGCCTGGTACGGACCTGCGCGGCGCGAAGCTGTCCGGCGCGAACCTGTACGGCGCGGAGCTGTTCGAGTCGAACCTGTCCGGCGCGGACCTGTCCGGCGCGGACCTGACCAGCGCGACGCTGTCCGGCGCGGACCTGACCGGCGCGGACCTGTCCGGCGCGACGCTGACCCGCGCGACGCTGACCGAACTGGGGGACATTCGCGCTGCGGACCTAACCGGCGCGAACCTGGCCAGCGCGAACCTGGCCTGGACGGCCCTGACCGGCGTGAACTTGTCCGGCGCAGACCTAACCAGCGCAAACCTAACCGGCGCGGACCTGAGGAGCGTACGGGGAGTCACCGAGAAGGAAATCAGGAAAGTGGCCCGTGTCGATAAGGACACGAAATTCTGATCGCATCCGGGCACCTATGGTTTGATCGACATGCCAGCGATGCGGCGTCGTACCTGGATCTCCTGGCCGGCGAGCCGGTCCTTGATAGCCCTCCGCTCAGAGCCCGTGCGACCAACCGCAGTAGCACTGAGTGACCGGCAGGGCTTGACATCCAGCTCGCGGCCCGCTGTAGCTTCGGGAGTGCTGGGCCGTGACCTGCGCTAAGTCGCTCGTTTGGGCCGAGTGACGCGATTCTTACCGCCGGGCCGAGTTCGGCGGCGTCGGTGGTGTCGAGGCTGGTGACGGGCATGGCGGGGCTGGTCAGGCCTGGTGGGTTGCGCGGGTTTGGGCCAGCCGGTAGGAGTCGGTGCTGGTCTCGACGATGTTGCCGCCGAAGGTGAGCCGGTCGACGATGGCGGCGCAAAGGCGGGGGTCGGTGAAGGTCTTGGTCCAGCCGCTGAACGACTCGTTGGAGGCGATGGCGACGCTGGCCTTCTCCTCTCGCTCGGTGAGGACTTGGAACAGGAGCTCGGCGCCGCGCCGGTCGAGTTCCATGTAGCCGAGCTCGTCGACGCAGAGGAGGTCGACGCGGCCGTAGCGGTTGATGGTCTTGGTCAGTTGCTTGTCGTCGGCGGCCTCGACGAGTTCGTTGACGAGCTTGGTGGCCAGGGTGTAGCGGACGCGGTGGCCGGCCATGGCCGCCTCGGTGCCTAGGGCGATGAGCAGGTGGGACTTGCCGGTGCCGGAGTCGCCGATCAGGCAGAGGGGAAGGCCCTTTTTGACCCAGTCGCAGGTGGCGAGGGTGTTGATGACGGCGGGGTCGACATTCGGGTTGGCGGCGGGCGCGGTCGTCGCACTCGGCCATGAGCAGCTCGGCGAGGAAACCTCGATAAGGCATCTGCTCGCGGGCGGCGGCCTCGGCCAGGTCGGGGAACTGGGCGCGGACGGTGGGCAGCCGGAGCATCCGGCAGGCGGTGTCGATAGCGGCGTCGGCGGCCTGCTCGGTCAGTCCGCGGCGGGGCTTGGAGGTCATGGCCTGGCGTTTCCTTCCTGCGTGGTTCGGGTTCGGCGTAGCAGCTGGTCATAGGCGGCGACCGACGGCAGCGGGCGGGTATCGGGCGGCAGCATCTCCAGGCGGCGGGCGGTCAGTGACGCGACAGCGTGCGGGGTCGCCGGGTCGGTTCCCCGGCCGAGCTGACCAGGCGCCTCGTCAGCTGCCTTGCGGGCCTCCAGCGCGACCGCGTCGGCGGTCAGCGCGCCGGCCCGCAGCGCGGCGGCGAGCCCGCCGACAACGTGCTCGCTGTCCATGTGCCGGTGCAGCAGCAAAACCTCCAGCAACGCCCGGGTGCCAGCGGCGTCACCGTGGGCTTTGCGGGCGGCGGCCCACCAGGCGTCGTGAACCGGGGTGAACTTCCCGGCGGCACGGGCCTGTTCCAGCGCGGTCGCCCCGGGCAGCGCGCCGGGCTTGCGGACCAGCACCTCCAGGTAGTGGTCCAGATCGAGACGGGCACCGGACTTACCGGGCAGCCGCTCGTGTCTGGCGACCTCGGCGCGCCCGTCGTAGATGACCAGGTCTGAGGCGTGGAGCAGGATACGGACCCTGCGGCCGATCAGCCGGGCCGGCACGGAGTATTTGTTGGTGCGGACGGTGACCTGGGCGAACCGGTCGACGCTCGGGGTGAACCAGCGGCCGGTCTCGAACGGGTCGGGTGGCAGTGGTCCCAGCAGCGGCCGCTCGATCGCCAGGAACTCGCCAACGGTCCGCGCACGGCTGCCGATCGGCGGGCCTCGTCGGCGGTGTCCCACTCGTCGATCATCGCGTTGAGAGCCTGAACTGACGGCATGTCCGGGACGGGGACGAGATGGTTGCGCCTGAACCAGCCGATCTGCCCTTCCACCCCGCCTTTCTCGTGCGCGCCCTCGATGCCGGGCCGGCAATAGAAGGCGTCCAGGCCCCAATGGGAGCGGAACGCGGTCCACCGGTCGGTCTCCACTCTTGACCGGCTGAACCCGATCACCTGCGCGACCGCGGACTTGAGGTTGTCGTAGCGGATCTTCCCGGTCGGCACCCCGCCCAGGACACGGAACGCGTGCTCGTGGCCCTCGAAGAACGCCTCCTGCCCGCCGGATAAGGAGACCCGGTGAACCGCCTTGCCGGAGAACGACAGCCGCAGGCAGAACAGAAAGCAGCGGACGTCCTGCCCGGCCAGCCGGATCACGACCTCGCCGAAGTCGACTTCCGCCTCATCGCCGGGGCGGTGCGACTGCCGCACGAACACCTCGGCCGGGCCCCGGCCAGCCTCGGCCCGGATCTGCGGCTTGCGCTCGGCGACGTAGGCCCGCACCACGGGATAGGACACGTCCGTCATCCCGTGCTCGTCCATCAACCGGTGCCAGATCCTCGTGACGGTGTGCCGCTGCTTGCGCGGCGCGTCCAGGTCCGCCTTCAAGATCTGGTCGATCACCGGCTTGAACGGGTCCAGCTTCGAGGCCCTGGGCGGCAGTTGCTTGCGGGGCTCGGGCCACGCGGACGCCAGGGCCTTGACGATCGTCCGCCGGCCGACCCGGTATTTCTTCTCGATCGCACGGCCCGACATCCCCATGCGGGCATCCCTGCGGATCGCTGCGTACAGATCGACCTTGGACGAGAGCATGAGGACGCTCCTTCAACACGAAGCGCATCCTGCGACCCAGACATGTCCATCAGTGGAGGCGGCGAACGCCTGCATGTCGATCCAGTCGTCGTCGTCCAGCCGTCGAGACAGGGTGGCCAGGATGGTGGCCGGAGGGAAGGCACGGGCGCGGATCGGTTCAGGGTGGTTCCAGTGTCCGTGCCACTCCACTTTCCACACTCGCCCGTCGGTGGAGACAGCGAAGACGTTCATGTAGTCGGGGTGGCGAGAGCACTGCGCACGCTCTTCGAGGCCGGTTATCTGACGCAGTAGGTCCCGACTGGCGCAAGGCCCGAATGCCCGAGCGCGATCACACGCACGTGTCAGGCCCAAGCACGGGCCTGGCGCTGTCTCATTCTGCCCCGTATAACCCTCTACCCACCGCATCACCATCACGTTTCAAGGACACACATGCGCACCGTCAACGCCTACGCGGCACCGTCCGCCACCGGGCCCCTCGGCAAGACGACCATCGAGCGACGCGACGTCGGCCCGAAGGATGTCATGATCGAGATCGCCTACTCCGGCATCTGCCACTCCGACATCCACATGATCCGCGGCGACTGGGGCCCGATCCAGTACCCGCTGGTCGTCGGCCACGAGATCGTCGGCACGGTCTCGGAAGTCGGCTCCGAGGTCACGAAGTACCAGGTCGGCGACCGTGTCGGCGTCGGCTGCATGGTCAATTCGTGCGGCGAGTGCGAGTACTGCCGGCGCGGCGACGAGCAGTACTGTCAAGGGGAACACCCAGACCTACAACGGGATCGACCCCGCCGACGGCACCATCACCCAGGGCGGCTACTCGCAGGCCATCGTCGTCACCGAGGACTTCCTCCTCCGCGTGCCGGAGAACCTTGAATTCGAGAAGGCCGCGCCGCTGCTGTGCGCCGGTGTCTCGCTCTACTCGCCGCTGCGCCACTGGCAGGCGGGCCCGGGCAAGAAGGTCGCCATCGTCGGCCTCGGCGGTCTCGGTCACATGGGCGTGAAGATCGCGGCGGCCCTCGGTGCCGATGTCACCGTGCTCTCGCAGACGACCTCCAAGAAGGAGGATTCCCTGCACTTCGGCGCGACGGCTCACTACGCGACGACAGACCCGGAGACCTTCACCCAGCTCGCGAACTCCTTTGACCTCATCGTCAACACCGTCTCGGCGAAGATCGACATGGGCGCCTACCTCGGCCTCCTCAAGGTCGACGCGACCCTGGTGAACGTGGGAGCCCCGGCGGAGCCTCTCGAGGTCCCGGCCTTCGCTCTCATCCCCTCTCGCCGCAGCTGGGCTGGATCGTCGATCGGGGGCATCCGTGAGACCCAGGAGATGCTCGACTTCTGTGCCGAGCACGGAATCGTGCCCGAGACCGAGCTCATCAGCGCCGACGACATCAACGACGCCTACGAGCGGGTACTGAAGTCCGACGTCCGCTACCGGTTCGTCATCGACGCGGCAACCCTCGCATAACGACACCGCCAGATGACGAAGCGCCCCCATGATCGGCGAATCGCGGCCGACTCCCACCAGGCGCGGCGTATGGCCGCGCCTGGTGGACGAGAGCGGCTTTGGGGCCTGGCGGAAAACCAACGGACATGATCCCGCGTCTTGGACGGTGTCCGTAAGACGTTCCGCTAACGGACACCGTGATCAGCCGTCTTTGTTCTCCTCGTCAGCTGACGCCGGATCGCGCAGCGGGTGGGCGCGCAGCTGCGTGACAGCGGCGTCCAGGTAGCGGGTGGTCCACAGCACGACCGCGTTGAACACCAAGGCCCAGGGAGCCGAGTTGGTCTTCCCGCCCTTCGCGGTATGCCTGATGGATACGTCCTCGGCGGCCATGGCTGATCTCCCGTGCCAGGGTGTGCCGGGTCTCGCGTTGCCCAGTTGGCCACACCGGCGCCGGCCAGGGAGGCGGGCAGGGGTTCGGTGTGAGCGGCCAGCAGCCGGTCGACGACGGCGTCGCGGCTGGTCAGAGTCAGCTTGGCCTGGCTGGCGCGGTCGTGGTGCCGCGGGGCGTGTAGCCGGGCAGGTGAGTCAGGCACATCTGGTTGACTGTCTCAATCAGCCGTTCGATGTTCCCGTGGCCGTGCGGCTGGCCCTTGAGCGAGAAGACGGGCTGGACCCTCAGATCGGCCATGACCTGTTCCAGATGCGCCGAGGTGAAGTCGGATCCGTGGTCGAGGTGGAAGACCGACGGGATGCCGCATACGTACCAGTCCGGTTCGCCTTTGCGCCAGATCGCGTGCCGGAAGGTCGGCGCGGTGGTCAACGCCGAGGGCGCGGCCAGGTTGACGGCGTATCCGGCGATGGCGCGGGAGCGGTCGTCCTCGATGGCGGTCAGCCACGGCCGGGCCGGTCGGCCCTTGTCGTCGAACGCCCAGATGTCCAGCTCGGTGTGGTCGGCCTGCCAGATCTCGTTCGGAGCCTTGGCTTCGCGCCGGTACACCAGGTCGTAGATCTCCCGGTACTTCTTGGTGCCCTCAAGGCCGAGGGTGACGACCAGCGCGGGGTCCAGGTCCGCGACGATACGGGCCACGGTCCGGTAGGGGGCAACGGCCAACCGCGCGCCTCGGCGATGCTTTCGGCCTGCCGGTGGATGGCGGCCGCGCTGGGGGCGCGGCCTGCGCAGAGCCAGCCCCTCGATGAACGCCACGAGCTCGTCGGGGAACCGACGCAGACTAGCCACCGCTGCAGCGTGCGGTAGCAGACGCCGTCCTCGCTCTGGGCAGCGGCCACTTACCTGCGCGTGTCGATCGCTCGCAGTTCACTCTGTTATCGTCCGTCCCCCGCAATGGCCGCCCACCACACCCGCGCGGGCCATGGCAAGCCCATGCAATCTGGGCTCTGTCGTGGTGCGGACGATCGATATCGGCCCCTCCTCCGAAGTGCGGACACCGTGTGGACGCCACATGGGGGGCGGTGCCTCCGCAAGCGGAGATTGGTTCTCCATCAAGGGGTGGGTCTGGAATAGGGCAAGTGCTGTATGGCTCCCGGTTCGTTGGGGCAGATCGCGGATGTGATGGTAATGATTATCGGTGCGGGGATCGGCGGGCTCACCGCGGCGTTGAGTTTGCACGCCGCCGGCATCGACTGCACGGTGATAGAAGCGGTTGCCGAGCTGAAGCCGCTTGGGGTGGGGATCAACCTGCAGCCGCATGCCGTACGCGAACTGGTGGAGCTCGGCCTGGGCGAGGAACTCGCGCAGACCGGGATCGCCACCAGCGCACTGCGATATGCCACCTGCCGCGGCGACGTCGTCTTGACCGTGCCGCGCGGGCGTGCAGCGGGTTACCTCTGGCCGCAGGTGTCCATCCACCGCGGCCACTTGCAGATGCTCCTGCTTGATGCGGTCGTCGACCGGCTGGGGCCGGACGCCGTGCGTACCGGCCTGTCCTTCGACGGCTTCGCGCCGGGCGCTGTGGAGCCAGGTGGCACGGGCTCGGTGGGCGTGCGGCTGCGTGAGAGCGCCACGGGCCGGCTGGTCAAGGACGGCGCAGACGTCGTGGTCGGTGCGGACGGGCTGCATTCGGCTGTTCGGGCCCTGCTGCATCCGCGCGAGGACGAGTTGCGCTGGAGCGGGATCACTATGTGGCGGGGCGTCACTGAAGGCGATCCCTTCTTCGACGGTGCCACGATGGTGGTTGCGGGCACGCAATTCGGTGCCAAGATCGTTGCGTATCCGATCTGCCCGAAGGCCAGGGCCCGCGGCAAGGCGCTGGTGAACTGGGTGGCCGAGGTGCGCACCGCCCCGGCGGGCACCCCGGCGGCCGAGGCGGACTGGTGGCGTTCGGGACGTCTGGCCGACGTGCAGCCGCACTACACCGGCTGGGTGCTGCCCTACCTGGACGTGCCGGAACTCATCGCCCAGGCGGATCGGATCCTGGAGTACCCGATGGTGGACAAGGCGCCCCTGCAGCGCTGGGGCACCGGCCGGGTCACGCTGGTGGGCGACGCTGCGCACCCGATGTACCCGGTCGGCTCCAACGGCGGCTCCCAGGCGGTGTTGGACGCCCGCTACCTCGCCCTGGCCCTGGCTTCCGAACCGGAGTCGGAGGCAGCGCTGGCCAGGTACGAGCACGAGCGGCGCCGGCAGACCGACAGCCTCGTCACCTCTGGTCACCGCTTCGAAGTCGACGACCTGGTCCGGCTCGCCGAGCAACGCGCTCCTGGCGGCTTCACCGACATCACCGCGGTGCTCACAGCTCAGGAGCTGTCGCGCGCGGCTGACGCCCACCGGCGTGTTGCCGACATGGACGTTCAGGCGCTCAATGAACGCCCTTCCTGGACCGTCTCCCGCTGACGCTGACCGCGCGCGTACCATTCTGGTTACAACCGAGACGGCCAGTGGCGTCAGAAGGGGCAGCCCTCTTCGGTACCACAACTGGCAGAAACGGGTCGCGGCGTGTGCGGCCAGGGCAGGTCGGTGCGGACGGAGACGGGATCTCCCGCGACGGGATGCACCGGTCAGGTGAGCAGGGTGTGGGCCAGGCCAAGGGCGGCGACGAGGTAGGCGTTGTTGAGCCGGGTCTTCCACAGCAGCCCGAGCGTGACCAGCGCGATGACTGCGGTGAGCGGGTCGATGATCGCGGTTCGGCCGAGCTGGAACGACACCCCGGCCGTGAGGGCGAGCGCGGCGGCGTTCACGCCGTCCAGCATCGCGGAGGCCCACGCGCGGGAGCGCAGCCAGTCGGTGAGCTTGGTGAGCAGGCCGACGAAGACGAACGAGGGCAGGAAGATGGCGACGGTCGCCAGGAACGCGCCGATGGGGCTGGCGATGAGGTAGCCGAGAAAGGTGGCGGTGGTGAACCGGACCGGGAGTGACCTGGCCGATGGAGACGGCGTCGATGAGCTGCTGTTGGGTGATCCAGCCGAGCCGGTCGACGAAGTCGCCGCGCAGAAAGGCCAGCAGGACGTACCCGCTGCCGTACAGCACGGAACCGATCTTCAGCATGGTGGCGAACAGCTGGGCGAGCTGGCCGCCGGTCGGGTCGCCGAAGAGGGGGATCCGCCGAGGGTGAGCAGCCGGACGGCGGCGGCCAGCGCGGCGATCGCGAGCGCGCCGAGCCACATGGTTTTGATGACGCTGCGGAGCAGGCCGAACAGGGCGGGGGTGATGATGGCGATCACCACGGGGACGATGCCGTACAGCAGGCCCTCGACGGCGGTGGTGCCGTAGGTGACGTACGCCCAGGCCAGCACGGTGACGATGAGTGCGGGCGGGAGGATGAAGCAGACTCCGGCGGCGATCTGCAACGAACCCATCTCTGACCTGCGCTGATGAAACAAGAGGGTGCGATGGCCCTGAGCGGTTTGTCGTCAGTGGATCGCTTGGTCGCGGCGTCGGCGGGCCGGCGCGGATCTCGGCGTCGGCGATCTTGCCCTCGAGCAGTGCGTACAGCTGGTTGGTTTCGGTGGAGGCGTGGCCGAGGCGACGGCGTGGGCGTGGCGTAACTGGTGGATGTCGATCTCGACGCGAGCGAATCATCAGAATGGTCGCGGTCAGCTGATTTTGGCGTCGGAGGGGGCTCGGGGGCTTCGTGGTCGACACGCAGCGGCAGTGACAGCTCCTTTTCAGGCCGCGGGGATCGCTTCGATGGTCTTCATGTGCTTCTCGCCCCATTCGCCCAGGGGGATGAGGGCTTGATTGAGTGACTGCCCGAAGTCGGTCAGGGAGTACTCCACCTTCGGCGGGACCTGCTGGTACACCTCGCGGTGTATCAGACCGCAGTGCTCCATCTCGCGGAGCTGGATGATCAGCGACTTCTCGCTGATGCCCGGTACGGCCCTGCGTAGCTCTCCGAAGCGCCGGGGTCCGTCGTGCAGCCCCCACAGGATCAGCGCCTTCCACTTGCCGCCCACCACGTCCACGGCGGCGTCCAGCCCGCACGAGTAGCTGCGCTTCTTCACCCTGACCCCTTCAAAACTGAAAAAAGGTATGTACCTGAACAAATAGTAGGTACTTGTTGAAAGTACTGCAAGGAAAGCAGGATCGGTGATGCCGCGGAAGGGACCCATCCCGCGGCATCACTCATCACTTCACCAGCACGGAGACCATCTTGAACTACGGGCGCATCACCGCCAACGACATCGACTTCTCCTACGCCGAGGAGGGAAACGGGCCGCTGGCCCTGCTGCTGCACGGCTTCCCCGAGTCCGGCGACGTCACCTACCGCCACCTCATCCCGGCCCTCGCGGCAGCGGGCTACCGGGCCGTCGCCCCCAACATGCGAGCCTTCGCCCCCACCGCGCTTCCGGCGGACGGCAGCATGCTGCTCAGCGACCTCGTCGACGATGTCAACGCTCTGCACCAGGAGCTCGGCGGAGGCGGCGACTCGATCTTGGTGGGGCACGACTGGGGCGCGGGCATGGCCTGGTCCGCCGCCGCCACGACCCCGGAGCGGTGGTCGCGGCTCGTGGTCAGCGACGTCCCGCCCCTGCCGTTCTTCGCCGCCTACGCCAACACCTTCGAGGGCATCGAGAACCTCAACCATTTCTGGTTCATCCAGATGGACATGGCCACCGAGGTCCTGGGCGCCGACGACATGGCCTGGTTGCGGCAGGGCCTGCAGGACAAGTGGACCGCCCCTGACTTCGACGCCACGGAGGAGATCGACGGGATGCGCAAGGCCCTGGGCGAACCAGCCCGGCTCCGGGCGGCCTTGGATCTCTACCGAACCAACTTCGGACCTAAGCAGATGGGCACGCCGGAATGGGCCGCCGAGCACGGCCGCCTGTGGGGCAGCCTGCCGAGCCAACCGACCCTGTACCTGCACGGCACCGAGGACAAGAGCGTCGTGATGGACCAGCAGACCCTGGACGCCATCGGCGCTGCCCTCGCTGAAAGCAACGCAGGCTCTGAGGCCGCTTTCGTCGAAGGGGCCGGGCACATCGTCCCGGCCGAAAAGCCGGACCGTTACAACAAACTTGTGCTCAACTTCCTTCGTAAGAAGATCTGAAGGGTCAGATGACGGTTCCCGCACACCTCCACGGCGGCATCGCCGTGGAGGTGTGCGCTCGTCAAGAACCTGAGCCACGGGTAATACTGCGGAACTTTCGCAGCTCAACAAGGTTGTCCATGGTCTTGGCCTGACCTGCCAGGGCCAGAGACAGCCTCATCGAGCGGCGTCGCGACAGGCGCGCCGGCGAGTACGTCCGCCGACGCCCTGCATTGAACGGCGGGCGCCAGGCGGGGCGGCCACCGGGCCGGCCGCACGGTCAGCCCATGGCGCTGGTCAGGCGCAGCCGCTGGGTCGGTGATCAGGGCCCGTCCGCCCCTGATTCGCCGGGCACGCTCTGGACCTCGTATGAGCGTAGGAGGCGGGCGAGTTGGCGGCCCGTCACCTGTAGTGGTTCCTCGCTGCGGTTGACCTGGGCGGTGACTTCGGCACCTTCCAGGGCGGAGATGACGGTGGTCGCCAGTTCCCGGGCGCTCCGGGAGGGGAAGCCGCAGCGCAGTAGCTTGTCGCGGACCAACTGCTCCCAGCTGCGCAGTGCGTCGGCGCACGCCTGCTGAATCTCCGAGTCGGTACCGAGCGTTTCCAGAGCCGCTGCCGTGACGGGGCAGCCGTCGATCCAGCCCGACTCGCGCAGTTCATCGGCGAGTTGCCGGGCGCAGGCCATCACGGCCTCCGCCGGGTCCTCCTCACTGTCCAGTGCCTTTCGCAAAAGCGTCGCGAATTCCTCGGTGCTGTGCTTGATCGCGGCGACGGCGACGGTCTCCTTGCCGCCCGGGAAGAAGTGGTAGACGGAGCCTAGGGTGGCCTGCGCCTCCTGGGCGATCTGCTTGATTCCCGTGCCGACGTAGCCCTGCCGCTGCAGGAGGCGTGATGCGGCCACGACGATCCGGTCCCGCGTGCTGGTCTGCATGCAGCCACCGTATCGGCCCATTGAGTAGAGCGCTCGTTTTAGAGCTGTGGTACGTTCTGGGCACGCTCTAAATAGAGCGCTCGTTTTAGCGAGAGGTGGATATCTCATCATGAGCAGCACCGAGCAGTCGGTCACCGTCATCGGCCTCGGCCCCATGGGACAGGCCATGGTCGGCGCCTTCCTCGACCGCGGCTACGACGTCACCGTCTGGAATCGCACCGCGTCGCGCGCGGACGCCCTGGTCGCGCGCGGGGCGGTGCTCGCACCGAACGTGGAGGATGCCCTTGCCTCCAATGAGCTGGTGATCCTCAGCCTCACCGACTACGACGCCATGTACGCCACGCTCGAGCCCGCCGCGGCCGCGCTGACCGGCCGGATCCTGGTGAACCTCAGTTCGGACACGCCCGAAAAGGCCCGGGCCGCGGCCCGTTGGGCAGCCGAGCGGGGCGCCGTCCAGCTGACCGGCGGCGTCACCGTGCCGCCCTCCGGGATCGGTCAGGCCGAATCATCGACCTTCTACAGCGGACCGCGTCAGATCTTCGACCAGCACCGGTCCGCGCTCGAAGTCATCACGGGGCGGACCGACCACCGAGGAGAAGACCCGGGGGTCGCCGCGCTCATGTACCAGATCGGCATGGTCATGTTCTGGACCTCCATGCTGAGCTACTGGCAGGCCATCACCCTCGCCGACGCCAACGGCCTGACGGCGGCGGACATCCTGCCGCACGCCGTGGAGACCGCGAACTCGCTGCCGGGATTCTTCTCCTTCTACGCCGAGCGCATCGACGCCGGCCGGCACATCGGCGACGTGGACCGCCTCGCCATGGGGATGGCCAGCGTCGAGCACGTCCTGCACACCAACGCCGACGCGGGAGTCGACACCACGCTTCCGGCCGCGGTCGTCGAGCTCTTCCGGCGCGGCATGGACGCCGGCCACGCCGCGGACAGCTTTTCCACCCTGGTGGAGTCGATGAAGACGGCTGAGGCATAACCGCGCCCGCCCGACGAGCGATCCCCGCGCCGGACATGATCAGCAGAGGCGATCTGACCGACGAAGAGTGGGCCATGCAGGAGCCGCCGCTGCCGGTGAGTGGTAACCGATGCGGCCGATGGCGCAGCCACCGCCAGGTGATCAACGGAATCATTCACCGGCTGAGCACCGAAGTGCAGCGGCGTGACCTGCCCCAGCGGTTCAGCCCGTGGCAGACCGTCCACAAGCGGCAGCTGCTGTGGTCGGCGGACGGCACCTGGGACAGGCTCCTGCAGCATGTCCAGGCCGTCGCCGACGCCACAGGGGACATCGACTGGAACATCAACGTCGATTCCACCTCAGTACGTGCCCACCAGCATGCCGCCGGAACACCCGAGCACGGCTCATTCGTCTCGCCGAGCCCTTTGAGAAACGGCGAGGCAAGAGGCGAGTCAGGCACCGCTGACAGCGGCGAACCCGCGCGATCCGCTGGTGAAAACGAGGCGGCAGGCGAAGCCCTCGGGCGATCCCGTGGCGGGCTGACCTCGATGCTTCCCCTCAGCGCAGACGTGAAGTGTCGCCCGCTGTCCCTACTCATCTCACCGGGACAGCGGGCGGACTGCACCCGGTCGAGTCGGTGATGGACAAGATCCGTGTTCCCCGACTGGGCCCGGGGCGACCCCTTCGCACACCGGACAGCGTCGGAGCCGATAAGGCATACAGCAACCGTCAGATCCGTGCCTACCTTCGCCAGCGCGGCATCCGCCACGTGATCCCGGAGAAGAGAAACCACGAAGCCGCCCGGCTACGGCGGGGCGCACATGGCGGGCGGCCCCCTGGCATCGAAAAGGACCGCTACAAACATCGCAACACGGTGCAGCGGGCCTAGTGAGACGGTCCTGAGTTCTGGTCTCGCCACATGAGGTGGGTTCCGTTTCAGGTAGTGACGATGTCGCTGGGGCGCGTTCTGCTGGACAGATGGGCGACACATGGATCACGGCCTGGAACGACAACGCCAAGCCGTTCACCTGGACCACCGACCAGATCCTCGACCGTATCTGCCGTAACTGCGACAGAACCTCAGGACCAGCTCACTAAGGGGACACCGGCACGGTCAGCCGTCCAGGCGATTCGCGGCCCGTTCAGACTCGGGACGGATCCTCGTCGTGGTGGTGCTCAAGGTACGACCTGCCCCACCCGTCGAGCAGGTTGACGATCCGCTCCAGACTCCTGCCGATGCTCGTGAGCGAATACTCGACCCGGGGCGGCACCTCGCGGTAGACCATCCGCGAGACGATCCCGTCCTCCTCCAGTTCCGGAGTTGCCGGGTGAGCATGCGCGGGGTGATGCCGTGCATTTCGCGCTTGAGTTCACCGAACCGATGTGTGCCCTGCAGCAGTTTGTAGACGATCGCCAGCTTCCAGCGCCCCACGCTGGGGCCCGTTCTGGGCGGTGCGCTGGTGGAGCGCTGGGGCTGGTCCTCGGCCTTCCTGGCCAACCTTCCCGTCGTGGGCCTCGCACTGATCGCCGGCGCCCGGTTGATTCCCGAGTCCAAGGACCCCGCGCCGCTGGAACCCGGCGGACGCCGCGCTGTCCATCGCCGCTCTCGGCCTCACCGTCTATGGAGTGAAGCACGTGGCCGAACAACCGTCGGCCCTGTCAGCGATCATCGGGTCAGTCGGCGCGGCACTTGTAGTGATCTTCGTGCTGCGCCAGCGGCATGCCTCCAACCCGCTGCTGGACCTGTCCCTGTTCGCCGACCGCCGGTTCACCGCCGCGACGGTGTGCGTGCTGGTTTGCTTCGGGTGCTACACCTCGCTGCTGTTCTTCCTCACCCAGTGGTTCCAGCTCGTGGACGGGCTCGCTCCCCTCCAAGCCGGGCTGGTGCTCACGCCGCTGGCCGCCGCCAACGCGGTGGGCGCCGGTGCGGCAGCGTGGCCGGCCACGCGCTGGGGGCGCCGGCTCACCGTGGCGGCGGCGCTGGCCGTCCTCGGCGCCGCGCTAGCCGTGCTCCCGCTGGTCCTGGGCGGGCCTGCCGTCCCCCTGGTGCTGATCCTCGCGGGGACGGCGGCCGGGGTGGTGATGACGCTCGGTGCAGATCTGGTGATGTCCGCGGCCAGCGAGGAGCGCGCGGGTCAGGCGGCCGCCATCCAGGAGACCTCGTTCGAACTGGGGGCGGGGCTGGGCGTTGCGCTGTTGGGCACGGTCCTGTCAGTTGTCTACCGCGCCACGCTGCCCGGTCCGTCTACTGAGGCGAGCGAATCACTCGGCTCGGCCGTCGCAATCGCCGCGACGCTCGCTCCCGCGCAGGCGGGCGACCTGCTGCAGGCAGCCCGAGCGGCCTTCCACTCGGGCGTGAGCGCAACCCTGACCGGCGCTGCGGCGGTGCTCTGGCTGACCGCCGCCATGGCCGTGCTGTTGTTGCGGCACCAACGCGGCCAGCAGCATCCGTGAGATTGCGACCTGACCCGGACACCCACAGACGCTGGCCCAGCGTGATCGGGCGACTCGTAGCAGTTCATTTGAGGGCGGTGCAGGCGGTCCGTAGCAGACGTAGTAGACGATCCCGTCGGGGTTGGCCATCGACCGGCCGACGTCTTCCCGTCGTCGACCTCGGTGGATCGATGCAGTTGATCGCACTGGTCGGCGCTGCGGTGAAGGACGTGCGCGTGGGAACCGGCAGGTCCAGACGGGAGACCGCGTCGCCCGGGGTCAGGTAGCCGGTCTGCAGGGCGAAGGGGTGGTAGGTGCTGATGGCCACGTCGGCCTCGCCGCCGATGGCGAAGTCGATGGGGTCGCTGACGGCTTCCTGGCCGAGCTGGATCGTTACATGGGGGCTCCGCCGAAGATGACGGCGGTGTCGGTGTCGGTGCCGCTGTCGATCGCGGTCGCCGTGGTGCGTGCCGCCAGGCGGGTGTAGGCGATGGTGGGAGGACGGGTGCCGTAGAGGTTGCTGAGCCGCAGCCGCGGGCGGTCTGCGCCGCCGCGCACGCGGACGACCTGGCGGAGAGTCTGGTTCAGTGAAGCCGCGCGGGGGGTGGATGAGGGGCATCGGCTCGTACGGGTTGATGGGGTCAGTTCTCCAGAAGGGCCAGCAGGCGGCGGGTCAGGTCGTGGAGCCGGGCCGCGGCGCGGGGGTCAAAGGCGGAGCCGTCCAGGTTGATCGGGTCGAAGCGCATGAACGCGGTGAGCGGCGCCGTGGGCGGGGCGTCGATGCGGGCGATGATCGGTTTGATGCCTTCGCCGACCGGTCGGCCGTGCCTTTTGAGCGTGGCGACATGGGCGGCGGTGGGCGGGTCGTACTCGCCTGCGAAGCTGGTGGCCACCGGGCCGGGGTTGATCAGCACATACCGGGTGGGGCCGGTCGTCTGGCGGGCGGAGTAGGCGACCGCGAGCAGGTCATTGGCCCGTCCGGCCTGCATCTGGGCGGCCATCCCCGCGTAGCCGTGTTCGAGCATGAGGTCGTCCCAGTGGATGCGGCCCATGGGGACGCCGGGGCCGGAGACGTTGACGATGACGCCGGGCGCGATCAGACCGTGGCTGAGGATGAACCTGCTCAGGTACTCCAGGGCGAAGACCCCCTCGACGCCCTCGGCGGTGACGAACCGGGTTGACCGGAAGTACCGGGCACACAGCACCAGCGCGTCCACGGCGGGGTGGCGGTCGTTGATTTCCTTGAGGACCCTTCTGTTCTCGCGGAACAGGCTCAAATCCGCAGGAATGACGTGGGCTCCGGGCAGCGTGGCCGCTTTAGCCGCATCGCGGCCGATGACCACCACGGTGTCGCCTCGCTCCAGGTATGTGGAGGCCAGCGCCCGGCCCATGCCGTCAGTGCCGCCACTGATCACGATGGTCTTCGCGGTGCTGGTCATCAGGACGCCTTTCCGGAGGTCACGGGTTCGGGGTGGGCGGTCGGCGTGTGGGTGCGGCCTGGTAGCAGCGGGGTCGCGGCGAGCACGGCCGCGATGAGCACGAGGACGAGCCAGAAGACACTGTGGAAGCCGGTGATCACCTCGATGGAGGTCTGCAGGATGAGGGTGACCATGGCGATGCCGATTGCGGCCCCGAGCTGGTTGAGCATGTAGAGCACCGAACTTCCCTGCGCGACCAGCGGGCCGGGCAGGCTCCGGTAGAGCGAGCCCATCGTCGGTGCGCTGAAGCAGCCCATGCCCAGGCCGATGGTCAGCGCCGCCAGCACCGGCCACGCCTGGCTGGTATCGGCGTCGATCTGGGTGAAGATCAGGGCGCTGAGCCCGGCCAGGAGCGCGCCGCCGGCGGCCATGCCGCGGGCGCCGACCTGGTCCGACAGCCGTCCCGCGAGCGGCATGGCGATGGCGCCGCCCAGGCCCGCTGGGGCCATCAGCAGCCCGGCGGCGAGCACCCCGTGGCCGTGTGCCTGCTGGTAGTACAGCGGGAGCGCGAACAGGGTGGCGAAGTTGGCCAGGCCGCCCAGCCCCATGATGGTGACGCCGGCGGTGAACCCCCGGCTGGCGAACAGCCGCACATCGATCAGCGGCGGTGTGCGGCGGGCACCGAGCGCGCGCAGGACGTAGCCGATGATCAGCACGATGCCCGCGGCCAGTGGCAGCAACGCCTGCCAGGCGGTGAACGCTCCGTGCTCAGCCGTCTGCGACAGAGCCAGGACGAGCGCGGAGAACCCCGGCGCGAGCAGGGCCAGCCCCAGGACATCGAGCCGGACCGCCGGGTCCCGTCCGGCCGGGGGGTCTGCGGGCAGAACCCGTACGGCCAGCAGGTACGCGATCAGCCCGACGGGCACGCTGAGCAGGAACATCCACCGCCACGACAGCCCACCCAGCACGGCGCCACCCGCGATCGGCCCCAGGACCGGGCCGAGCGACAGCACCACGCCCATCAGCCCCATGACGCGTCCCGCGCGTGCCGGTCCGGCCGCGCGAGCCAGCAGGATCAGCACGAGCGGGTCGAGTACCCCGGCGCCGAAGCCCTGCAGGGTGCGGAAGGCGATCAGGCTGCCGGCATTCCAGGCCAGCCCGGCGGCCAGCGATCCCGCCATGAACACCGCCAGGCCCGCCAGCCACAGTCGCCGTCCGCCGTACCTGTCGACCGCCCAGGTGGTGAAGGGGATGGTGGCCGTGACGGCGAGCAGGAAGCCGGTGGAGGCCCAGCCGACCGTGCTGAGCGAGGCGTCCAGAGCGCTCGCCAGCGTCTTGGTGGCGACTGCGGCCATCGTGCTGTTGAGGATGCCCAGCAAGCCGCCGAGCAGGACGACGCCGATCAACGCCCGCAGTGGCCGGTCCAGACGGTCATCCGAAGAGATTGAACTCATAGGTTCAAATTAGTTACCTGAACAATCCAGTGCAACTCGCCTGTTCATATTGCTGAACCAGTGAGTACAATCGGGGGCATGGCCACCGCACGGGGACGCATCGACAAACGGCAGGCGATCCTGGACGGCGCCTTTGTTGTGTTCGCCCGCCAGGGCTACGCCCAGGCCTGCGTGCAGGAGATCGCCAATGAGGCCGGCGTGGCCAAGCCCACGGTCTACAACCACCTCACCGACAAGGCGACCCTCTTCCGGCACGCGATGCAGGCCGCGGCCCAGAGCGTGCTGGACCAACGACTCGCCGCGCTGAAGCCACTCACCGAGCCCGGCCCCGACCTCCGCACCACGCTGGAGGAGGTCGGCCACCGTCTGGTGCGCCTGCACACCGACGACCGCTCCTGCGCCCTGCGGCGCCTGCTGTACGCGGAGCTCACCCACTTCCCCGACATCCTCGACATCGCCGTCGAGAGCGGCCCACATCGTCTCAGCCAGGCGCTCGCCGACCGGATGGCGCGGCTCATCCTCGCCGGCCGCCTAGACGCCACCAGCCCCGATCAGGCCGCCGAACACTTCCTGGCCCTGCTCATCGGCCCGCTGGAGGCGCGCTCCCAGATGGGTACCCGCCAGATCGACGACACAGATCTGCAGGAGATCGCCCGGGCCGCCACCCACACCTTCCTCCAAGCCTTCGGCGCTGAGAACGAAAACGCGCGGCGGCCGCCTGCCCGATGACCTCCTGCGCCGCCAGAGACCGGAAGCCGGGGCCGCGGCGGCACAGAAAGGCGACGATCGTGATGAGGTCCTGCAGGGAGCGAGCGAGCCGGTCGAGCGAGGGGACGACGAGGGTGTCGCCGGGCGGCAGAGGTCCAGTACCTTAATGAGCTCTTCCCGCTCGGCGTTCTTGGCGCTCAGCTTTGTCGGCGACGACGCGATGCGGCCGACGCCCTTGAGCGCGTCGTCTCCCAGGGAGATCGACTGCATGCATCGGGTCAACGTCTTGTAACTGCGGTAAGCCTGGCGGTGCAGGGAGACCACTACATTGAGGCTGTCGCACCTTTCGTCTCATCCTTCACGTCTGTCCTTGTCGCCTGCCGGGGAGCGCACCTAGATGAACTGGTTCTACGTCGTGGGGATCATCCTCTTCCTCCTCGGGTTGATGATCTCCATCGCGCTGCACGAGCTCGGCCACCTGGTGCCGGCCAAGTTCTTCGGCGTCAAGGTGACCCAGTACATGGTGGGCTTCGGCTCCACAGCCTGGTCCTGGCGCAAGGGCGAGACCGAATACGGCATCAAGTGGATCCCGTTCGGCGGCTACATCCGCATGATCGGAATGCTGCCGCCGCGCCCCGGAGAAGATCCCGCCAAGGTCAGGAGCACAGCGACAGGACCTTTCCAGGGGCTGATCGAGTCGGCCCGCGAGGCCGCGCTGGAAGAGGTGCGTCCGGGCGACGAGAACCGCGTCTTCTACCGCAAGAAGTGGTGGCAGAAGGTCATCATCATGTCCGGCGGGCCACTGATGAACTTCGTGCTGGCGTTCGTCTTCTCCGCCATCCTACTGGTCGGCATCGGCCTGCCCGCCGATGCCCCGATCGTCTCGCCCGCCACCGAAACGTGCGTGATCCCCATCTCCGAGCAGCGCGCCGCCTGCGAGCCCGGCGACCAGCTCACCCCGGCCGCGCAGGCGGGCCTCAAGCCAGGCGACCACATGGTCTCCTTCAACGGCGCCATGATCGGCTCCTGGGACAACGCCATCCGCCTGATCCGCTCCCACGGTCCCGGCCCGGTCAAGCTCGGCATCGTGCGCGACGGCAAGCCGATGACGATCGCCCTCACGCTCATTGCCCAAGACCGGCCCAACTTCGCAGACCCCGAGAAGATCGACAAGAACGTCGGCTTCCTCGGCGTGCGGCCCACCAAGGTGAGGGAGCAGCAGAGCATCGGCCAGGTGATCGGCTACATGGGCGGGCAGACGGTCAGGGTCGCGGGCTCGATCTTCAACCTGCCGGAGAAGATGGTCGGCATCTGGCACGCGGCCTTCTCCGGCGACGAGCGCGACCCCGAGGGCCCGGTGGGCATGGTCGGCGCGGGCCGCTTGGGCGGCGAGATTCTGGCCTCCGACCTGTCCAACGAGGAGAAGATCGCCACCTTCGTCAGCCTGCTGGCCGGCTTCAACCTGGCGATCGGCATGTTCAACCTGATCCCGCTGCTGCCGCTCGACGGCGGGCACATCGCGGGCGGACTCTGGGAGGGGCTCAAGCGGGCCTATGCCAAGGTCATGCGGCGGCCGAAGCCCAAGTACGTCGACATCGCCAAAGTGCTACCGCTGACGTACGCGGCGGCGCTGGCGATGATGATCATGGCAGCCCTGCTCATCTACGCCGACCTGGTGAACCCGCTCACACTGACGAACTGACGGACCGGTTCGTGATGTTCGCCGACCCCCTGCCATGACATGCTGCGCACAGGGCACCCGACCTACACCGATGTGGCTCGGCGAGGGTCTCACGGTGCCCGGCTGTCTACGGCTGATACCCAGCGTCTGCGGGCGGCGCTCCCTGATGCCTCCCCACGGTCACGGGTCGCGATCCTGGTCGGCGAGCAGGATGAATTCGCCGTCCTGCGAGATGCGGGCGTCGCGGATGTCCCTCCTTGCTGTCTCACCTTCTATACGAACGACGCTCCCGCGAATCGACAGCCGTCCTGGCTCAGGTGTAGTAGCCGTCGACCGGGGCGCGGGCCTCGTCGTAGAGCGCCGGG
>NZ_JBQHCW010000036.1:0-64968 GCF_052068115.1 Nonomuraea sp. ZG12
CCCGGCGCTCTACGACGAGGCCCGCGCCCCGGTCGACGGCTACTACACCTGAGCCAGGACGGCTGTCGATTCGCGGGGATGTCGTTCGTATAGAAGGTGAGACAGCAAGGGAGGACATCCGCGATGAAGCAGTATCTGCTCAGCATCTACCAGCCCGACGGCGACCCGCCTCCGCCTGAGGTCCTGGAGCCGGTCATGCGCGATCTCGAAGCGCTCAACGCCGAACTCCGGGCGGCGGGCGCGTGGGTCTTCGCCGCCGCGCTGCACCCGCCCGGCACCGCCACCGTGCTGCGCCCGCAGGCGGGCGAGGTGCTCATGACCGACGGCCCGTTCACCGAAGGCAAGGAGCACCTGGGCGGGTTCACCGTCATCCAGGCGCCCGACCTCGACGCCGCCCTCGCCTGGGGCCGCAAACTCGCCCGCGCCACCACGCTGCCGATCGAGGTGCGGCCGTTCCAGTGACGTCCCTCTCGGCGATCGAAGGCGTCTTCACCCAGGAGTACGGGCGCGCGGTCGCCGTCCTGGTCCGCGTCTTCGGCGACATCGACATCGCCGAAGAGGCGGTCCAGGACGCCTTCACCGTCGCGGTGGACCGCTGGCCCGCCGAAGGGCTGCCGCCGAGCCCGGCGGGCTGGATCATCACCACCGCCCGCAACCGGGCCGTCGACCGCCTCCGGCGTGAGGCCTCCCGCCAGGACCGGCACGCCCAGGCCGCCCTGCTGCACGCCCGCGACGAACCCGTGGAGGAAGGCCCCGTGCGCGACGACCGGCTCCGCCTGATCTTCACCTGCTGCCATCCGGCGCTCGCCAGGGCCGCCCAGGTCGCCCTCACGCTCCGGCTGCTGGGCGGGCTCACCACCGCCGAGATCGCCCGCGCCTTCCTGGTGCCGGAGCCGACCATGGCCCAGCGCCTCATCCGCGCCAAGGGCAAGATCCGCGACGCTCGCATCCCGTACCGGATCCCGTACGAGGCCGATCTGCCCGACCGCCTGCAGGCCGTGCTGGCCGTCATCTACCTGATCTTCAACGAGGGTTACCTGGCCGGTTCGGGCGACCGGCTGGTCCGCGAGGACCTGTGCGCCGAGGCCGTCCGCCTCGGACGGCTGCTGGCCGAGCTCATGCCGGACGAGCCCGAGGTCGCCGGGCTGCTCGCGCTCATGCTCCTGCTGGAGTCGCGCCGCCCCGCCCGTGTCTCGCCGGACGGCGAGCTCGTCCTGCTCGCCGACCAGGACCACGGCCTCTGGGACCGGGCGCTGATCGCCGAGGGCCAGGAGCTGGTACGGCGCTGCCTGCGGCGTGGCCGGCCCGGGCCGTACCAGGTCCAGGCCGCGATCAACGCCGTGCACAGCGAGCCGCCCACCGACTGGAGGCAGATCGTGCTGCTGTACGACCAGCTCATGGCGATCGCCCCGAGCCCGATCGTGGCGCTCAACCGGGCCGTGGCGGTGGCCGAGGTCGACGGCCCGCAGCCGGCGCTCACCCTCGTCGACGCCCTCGATCTCGACGGCTACCGCCTGTTCCACGCCATCCGCGCCGATCTGCTGCGCCGGCTGGGCCGCGTCACGGAGGCGGCGTCCGCCTACGACGTGGCCCTCGACCGCACCGCGAACGAGGCGGAGCGGGCCTTCCTGCGACGAGCCCGGCAGGCGCTCGGCGGGTTCGCCTGATCAGACGAGCTCGTACCCGCCGTCGACCGTGAGAATCTGCCCGGTGAGCCAGGCGGTGTGGGCGTCGGACAGCCGCAGGATCCAGGCGGCCACCTCGGCGGGGTCGCCGCGCCGGCCGAGCGGGATGCGGGCGGCCTCGTCGTCCTTGATCTCGTCGATGACGGCCTGCGGCAGGCCGGCCGAGGCCAGGGCCTCGCTCTCGGTCGGGCCCGGGGCCACCGCGTTGACCCGGATGCCCTCCGGCGCGAGCTCCAGCGCCCAGCTGCGGGTGAGCTGCTCGATCGCGGCCTTGGTGGCCGCGTAGTGGGAGGCTCCCGCGATGGGCCGGTGGCCGAAGGTGCTGGACACGTTGACGATCACTCCGCGCGACGCCCGTAGGTGCTCCAGTGCGGCCGACGCCAGGAGGCTGGGGGCGGTGACGTTGGTGGTCAGCATGTCGGTGATCCGGGCGGCGGTGACCTCCGCGAGCGGCATCATCCCCGTGATGCCGGCGTTGTTCACCACGACGTCCAGGCGTCCCCATCGGTCGATCGCGGCCCGCACGACCTGGTCTGCCGCGCCCTCGGCACAGATGTCCAGGGGGAACGCGACGATGCGGGGGTGCTCGGCCTCGGTGGCGGCGAGGGCGTCGGGGCGTCGGCCGACTCCCAGCACATGGGCTCCGGCGCGGGCGAAGGCGATCGTGGCGGCGCGTCCGATGCCGGAGCCCGCGCCGGTCACGATCACGACCTGACCGGTGAAGTCGCCGGTCGTATGGTCGGGTGCAGTCACAGAAGGCTCCATCATTCGAAGTTCGACGAACAACGAACGAAGGTAGCATTGGAATCGTGAAGGATCCTCACCACCCCCACCCCTCCGAGATGACGCTCATCCGGGTCTTAGGCGCGATCAGCGATCCCATCCGGCTCGGGCTGGTCCGGGTGCTGGCCGATGACCGGGAGCGGGCGTGGGGCGAGTTGCGCGCGCCCGTCGCCAAGTCGACGCTCAGCCACCATCTGAAGGTGCTGCGGGACGCGGGCATCACCCGGACCCGCCAGGAAGGCACCCGCTGCTACGTCCGGTTGCGGCGCGCCGACCTCGACACCCGCTTTCCCGGCCTGCTGACGGCCCTGCTGCACGTCGCGGACGCCGACCGCGTCGGCGGCGAGGTCGGCGTCGCCGACTGAATCCGGGACGCGCTGTCGGTCGCGCTGTCAGCCGCGCGGGCTGACGAACTCGGGCTGGTCGAGCAGGCGGAGCCAGCTTCCGTCGGGCTGGCGCCGCACCACCTGCGCGCGGGCGCCCGCGTTGTCCTTCGGCGGGGTCGAGGTGAGCGCGATGTCGCCGCTGATCAGGGTCGGCAGCGGTTGTTCCTGCTCGAAGCGGGGCCGGTTGGCCAGCACCTTCTCCCACAGGGCGCGGATCGCCTCCCGGCCCACCGTCCGGCCGCCCGGCGGATAGGCCAGCACCGCGTCCTCTTCGTACAGCGCGGCGACACCGGCGGCGTCACCGGCGTTGGACCGCTCCACGAACAGGCGGGTGATGTCCTCGGGCCGCATGGCCTTCTCATATTCGGTCATGCTTTCAGGGTGGCAAGCACCTAGCCAGAAGTCCAACAGCTGCTTCTGATGGAAACTATGATTGCCAGTTATGGATCTGAGGCAGCTCGAATACTTCGTCGCGGTCGCCGAGGAGCGTAACTTCACCCGGGCGGCCGAGCGGGTGCACATCAGCCAGTCCGGCGTCAGCGCCCAGATCCGCCGGCTCGAACGCGAGCTCGGCGCGGAGCTGTTCGACCGCTCGGCGCGCGCCGCCACCCTCACCGTCGCGGGCAAGGCCGCGCTCGGGCCCGCCCGCGCCGCGCTCGCCGCCGCCGGCGCCGTCGGCCGCTCCGTGGGCGAGGTGACCGGCCTGATCCGGGGACGGCTCACCGTCGGCATGGTCATCGGCTGTACGGTCACCCCGCTGTTCGACGCCCTGGCCGCCTTCCACCGGGCGCATCCCGGCGTGGAGCTCTCGCTGCAGGAGGACAACTCCGACCGGCTCGTCGACGGAGTCCGGGCAGCGACCATCGACCTGGCGCTCGTCGGCACCGCGACCGCCACCCCCGACGGTCTGGACGCGCTGACCATCATCAGCGAGCGACTCGTCGCGGCGGTCCCCTCCGGGCATCCCCTGGCGAACCGGCGGCACGTCAGCCTGCGCGAGCTGGCCGACCACCCGATCGTCTGCATGCCACTGGGCACCGGCCTGCGCACGGTGTTCGACCAGGCGTGCGCGGCGCGGCACGTCCAGCCGGTGATCGCCCTGCAGGCCAGCGCCGCCGAGGCCATCGCCGACCTGGCCGCTCGTGGGCTCGCCGTCGCCGTCCTCAGCGAGTCGATGGCCGCCCGCTACCGCGACCGGCTCACCGCCCTGACCATCGACGACGTCGACACGCCCGCTCTGCTCGCCCTGATCTGGCAGGGCACGCACAACCCCGCCCTGCGCGAGCTGCTCGCCCACAGCCGAAAGGCGTTCGGCGAGCTCGGGGCCCAGCCGAAGTAGGCCCGGTTCGCGAAAGGTCAGCGGTCGTCCGGGCGTGGCCGGGCGCGGACGTGGGCGCGTTCCCCCTGAGGCCCGAACAGGATGAGCAGCTCGACCGGTGTGGCCCCGGCGTTGCCCATCCAGTGCGGGACCCGCGTGTCGAACTCGGCCACCTCACCGGACGCCAGCGTGAGGTCCCGGTCACCGAGCACGAACCGTAGCCGGCCGCTGAGCACGTACAGCCACTCGTAGCCTTCATGGCTCTGCAGATCGGGCTCGGCGGTGCCCGTCGCGCCGGGGATGATCAGCTTGTACGACTGGGTGCCGCCCGCCTTCTGGGTCAGCCGGATGTACGTCATGCCGTCGCGCCGGATCGGCCGCAGGTGGACGCGCGGGTCGCCGGTCTGCGGCGCACCGATGAGCTCCTCCAGCGGCATGCCGTGCGCCCTGGCCAGCGGCAGGAGAAGTTCGAGGTTCGGCCGCCGCAGGCCGCTCTCCAGGCGCGACAGGGTGCTCTCCGATATGCCGGTCTCCGCGGCCAGGTCAGCCCAGGGTCCGGCCGCGATGGCGGCGCAACCGCCGAAGCCTGGGGCCCATTGCCGTCAGCGCGGCGTCGAGATCGTCGTCCACAGTGGCCATCCTTGCTGACTCGGCAACGAGGAACACAGGCGCCGGGCACGGGTCCGCATCCGGCCATGGCGTCAACCATCCAGGTGCGCGCCGGAATTCCCCGCGGAGCGTCTCTTGCCGAGTCGGCAATTTCTTGTGCGTCCGCACCCGGAGGTGACGCAGACTCCCAGCCGCACGACGCCGGCCACTGTCAGAAAGGACGCTCACGATGAGCACCCGACCCCTCCAGAGCTCCGGGCACGATCCGGGCCACGACCGCGTCATCCCGCCGCCGCATCAACGGACGGCGGCCGGCGGCGACCACCCATCCGCCGCACCGCGACTGCGCTACCCGGCGGTCATCGTGCTGTCCCTCACCCAGCTCATCCTGGTGATCGACAACAGCGTGGTGAACGTCGCGCTGCCCCAGATCCGGCACGCGCTGGGCTTCTCGGCGACCGGCCTGTCCTGGGTGGTCACCTCCTACGCCCTGGTCTTCGGCGGTCTGGTTCTGCTCAGCGGCAAGGTGGGCTCGATCGTCGGCCCGCGCCGCACGTTGCTGATCGGCGTGTCGATCTTCACCGCCGCCTCCGCGCTGGGCGGTGCGGCCACGACGCCGGCGATGCTCATCGCCGCCCGCGTCCTGCAAGGTCTGGGAGCGGCCCTGGCCGCGCCGGGCACGCTCGTGCTGTTGATGTCGATCACCAGGCCGGGTCCGCAGCGCGCGCGGGCGATGAGCGTGTTCGTGCTGGCCATCGGCCTCGGCGCGGCGAGCGGTCTGGTGCTCGGCGGGGTGCTGACCACATCCCTGGGCTGGGAATGGGTGATGTTCGTCAACATCCCCGTCGGCCTGGTCGTCCTCGTGGGGGTACGCCTGCTGGTGCCGGAGGCGCCCCGCGCTCCGGCCCGCCTGGACGTCGGCGGGGCCGTCGCGTCCACGGCCGGCATGACCGCCCTGGTCTACGGCCTCGTCAACGCCGCCTCCCACGGCTGGGCCGACCCGGTCGTCCTCGGCTCGTTCGCGGTCTCGATCGCCGGGCTGCTCGCCCTGGTCCTCATCGAGCGGCGTCATGCCGCACCGGTCGTGCCGCTCGGGTTCTTCACGAGGATGCGCAGCGCGGCCCCGCTGCTGGCCATGATGCTGATCCCGGCCGGTCAGGCAGGCTTTCTCTACTTCGCCGCGTTGTTCACCCAGAACGCCCTGGGCTTCACCCCGCTCCAGACGGGGCTGTCCGTCCTGCCCTTCACCGCCGCGCTGCTCGTCACGAACCTCCTGACCAGCCGCCTGGTGACGCGGCACGGAGAGCGGATCATCGGTTCCCTCGGGATGCTCGGCCTGCTCGCCGGGCTGTGGTGGATGTCGCGGATCGATGCCGCCGACACCTTCGCCGGTGGCCTGCTCGGGCCGTTCGTCCTGCTCGGCCTCGGCGCGGGACTGACCGTCGCGCCGCTCACCGCCGTCATCATGCACCAGGCGCCGCCGGCCCAGGTCGGCGCCGCCTCCAGCCTCAACCAGGGGATGCAGCAGCTCGGCGGCGCGCTCGGCCTGGCCGTGCTGACCACGGTGTACGGCAGCGCCGCCGCGGGCGGAGCCGGTGAGGCGGGGGCGATCGCGACAGCCCTCACCGCCGGGGTCGCCTTCCCCCTGCTCGCCCTGACCCTCTTCGCGACGTGGGCCCGTCCTACGACCGACATCGAATAGAAAGTGGATGATCATCATGAGCGACGCACCCGTTCCCACCGGCCCGCAGGAGTTCACCCGCGCCTGGCAGGAGTGGCGGGCGGGCTGGGAGCAATGGCTCACCCGGCCTTTGGGCTGGCTGGCCGCCACCTCGCACGAATGGCTCGACGACACGCCCCGGAACCCCGCCGGGCTGCCTGGCCTGTGGTGGCAGCACGGGGACGCCCTCCACATCGACCCGCAGGGCTCCCCGATGGCCTTCGACGGTGAGGCCTTCACCGCCGAACGCCGGTTCGCCCTCGCCGGCGCCCCCGACGACCTCCGGGTCACCGTGGGGGACGTGGAGGTGGGCATCACCTACCGGGGCACGTACCTGATCGTGACCTACGACCCGAGCTCACCGGCGCGACGTGACTTCGACGGCGTGCCCGTTCACGAGCCCAGCCCGCGCTGGGTGATCCCCGGCCGCCTCGAACGCTACGACTCGCCCACGTCCGTGACGCTCGACTCCGTGGGCTGGGAGGCCCACCAGCACGACTCGCCCGGCCTGGTGCGCTTCTCGTACGCGGGCAGCGAGCACACCCTCCAGGTGATCGGCTCGCACGGGATGCTGCTCACGGTCTTCACCGACGCCACCAGCGGCGTCACCACCTATGGGGCGGGCCGCTCCCTGGACATCGCCGGCCCGGACGGCGAGGGCAACGTGACGCTGGACTTCAACCGCACGGTCAACCTGCCCTGCGCGTTCAGCGATCACTTTCCCATCTGCCCCGTGGCCCCGCCGGCCAACCGGCTGCCGTTCGCGATCGAGGCCGGGGAGAAGACACCCCACTGAGCGAACGGCACGCCCGGTCCTGTGACGCGGTCAACCGCGCCCGCCGAAACCGTGCAGCAGCGTGTCGACGAGACGAGCGGCCAGGGCGTCCGCGTCCTGGCCGTCGTCCTGACCCTCGTCCGGCTCCATCGCCGCCTCGTGGATGAGCGCGTAGTAGACGCGGCGCGCCCAGTCGAGATCGGTGTCCGCGCGGAGCAGGCCCGCCTCGCGCGCCCTGCGGAACATCTCGTCGCACCGCTCACGGACCTCGGCGTGCACGCGCGCGACCTCGGCATCGGCGGAAGCGGTCCGGCTCATCGCGTATCCCCAGTCGATCTTGACGCGGAGCACGTTCGCGGTCACTTGGTGCAGCGTGACCAGGGGCGGAGCCGTGGTCGTGTAGGCCGCATCGACGGCCTCGGCGAACCGCCGGGTGGCCCAGGCGGCCATCGCGTCGACGAGCGCGTCACGTGAGGCGAAGCGGCGGTGCACGGTCGTACGGGCGACCCCGGCGGCCTCGGCGATCTGCTCCATGCTCGCCGCCGGGTTCCGGCTGAGGACGCGTTCGGCCGCCTCCAGGATCGTCCGGACGGTTCGCTCCGTGTCCGAGCGCATCTTGTTCACCGCGCCAGGTTACATCAGTGTGCCTAGTCGGAGGTGACTTGCAACATTTATGTCGCAAGTTGTAGCGTCAGTGCATCGGAAGTGTCGCGACTTAGCGGAAAGGGTTCTGTCATGGATCTTGGACTGACCGGCAAGACCGCAGTGGTGACCGGCGCCAGCCGGGGGATCGGCCTGTCGATCGTGCGGGCGCTGACGGACGAGGGAGTGCGCGTGGTCGCCGGAGCCCGCACGCTCACCACCGAGCTGAAGGAGACGGGCGCACACGTCGTGACCGCCGACCTGTCCACCGCCGCGGGCGTCACCGCGTTGACCGAGCGGGCGATGGCCGAGCTGGGCGGCGTCGACGTCCTGGTCAACAACGTCGGCGGCGGCGAGGGGAAGGGGCAGGCCGGCGGGTTCCTCACCTTCGGCGACGAGCAGTGGCTCGGCACGTACGAGCTGAACTTCCTCAGCGCGGTACGCGTCACCCGGGCGACCCTGCCCAGCCTGGTCGAGCGGGGCGGCACGATCGTGAACATCTCCTCCACCAGCGCCCGGCAGCCGAGTGCGGGGCCGATCCCCTACACGACCGCGAAGGCGGCGCTGACGGCATTCGGGAAGGCGCTGAACGAGGAGTTCGGGCCGCGGGGCGTACGGGTCAACACGATCTCGCCCGGCGCGGTGCGAACGCCGCTGTGGGAGGGACCGCAGGGATACGGCGCGGAGCTGGCCAAGGCGCTGGGAGTGCCGCACGAGGAGCTGCTCCAGGCGATCCCGGGACAGTCCGGCATGACGACGGGCCGGTTCGTCGAGCCCGGCGAGGTGGCCGCACTGGTCGTCTACCTGGCCTCACCGCTCGGCGCCAGCATCGCCGGAGCCGACTACCTGATCGACGGCGGCGCGATCAAAACAGCCTGACCACCCGTCGAAGGCGTGCTGACACGCCGTCAGCCTTCCTGGGCGGCGGCCGTGTAACGCCGCGCCAGGTCGCGCAGGAAGGCCCGGAGCTCGGGCGGGTCGAGCACCTCGAAGGGGACCTCCAGGGTGCTCAGAAACGCGGCCAGATTGTGGAACGACTCTCCGCCGGTCTCCAGGACACAGGCCCCCTCGCCGTCGGCGCGCAGCAGACCGGCCGCCGGCGGAAGCCGCTCGAAGAGCGTCTCGTACGGCGCGTGCAGCCGTACGAGAGCCGGATGCCGGTAGGCGGTCGAGCCGGCGCCGCGCACGACGTGGGCCGCGGCGTCGCCACCCGGGGGCTCGCGCGGGGTGAAGCGGGGACCGTTCGGCGTGCGGGGCGTGATGCGGTCGGCGCGGAAGGTCCGCCAGTCGTCGCGGTCGGTGTCCCAGGCGAGCAGATACCAGCGCCGGCCGGTGTACACGAGACGGTGCGGCTCGGCCGAGCGGATGGTCACCGCGCCGTCATGGTCCCGGTAGTCGAAGCGCAGCCCCTCGTGGTCGCGGACGGCCGCGGCGATCACCGTCAGGGTCCCGGCGTCCACCATGGGGCCGCGCCCGGCGACCGACACCGTGGCGGCCCGTACCGCCTCGATGCGGTGCCGCAGGCGTGCCGGCAGCATCTGCTGGAGCTTGGTGAGCGCGCGCAGCGAGGTCTCCTCGATGCCGGTCACGGTGCCGCCTGCGGCGGCGTGCAGGCTGACGGCCACCGCGACGGCCTCCTCGTCGTCGAGCAGCAGCGGAGGCAGCGCCGCCCCCGCCCCGAGCCGGTAACCGCCCGCCGTCCCCGTGGCCGAGTGGATCTCGTAGCCCATGCCGCGCAGCCGCTCGATGTCGTTGCGCACGGTCCTGGTGGTGACGCCGAGCCGGTCGGCCAGCTCGGCGCCGGGCCAGTCGGGGCGCGCCTGGAGCAACGAGAGCAGGCGCAGCAGGCGGACCGAGGTTTCCAGCATCGTCCCAGCATGCCGGACCGGATCATCCTCATCGCCGAACAGGGGTCATCGGGATCTTCTCGGCGATGCACCAGCTGGACACTCCGTGCATAGGTTCAATTGCTCTATGTAACATCCCAGCCTCGCGCGTACGTCTCCGAGCCCCACCACACCATGCCTTAACGGGAGGCAACACCGTGACCGTGGAGGAACACGAACAGTTGCTGTCCAGTCACACACGGCTGTGGTGGCATGGGGTCGCGGGCGATCAGAAAGGTGACAGGATGAGCACAGGCGGTGGCGGTAACGGGCGGGTATGGCCTCGGCAGGCTGTAGCGGTGGTCGGAGTGGGGTGCAGGCTTCCGGGCGGCATCACGGACCTCGACGGGCTGTGGCAGGCCCTGCTGCGTGGCGACGACCTGGTCGGTACGGTGCCGCCGGACCGGTTCGAGGCCGAGCGGTACATCGACGAGAGCATCCCGAGACCGGACCGGAGCTACACCCGGGCAGGCGGGTTCCTCCGGGACATCGCCACCTTCGACGCCGCCTACTTCGGGATCTCCCCCAAGGAGGCCGCCTCGATGGACCCGCAGCAGCGGCTGCTGCTGGAGATGGCCGCCGAGGCGTTCGACGACGCGGGCATCGACCCGGCACGCCTGGCCGGCAGCGACATGGGAGTGTTCGTCGGCATCTCCGACCCGTCGTACGGTGTGCTCCAGGCGCTGGAACGCGGCTCCCTGGGCCCGTACAGCATGTCCGGGATGGCGCTGTCGATCGCCGCCAACCGGCTGTCACACGTCTTCGACCTGCGCGGGCCGAGCATGATCGTCGACACCGCCTGCTCGTCCTCGCTGCAGGCGGTCGAACGGGCCTGCCGGTCGCTCGCCGAGGGCTCCAGCCGGGTGGCCCTGGCCGGCGGGGTCAACGTGCTGCTCAGCCCCACGGGTTTCGTCGGGTTCAGCCAGGCGTCGATGCTGTCGCCCACCGGGCGGTGCCGCGCCTTCTCCGCCGAGGCCGACGGGTTCGTCCGCGCCGAGGGCGGCGGCGTGGTCGTGCTCAAACAGCTCGCCGACGCGCTCGCCGACGGGGACCGGGTGCACGGGGTGATCGTCGGCGCCGCCGCCAACAACGACGGTCACACCGTCGGGCTGGCCCTGCCCAACACCGACGCGCAGGAGGCGCTGCTGCGGCAGGTGTACCGCGAGGCCGGCATCGGGGCCGACGAGGTGGTGTACGTGGAAGCGCACGGCACCGGCACCCAGGCGGGCGACCCGGCCGAATGCCGGGCGCTGGGCCGCGCCCTCGGCACCGGCCGCTCGAACGGCGCCCTGCCGATCGGCTCGGTCAAGACGAACCTGGGGCATCTGGAGCCGGCCTCCGGCATGCCCGGGCTGTTCAAGGCGCTGCTGGTGCTCCGGCACCGGACCATCCCGGCGTCGCTGCACGCCGCCACGCTCAACCCCGCCATCGACTTCGACGGCCTCGGGCTGAACGTCGTCACCCGGCCGCGACCGCTGCCCGAGACGGAGGGGCGAGCGGTGGTGGGGGTGAACTCCTTCGGGTTCGGAGGCGCGAACGTTCACATAGCCCTGTCCGCCCCACCCGACCCCCGCCCGGCCCCCGTGACTCCCCCACCCCAGCCCGCCACCCGCACCCCCGTCGTTCCCAAGCCCACACCCCCTGACTCGGCGACGCTCGGCACGGCCGCCCTGGGCTCACCGGGCCCGGGGACTGCGCGCTCTGGGGTAGCCGCGGCCGGGGGAAACGGCTCTGGGGCTGTCGCCTCTGCGCAGGGAGGCGAGCGTCGGGCCGAGTCGGTCCGCGAGACCGGATCCGCTGGGCCGCTCCCGTTCGTGGTGTCGGCGCGCAGTCCGGCAGCGCTCGCCGACGCCATCGAACGGACCGCCGAGCACCTGGCGTCGATCGACGAACGGGACTTCTACGACGCCGCCTACACCGCGACCCGTCGGCGTGCCCTCCACCGGCATCGTGCCGTCGTCCTGGCCGACTCGGCAGCGGCGGCCGCCCTCAGCCTGTCCCACCTCCGCACCGCCACCCCGGACGGTCCGCCCGCCGCCGACCTCGGCCCGGAAACCGCCGCAAACCAGGTCAGAGAAGAAGGGGTGGCAGGCGGCAAACCCACCGCGAGCCCGCCGCTCGACGTACCGAAGGCAGTGGGCGATGTGCCGTCAGGAAGACCCAACGCGCTTACGACGGAGGACGACCCGCCGGCGGGAAGGCCCACCGCGCCTGCGACGACGGACGACGTGCCGTCAGGGGGACGCGACCCGGAGGCAGGGCTTGAGGTGCCCGTGGCGGTGGTCGGGGAGGTGGTGGAGAGGGGGCGGGTGGCGCTGGTGTTCTGCGGTAACGGGTCGCAGTGGGCCGGGATGGGCGCCGATCTGCTGGCCGACGGGACGTTCCGGGCCGCCGTGGAAGCGGTGGACGCCGAGCTGACACCTCGCCTGGGCTGGTCCGTGTTGGAGGAGCTGACACTGCCGGTGGCCCGGTGGCGGCTGTCGGCGACCGAGATCGCCCAGCCCCTGCTGTTCGCCGTACAGGTCGGCCTGGTGGAGATGCTGCTCGCGGCGGGTGTGCGGCCGGGCGCGGTGCTGGGGCACAGCGTCGGCGAGGTGGCCGCCGCGTACGCCTGCGGGGCGCTGTCGCTCGGCCAGGCGGCGCGGGTGGTCGCCGAGCGCGGTACGGCGCAGGCGGCGACGCGCGGGCAGGGCCGGATGGCCGCGGTCGGGCTGCCGGAGAGGGCCGCCCGGCAGCTCCTGACCGACTACCCGCAGGTGGAGGTGGCCGCGGTGAACTCCGACCGGGACGTCACCGTCGCCGGGCCGCAGGAGGCGTTGAAGCAGCTGGGCGAGGACCTGGCCGCACGCGCGGTGTTCTTCCGCGAGCTGGACGTGGACTACCCCTTTCACAGCGCCGCCATGGACCCGCTGCGCGAGCCGCTGTGCGCGGCGCTGGCGGACCTGCGGCCGTCGCGGGCCCGGATCCCCATGGTGTCGACCGTGACGGGCGACGTGCTGAAGGGCGAGGAACTGGACACGGCGTACTGGTGGCAGAACCTGCGCCGGCCGGTGCGGTTCGGAGCGGCGATGGAGCAGGTGCTCGCCGATGGGTTCGACGTGCTGGTGGAGGTGGGGCCGCATCCGGTGCTGCAGACGTACCTGCGCCGTGCCTCGGGCGCGGCCCGCGCCCGCACGGCCGTCGTGCCCACGCTGCGGCGCGCGAGGCCGGGGGCGCCCCAGATGCGCACCGCGCTCGCCCGGCTCGTCGCGGCCGGCGCCGAGATCGACTGGGACCACTACTTCCCCCGCCGGGGCGTGGTGTGGACGCTGCCGGCCTACCCGTGGCAGCGGCAGCGCCACTGGGCGGGCGGCCCGCTCTCGTGGGCGCCCGCGATCGGCGACCCGGCGATCCAGCACCCGCTGCTGGGCCAGCGGCTGCCGACGCTCGAACCCTCCTGGCACGGGGAGCTCGACCAGGCCCGGGCGCCCTGGGTCACCGACCACCGGGCGGGCGGGGCCGCCGTGATGCCCGCGACCGGGTACGTGGAGATGGCCCTGGCCGCCGGCCGGCTGGCGTTACCGGAGGCGGGCCCGGCGGTCGAAGTGGACCAGGCGGCCATCAGCCGTGCGCTGGTGGTGCCGGGGCCGAGCGCGGAGACGGTGTTCGTCCAGACCTCGCTGTCGGAGACGGGCACGATCACGGTGGCCAGTATGTCGTCGAGAGGGCAGGGCGCGCGCGAGCACTTCCGGGCCCGGGTGCGGCCCCTGCTGCGCCAGGCCCCGCCGCCGCTGGACGTGGCGGAACTGCGCGCCCGCATCAGCGCCCCGGTGGACGTGCCCGGCTACTACGCGCGGGCCGCCGAGGGCCGCATGGTGTGGGGCCCGAGGTTCCAGGTGCTGACGGGTCTGTGGACGGGTGAGCGCGAGGTGCTGGGCGCCTACGCGTGCCCGGACCAGCGCGACGAGCGCTACCAGGCGCATCCGGTGGTCCTGGACAGCGCGCTGCAGGCGGGCGTGGTGTGGCTGGTGGACGCGCTGCGTTCGGGCACCGGCTACATGCCGGCGGCGATCGGTGCGGTGCGGCTGTGGGGCAGGCCGGATCCGGATGGGTTCGTACACGTCCGTGAGCGGTCCGGCGACGCCGAGGAGGTCTGCTGGGACATCACGGTGGCCGGCGCGGACGGCCGGGTGACGGCCGAGATGGAGGGCGTCAGGCTGCGCCGGATGCCCGGCCTCCACGCCACCCCGGTCAGCCGCTACCACGTCGAGCTGCGGGCCGCGCCACGGCCGGGCGAACCGGCCGCCGCCTGGCCCGCGCCCGGCCCCGAGCGGCTCCTCGCCGACGCGGCCGATCGGCTCGCCGGCGTGCGGGCGCTCTGGCGGGAGCTCGACCATCCCGCGTACGCGGCCCGGCTCGAAGAGTCCTTCGCCCGTACGCTGACCGCCGCGCTGGTGGAGCTGACCGGCGGTGTCACGTCCGGCCTCACCGTCCACGACCTGTCTGTCGTGTGCCAGGAGCCGCACCACCGGAGGATGATCCAGGCGGCGCTGCCCCTGCTGGAACGGCACGGCCTCCTGGAACGCCCGGACGAGCGGCACGTACGGCTGACTCCGCAAGCCGGGCCGGACGGGGAGGGGCCGGACGCGGCGTACGGCGAGCTGGTCCGGGCGGGGACCTCGTTCGCGGCGCAGAGCGCGCTGGCGGTGCGGGGCGGGCTGCACCTGCGCGAACTGCTGCGCGGCGAGCGGTCGGCGGCCGACGTGTTCGCGGCCGGCGGGGCCACGGAGCTGCTGGACCAGTTCTACGACATCGGCCCCGCGAGCCTGTTCGGCAACCGGATCGCGCGGGCGCTCGTGGAGCGGGTCGTCCAGGAGTGGCCCGCTGACCGGCCGCTGCGGATCCTGGAGGTGGGCGCGGGGACGGGCGGCACCACCGCCGCGCTGCTGCCGGTCCTGCCCGCCGACCGCACCCACTACACGGTCACCGACGCCGCCGAACCGGCGCTGGCCCGGCTGCAGCAGCGCCTGTCCGGGGTGGACTTCGTCGACTTCGACCTGCTCGACCTGAACGGCGACCCCACGGCTCAGGGGTATCTCGCAGGCGGGTACGACCTGGTGGTGGCGGGTGGCTGCCTGCATCTGGCCCGCGACCTGACCGCCGCCCTGCGCGGGTTGTCCGCGCTGCTCGCGCCCGGTGGCAAGCTGCTCGTCGCCGAGCCGCACCGCGTGGAGTCCCTGCTGCCGTTCCTGGGGCTGATGCCTGACTTCTGGGACTTCGACGACCACGACGTACGACCGGACTCGCCGCTGTTGTCCTGGACGGGATGGCCGGAGCTCCTGTCCGAGGCCGGCTACACCGACGTCGTCCAGGCGGGCCCCGAGCCCGGCACGGGCGACTTCTCGGTGATGCTGGCCACGGCCCCTGACAGCCCGCTCACCGGCTCCGCCGGTGTTGACGGCCTCGGTCACGCTCTGCCGGCCGGCGCCGCGATCACCCGAACGGCGCTGCCGGACGTCGTGACCGGTGACGTGTGGATCGTCGCGGACGAGGACGGCCGCGATTCGCTCGCCGCCGCCCTGGGGTCGCTGCTGGAACGACGCGGCGCGCACGTGAGCCTGTCGCCGCTCGGCGACGACCCCGCCGGGTGGGCAGCCATGGTGCCTCCCTCCGCCGGAGCCGTCGCGTTCGCGATCGTGCTGGGCGACACGGCCGAAGCCGACGAAGAGGCCCCCGAGGCCGAGGTGGTGGTCGAGCAGATCACCCGGCGGGCCGCGGCGCTGCGCGCCATCACGCTGGCCTGCGAGGAGCTTCCCCAGGATCTGCGGGTCGCGCTGTGGCTGGTGAGCCGTCCGTGCGGCGCGCTGCCGGAGCCGGGGCTCGCCGACGGGCCCGTCCATCCGCAGGATGCCGCCACCTGGGGAACGACGCGCTCGCTGGGCAACGAGCAGCCCCGCCTCGACGTCCGGCGCGTGTGCCTGCACCGCACCGGTGACGACGGCCACGACGCGGCGCGACTGGCCGCCGAGCTGCTGACACCCGGCGAAGAGGACGAGATCCTCCTCACCCGGCGGGGACGCTTCACTCCACGTCTGGTCAAGACGGACGAACACGCTGTCCCGGCGTCCCCGGACACCGCCTACCGGCTCACCGTGCGCGACCCCGGCCTGTCGTACGGCCTGGCCTGGGAGCGGACCGAGCCGCCCACGCCGGGGCCGGGACAGGCGCTGGTCGAGGTGCGGGCGATCGGGCTGAATTACCGCGACGTGATGCGCGCGGTCAACCTGCTGCCGTCCGAGGCGGTCGAGGCCGTCTTCGGCGGTCACGAGCTGGGGCTGGAGTGCGCCGGGACCGTCACCGCCGTCGGGCCCGGCGTCACCAGGTTCAGGCCCGGCGACCGGGTGGCGACGGCCGGGCCTGTCGGGTTCGGCAGCCACGCGCTGATCGAGGAGTGGGTGACCATGCCCATCCCCGACGGCGTCACCTTCGCCCAGGCCGCCACCCGGCCCATGGCGTTCGCCACCGTGCACCACTCCCTGCACCACTGCGCCCGGATCAAGGCGGGCGAGACCGTCCTGGTGCACGGCGGGGCGGGCGGCGTCGGCCTGGCCGCGCTGGAGTACGCCCGGCTCGCCGGCGCCCGGGTGATCGCCACGGCCGGCACTCCCGCCAAACGCGACCTGCTGCGCGCCCTCGGGGCCGAGCATGTACTGGACTCACGCAGCCTGCGCTTCGCCGACCAGATCAGGGAACTGACCGGCGGCCACGGCGTGGACATCGTCCTGAACTCACTGGCCGGCGAGGCCATCACCCGCAGCCTGGAATGCCTGCGGCACGGCGGCCGCTTCATCGAGCTGGGCAAACGCGACATCTACGAGAGCAGGCACCTGCCGCTGCGCCCCTTCGGCGACAACATCTCCTTCTTCGGCGTGGACATCGGCACCCTGATGTGGAAGAACCCGGCCCAGATAGCCGAGCAGACACGATCCCTCTCCGACGCCGGCGCTCAGCTCCCCCTGCTGCCGCACACCGTCTACCCGGCCGAGCGCGTCGCCGACGCCTTCGCGCTGATGCGGCACTCCCGGCACATCGGCAAGGTCATCGTCTCGCTCGACCCGCGCGACGAGCCCGTCCTGGTACGGACCCGCCCGGGCCGGCCACACCCGGGTCCCGGCGGGACGTACCTGGTCACCGGCGGCCTGACCGGGTTCGGCGCGGCCACGGCCCGCCACCTGGCCCGCGCCGGGGTCCGCCGGCTGGCGCTGGTCGGCCGCCGGGGAGCCGGCACGCCCGGAGCTCCCGCGCTGCTGGAGGAGCTCAAGGCCATCGGCGCGGAGGAGGTCCGGGCGTACGCCGCCGACGTCACCGACCGCGACGCCGTGCGCGCGATCCTGCGTGAGCTTGACGAAGGCGGCCACCCGGTGCGCGGCGTCGTGCACGCCGCCATGCACCTCGACGACGCCGCGCTGGTCGACCTCTCCGACGACCGCGTCCGCGCGGTCCTGCGTCCCAAGGTGGCCGGCGCGCTGGTCCTGGACGAGCTCACCAGGGACCTGCCCCTGGACACGTTCGTCCTGTACTCGTCGCTGACCACGATCGGCAACATCAGCCAGTCGTCGTACGTGTCCGCGAACCTGTTCCTGGAGGCGCTGGCTCGCAGGCGGCGGGCCAGGGGCCGGCCCGCGCTCGCGGTCAGCCTCGGCGCGCTCGCCGGGACCGGCGTCCTGGCGGGCGGCACGCAGGCCCAGGCGCTGGCCCGGTTCGGCATCGAGTCGATGGCTCCCGGCCGGGCGCTGGCCGCCGTGGACGACATGCTCGGCGAGCGGGCCGACGTGGCGATGGTGGGCCGCTGCGACTGGGCCCGGCTCCGGCAGATGCTTCCCGGCCTGCGCCGGCCGTGGCTGTCGGCGGTGCTCCCGCCCGGCGCGGACCACGGCATCGGCACCGTCGACCTGCTGCCGATGCTGGCGGCGATGACCGGAGAGGAGGCCCACGCGTACATCGTCGAGCAGGTCACCGCGCTGCTGTCCGCCGTCCTGCTGATCCCCGCCGACGAGATCGCCCCCGACCGGCGGCTCGACGAGTACGGACTGGACTCGCTCATGGCCACCGAACTCCTGCTGTCCCTGCGGCACCAGTTCAACGTGGACATCCCGCCCATGGAGCTGATCCGCGGCGCCGGGACGGTCGCCGACATCGCCGCGACGGTCCTCCTCCACCTGGGGCTGCAGACCTCACGCCCGGCCTCCTAAGGAGATCCGCCATGAGCACCATCCATACCCGGCTGGCCGGGGTGGCCGCCCATCTGCCCGAGACCACGATGTCCACGACGGAGCTGGAGGACCTGCTCGCCGAGCGCAACCCCGCCCTGGAACTGCCCCGGGGTGTCATCCACAACGGCAGCGGGGTGCGCCGCCGGCACCTCGCCGCACCGCACGAGAGCCCCTCGGACCTGGCCGTCCAGGCCGCCTGGCGGCTGCTGGCGGAGCACGACCTGCGCGCGGACGACCTCGACCTGATCATCTTCGCGGCGGTGACGGTCGATCTCATCGAGCCCGCCACCGCCCACATCGTGGCGGCGAAGCTCGGCGCGAGCTGCCCGGTGTTCGATGTGCGCAACGCCTGCAACAGCGTGCTGAACGCGATCGAGGTGGCCGACGCGTTCATCTCGGCGGGCCGCTACCGGCGGGTCCTGATCTGCAGCGGCGAGTTGCCCACCGCCTTCATGCCGTGGACGCTCTCCAGCGCGGAGGAGTTCTTCACCATCGGCGCGGCGTACACGGTCTCCGACGCCGGGGCCGCCCTGCTGCTGGAACCCGCGACGACGCCGGGGGTGCTCGCCCACCGGTTCGCCGCCCACTCCCCCGGCTGGGACGCCGCGGTCGTGCCGCTGCTGAACGTGACCAGCGATCCGGCGGCCGACTGGCCGGTCATCCGGCCGCTCACCGTCGACGGGTTCAAACTGGCGCGCGGCATCGAGCGGACCGACCACGGCGTCTTCCACAAGCCGCTCAGTGACCTCGGCCTGACCTGGGACGACTTCGCGGTCATCTGCGTGCACCAGGCGTCGCTGCCCGCACTGTGGAAGTTCTGCGACCACGTCGGGATACCGCAGGGCAAGGTGGTCGTCACCATCGCCCGGCACGGCAACCTGGTCGCGGCCACGCTGCCCGTCCAGCTCGCCCAGGCGGTCGCGGCCGGGCGGGTGCGGCGTGGCGATCTGGTCGCGCTGGTGGGGCTGGCCAGCGGGTTCAGCGCCGGCATCGTCGTGGTGCGGTGGTGACGCCGGTGACGCCTGACACCATCCCGCCGGTCAGCGAACTCGTCACCCGCGCCCGGCGCTGGGTCCTCGACCGGCCCGGCGTCGTCGCCTGCCAGGTCGGCGGCCGGAGCCCCGAGGCCGTCAGCTACGGGGAGATGGCCAGGGCGGTGGAGGAGACCACGGCCGCCCTGGCCCACGCCGGGGTCCGGCCCGGCATGCGTACCGTGGTGCTGGTGTTCCCGGGGGTGGAGCTCGGGGTGCTGGCGTTGTCCCTGCTGGGGCTGGGGGCGGTGCCGGTGATGGTCGATCCGGGCCTGCCGTACGCCGCCGTCCGGCGCTGCCTGGACCGGGCCGCCCCCGAGGCCTTCATCGGCGTGCCGCTCGCCCAGGCGGCCCGGCTGGCGCTGGGCTGGGCCCGGCACAGCAGCCGCATCACGATCACGGTCGGCCCCGGCCGCCTGTGGCCGGGCCGGACCCTCGCCACCCTGCGAGCCGCAGTCGGCCACCCGCAGGACACCACCCCAGCGGACTCCCCGCCGTCCGGCGAGTCGGAAGGCGGGGCGCTGTTCGGTGGGGTGCGGTGGCGGGGGCCGGGGCCGGACGATCTGGCGTTGATCGCGTACACGTCCGGGTCCACCGGGCCGCCCAAGGGGGTGCCGCTGCGGCACCGGCACCTGACCGCGCAGCTCGATCTGCTCAGCGGGCTTGAGGTCGTCCGGCCAGGCATGCCGGTGTTGTCAACGTTCATCCCGTTCGCCCTGGGAGCGGCGGCGCTCGGCGCGACCGCCGTGCTCCCCGACCTGGACCCGAGGCGTCCCCTGCGGGTCAACCCGTCGACCCTGGTCGCGGACATCCAGCGGTACGGCGTGACCAGCGTGTTCGCCGCCCCCGCCCTGCTGGACCGGCTGGCCAGGCACTGCGTCGAGCGGGGCGTGGTGCTCGGCACGGTGGAGAGCGTGGCGGTGGCGGGCGCGCCGCTGCCGCTGCCGACGCTGGGACGTGTGCGCGCCTGCCTGCCCGCCGGCGCGCGGGTGCTGTCGGTGTACGGCGCGACCGAGTGCCTGCCGGTGGCCGCCATCGAGGGCCGTGGCCTGGTCGCCGGGCACACGGCGTACCCGGGGGCGGGGACCTGCCTGGGCCTGCCGGTGCCAGGAGCCGAGGTCCGCGTCATCGGCGTCACCGACGACCCGATCGGTCAGTGGAGCGACGACCTGCCCGTACCGCCCGGCGTGGTCGGGGAGATCGTCGTCGCCTCCCCGGCGGTCAGCGACCCCTATCTCGACGATCCCCGGGCCACCGAGCTGGCCCGGATCGGCGACGGGGGCCGGGTCTGGCACCGCATGGGCGATCTCGGCCACCTGGACGAGCAGGGGCGGCTCTGGTTCGCTGGCCGTAAGTCCGAGCGGGTCCGTACCCGGGACGGCGACCTGTGCACCGACCACGTCGAGTCCCTGCTCGCCGGGCTGCCGGGAGTGCGCCGTACCGCGCTGGTGGGCGTCGGCCCGGCCGGCGCGCAGCGGCCCGTCCTGGTGGTGGAGCGGGAGCCGGGCGCCCGGCGCGCCCGCGTGCGAGCCGCCGTCCTGGAGGCGGCCGGGCGACATCCCCGCACCGCCGAGCTGCGGGACGTGCTGTTCCACCGCGGCTTCCCCGTGGACGCCCGGCACAACAGCAAGATCCGCCGGGGCGTGCTCGCCGTCTGGGCGGCCCGGCGGCTGCGCGGGGGGTGGCGATGAGGGTCCTGGTGACGGGTGGCGGCGGTTTCCTCGGCCTGGCCGTGTGCCGGCGCCTGGCCGCCCGTGGCGACACCGTGCACACGCTGCACCGCCGCTACCACCCCGAGCTGGGCGCGCTGGGCGCCGTCCAGCATCTGGCCGACATCCGGGACCGGACGGCGGTGCGAGACGCGGTCAGCGGATGCGAGGCCGTCGTGCACTGCGCCGCCAAGGCCGGCGCGCACGGCCCGGACCGCGAGTTCCAGGAGATCAACGTGTACGGCACCCGCAACGTGCTGGACGCCTGTGAGCGGAGCGGCGCGCGGCTGGTGCACACTTCCTCGCCCAGCGTGGTGCACGCCGGGCGGGATCTGGAGGGCGTGGACGAGTCCATCCCCTACGCCCGCCACTTCCCGGCGGCCTACCCGCGCACCAAGGCCCTGGCCGAGAAGCAGGTCCTGGCCGCCACCGTCCCGGCCGTCGCGCTCCGCCCGCATCTCATCTGGGGCCCCGGCGACCCGCACTTCCTGCCGAGGTTCGCGGCCAACCGTCACCGGCTGTGGCTGCTGGGCGGCGCCGACAAGACCATCGACACCGTCTACGTCGACAACGCCGCCGACGCCCACCTGCTGGCCCTGGACCGGTTGTACGCGGGCTCGCCGCTGTGCGGCCGGGCGTACTTCATCACCCAGGGTGAGCCGTGCGGCTTCGGCGTCTGGGTCAACGCGCTGCTGTCCGCGGCCGGACTGTCGCCGGTGCGCCGCAGGTTGCCGGTCGGCCCGGCCCGGCTGGCGGCCGGGCTCCTGGAGCTGGCCTACGGCCTGGCCGGGGCGGCAGGGTTGCGCGGCGAGCCGCCGCTGACCAGGTTCCTGGTGGAGCAGGCGTCCACCGCGCACTGGTTCGACATCTCCGCCGCCCGCCGCGACCTCGGCTACCGGCCGCGCGTCAGCATGGCCGAGGGCCTGGCCCGCCTCACCGCCCACCTCTCGGAGGCCGCCCGGTGACCCGGTTCCCCGGATACCCGTTCACCTCTCACTGGTACGCCCACCCCCACGGCCTGCGCCAGCACTACCTGGACGAGGGGACGGGCCCGCCGGTGCTGTTCCTGCACGGCAACCCCTCGTGGAGCTATCTGTGGCGGCGGCCGATCCTGGCGCTGCGGGACCGCTACCGGTGCCTCGCCCCGGACCACATCGGCATGGGCCTGTCGGACAAGCCCGCCGCCGGCCACTACCGCCACACCCTCGCCTCGCGCGTCGACGACCTCGACGCCCTGACCGGCCATCTCATCGCGGCCCAGGGCGTCCCCGAGCACGGCTGGACGCTGGTCATGCACGACTGGGGCGGGCCGATCGGCATGGCGTGGGCCCGCCGCCACCCCGACCGCGTCGCCCGCCTGGTCGTGCTCAACACCGCCGCCTTCCCCAACCCGCACGGCCGGCGCGTGCGTCCCGAGCTGCGGCTGCCTCTCTGGCTGCTGCGCCGCACCCCGCTCGGGGCCCGGCTGTTCCTGCGGCACAACGCCTTCGCGCGCGGGGCCACCTGGCGTCCGCTCGGCGTGCGCCGCCGCATGCCGGCCGCCGTGCGCGCGGCGTTCCTGGCTCCGTACGCCCGGCCCGAGCACCGGCTCGCCATCCAGCTCTTCGTCCACGACATCCCGCTCACCCCCCGGGACCCGGCCTGGCCGATCCTGTGGGACACGGGCCGGGAGCTGGACCGGTTCGCCGATCGGCCCGCGCTCATCGGGTGGGGGCTGCGCGATCCGGTCTTCGACCCGGCCATGCTCGCCGAGTGGCGCCGCCGCCTGCCGCGGGCCCGCACCCACGTCTACCCCCATGCGGGCCACTACGTGCTGGAGGACGTCCACGAGCAGCTCGTGCCCGCCATCCGCGACTTCCTCTGGGACACCGGCTGAGGCCCCCTCGGTGGTTCAGCTGCCCAGGGCCGCCTTCAGCACCGCGATGGCCTGGGCCGTGGCGGCCGCGCGGCGTGGGTGTCGCGCACCGGGTTGAGCATCATGAAGTCGTGAATGATGCCGTTGTAGCGGACGCTGGTGGTCGGCACCCCGGCCGCCGTCAGCTTGCGGGCATAGGCCTCGCCCTCGTCGCGCAGCACGTCGTCCTCGTCGACGATGACGAAGGCCGGCGGCAGACCCGCCGGCTCCTCCAGGGCGGCGCGCAGCGGTGAGGCGGTGATCTCGGCGCGCTGCGCGGGCTCGTGGGCGTAGGCGTCCCAGAACCAGGTCATGCCCTTGGCCGTCAGGAACGGGCCGTCGGCGAACTCGCGGTAGCTGTCGGTGTCCTGGGCGGCGTCGGTGACCGGGTAGTACAGCGACTGTTGCACGAAGGTCACGTCGCCGCGCCGTTTGGCGAGGATGGTCAGCGCGGCGGTCATGATCCCGGGCGATGACGGCCGCCTACCGGCCACTCCTGGAGCCACTCGGGGTGACGTACCCGCAACCCCAGCGACGAGCGCACGGTCATCGTCAGCCTCACCGACGAGGGCGACGCCCTCCGGGCGCACGCTCCCCGCATCTACCAGGCGATCTGCGACATCTTCGACTTCACCCCCGAGCGCGCGGTGGCCGCCCAGACACTCCTCCAGTCCGTCGTCGACCGCGCGAACCAGACCACGGAGGGCGTACCGGCGACATGAGCGCTCATCGCGGCAAGTGCGTGCGATCGTGCGAGGTCAGTGGTCATCGTCTCCAGAACAGGAGGTGAGTGACTCCGCTGGGGCTCGGTACAGCCTCCAGGTGGAAGCGGTCGAGCATGTCCGTGTGGCTCTCCCACAGTCGCTCACCTCGACCGAGGTCGACGGGCGCGACGGCGATGTGCATCGTGTCCACCAGGTCGGCTTCGATGAACTCGCGGACGGTGGCGACTCCGCCGCCGAGGCGCACGTCCCGGCCGTCGGCGGCCTGCCTCGCGCGCGCCAGCGCCTCGGCTGGCGTCGCGTCGAGGAAATGGAAGGTGGTGTCGGCCAGGGTGAAGGACGGGCGTTCGTGGTGGGTGAGCACGAAGACCGGTGTGTGGAACGGCGGGGTGTCTCCCCACCATCCCTGCCACTCGTGGTTCTCCCAGGGGCCACGCTGGGGGCCGAATTTGTTACGCCCCATGATCTCCGCTCCTATGTTGCGGGTGTGGTCGCGGGTCAGGTAGTCGTCCAGGCCGCGAGTGCCGCCAGGGTCGGTGCGGTTCACCCAGCTGGCGGTGGCACCCGCCCAGGACCAGAGGGCGGCGGGGTCTGCGTGGCCGAAGGGCCGGTCCAAGCTCTGCCCCTCGCCGGCACCGAACCCGTCCCGGGACACGTTGAAGCACTGCACCCTCAACTGCTGCGACATGCATCCTCCTTGGAAACCAACTTCTTACGGAACGCCCAGGCCAGGCGCCCTTTCCGGGAAGTAGTCGGAACAGTGGGGAGATTCTTGCGGTCCGGTACCGCAAGAATCCGGCACCGGCGTCGACTCCATGGTGAACGGCGCTTCAAGGGTGCCGCCCGACCATCGAAGGAGACACATGAAATTCTTGCTGATCATGCACAACAACCCGCAGATCTGGGATGCGCTGCCCGAGGAGGTGCGCAACGAGGTGATGAGGGGCCACGGCGCGTTCATGGAGACCGTCAAGAAGTCCGGGGAGATGATCGGCACCACCGCGCTGGCCGACCCGTCGCAGAGCGCTGTTGTCAGAGTCCGGGGCGGCGTCCCGGCGGTGACGGACGGGCCCTACCTGGAGGCCAAGGAGTACCTCGGCGGCTACTACCTGGTGGAGTGCGACAGCAGGGAGCGTGCCCTGGAGCTGGCCGCGCTCATTCCGGACGCCGGCGTCGAGGGCCTGGGCATCGAGGTCCGGCCGGTGGTCTACGCAGGCACGGCGGACGGCTGAGCACGCGGTGAAGTTCCTGCTGAATCTCTACCTGAACGTGGCGGACCTCCCGGCGGAAGGGTTCGACCATGAGGAGTTCCTGGCCACGGCCGGGCAGGCAGGGGAACTGATCAGTGCCCACGCGTTCTCCGATCCTTCCATCAGCGCCGTCATCAGGGCCAGGGGCGGCGGGGTGACAGTGACCGAGGGCCCGTACCTGCGGATCTCGGATCATGTCGCCGGCCAGTACGTGGTCGACTGCGAGAGCCGGGAGCGTGCGGTGGAACTGGCCACCCTCATATCGAGCGGTCAGGTCGGCGGCGTGGAAGTGCGGCCGCTGATGGACTCGGCCGGGATGGAGATGTGAGCGCGTCCGAACGCTCCGGGGACCTGCTGCGTGAACTGGCGCCGCAGGTCCTCGGCGTGCTCCTGCACCGGTATGGCGGGTTTGAGGAGTGCGAGGACGCGGTGCAGGAGGCGTTGCTCGCGGCCGCGATGCAGTGGCCTGCCCAGGGCGTCCCGAACAGCCCCCGGTCCTGGCTGGTGACCGTCGCCTCCCGTCGCCTGATCGACCAGGTACGCAGCGAGCAGGCTCGCCGCCGCCGGGAGACGACCGCGGCGGTACGGGAGGCGCCGGACGTCGGCCTCGCGCCGGCACCCGGCGCCGAAAGCCCTCGCGACCCCCGGATGGCCCGTCACCACCGCCTCTACGCCGTGCGCGCCCACCTGCAGGAGCTGGCCGGCGAGTGCGCTGCCGCGCGAGAGAACTACCGGCTGGCGGCCCGACGTACCACGAGCCTTCCCGAACAGCGCTACCTACGGGCCAGGGCAGGCAAGCTGGAGCACGAACATCGCCGCGAGATGTGACCGCGGGGCGTCAGCTCTGCCCAAGGGCTGACGTGATCGCGTCGGACAAGGTGGTGGTGGGGCGGCCGATGAGGCGTCCCAGGTCGCCTGAGTCGGTGAAGAGCTCGCCGCGGCCGAGCCCCAGGTCGGCGTCGGCCAGGACCTCGGCGTAGTCCTTCGGCAGACCCACGGATGTGAGCAGCTCCGCGAAGCGCTGGACCGGCATGTCGTTGTAGACGATCTCGCGGCCCGAGGCGGTGGAGAGCCGGGCGGCCAGCTCGGCGAGGGTGAACGCCTCGTCGCCGCCGAGCTCGTACACCGCGCCGGCGTGCCCCTCGGTGGTCAGCACGGCGGCGGCCGCCTGGGCGTAGTCGGCCAGGGCCGCGGCGCTCACCCGGCCGTCGCCGGCGCTGCCCGCCACGCTGCCGTGCTCCAGGTAGCCGGAGAGGCCGGAGGTGTAGTTCTCCAGGTACCAGCTGTTGCGCAGGAAGGTGAACGGGGTGCCGCTGTCGCGCAGGTACCGCTCGGTCTCGCGGTGCTCGGCGGCGAGCCGCATGTCGGCGGTGTCGGCGTGGGTGATGCTGGTGTACGCCACCAGGGAGAACCCCGCCGCGCGGGCGGCGTCGATCGCCGCGCGATGGCCGGCGAGGCGCCGGCCGACGGTGCTGGTGGAGACGAGCAGCAGCTTGTCCCCGCCCGCAAAGGCCGCGGCGAGCCCGTCGGGCTCGTCGAAATCGGCCCGGCGCACGGTCACGCCCCGGTCGGCCAAGTCCTTGATCTTCTGGATGTCCCGGCCGGTGGCGACGATCTCCGTCGGGGTGACTCCCCGCTCCAGCAGCGCCTCGACGACGAGACGGCCGAGCCGGCCGGTGGCCCCGGTGACGACCAGTGACATGCGTGTGCTCCTCAGCATTTCGGATGAAGGGCGCGCCTCGCGCCCCAGGACAGTAGACCGCCTGTACTCTCCGAAGGGAAGTGGCCACCTTCAAGTAAGGTACGAACCGGATAGGAAGTGTCCAGGTGGAAAAGCAGCCATGGGATCCTTACGCGCACAAGTGCCCGTCGCGTGAGTTGCTCGACCGCATCGGGGACAAGTGGACCGTGCTCGTGCTCGGCGCGCTCGGGGAGTCCCAGCCTCAGCGGTTCATGGCGCTGCGCCGGCGGCTCACCGGCGTCAGCGAGAAGATGCTCACGCAGACGCTGCGCGGCCTGGAGCGCGACGGGCTGATCCACCGCACCGTGTTCGCCACGGTGCCGCCCCGGGTCGAATACGGGCTCACGCCGCTCGGTGAGACCCTGCGCCCCGTGCTGGCCGCGCTCAAGGAGTGGTCGACCGAGCACATGGCCGACGTCCTCGCCGGCAGGGCCGCCTACGACGCCGCCAAGGCAGAGGACCTCAGCGACGCGCGCGTCTGACGTCAGGTGTGGGTACGGCCGGGCAGGCGCACCACGGTGACGAAGAACTCGTCGATTTGCCGGATGACGGACATGAACTGGTCCAGGTCGACGGGCTTGGTCACGTACGCGTTCGCGAACAGCTTGTAGCTGCGCAGAATGTCCTCTTCGGCGGAGGACGTGGTGAGGATCACCACGGGGATGGCCCGCAGCTCCGGATCGCTCTTGATCTTCTCCAGCACCTGACGGCCATCGTACTTGGGCAGGTTGAGGTCGAGCAGGATGAGATCGGGCCGCGGCTTGCCGGCGTGCTCGCCCCGCTGGTAGAGGAAGTCGAGCGCCTCCAGGCCGTCGTGGGCGACGTGGAGGGTGTTGCCGATCTTGTTGTCCTCGAACGCCTCCCGCGTGATGAGCTCGTCGCCGGGATCGTCCTCGACGAGGAGCACCTCGATGGGCTGGCCGATGGTCATGAACTGATCCCTCTCGTGGTGCTGGTGGCGGCGGCGAGGCGGGTCTCCGACGACGGTGTGTCCGTGCGGAGCGTGAAGCAGATGCGGGTGCCGTCGCCGCTGTAGGAGGTGTCGAGCCAGATGCGCCCGCCGTGGTTCTCCACGATCTTCTTGCACATGGCCAGCCCGATGCCCGTGCCGCTGTAGGCCTCACGGCTGTGCAGGCGCTGGAAGATGACGAAGATCTTGTCGGCGAACTCGGCCTCGATGCCGATGCCGTTGTCCATCACGCAGAAGCGCCACTCCTTCTCCTCCACCTGCTCGCACTCGACCCGGATGACCGGCGGGCGGTCGGGGTGGCGGAACTTGACGGCGTTGCCGATGAGGTTCTGCCAGAGCAGGGACAGCAGGGTGGGATCGCCGGTGATCTTGGGCAGTGGATCGGGCCGCTCGATGACCGCGCCGGTCTCCTCCAGGGTGGCCGCCAGGTTCTGCAGCGCCTTGTCGAGCTTGAGCTCCATGTTGACGGGCCTGCGGGCGTCGTAGAGGCGGCCCACCCGCGAGTAGCTCAGCAGGTCGTTGATCAGCCCTTGCATGCGGGTGGCGCCGTCGACGGCGAAATGGATGTACTGGGCGCCACGCTCGTCGAGCACGTCGCCGTAGCGCTTGGCCAGCAGCTGGCAGAAGGTGGCGATCTTGCGCAGCGGCTCCTGCAGGTCGTGGGAGGCGACGTAGGCGAACTGCTCCAGTTCGGCGTTGGAGCGGCGCAGCTCGACCGCCTGCGCGTCCAGGTCGGCGGCCTGGCTGCTCAGCTTGGCCTGTTGCTCTCGCGAGGACTCCAGCGCCGCGACGATCCTGGTGCGCATCGCCTCCACGTCGAGGGCCACCTCACGGATGTCGGCGGGGCCGTGCGCGGGAATGTGATGGTTGAAGTCACCCGCCGCCACGTGCCGGGAGGCCACCCGCAGCTCGTCCAGCGGCCGGCCCACGGCCCGGCGGAGCAGCACGGCGATGGCGACGCCGAAGATCAGGAAGAAGATCGGCATCGCGATGAACGCCCAGTTGCGCAGGTTGTCCACGTAAGCCAGCTCGGACCTGGCCTCCTGCCGCGCCACGGAGAGCCGGTCGTTCTGGGCGGCCAGCAGGTCGCGGACCTTGTCGAAGGCGGGCTTGCCGCTCTCCGCCCGCGCCGCGGTGATGTCCTTGCCCGCCTCCTTGTCGGCGATGAGCGGCTCGGCGTACTCCTCGCGCCACGCCGCGGCCGCGTCGCGGATCTCGTGCAGGCCGTTGACGAGCCCGGGCCGGTCGCGCAGCAGGCTCTCGATCCGCTCGTACTGCCGCCGCTCCGCCGCGATGCCACTGGCGTACGGCTCCAGGAACTGCCGGTTGCCGGTGAGCAGGAAACCGCGCACGCCGGTCTCCTGGTCGACCAGGAGCGTCTGCAGCTCCGTACCCTCGATGCGGGCGGGCGAGAGGCGGTCGATGAGGTGGTCGGAGAGCCCGTTGGTGCGCTCCAGCATCACCGCGCCCACCACGGTGCAGATCCCGACGACGATGGTGATGGCGGCGATCATCACCACGAACCAGTGGTGCACCGTCAGCCGCCGCCAGCCGCTCCCTGTCATGAGTCCTCTCTCCAGCGAAGGTGGACGACGGCCACGTCGTCGGCGGAGGCGTTGGGGGCGGTGGCCTCCTCGGCGCCGGCGATCAGCGCGTCCACGAACTCCTCCCCGCCGAGGTGCGCGCACCGGCGGGCCACGTCCAGCAGGCCCTGCTCCCCCAGCCAGCGGGGCTCGGCGCCGGGCAGGCGCCGCTCGAACAGCCCGTCGGTGAAGAGGGTGAGGCCGCCGCCTTCCGGCAACTCGATCACGCCCTCGCGCCACTCGGCCTCGATGGGCAGCCCCAGCGCGGGGCCGTGCCCCGGCTCGGCCCAGGACATCTCGTCACCTGCGTGCACCAGCAGCCCCGGATGGCCGGCCCGCCACACCCTGACCGTCCGCTGGTCGGGCTCCAGCATGAGGGTGGACACCGTCGTGAAGACCTCGGAGTCGCCCCGCTCGGCCCGCAGGATCCGCTCGAGCCGGCCCAGCAGCGCCGCGCCGGTCAGCCCGCTGAGCACCAGCGTCCGCCAGGCGATCCGCAGGCACACACCCAGCGCCGCCTCGTCCGGCCCGTGGCCGCAGACGTCGCCGATCACTGCGTGCACGACCTTGTCGTCGGCCTCGACCACGTCGAAGAAGTCGCCGCCGAGCGTGCCCGAGACACGGCTGGCCCGATAGCGGGTCGCCACCTCGATCGGCATGTGCTGCAGCAGCGGGGTCGGCAGCAGGCCGCGCTCCAGGCGGGAGTTCTCCTTGGCGCGCATGCGTTCGGTCTGCAGCGCGACCGCCGCCTGCTCGGCCTGCTTGCGCTGGATCGCGTAGCGCAGCGCCCGGCCCAGCCACTCGCCTTCGACCTGGCCCTTGATCAGGTAGTCCTGCGCGCCGGCGGCGACGGCGGCGAGCCCCGCCCGCTCTTCTGAGCGGCCGGTCAGCACCACGACGGCGGCGTCACCGCTGGCCTCGCGCATGACCGTCAGCGCGGACAGGTCGTTCGCGTCGGGCAGGCCCAGATCGAGCAGCACGCACTGCACCCTGTGCCCGGCCAGCACCTGCCGCGCCTCGTCCAGGGAGCGCGCCCACTCCAGGCGCACCGCCACGGCGCTGTCCTCAAGCAGCTCCCGTACGATCAGCGCGTCCTCGGGGTCGTCCTCGACCAGCAGGACGAGCGGCAGAGCATGCGGATCTTCGTGGGCCATGTCGGCACCGCCATCCCTTCTTGACAGCGCCGAGCGCTGGTCGTCCGCCACCCGTGAACGGACAGTGCACAGGAAATGCTCGCCAGAAGCGCGCCTAAAAGCCCATCCCATAACTATCTGGACACAGCATAAGGCTCCTCCGGCATCGCTCACGGCGTCAGGAGGGCAGGCTCTCCCTGAGACCATGAGGGCCGAATCGCCGGCTTCTTTCCGGGCACGGATGTCCGGGCCGGGCGGCCGGCTCCGACGTCTCCGGCGAGCGGCACCGAAGGAGCCGCCGGCGGAGAAGGGAAGAACCATGAAGTACATGATCATGATGTACGGGTCGCAGCAGGACTTCGACATGCTGTCCGGCAAGCCCGGCGAGGGCCCCGCCTGGACGGGCGAGGACCTTGAGGCGCTGCACGCGTTCATGACGGAGTGGAACGGCGACCTGGTCCAGTCCGGGGAGTTCGTCGACGCCCAGGGGCTCACCGCACCGGTGCACGCCAGGCGGGTGCGGCTGAAGGACGGCGTCCCCGTCGTGACCGACGGCCCGTACGCCGAGACGCAGGAGGTCCTGGCCGGGTACACGATCGTCGAGTGCGAGAGCTTCGACCGGGCCACCGAGATCGCCGCGCGCCTGGCCGACACCCCGCACCCGGAGGGCACGGTCCTGCAGAACGAGTGGTACGTGGACATCCGGCCGATCGTCGACTCGTTCGCCGACCTGGAAGGCTGACCCGCCGCCGTGACCGCCGACGGTGTCGAGGGCCTGCTGCGCGAGTCGGCGCCGCAGGTCCTCGGCGCGCTGGTGCGACGCTACGGGCACTTCGACACCGCCGAGGACGCGGTGCAGGAAGCGCTCCTGGCGGCCTCCGTACAGTGGCCACGAGAAGGCGTGCCGGACAGTCCGCGCAGCTGGCTGATCACCGTCGCCTCGCGCAGGCTGACGGATCTGCTCCGCGCCGAGCAGGCGCGCCGCCGGCGCGAGGACACCGTCGCCGGGTGGCGGCTGCCCGGCGAGCGGTCGGCGCCCGCCGCCGACCGGCCGCCGGTGCCGGCCGACGACACGCTCGTGCTGCTGTTCATGTGCTGCCACCCGTCGCTGTCCCCGGCCTCGCAGATCGCGCTCACCCTGCGCGCGGTCGGCGGGCTGTCCACCGCGGAGATCGCCCGCGCGTTCCTGGTCCCCGAGGCGACCATGACCCGGCGCATCAGCCGGGCCAAGCAGCGGATCAAGGACAGCGGCCTGCCGTTCGCCATGCCGCCGGCCGCCGAACGCGCACAGCGGCTCGGCGCGGTGCTGCACGTGCTCTATCTGATCTTCAACGAGGGGTACGCCAGCACCTCCGGCCCGCTGCTGCAGCGGGTGGAGCTGTCGGTGGAGGCGATCCGGCTGGCCCGCACGGTCCACCGGCTGATGCCCGGCGACGGGGAGGTGGCGGGGCTGCTCGCGCTCATGCTGCTGACCGACGCCCGCCGCCTGGCGCGCACCGGGCCCGGCGGCGAGCTGATCCCGATGGCCGAGCAGGACCGCGGCCTGTGGGACGCCGCCCAGATCGCCGAGGGCGTGGCGCTGGTCTCGGCCGCGCTCCCCAGGCGGGAGATCGGCCCCTACCAGCTCCAGGCGGCCATCGCCGCGGTCCACGACGAGGCGCCGAGCGCGCGGGAGACCGACTGGCCGCAGATCGTGGCGCTGTACGAGGTGCTGATGCGGATCGCGGACAACCCCGTGGTGAGGCTGAACCACGTCGTGGCGGTGGCCATGGCGCGTGGCGCGAAGGCCGGGCTCGACCTGCTGGACGAGCTCACCGCCGACGAGCGGGTGGCCGGCGACCACCGGCTGTACGCGGTCCGCGCGCACCTGCTGGAGATGGCCGGGGACCGGACGGCGGCGCGGGAGGCCTACGAAGCGGCCGCCGGGCGCACGACCAGCCTTCCCCGGCAGCGCTACCTCCACGGCAGGGCGGCCCGCCTGGCAGACTGATATCTGCAGCTCCCGGTGCTGACTTCCTGAAGCTCAGCCGCGCCCCTTGCGCCGGATCTTGATGGCTCGCATGTCCGTCACCGCGATCCGGAGCAGCCGGTAGGGCAGGCCGTGGGCGTCCAGGGCGGCCAGCGCGCCCCGGGTGGCCTCGGCCTCGCCGTCGTCGGGGCCCGCCGGCACCTGGCAGCGGAAGGTGAACGCCGACAGGGCGTCGTCGTGCGTGAACGTCCCCTCCTCGGTGAAGGCGGTCCGGCTCGCTGCCAGCACCGCGTCCCGGCCGGCCTCGCTCAGCCCGTCGAACGCGCCGGAAATCGTCACTCTGAACATGGTCGATCCTTTCGTACGGCATAGGAGAGGACACGTTCGCCGAGCGTGTCCTCGATGACGTCCAGCAGCTCCAGCACGGCCTCGGCGATCACCTCCGGGCTCTCCCCCGCCGTGGTGCGCCTGCCGATCTCCGTGAAGACCAGCGCGTGCAGGGAGCCGAGCTGCCAGGCCACCACCCTGGGCAGCGGGTCGCCGGGCGCGGCCCCGGTCTCCTCGGCCAGCGCCAGGGCGAGCGCCTCGGTCATCTGCCCGCCGAGATCCTCGAGCCTGGCCGCCAGCGTGGGCGCGGCCCGCATCATCTCGAAGACCCGGCCGAACCCCTCGGTCAGGCCGAGCTTGCGATCCCGGCCGCGGACCTCCTCGCGGAGCCGGTCGAGGACGGCCCGCGCGGCGGCCGTACCAGGGGGGCGGTCGCGCACCATGACGGCCAGCCGCTGCGGCGAGGCCTGGTCCGGCGGCAGGACCAGGTCCTCCTTGACCTGGAAGTAGTTGTAGACGGTGTTGACCGACACCTCCGCCGCCGCCGCGACCTCGGCGATCGTGACGTGGTCGAACCCGCGCGCCACGAACAGCCGCATGGCGGACTCGGCGATGTGCTGCCGAGTCCGCACCTTCTTCCGCTCCCGCAACCCGCTCATGGGACGAAAGTTTAACCACACTCCAAACTTGGAGTCGGCTCCAAGGATGCGCGGGTGAACCGACCCGTGGTCAGCTCGCGGTGAGCTTCGCGAGATCGGCGGCGTAGACGGTCATCCAGTGCGGATGCAGCCGGTAATAGACCACGTCGTCGTCCCAGTCGAAGGCGTCTTCGCCGTAGAAGTCCTTGAAGTACGCGAGCAGGTCCGGCCAGTCCGCGGCCGGTTCGCCGTCGCGGGGATTGAGGATCTCTACCCTCCCGTGCGTGAACACGCCCAGGTCCTCGCCACGCAGGTGCGCGGCGCTGGCGGCGGGCCGGGCGGCGAGATGGCGGGCCTTGGCGGCGCCGCGCGCGGTGCCGAAGTGCCACTTGCCGTGCAGGAAGTGCCCGTCCACGCCGCTGATCCGCGGCTCGCCCGCCGCCGTCACGGTGGACAGGGCGAGGGTGCACATGCCGGTGAGAACCTGGGTGAGCCGCTCCGCAGTCAGGGTGCGCTCACCGCTGATGATCGAGCGGAGGTGCGAGGTGGAGCGAGCAAGGGAGGCGTCCAGGAGCGCCTGCAGCTCTTTGAGCTCTTCTGGTGTTTCGAGCATGGTGGTCCTTGTCTGTCCGTGGGCCGGTCGACCGATCGGTGACACATCCTCGCCCCGAATCCCGACACCTTGTGTCGTATTTCTGCCTTCAGTTCGTGACGATGCGCAACGGTGAGCGGTGCAGCCAGGTGGCCCAGCGCCAGAGCCATTCGACGGGGCCCTGGCGGTAGCGGCGCAGCCAGAGGATGGCGAACAGCCACTGGGCCGCGAGGATGGCTCCCGCGGTGAGGTACGCCACCGTCAGGGACCGGCCGATCGGCACGCCCAGGAGGTGAACGGCCGCCAGGACGAGGAGGGTGGCGGTCAGATAGTTGGTCAGCGCCATCTTGCCCAGTGGTGCGAAGACGGCTCGCAGCGCCGGTCGCAGTGGCGTTCTGAGCAGGACCAGCAGGGCGCACACGTACACCCCGACGAGCAGCAGATCGGCGAGGCCGGCCGCGAAGGACGGTTGCGCCCCGGACTGTACCCACCGGGCGGAGGCCGTCGCCGCCGCGAAGAGCAGGCCCAGCAGGAGCGGTACTCGGGTGGACCGCTCGATCCGATCGATCACCCCGTATCGGACCAGGGCCGCGCCCAGCAGGAACAGCCCGGCGATCAGCAGGGGTCCGCCCATGCCGAAAGCCAGCGCCGCCGGGATGAGCACGCCGGCGAGGCCCGCCATGGCCCACCGCGGCAGCCAGGTCGAGGGCAGCAGCACCAGCAGGCCGACGACGGCGTAGGAGGTAAGGATCTCGCCGCGCCACAGCAGCGCGTGCACCAGGCCGATCGCGAGCAACGCCACAAGCCGGCGCAGCAGGACCAGCCGTGGACGGGGAGCGCGGCTCGTGGCGGAGTCCAGCAGCAGCGCGAACCCGATGCCGAACAGCAGGGAGAAGATCGGCAGCCCGAGCCAGGGATCCCAGTCCCCCATGGGCTGAACCGCGACGGCGGAGGTGCCGCCGGCTATGAGCTGGATATTGGCGAGCAGGATCTCGCAGAGCGCGAACCCGCGCAGGACGTCCAGCGCGTCGATACGCGATCGGCCGGGGCCGGTCATCGCGGGGCCTCCCCCGCCGTCGCCTCTGCGCGGGCGAAGGGGGCGCCGGGAGCTACCGGAACGTGATCATTGCATGGCATGAACCTCATCTTGGGGATGCGGCCCGGTGCGGACATCGACCATAAGTGGTGTCTCACCGTCGGTGACAGTACTTTCGGCCGGGTTGATCGCGACGGCGGTGTCGGTCAGCGGATAGGAGACGCAGGCGAGGACGCCGCCGTCCTCCACGGTGCCCCGCACCTCGCCACGGAGGAGCTGGATCCGGCATTCGCCACAGCTGCCGACGGTGCACGAATAGGGCATTGGCACGCCTGCGGCGAGGCCGGCGTCGAGCATGGTCCGGCCGGCGGCGACCACCACGTCACCGACGTCCTCGACCGTCATCGTCCGCGCGGCCAGGTCGGGAGCCGCCGTGGGCGCGCTGGTGAAACGCTCCTCGTGCAGGCGGTCCGAGGCGACGCCGAGGCCGGTGAGACACTCACGGACGCTGGTCAGCATGGCCGCCGGTCCGCAGAGGCAGTAGTGGGCGCGATCTGAGCGGGGCAGGTGGTCGGGGCCGATCCGGCCGGTGCGGCCGGTCCAGCCCGGGCCGGGGCGAGACAGCACGTGGTGCACGGTGAGACGGCCGGGATGGGCGTCCTGGAGTGCCGCGAGTTCGCCGGCGAAGATGATGTCGGCCTCGGTGCGGTTGCCGTACAGCAGGGTGATCGTGGCGTCGGGTGAGGCGGCGAGCACCGTACGGATGATGCTCATGAGCGGCGTGATGCCGCTGCCTGCGCCGATCAGGACGTATTCCGCGCCGGCCGCCGAGGGATCCGTCACGCGGAAGGTGCCGGACGGCCCGAGGACGCGCATCTCGGTGCCGGCGCGGGCGTGGTCGTTGAGATGGGTGGAGCAGAGCCCGTCCCGTTTGACGGTCAGCGCGAGCCGGTCCGCGCCCGGGACGGAGGTGGCCGAGTAGGCGCGCCGGACGGTGCGCCCGTCGATCTCCATGATGAGGGTGTAGAACTGGCCGGGTGCGAACCCGGTGTCGGCCCCGGACAACACCAGCGTGACCGCGTCAGGCGTCTCCCGGACCACAGCGATGACCCGTACCGGCCGCCCGGGACGGGAGTCGGACGCCACGCCGTAGCCTTCCTTCTCCAGCGCGCGGCGGTAGGTGGCGTCCATGAGCCGCCGGCTCAGCCGGGGGAACGCGGCCAGCAGCCTGGCCGGCCAGCGCAGCGCCGGCTTCATCGTGCCGAGCTGCCGTGTCGACGACGCCATCAGCTCGGACAGCGTGCCCGCGTCGGCGCGGTTGGCACGGTCCCAGACGTTCGCGGCCGCTACGGCCTGGTTGTGCCGCACCTCGGCCCGCTCGACGGTGACGATGAGGGCGGTCCGCGGGACGGCGCCGCCCAGCGCCAGGTCCGCCAGTAGCTCGGCGTCGTCCGTGACCATGGCGGTGCCGCTGACGTGCAGCACGTCCGTACGGCCGGGAACGAGCATCGCGGCGGAGAACCGGTCGTCGGCCAGCAGGTTGTGCGAGGTGTCCGCCCGCTTGTTGCCGAGCCGGTCCGGGATGACCAGCGTGTGCCCGTCGATCACCCGGACGAAGCCGGGCGTGTCACCGCGCGGGCTCGTGTCGCTGCCTCGGTCACCGTCCCAGGAGGACACGACCATGAACGGCGTGGCCCCCAGGAAGCCGGCGACGCCCGCGCCGGTCAACGGCCCGCCGGCCACCGCGCGAACGGACGCCGCCGGAACGACCGGATCCCACAGCCGGGACCGGAGAATCGCCCGTGCGCAGTGGATGTAGGCCTGGCTGATGTCGACGACGATCCGGCCACGGGATCGCTCTGATCGCTCTGACCGCTCGGCTCGCTGGGCGACCGAGCCGTTCAGCCGGAGCGTCTCGCCTACGCCGGGCAGCAGGAAGACGAAGGAGACCGGGCCCGACGCGTCCACCTCGGAGGCGAAGCTGATCCGCGTCGGCGATTCGACCTCGGCGAAGCCGGGCCTTCCACCGACCACCGTCGTCCTGAGCCGCCCGTCGTCGTCACGGTGGCCGAAGCCAGCGAGCGGCGCGATGGCGAGCATGTGCCGGCAGGCCTCGTCCAGGTGCGCGAGCTCCTTCATCATCACGAGCGCCGGTGGGCGGCCGACGATCGCTTCGAGCTGCGCCACGGTCGTGATCCGGTTCATGGGTCGGTGGTTCTCCCTCGTCGACGGTAAGGCCTGCGTCGTCACTGGATTAGTCCCCACTCGTTCGACGTCTCCGGCGAACCGACCGGTGTGCCCGGTGCGGCGAGAAGTTCCTTGAGCGCCTGGACGTGCCCGGCATAGGCACGACGGCCCTCGGCGGTGAGGCTCACCCAGGTCTTCACCCGACCCCGGCCGGTCGGCTTGGAGATGGCGACGTAACCGGCGTCCTGCAGCACCTTCAGATGTTTGCTCAGCACCGAGTCGGCAACGCCCAGAATGTCCCGCAATACCGCGAACTCGGCGGTGGACGAGGCGGCGAGAAGCGCGCAGATCCGCAACCGGTTCGGCGCGTGCACCACCTCGTCGAACCGCGCGGTCATGCGCCTGCCCTCAGATGGGCCCGCAGCGCGATGTCGAAGCGCCGGCTCAGCGCGATGGTGGCGGCGAACCCTGCCACGGCCAGGCACCACACCGGCCATCGCAGGCCGGTCAACGCCCCGATGCCGAAGGCCGCGACGGCCGACAGGACCGTCAACCCACCCAGCGCGGCGACCCACCGGCCGGCGGGGCCCGCTTCGGGGCCGGCCACCCAGACGCCGATCACGTGGCGATAGGCGCTGATGAGCGCGTCGCAACCGGCGATGAGCAGCACGCCGCCGCCGACCTTGACCACGGTGTCCCCGAGCCCGACCGCGAGCACGAAACCGGCGATCAGCAGTCCGAAACCCGGGTGATACCACCACGGGGTGATCAGCCGGTCGGCGAGGGCCGCGCGGGCTTCAGCAACGAGAGACAGACTCTCGGCACTATTGCTTTCCATGGTGGAAAGCCAATCACATTCCAACTTGGAAAGTCAACGCACGGCCCAGCTCGGGACGGCGGCCGAGCGTGGCGAGATGGCCGTCGGCGGCGGCGCCGCCGACGGCGGTCAGCTCTGACGGACAGTGTGGCGCCGCCGGTCAGCTCTGACGGACGGTATGGCCCCGCCGGTCAGCTCTGACGGACGGTGTGGCGCGGGCCCGCTCAGCGGCCCGGGTAGCGGTCGCGCATGGCCGAGCTCGCGCCCGGGCCCGCCGCGAAGACGTACGTGTCGCTGTCGTCGAGCCGGCGTCCGGTCCTGGCGTCGACGATCACGGGCTCGACCTCTTCGCCGCTGTTCGCGTCGACGAGGATCATGCTGCGCTTCTCGGGCGCGAGCCGGGCATTGCCCCATGCGGCCAGCGCCAGGATGACCGGCCGCAGAGAGCGGCCGAGGTCGGTCAGCACGTACTCGTGGCGGACCGGATTGCTCTGGTACGGCCTGCGCTCCAGCAGTCCGTCGGCCACGAGGGTCTTCAGGCGGGCGGTGAGCATGCTGGAGGAGATGCCCAGATTCTCCTGGAACTGGTCGAAGCGGGTGTAGCCGTCGAAGGCGTCGTGCAGGATCAGCAGCGTCCACCACTCACCGACGTGCTGCACCGTCGTGGACAGGGGGCATTCCCGGTCCTCCAGCCTGATCCGGTTTGCCACGTGACCATCCCCTGCCGTTAAGGGTCGCAACCAGTGGCTCCTATTTTAGCAGTTGCAGGAGTGTCGTCACGGCCCGGAAACCGAGAGGTGGGCGCGTTCGCCCTGAGCGCCGAAGAGCATCAGCTCGACGTCGGCCGGCACGTCACTCCGAGGCTCGACCCTGCGCCCATCTTGCGGATCCGCAACTTCCTTTGCACGTTTCGCACGGCCGCCCACATTCTTGCTCCTGGCCGGAGCAGCGCCGGCGATCACGCGAAACCCTGACTTGAGGAGAATGGGCATGGCCCTGGACAGACGCAGGTTCTTGGCCGTCGGCGGCGGGGCCGCCGCGATGGCGGCCACCGGCCTCGGCACGGCGTGGGCGGCGAGCACCACCGACCGGAAAGCGGCGCACGACGCGATTCCGCAGCCGTCCTTGCGCGGCTTCACCAGCGGCTCGGTGGTGGCCAACGGCATCCGCCAGCACTACGTCGCGGGCGGCACGGGCGAGCCGCTGGTCCTGCTGCACGGCTGGCCGCAGACCTGGTGGATGTGGCGCAAGGTCATGCCGGCCCTGGCCGAGCATTTCCGCGTGATCGCGGTCGACCTGCGCGGCATGGGCGGCACCGCCAAACCGCCCAGCGGCTACGACAAGAAGAACATGGCCAAGGACATCCACGAACTGATCCGGGCGCTCGGCTACCGCTCGGTCAACCTCGCCGGACACGACATCGGGTCGATGGTGGCCTACAGCTTCGCGGCCAACCACCCCGCCGCGGCGAGAAAGGTCGCGTTGCTCGATGTGCTGCACCCCGACGACAGCTACTACGAGTTCCGGATGCTGCCACGGCCCGGGCAGTCGGCGGCGAGCCCGTGGTGGTTCGCGTTCAACCAGGTCCGCCAGCTCCCCGAAGAGCTCATCGCCGGCCAAGGCCGGGAAGTCGTCGATTGGGTGTTCGATTATCTGCTCGTCGATCGCGGCGCGATCGACGACAGGTCACGCGCCGTCTTCGGGCGGAACTACTCCTATCCGGCCGCCATCCGCGGCGGGAACAGCTGGTACCAGGCGTTCAGCCAGGACATCGCCGACCTGAAGACCTACCGGCCCGTCGGCACCCCCCTGCTGGGCCTCGCCCACCCTGGCTACTTCCCGCTGATGCGGGCCACGCTGCCCAAGCAGGGCACCGACGTACGCGTGGCCGAGATCGCGGGCACCGGGCACTACCTGGCCGAGGAGCAGCCGTCCGAGGTGATCCGGCATTTCCTCGACTTCTTCGGCCGAAGGAGGTAGGCGTTGCCGGCCGATGCCCGGCGGGCCTACAAGGACTCCTTGCTGGACGAGTGTCGCTCCTGGCACGTCACCTATGTCGAAGACGTCTGGTTCGACGAGGCGATCACCAGCCGGTCGTCCAAAAGATCGGGATCCCCGCCACGCCCGGCCGCTCCTTCACCCTCGCGCAAGGGGACACTGCGCCTTCAGCTATTCAGTGTTGCTATATACCAGTAGTCAGTGATACTTTGTACCAGTAGTAAGCAACGCTAGGTAGCTGAAGGTCTGTGCCCGGCCCACTACTCTGTAGTACTCGGTACTACCGCATGCCACCAGATCGAAGAGGACCCACGATGGACGACCTGACGGAGATGCTGAAGGGCACGCTCGAGGGCTGCGTGCTCGAAATCATCGGCAGCGAGGAGACCTACGGGTACGCCATCACGCGTCGGCTGAACGAGCTCGGCTTCGCCGACGTCGTCGAGGGGACGGTTTACACCATCCTGCTGCGGCTGGAGAAGAACGGGCTCGTCCAGGTGACCAAACGACCGTCCGGACTGGGCCCTCCGCGCAAGTTCTACGCGCTCAACGACGCGGGGCGCGAAGAACTCGTGAAGTTCTGGGCGAAATGGGAGTACGTCACCTCACGGATCGACAAGCTCAAGGAGGGCGGGAGATGAACATCTGGGAGACCATGACGGGCAGCGATCTCACCAGGGAGTGGAAGGCGTTCGAAGTACGGGCCGAGGCCTTGCCGGCCGACTACCGGGCGGCCTGGGAACAGATCAAGTGCCATCTTTTTCCTTACGGCAACTTCACAGGTCGCAACCTGATGCCGATTCTCGACGGTGCTCTGGGGCTGCTCGAAGAGACAGCGGCCGATGGGCAGAGCGTTCACGAGGTGCTGGGTGACGACATCCAGGGTTTCTGCGCGGCGCTGGCCGGCGGAGAAGGGGCCCGGACCTATCGCGACCGGTGGCGCGAGCAGTTGAACAGGAACGTCGCAAGGAAACTGGGCCGGCTGGGAGGCTGATGTGGGCATCCACGACATCATCGAGGGCAAGAAGCAGTGGCGGGCGCACGTGGCGCGGGTCAAGGCGCTCCCGCCGGACTACCAGATCGTCTATAAGGAAATCCAGCGCTACCTTTTCAAGATCGGACCGATCGAGATGTCCGACGGGTCCCTGCTCTCCGGGATCGTCGACTTCTTCGAGGAGGGTGTCGCGGCCGGCAAGGGAGTCCTCGAACTCATCGGCACCGACGTCGCCGCCTTCTGCGACGACCTGGTCAAGGACTCGCGCACCTACGCGGACCTCTATCAGGAGTCCATCAGCGCGAACCCCGGCACGGCGGAGAAGTAACGGCCGTTTTTGCCGAACCAGCAAGAGAATTTGCCGTACGGTCGGCGTTGAGCCGACCATCTACGCATGACGACAACAGACATCCCGCGCAACGGGGACAAGCGATTCGACGTGGTGGTCGTGGGCGGCGGCGCCGCTGGGTTGAGCGGTGCGCTCGCGCTGGCCCGGGCGCGCCGGTCGGTGCTGGTGATCGACGCCGGTCAGCCGCGCAACGCCCCCGCGTCCCACGTTCACAACTACCTCGGGCGTGAGGGCACCCCTCCGTCCGAGCTGCTGGCCATCGGCCGCGAGGAGGTGACCGGGTACGGCGGCGAGATCCTGTCCGGTGCCGTGGTGGCGGCCGAGCGTCTGGAGGAGGGCGACTTCCGGGTGACGCTCGCGGACGGGTCCTCGGTCCTGGCGCGGCGGTTGCTGGTGACCACCGGGCTGGTGGACGAGCTGCCCGAGGTGCAGGGGCTCGCCGAGCGGTGGGGCCGCGAGGTGCTGCACTGCCCCTACTGCCATGGCTGGGAGGTGCGCGGCGAGCGGATCTCGATCCTGGGCACCGGCCCGATCGCGGTGCATCAGGCGCTGCTGTGGCGGCAGTGGAGCGACCGGGTGACGCTGCTCCAGCACACGGCGCCGGACCTGACCGCCGAGCAGGCGGAGCAGCTCGCCGCCCGCGACATCACCGTGGTGCGGGGCAAGGTGAGCGCCCTGGACGTGACCGACGACCGGCTCACCGGGATGGCCATGGCCGACGGCCGGGTGATCCCGTCCGACGCCGTGATCGTCGCCGCCCGCGCCACCGCCCGCGCCGGCGTGCTGGAGAGCCTGGGCCTGGAGACGGTCGAGCAGGAGATGTTCGGGCACGCGGTCGGCACCTACGTGCCCGCCGACCCGGCGGGGGCGACGGAGGTGCCGGGTGTCTGGGTCGCCGGCAACGTCGCGACCTTGACCGACGTGGTCATCACCGCCGCCGCCGCGGGCCTGCGCGCCGCGGGGGCGATCAACGGCGACCTGGTCGCCGAGGACACCCGTCTCGCCGTCGCCGCCCGGCGGGCGCAACAGGAGTTCTGGGACTCCCACTACGGTGAGCGGCCGCAGGTCTGGAGCGGGAACCCCAACGCCATCCTGGTCCGCGAGACTGCGGACCTGAAGCCGGGCACCGCCCTCGACCTGGGATGCGGCGAAGGTGCCGACGCCATCTGGCTCGCCGGCCGATCCTGGCGCGTCACCGCCGTCGACATCTCCGGGGTGGCCCTCGAACGCGCCGCCGGGCACGCGGAGCAGGCGGGCGTCGCCGACCTCATCGACTGGCAGCGCCACGACCTCGGCATGTCCTTCCCCGAAGGGGTCTTCGACCTGGTCTCCGCCAGTTTCCTGCACTCCTACGGCGACATGCCGAAGGAGCGGATCCTGCGCACCGCCGCCTCGGCCGTCGCCCCCGGCGGGGTGCTTCTGGTCACCGGGCACGCCGGCTGGCCGTCCTGGCAGCAGGATCCGCACCCGGACGTGCACTTCCACACCCCCAAGGAGGTCCTGCGGGCCATCGAGCCGGCGGACGGGGAGTGGGAGGTGCTGCTCTGCGAGGAGCACGAGCGTATCCAGAACACGCCGGACGGGACGCCGGGAACACGTACGGACAACGTCCTGAAGATCCGCCGGCTGCGCTGACCGGCACGCCGACCGAGCTGCCCGCCCTGGGGCGGGAGCTCGGGCCGGTCGAGCAGCACGAACCGGCTCATTCACCTGCGACCGGTGTCATGGACAGGTGCCAGAAGTCGGCGTAACGACCGCCTCGGCGCAGCAGCTCGTCGTGGCCGCCCTCCTCCACGATCCGGCCGCCGTCCAGGAAGACGACGCGGTCGGCGCGCTGGACGGTCCGCATCCGGTGCGCCACCATCACCACCGTCCGGCCCGCCAGCAGGCGCTCGACACCCTCGTGCACGGCGGCCTCGTTCACCGGGTCCAGGGCGGAGGTCACCTCGTCGAGCAGCACGACGGGCGCGTTCTTCAGCAGCGCTCGCGCGATCGAGACCCGCTGGCGCTCACCGCCTGACAGCAGCGCGCCACCCTCGCCGACGTTCGCCGCCCAGCCGCCGGGCAGCCGCTCGATCACCTCGTCCAGCCGCGCCGCGGTCGCCGCCGCGCGCACCTCGGCCTCACCGGCATCGGGACGGCCGAGACGGACGTTCTCCTCGATCGTGCCGTCGAAGAGATAGACGTCCTGGAAGACGATGGCGATCCGGGCCATCAGCGCCTCGGTGTCGATGGCACGTACGTCCACGCCTCCCACGCGCACCGCGCCCGCGTCCACGTCGTAGAACCGCGCGAGCAGCCGCAGCAACGTGGTCTTGCCCGCCCCCGACGGCCCGACGACGGCGAGCCGCTGTCCTTCCGGCACGGACAACGAGACGTCGTCGAACACCGTACGGTCGCCATGCCGGAAGGTGACGGACTCGAACTCCAGGTCATGGCCCGCGGGCTGGACCGGATCGGGAGCCTCCGGCAGCGGCTCGGTGCGCAACACCTTGTCGAGCCTGTCCAGCTCGGACCGCGCGCCGCGGAGCTTGCCGCCGATGTCCGACAGCGACAGCAGCGGATCGGCGCACCGGGCGGCGAGCACCAGGATCGCCAGCACCTCCGCCGCGCCGATGCTCCCGCCCAGCGCGAGGTACGCGCCCAGGGTCAGCAGCACGGTGAAGATCGTCTGCACCGCGAGCGTCAGTCCCACCGTGCCCGGCAGCGCCGCCAGCACCGTCCGGCGGGACGCGCGCTGGACCTCCCGCAGCGAGTCGTCCAGCAACGTGAAGCGTTCGGCGGTCCGGCCGCCGGCTCGCAGCACCGGCTGGGCTTGGAGATATTCGATGACCCGCCCGGTGGCCTCATGGTCGCGTTCGTGACGCTCGGAGTCGGCGGCGGACATCGAGCGCGCGGTCCAGGCCTGGATCGCCGCCACGACGGGCGCGGCGACCAACGCGGCCAGGCCCAGTTGCCAGGTGAAGGCGAGCATCACGGCGACGATCGTCAGCGGAGTCACCAGGGCGGAGATGAACGGGCCCAGCAGATGCGCCGCCACGCCCATCGCCGCCAGGAGGCCGCGGCCGGCCATGACGGACACCTCGCCGACCCGGCCGGCGGTGTACCAGCCGATGGGCAGCCGGGCCAGATGCTCGCCGAGCCGGTGATACATGCCGCGCAACATCGTGGTCCCGACTCGCATCCCGGACAGATCGCTGATGTAGCGCAGCACCGCGTAGCCCGCGACCGCGGCGCCGAACGCGATCAGCCAGGGCCGCGCATCCGCGGGCTCGCTGCCGAACAGTGCCCGCAGCACCGGAAACAGCAGCGCGTAGGACAGCCCCTCGGCTATCGCCGTCAAGGTCATCAGGGCCACGGTGCGGCGCATCGCCTGGGCGTACTCGTGTCCCAGCACGCGCAGCAGCATGCGGATCATCGGGGCTCGCCTCCTTGCGGTACGCCCTCGTAGTGGGTGATCGCCGATCGGTGGGCTCGCCGGAAAGCGGCGAACTTCCCGTCCTGTTCCAGCAGCTCGGCGGGCCTGCCGCGCTCGACGATCGACCCGTTCTCCAGCATCACGACGAGGTCGGCGTCGGCGACCGTCTCCAGGCGATGGGCGATGACCAGGATCGTCCGTTCGCCCTTCAGCGTCGCCAGGGCCCGGCGCACCGCCTGCTCGGTCTGCGGGTCGGCGAAGGACGTCGCCTCGTCGAGCACCAGCACCGGCGTGGCGGCGAGCAGCGCGCGGGCGAGCGCGATCCGCTGTGCCTCGCCGCCCGACAGCCGGGCGTCCTCACCGATCACCGACTCGTAGCCGCGCGGCAGTTCGGCGATGCGATCGTGAACGGCGGCCAGCCGGGCGGCGCGCACCACGTCGTCGCGGCCGGCATGCGGTACGGCCAGCGCGATGTTGTCCGCGACCGAGGCGCGCAGCAGGCGAACGTCCTGGAAGACGAAGGAGACCAGCCGGTAGAGCTCCCGGCTGCCGATCTCGCGCAGATCGACGCCGCCCAGGACGACCGAGCCGTGGGTCGGGTCGAAGAACCGCGGCAACAGCTGGACCAGCGTGGACTTCCCGCTTCCCGACGGCCCCACGATCGCGGTGACCGTCCCCGGTTCGAGCACCAGGTCGATCCCGCGCAGCACCTCGTGACCGGTTTCGTAGTGGAAACGAACGTCACGCAGTTCCACCCGGTGTCCCTGGGGTGTGACCGGGTGCGCGGGCTCCGGCAGCGACGGCACCTCCAGCACGTCACGGATCCGGCCGACCGCGCGGCCGGCGGCCTGCATGTCGTCGAAGCCGTGGCCGAGCGCCGCCACCGGAGCCGTCAGGCCCAGTCCCAGCAGCAGGAAGGGCAGCAGATCGGCCGGCGCCATGCCGCCGGACGTGATCAGAGCCGTACCGCCGATCAGCACGACGAGCAGCACGAACGGCGGCGACAACGCCAGCTGCATCCCCGCGGCGACCACGGACATGCCGCGCACCCACCGCAGGAAGACGCTGACGAAGTCGTCGGCGGCCGTGAGGAACCTGCGGTGGGCACGCGCGCTTCCGCCGAACGCCTTGACCACCGAGATCCCTTGCACGAACTCGACGACCGAACTCGCGATCCGCCCCATGGCCGCGTCGAACTCCTCCTGCTCGCGCAGCCGGGCGGGGAGCATCAGCAGCGGGACGAGAGCCACCGCCATCAGTACCGGGATCAGCGTGATCAGCGTGAGCCGCCAGTCGACGGCGAACAAATAGACCAGCGACACCAGCGGCACCACGAACGCGGAGACGAGCTCGCCGGGGGCGTGGGCGATGAACGGGTGCACGGCGCTCACGTCCTCCCCCACCACCCTCGTCAGCTCGCCGGTCCGGCGCCGGGAGAACCAGCCGATCGGTACGCGTCCGAGCCGCGCCGCCAACTGCCGGCGTAACGACAGCTGTACCTGGTCGTCCAGGATGTGCCCGAGCCCGGACGACGCGGCCGTGAACAGCAGCCGGACGAACAGGCCGACCGCACCCACGGTCACGGCGAGCCAGACCTGGCCATGATCGATCGGGCCGGGCGACAGCAGCGTGCGACCCAGTTCGACCACCGCCAGCAGCGGCGCCAGCCCCGCGACCGCGCCGATCACCTGCAGGATCACCACGGTGGCGAAACCCCACCCGTAGGCGCGCAGCAGCCCTGTCATCTCATGCGGCCAGGGCGCGGCGCAGGGCGGCGCCCAGCTCGGCGATCTGCCGCTGCGACACCTCGGCGGACAGGATGGCCTGCGACCCGTGGAAAGTGCCGGGCCACTGGTGCAACTCGACCGACACCCCCGCCTGCAGCATGCGCAGCGCGTAGTCGATGTCCTCGTCGCGGTTCGGGCAGAACTCCGCGGTGGCGACATAGGCGGGTGGCAGACCGGACAGATCGGTCGCCCGCGCCGGGGCGGCGTACGGTGTGGCGGGCGTGGACCCTAGATAGTGCCCCCACAGTTGGGCGGCCTTGTCGTGGTTCATCCAGGGGGTGTCGGTGAAGTTCCGCGCCGACCACGTCTGCAGCCGGTCGTCGAGACCGGGCTGGTTGAGCAGCTGGAAACAGATCGGTGGCCCCTGCTCGTCCCGCGTCCGCAGCGCCACCGCGGCCGCGAGCCCCGCGCCGGCGCTGTGACCGCCGACCGCGATCCGCGCCGGGTCGATGCCGAGCTCGGCCGCGTGCTGAGCCGTCCAGGTCAGGACGGCGTGGACGTCGTCCAGAGCGGCCGGGAACGGATTCTCGGGGGCCAGGCGGTACCCCACAGAGATCACCACCGCGCCGGAGCCGTCGGCCAGCCGGGCGGCCCACGGGTGCTCGGTGTCCAGGTTCCCCATGACGAATCCGCCGCCGTGCATCCAGATGATGGCGCCCTGCGCCAGGTGCGGCCGATAGATGCGCACCGGCACGCCCGGATCGGCGGGCACCGTGCGGTCCTCGACCTCCATGGCCGAGGTGTCCGGTGCAGGCAACGCGGTGGCCAGCTGGGCGAAGCCCGCACGCGCGGTGACAGGGTCGCCCAGGTCGGCCCGGGGGAACAGCGGGACGAATGCTTCGAGTTCGGGATCCATGCCCACCATCCTCGGGGTCGTCACCCCCGAGAGCCCGCGCCATCTGTCGGGATTCCGGCCCCGATCACGCGCCGATCGGCGCACGGCTTTCCGCCGGGCAGCCCCTATCCTCCTGTCATGGAGGCACTGGCTGTACGGCTGTCGCACCTCGATACGGAGGCCGGGGGCGCGATCCGGGTCGTCATGTTCTACGACACGCTGATGCGCCGGCGGGTGGATCTCCCTGCGCTCGCGCGGGCCTCGGCGGGCCTGGCCGAGTGCGTGGCCGGGATCCGGCTCCACGGCACGGGGCGGGCGATCCGCATGTCGCCCGACGGCAGGGAGGCGTCCGGCCCGCCGCTGCCCGCCTCCACCACGGAGCCGATCACCCTCGACGAGGAGGAGATCGGCACGGTCTGGCTCGAACGCCCCGGCCCGCCGAATCCCCTGGACGAGGTGCTGCTGGACCGGCTCGCCATCGCCGCCGCGGGCGTCGTCGAGCGGTACGGCCCGGCCCGCACCACCATGGCCGATCCCGCCCTGATCGAGCTGGTGATCAGCTCCGAGAACGACGACGCGGCCAGGGCGCGGGCGCTGCGGCTGCTCGGGTTCGCCGCCGGCATGCCGGTCCGTGTCGTCGCCGTACGGTCGCGGCTTCCCCTCGACCAGGTCAGCGGCCTGGTCTGCCCGGCTCGCCTGGTGAAGGCGGCACCGGTGGCCGACGTGGGCGTCATCCTGGCCACCACCATGGACCCGGCCCGCTTCCCGGCAGGGGTGCACGCGGGCATCGGCGCCGCCGAGAGCCCCGAGCGATCCTGGCGCGAAGCCCGTACCGCCCTCCGCTTCGCCACCCCACGCCGGCCGGTCGTCCACTACGCCGACCTGGGCGTGCTGGCACTGCTCGCGGAGGTGCCGCAGGACGCCGCGCGGGACAACGCCGACGTGATCGCCATCGCCCGGATCGCCAGCAACCCCGAAGATCTGGACACGCTGGACGTCTACTGCGCCACCGGCTCCCTGCGCCGGGCCGCCGACCTGCTCCACCTCCACCACAGCAGCGTCGCCCGCCGCCTCGAACACCTCGGCAGAACCCTGGGCATCGACCTCACCGAGCCCACCGGGCTGACCCGGGCCAGGCTCGCCCTCATCGCCTGGCGGCTCCTCGACGACTGAGCCGAAACCGGACTGATGGGTCCACTATCGGTATGCTGGTCCCGGACGATGACCGCTCCCCCCGGAAGGTCCCGCATGCGTACGCTGACGCCGAAAGGTGCTGCCACCCGGCAGCGGATCGTCCAGGGCGCGGCCTTTTTGATGCGCGAGCGCGGCCCCGCCACCGTGGGCCTGGACGACATCCGGGCGGTCACCGCGACGAGCAAGAGCCAGTTGTTCCACTACTTCCCGGCCGGCAAGGCGGACCTGCTGCTGGCGGTGGCCCGGCATGAGGCCGATCAGGTGCTGGCCGACCAGCAGCCGATGCTCGGCGACCTGACGACCTGGCCCAAATGGGAGGCCTGGCGCGAGCGCGTGATCGACAAATACGCCACCCAACGCCAGAAATGCCCCCTGTCGGCGCTCACCGGCCTGCTGGGCCTGGCCGACCCGGCCGTGCGCGAGATCATCATCGATCTGTACGACCGGTGGCAGGCCCACATAGCCGCCGGCGTGCGGGCGCTCAGGGACAGTGGCGAGATCGCCGCCGGGATCGACGTCGACCACGCCTCCACCGAGATTCTCACCGCCATCTCCGGCGGCGCCACGATGCTCATCGCGACCGACCGCATCAGCTACCTGGAGATCAGCCTCGGTGAGGCCGTCAACGGCCTGCGCCCGGCCCGCGTAGACCCGCGCGTCGGGCGAACGGATCGGGGACTCACGGCTTGACGGCGACACCGCAGTACGCGTCCACCATCTCGGGAACGCCGAACACCTCGGACTCCACCCCCCACCGGGAGACCGACACGACACCCGGATCGATGAGCCGCAGACCGTCGAAGAAGCGCGTGATCTCCTCGGGAGTGCGGAGCCGATAGTCGTAGACCTGCCCCTCCTCCACCAGGTGCGCGGCCTCCGCGGCCTCCTTCGGCTTGACGGTGTTCGTGCCGTCTTCGAGGATCAGGTAGCTGCCCGACGGCAGGGCCGCCATCAGCTGCTTCGTCAGCGCGTACGCCTGCTCGTTGTCGGTGATCGTGCCCATCACGCCGAGCAGCATGAGCGCGGTCGGCCGGCTGAGGTCCAGCGTTCTGGCCGCGTGGGTCAGGATGGCGTCCGGGTCGCGTACGTCGGCTTCGATGTAGTCGCAGGCGCCGTCGGGGTGGCTGGCGAGCAGGGCTTGGGCGTGGACCAGCACCAGCGGGTCGTTGTCGACGTAGACGATGCGGCTGGTCGGGTCCACTCGCTGGGCGACGTCGTGGGTGTTGTCCGCCGTGGGTAGCCCCGTCCCGATATCCAGATATTGTCGGATTCCTGCCTCTTCGGCCACATAACGAACGGCACGTCCTAAAAAGGCGCGGGCGTGGAGGGCGATGTCCTTGATTCCGGGATAGACGTGCTGCTCAAGATGTTCGGCGGTAGCCCTGTCGACCTGGTAATAGTCCTTTCCGCCGAGCAGGAAGTTCCAGACTCGGGCCTGATGTGGCGTGGTGGTGTCGATCTCCGCGGAAGGACGTCGGGGAGAGGCCGACTCATCGGTCACAAAGACTCCTGCGGGCGCTAGGTATGACGGCTTCTCACAGTTTGTCCGCCTTCACCCTCTCAGCGCCAGAGCGAGTCGACAGGACGCAGCTTGAGCTCCTGGTCGGTGGCCAGGGCGAGGAGTTCGTCGTCGTGGCTGACGAGGAGCACGACGGCGCCATCGGCGGCGAGGTCGCGCATGACCTGGGTGATGGAGTGCAGGTGACGACGGTCGACGCCGGAGCTCGGCTCGTCGAACACCACGATCCGGCGGGCGCTGAGCCGAGCCGCCGCGACGACGAGTCGCTGCTGCTGCCCGCCGGACAGGGAGAGCGGGTGGCGGCCGGCCAGGGAGTCGAGGCCCAGATCCCGCAGCAGCTCGCGGGAGCGGGAGCCCAGGTCCGGCCCGGCGCCCAGCCGGAGCTCGGCCTCGACGCTGTCGGTGAACAACTGCCGTTGTACGTCCTGCATGACGATCGCGCTGCACCGCTGACGTCGGGTCCGGCCGAGTCGCCGCCCGTCCAGAAGTACGTCCCCTTCGTGGCGTTGCAGGCCGGTGAGGATCCGGGCCAGGGTGCTCTTGCCTGCGCCGTTCGGCCCGGTGATCGCGATGATCGTTCCCGGAGGCAGGTGAGCCTCCTCGATGTCGAGCACCCGGCGGCCGCGGAAGGCGCAGCGGATGCCGCGCAGGGTCAGGCCGGTCGCGGCCGCCCCGGCCCTGGCAGGCGCGGCGGCACGATCGACGCTCGGCCCGCGCGCATGGGCCGATGGGGGTGTCCGGCGCGCGGGCGGAGTGTGGCCGCGGAGGCCTTCCGCGCTCAGGGCGTCGTCGTCCAGGGCGGCGAACTCCTCGCCTGACCATTCGGCGTCGACCCGGCCCTCGCGCATGGCGATGACCCGGTCGGCGAGGCCGCGCAGGAAGTGCAGCCGGTGCTCGGCGATGACGATGGTGGCCCCGTCGGCGCGCAGCCGGGCGAGCGTGGCGGTGAAGCGTCCGATCGCGGCGGCCGAGAGGTTGGAGGTGGGCTCGTCGAACAGCAGCAGAGACGGGCGGTGGGCGGACGCGGCGGCGCAGGCCACCTGTTGCTGCTGGCCGCCGGACAGGTCCTGCAGCCGGCGGCCGGTGAAGTCCCGCAGGCCGTGCTCGTCGAGCGTCGCGCTGACGCGGGCCCGGATGCTCTCCGGGGGTTCGCCGAAGTTCTCCAGCGCGAAGGCCAACTCGGTCTCGGTGCCGTCGGTGAAGAACTGGCGGCGGGGATGCTGGAGCACGGTGCCGGTGCGGCGGCCGAGCCGATCGAGCGACAGGTCGGTCACGGCCTGCCCGTCGAGGTGCACGACGCCGTCGAGCCGCCCTTCGTGGAAGTGCGGGATGAGCCCGTTCATGAGCCTGAGCGCGGTGCTCTTGCCGGATCCGCTCGGGCCGCACAGCACGACCGTCTCCCCTCGCCGTACACGCAGGGAGAGGCCGTCGAGGGTGGGCGCGTCCGCGCCGGAGTAGGTCCAGCGCACATCCTTGATGAGGATCATCGGCCGGTCACCCACAGCAGGGTGGCGGTGCTCAGCGCCGCCACGACGAGCGCGGCGGCGAGGTCGGCGGGCCCGAGGCGCGGCGGGCGCAGGGCGGTGGGCCGCGTGGCCGAGCCCAGCCCGCGCAGCAGCGCGGCGGCGGAGAGGTCCTCGGCGACGCGCAGGCTGGAGGCGATCAGCGGAACCGTGAAGAGCTCGATGCTCAGTGCCGGATGGCGCAGCATGCCGCCCCACCCGCCGATCCTCCGTAGGCGCATGGCATCGCGCACGGCACGGGCCTCGGCGACGATCGTGGGCAGGAACCGGAGCATCACGGCGGCGGGGACGGTGATGGCGCGGGGGACGCGGGCGGCGCGCAGAGCGGCGGTGAGCTCGGTGGGCGTGGTGGTGCGCATCAGGTGCAGCGCGATACCGCCGATGGCGACGAACCGGAGCAGGAACGCCGCGATGGTGGCGAGCATCGCGATGACGGGATGCGGCATCGCCGGCGGCAGGAAATAGGCGACGGCCGCGATGGCGGCGGCGACGAGCGGCAGGGCGAGCGCGCGGGCCCACGCCCTCTCACTGAGCGCGAGGAGCGTGCCCAGGACGAGAGCGGCGGGCAGCGCGGACGCGCCGCCCGGCGCCATGACGACCAGGCTCGCGCCGAGCACCAGCGCCACCTTGGTACGGGGGTCCAGCCGGAGTGCGACGCCGCTCACGCGCTTGGCCCGCCGGAGGTCACGCGAGTCCCGCCTTCTCGAAGTGCTTGCGCGTCAGCCGCAGGCCGAGCACTCCGCCGGCCAGGCCGAAGACGACCGTGGAGACGTCGAACGCGACCAGCGTCACGGGAGACAGCAACGCCTGCATCTGGCTGATGTAGTCGGCTCCCATCACCTGCATCGAAGGGCTGGAGAAGTAGTCGTCGCGGGCGTAGAACAGCGGCATCAGCGGCCCGGCGTACCAGGCGGAGTAGACGGCGTAGGCGAGCACGCTCAGCCGGCGGGAGCGGTAGCGGCCCGCCCAGATGATCGCCTCGGCGATGAGCGCGCACCCGACGGTGATCGCGAAACTGATCGGCGGATGTCCGGTGAGCAGCAGCATCCCGGCGGTGACGATCGCGAAGACCGTCACCATGCCCGCGTGGCGGACCCGGGTGAGGAACAGCGTGAACGGGATCCCGCCCGCGACGATGCTCGCGGCCAGGGCGACGAGCATGACGGCCGGGTTGATGAAGCCGAGCATGTTGATCGCGTACACGATGACGAGATAGAGGGCGCCGAACACGCCGATGTTGATGAGGTCTTTCGGGCTCATGCGCAGGTCGAGGCTGTGGGTGGCGGCCATGGGGGTTCCTTCCGTGGTGGAGGGCGTCAGCGGAGCTGCCAGCCGCGAGCGCGGACCCGCTCGTTCCAGAAGCGCGCGTAGGTGCCGCCGGCGGCGAGGAGGGTGTCGTGATCGCCCTGCTCGCTGATCCGCCCCCGCTCCAGGACGAGGATCCGGTCGGCGGCGACGACGGTCGACAGGCGGTGGGCGACGACGAGGACGGTACGGTCGCGGGCGAGCACGCCGATGGCGTCGGCGACGGCCGCCTCGTTCGCCGGGTCGAGAGCGGCGGTGGCCTCGTCCAGCAGCACGATCGGCGCGTCCTTGAGCAGTGCGCGGGCTATCGAGACCCGCTGCTTCTCCCCGCCGGACAAGGTGGACCCCGCCTCGCCGACCCGGGTCTCCCAGCCGTCGGGCAGGCGCTCGACGACCTCGTCCAGGCGGGCGACGCGCGCCACCCGCTCCAGGTCGGCGTCGGAGGCGTCCGGGGCGGCCATGCGGAGGTTGTCGGCGATCGTGCCCTCGAACAGGTAGACGTCCTGGAACACCTGCGCCGTCAGCCGGGACACCCCGGCGCTGCCGAGCTCGCGTACGTCGTGGCCGCCGATGCGGATCGAGCCTTCGCCGACGTCGTAGAAGCGGCCGATGAGCTTCAGCAGGGTGCTCTTGCCCGAGCCGGACGGGCCGACGACGGCGGTGAAGCTGCCGGCGGGGATGACCGCGTCGACCGCGTCGATGACGGTGGGGCCGTCGTCGTAGCCGAACCGTACGCCGCGCAACTCGATGTCGGAGCCGGCCGGTTCGGCGGGCCGGTCGGGCTCGGGCAGCGGCGGCACCGCGAGCAGCGCGCGCACCCGGCCGATGGCGTCGGCGTTGACCTGCACGTGACCGGCGAGTTCGCCGAGCTGGGAGATCGGGTCGAGCATGCGCAGGGTGACGATCAGCAGGCCGATCATGACCGCGACGGTCATGGTGCCCTGCAGGGTGAAGGCGACCGTGAGCGCGATGACGGCCGTAACGACCAGCTGCAGGGTGCCGAAGAAGGCGATGAGCCCCCACGCCCCGCGGATCGTCAGCCGGGACTGCGAGCCCTGCTGGCGGACGAGTGACTCCTCCAGCGTGCCGAGCTCCGGCCGGTCGAGCACGCCGTAGGCGCGCAGCGTCGGCTGCTGGCGCGCGTACTCGACGATCCGCGACGCGGTCGCGCCGATGTCACGCTCGTAGTCGTCGTCGTTGCGGCGCACGATCACCATGAGCAGCCGCAGCGCGAGCGCGCACAGCACCGCCCCGACGGCGAAGGCGACGCCGATCCGCCGATCGAGCACGAAACTGCCCGCGATCATGGTCACCGGCGCGGTCAGCCCGACGACGACGTGGCGCAGCAGGTGCGCGGGGATGTTGGCGATGTCCATGGTGCCCTTGCCGAGCATCCGCCCGATCGGCCCTGTCCGGTCGCCGCGGAACCAGCCGATCGGCAGCACCGCGAGATGGTTGCCGATCCGCTCGTGGAAGCCGGTGAGCACGTCCGTCCCGACGAGGTAGCCCAGGGAGGTGCTCCAGGCCAGGAGCGCGTGGTGAGCGGCGACCGCGGTGACGATCGCCCCCAGCCAGAACCAGAACCCGCCCCAGTCGGCGGGCGACGCCGCGAGGGTGGCGACGAGCGGGGCCACGAACAGGAACCCCAGCCCTTGCAGGACTCCCTGGCCGGCCTGGGCCGCCAGCATGACGCGCAGGTGCCGGCGGCCGCGCGGGTCGAGCAGCTCGAACAGGTAACGGATCATGGCGATCATCTCTGCGCCTCCAGCCCCTGAGCGGCGTCGGTGCGCGCCCGCTGATCGTGGTCCCACAACCGTGCGTACAGCCCGTCGCGGGCACGCAGCTCGTCGTGCCGGCCCCGCTCGACCACGCGGCCGCCGTCGAGCACGACGATCTGGTCGGCGCCTCGGATAGTGCTCAGCCGGTGTGCGATGACGAGCACGGTGCGATCCCGGGCGACCTCGCTGAGCGCGTCCTGGATGCGCGCCTCGCTGTCGGGGTCGGCGCTCGCGGTGGCCTCGTCCAGCACGAGCACCGGCCGGTCGGCGAGGATCGCCCGGGCGATGCACACCCGTTGCCGCTCGCCTCCGGACAACTCCGCGTCCTCGCCCACCAGGGAGTCCAGGCCGCGCGGCAGTTCCTCGATCCGGTCCAGGATCTGCGCCTGGCCGGCCGCGGCGCGGACGGCCGCGTCGTAGGCGTCGGGCCGTGCCAGGCGGATGTTGTCCCGGATGCTCATCCGCAGCAGGGTCGCGTCCTGGAAGACGAAGGCGACGTGCCGGTACAGCTCGGCGGGATCGATGCTCCGCAGATCGACGCCGTGCAACCGCACCGATCCCTCCTGGGGGTCGTCGAATCGGGGCAGCAGCTTGGCCAGCGTGGACTTGCCGGATCCGGAGGGGCCGACGAGCGCGGTGACCGTGCCCTGTTCGAGGTCGAGGTCGACGCCGTCGAGCGCGACCGTGTCGCCATAGGCGAACCGGACCCCGCGCATCCGCACCACCGGTCCGGAGGCGCCGGCATCGGGCACCACCGGGTCGGCCGGCACGGGCAGTTCGGGGCCGGAAAGGACCTCGCGGATGCCGCGCGCCACGCCCAGCGCGGTGACCAGGGGGTGCACGGACATCATGACGGTCATCAGCCCCGCGGTGGTGACGGTCCCGAAGACGAGGAACGCGACGAGGCTCACCAGCGGCAGCTGGCCGGCGGCGGTGAGCACGCCTCCCACGGCCGCCATGACGACGAGCACGCTCGGCGGCGAGATGAGGATCTCCGCGATGACGCTCGCGACGCTCGTCGACCTGGCCCAGTCGAGGAAGAACCGCGCGAAGCTCTGCGACACCTCCTGGAAGCGGCGACTGGCCGTGCCCGGAGTACCGAACGCCTTGACGACCCCGATGCCGTTGACGAACTCGACCGCGGCGCCGCTCAGCCGGGTCAGCCAGGCCATGAACTCCGGATACTTCGTCCCCGCCCCGGCCATCGCACGCTGGTAGGCGATCAGGCCGATCACCAGCGGGAGCAGACTGACCAGGGCCATCCGCCAGTCGACGACGAGGAGGTAGCCGATGGCCACCACGGGCGGCACCGCTGCGGCCGTGACCTCCACCACGGAGTGGGCGATGAGCTGGTGGAGGGCCGCGACGTCGTCCTCCACGATCTTCTTCACGGTGCCGGAGTTGCGGTCGGTGAACCAGCTGAGCGGCAGTCTGCGCAGCTTGGCGAGCAGGTCCCGGCGGATGCGGAACGACACCCGGATGTCGGCCAGGTGCGTCAGCACCCCCGCCCCGAAGGTGCCGAGCTGCTTGACGGCCAGGGCCACGAGCGCGACGACGATGATCGGCCACACGTCGGTGTCCCCGTGGAGCAGCCGGCGGCTGATCTCCACGACGGCGACCAGCGGCGCCATCCCGGCGAGCGCGCTGACACCGGTCAGCACGGCGCAGCCGATCAGGGTGGCACGGGCGGGAGCCAGCACCGACGGCGCCTTCCGTGCTGATAAGACGGTGGACATGGCCACCCTTTCGCGTCGAGTTAGGTGAACCTAACGCGACACACTAACGATAATCATTGTCGCCCGCTACCCTCCTCGGCATCAGCGGGTCAACGGCACCGCGGCCCGCTCGACGGCGGCGAACGGGCTGACGTCCAGCCACCGGGGCAGCGCGCGGCAGGCGGTGTGGTCGCCCGTCAGCAGCAACACCTCGTCGCGTAACGCCACCGCCCAGCTCAGGTCGCCCAGCCAGACGCGGGTGAGGGTCGGCACCTCGGTCTCCAGCCACACGCTGACCGGGAAGCCCGGGTCGGTGTCGCACACGTCGGCGCCGCCGGATCGGGACAGCACCAGCCACCAGTGCTGCTGCCCGGCCGGCGCGTCCCGGAAGTGGAGCTGCACCGTGGTCGCCCGCTCGGGCATGCGGGCCGCCTGCGACTCGCGTTGGATGTGGAGCATCAGCAGCACGGGGTCGAACTCGTCCGGGCGCAGGTCGTGCATCCAGCGCACCCCCCACGCGCCCAGCTGCTCCACCAGCGGCCGCAGCTCCTCCCCAGCCGGCGTGAGCCGGTATCGGGGCTCGCCGTCGATCATGGTGCGCACCACCAGGCCGGTCCGCTGCAGCTCGCGCAGCCGTGCCGCGAGCAGTGAGGGCGACATCCGGGGGACTCCCCGGGCGATGGCGTTGAACCGGTCCTCGCCCCAGAGCAGCTCGCGGATGACGAGCAGCGTCCATCGCTCGGCGAGGATCTCGGCGGCCCGTGCGACCGGGCAGTACTGGCCATAGCGCTTCATGGCCCCATCTTCCTCGCGGAAGGGCGGTCTTCGCCGCTACAAAATCAGTACTGGGCCGCCGGTCACGCGTCGCGCACGCTCATGGGTGAGCACATGAGCGAAGGAGAGCCACATGTCAGGAAAAGCAGTCATAAGTCTGACGACCGGCCTGGAGGACGCCGAGCGGGTCACCGTGGCGTTCCTGGTCGCGGTCGGCGCGGCCGAAGAGGGCCGGCCGACCTTGATGTTCCTCACCAAGGAGGCCGTGCGGCTGGCGCTGAGCGGCGTCGCCACCGGCGTGGCCTGCGCCGGCTGCCCGCCGCTGCCCGACCTGGTCGAGCGGTACGTGAACGCGGGCGGCACCTTCCTGGTCTGCCCGATCTGCTTCAACGCCAAGGGCCTCGACGAAGGGCAGCTGATCAAGCCGGCCGAGATCGGCGGCACCGTGGTCATGTGGCGCTGGATCGGCGACGGGGCGACGACGTTCAGCTACTGAGTCAGGTCCCGGTCGACCTGGGGATGAACCGTACGAACGGAACAAGCCGGCCGACCTCCCGGTAATCCCCCACGCTGCCGTCCACCTCGAACCCCATGATCTTGGAAAGCCGGCGGGCGGCGGCCGGGTGGCGCGGCGCGTACCGTGCCATGAGCTCCGCGCCTTCGCCGGCGGGCAGCGGGGTGGCCGTCACCGGCAGGGTGCGACCGCCGACCTGGATGGTGACGTCGGGGGTCTTCATGACGTTCTGGTACCAGTCGGCGCGCGGCCCGAACCCGGAGGCCGCCACCCAGCCGCGCTCATCGTGCTCGACGACCTCGATGACCGCCTGGCGCGGCCGGCCGGAGACGCGGCCGAGGTGGGTGAGCAGCATGATCCGCTGCCCCAGCAGCGGGCCCAGCCCCAGCCGGTACAGCTGGATGGGCAGGCGCCACAGCCTGCGGCGCAGCCCCGTCGGCGGGGCGGGCTTCTGGATGATCCGCATGGTTCAGTCCTTTCCGTTCCTGAGCAGGTCAGCCACCCCGGTGAGCGCCTCACCGACCGGCAGCTCGTGGTCGATCATGTAGTGCAGCATCAGCCCGTCGATCAGCGCGGCGACCAGCGTGGCCACCCCTGTCGCCCGTTCGGGCGACCATGCGGGGCGCAGCTGCCGGATCCGCCCGGCGAGTTGGGTCCGGGCCTCGCGCAGCTGGTCGCGCAGCACCTCGCCCAGGGCCGGGTCGCGGGTGGCTCCCGCCAGCAGCTCCGCGGCCAGCCGCGCCGTCCGCTCGTCACCGGTGGTCTCCGGCAGCAGCCGGTGCACGGCGGCCAGCGCCGCCCATTCGTCCGCCGCGTCGAGGAGCTCGGCGACCAGGGGGTTGATGACCAGCTCCCCCGCTCGCCGGATGATCGCCGCATGCAGGCCCGGCAGCCCGCCGAAGTGGTAGTGGATCAGGCCGGCGTTGGTGTCGGCGCGCTCGGCCACCCCACGCGTGGTGACGGCCTGCCAGCCCCCCTCGCACAGCAGCGCGATGGCGGCGTCCACCAGTTGCTCCCGACGCCGACTCCCCCGGGCCGAACTTGGCCGATCGCCTAACTTAGCCATACGGCCAAGTTAACACATCACCGCCTCTTCACGGCTTGCCCTCGACGTCAGGGGGTGGATGCGTGCTGCGCGCAGAAGGCGACTCGGCGCCTACGCCACGCGGTGTGCTTCTGGCGTACTCCGGCCGAACCCGTACGTCAGCCGCCGCAGCGCGGTCTCCGCCGGGCCACGCCGACCCGTACGGGACAGCGCCGCCGCCAGCACCACGGTCCCCAGCCAGGTGAGCACGGCGACGCCGGTCGCGGCGGCGTCGCCGACGCTGGTGCCGAGCCCGCCGAGGTACGGCGTGAACAGCAGGACGAAGACCACCGACTGCAGCAGGTAGCAGGTGAGCGACCACTGGCCGCACGCGACCAGCGCGCGGGTCACCGCGCCGCGCCGCCGCCTGTCGCGCTCCATCCCGGCCGCGACGAGTCCCACCAGCGCGGCGTACGCGAGCCCGCCGGCGATTCCGGTGACGCTGTGCAGCGCGTACGCCGAGACGCCGATCGCGTCCGAGGGGATCCAGAGCCGCGTGTCGATCAGCGTCAGCGGCAGCCCGCCGGCGACCGCGATCAGCGTGCCCGCGATGACGGTCCGCGACAACAGCCCTCGATGCGCCGCCGGCTCCTCCAGCAACCGGCGGCGAGCCGCCCAGATCCCGAGCAGGAAGGCGGGCACGACGCTCATGGCGAAGTAGGTGGGAGTCATCGCGGTCCAGCCGATCATCCGCGTCACGGCGGCCCCTAGCGGATCGGCCATGGCGGCGGGCGTGTCGCCCTTCTCAGCGGTCACGGTGAGCAGCCCGAACAGGGCCATCACCGCGACGTGCAGGACGGCCCCCACGCCGGCGGCCCAGAGCAGGGCCCGGTCGCTGCGCCGGATGAACCCGATGAGCACCAGCCCGATCAGGCCGTACGCGCCCAGAATGTCGCCGAAGAACAGCAGAAGCGCGTGGCAGAACCCGAACGCCAGCAGCCACAGGCTCCGGCGCCGCAGGACGCGCCGGACTTCCGGCCAGCCGCTTCCCGCGGCCAGCCGCCGGTCGGCCAGTTGGACCAAGCCGTAGCCGAACAGGCCGGCGAACATCGGCAGCGCGCGTCCGTCCACCAGGAGGATCTGGATCCCGGCCACCACCCGGTCGAGGGTGCCGCCGTCCAGGGTGTAGCCGCGGAAGCCCGCCGGGTGCCCGGACAGGTACATGTGCGCGTGGGCCACCGCGATGAGCAGCAGCATGAGCCCTCGGGCGAGGTCGGGAGCCGGAGACCGCTCGGCGAGCGGCACGGCCCCCTGAACAGGGGCCGGGGTGATGGTGGACATGGGTCTCCCCAGGAAGTGGCAGGTGATTGGATACACCAATGTAGCTTATTTTCGGCATTAAGATACAGATCTGTAGCTAAATCTCTCGCCGATAAGATGCAGCTCTGTAGCCGGACAGGGGGCGACGATGGGCGAGCACGGCGGCCGGACCCGGCGGCGCGGCGAAGAGCTGATCAATGCCATCCACGCGGCGGTGCTGGAAGAAGTGGTGGAGGTCGGCGTCGGGCGACTGACCATGGAGGGCATCGGCAGGCGCGCGGCCACCCCCCGCACCACGCTGTACCGCCGCTGGTCGGACCCGATCGAGGTGCTCCTGGACGCCCTCTACCACTCGCATCCGATCGAGGAGCCGGCCCCCGGAGCCGACGACCTGCGCGGCGACCTCATCAGAGCGCTCCAGCTCATGGTCACGTGGACGCTCAGCCCGGCAGGCCGCGCGGTCGCGGCCATCCTCACCGACCCCATGGGCGCGCCGAAGGTCTCCGAGGCGCTGTTCGAGCGGGTCTTCGCCACCAAGGGCGGCACCTTCACCAGCACCGTGCTACGTCACTATGCCGAACGAGGCCACTTCCCCGCGGACCTGCTCACCCCTGTGGTGGCCGACATCGGCGAAGCGCTCGTCACCAAACGGCTGATCGACGGCGCCCCACCCACCGAAGCCGACCTGGCCGACATCGTGGACCAAGCCATCCTGCCGGCGATCGGACTCGGCGCTCCCTTCGCGAGACACCCCACGCGACCGGGGCCGCCGGCGTGGAACACCGGCGGCCCGGATCCTGCCTAGAGGCTCCTGCCGAAGACCCACGTACGCAGAAGCAGGAATCGCACGCAGGTGGCGGCCAGGTTCGCCGTCACCAGCACCCCGAACTCCAGCGGCCGGGGCGGCGCGCTGTCGGCGGCGTGCAGCAGGGCGAGGGCGCCGCCCGTCAGGGCGAGGCTCGCGGTGAAGGCGATGAGCCCCTGCGCCTGCTGCCGCCACCACCGGCCCGGCCCACGGACGCCGAAGGTGAGCCGGCGGTTGAGCGCCGTGTTCGCCACGGCGGTGACGAGGAGGGCGACGAGGTTCGCCGCCTGGGCGCCGGTCGTCCCACGCAGCAGGGCGTACAGCAGCAGGTAGGCGAGCGTGCTGGCGGTGCCGACGGCGGCGAAGCGCAGCAGTTGACCCGGCAGGCCGGCGGGCACGCCCGCCACGGGCAGCGGGGAGCGCCCGAGCTGCTCGCGCAGGCCCGCCAGAGGCAGGCGGCCGGTCGCCAGCGCCCTGGCCAGCCGGGCGATGCCCCTGACGTCGGCCATGATCGTGGGCAGGAGGTCGACGCGGCTGTCCGGGTCGTCGATCCAGTCGACGGGCACCTCGTGGATGCGCAGTCCGGCGCGTTCGGCGAGAACGAGAAGCTCGGTGTCGAAGAACCAGCCGGTGTCCTCCACCAGGGGCAGCAGCCGGGCCGCGACATCGGCGCGCACCGCCTTGAAGCCGCACTGCGCGTCCGAGAAGCGAGCGGCGAGCGTGCCCCGCAGCAGCAGGTTGTAGCAGCGCGAGATGATCTCCCGCTTGGGGCCGCGCGTCACCCGGGATCCGCGCGACAGGCGGGAGCCGATCGCCAGGTCGGAGTGGCCGGTGATGAGCGGGGCCACCAGGGGCAGCAGGGCGGCCAGATCGGTGGACAGGTCGACGTCCATGTACGCCAGGACCTGCGCGTCGGAGGCCGACCAGGTGTGCTTGAGCGCCCGGCCGCGTCCCTTGGCCGACAGTCGTACGAAGGCCACCTCCGGCAGCTCGGCGGCGAGCGCTGCGGCGATCCGCGAGGTCCTGTCGGTGCTGGCGTTGTCGGCGACCGTGATGCGAAAGGGGTAGGGGAAGCCGTCCGACAGGTGGGCGTGCAGACGGCGTACGGACGGTTCGAGGTCGTGCTCCTCGTTGTGGACGGGGACCACGACATCGAGCACCGGGGCGTGGTGACCTGCGGAAGCCGTGGCCGCGACGTGCGCGGGAAGCGTCGAAGGGCTCATGGCCTCACCTTCGGTCCGGCGGCTTTCCCGCAGTTGTGGCATTGCTGTGGCCGCCCTGTGAACGGGGCGCGACCTGCGGAAATCCGCCTGGCGGCGCTCCGCAGGCCGGTCAGGGGGATGTCAGGTCGTAGACGGTGACGTCGCCGACCGTGGTGGCGGTGAAGGTGGCCTCGACCCAGGCGGAGATCTCCGCGCCGGCATTGCTGCCACCGCGAGCTCCACGGCCTGGTCCCCCGCCAGGTCCGGCGCCTGGGCCGCCGCCGATGAAGTAGTGGATCTTCCGCTCGGCCACGTACTTCTGGAACCGCGCCAGGGTGGGCGAGGGGTCGCTGCCGTTGAAGCCGCCGACGGCCATGACCGGCGCGCCGGTGGCCAGCTGGTAGCCCGAGGCGTTCTGGGAGCCGATCGCGGCGGCCACCCACGTGTACGCGGCGGCGTCGCGCTTGAGCAGCGCGACCATGTCCGCGCTCGCCGTGGAGCCGTTGATCAGCCCGCTCATGCCGCCGCCGCGCGGCCCGCGCGCCGTCGCACCCCGCCACTCTCCCGGTTGCGGCATGCCGCGCAGCGCGCCGGTCCCGTACGGCCCGAAGCCGCGGCCGGGCCCGCCGCGCCCGCCGAAGCCGCCCGCCACGGCGGGTCCGGCCGACGGGATGGAGCCGCCGTGCGGGGTCGCCGCCGTGTCGATCGCGTACGCCGCGGGCCCGGCCAGGACGACCACGAGCGCCGCCGCCGCGATCGGCCCGGCCACCCGCGCGGGCAGTCGTACGGTCACGAGCAGCCCCGCGGCGGTGAGCAGCCCGATGACCAGCACCGGCCAGCGCAGCCACGGCACGAAGGTGTCGCTGCGGCCGAGCAGCTCGAATGACCACCAGCCCGTCACCGCCACCGCCGTGGCGCCGACCAGGGCCGCCCGCGGGTCGGTCCGCCGCCGCCACAGCATCGCCGCGCCCATACCGGTCACCGCGCCGACGGCGGGGGCGAGCGCGACGGTGTAATAGGCGTGGAAGATTCCCGCCATGAAACTGAACACCCCGGCGGTGACCAGCAGCCAGCCGCCCCACAGGACGAACCCGGCCCGAGTGCGGTCCGTACGCGCCGTCCGTGCGGTCACGACCAGGCCCGCCACCAGCAGAATGAGCGCGGCGGGCAGCAACCAGGCGATCTGACCGCCCTGCCCGGCGTCGAACATCCGCGTCCAGCCGGTCTCGCCCCAGCCGCCGCCCTGCCCGCCGCCGACGCTGCCGACCTCGTTGCCGTTCAGCCTGCCCAGGCCGTTGTAGCCGAGGGTCAGCTCCAGCAGGCTGTTGTTCTGCGAGCCGCCGATGTAGGGGCGCATCGAGGCGGGGACGAGCTCGACGACGGCGACGTACCAACCGGCGGACGCGACCAGCGCGACCGCCGCCAGGAGCAGCTGCCAGACGCGCCGGCCCAGCTTGGGCGGTCCCGCGACGAGGTACACCAGCGCGAACACCGGGACCACCAGCAGCGCCTGGAGCATCTTGGCGAGGAAACCGAACCCGACGAAGACGCCGGCCCAGACCAGCCACTTCGTCGCACCGCTCTCCACGGCCCGGACGATCGCGTACGCGCCGGCGACCATGAGCAGCACCAGCAGCGCGTCAGGGTTGTTGAAACGGAACATCAGCACGGCCACCGGCGTCAACGCGGTCGCCGCCCCGGCGATCAGCCCCGCCGCAGGGCCGTACCAGCGGCGGACGGTCGCGTACAGCAACCCGACGGTGGCCACGCCCATCAACGCCTGCGGCGCCAGCAGACTCCACGCGTTGACGCCGAACAGTCGCGCCGACAGCGCCATCGCCCACAGGGAGGCGGGGGTCTTGTCGACGGTGATCGAGTTGGCGGCGTCGGACGAGCCGAAGAAGAAGGCCGTCCAGCTCTGCGATCCGGCCTGCGCCGCCGCCGCGTAGAACGAGTTCGCCCAGCCGGAGGCGCCCAACCCCCACAGATAGAGCACCGCCGTGGCCAGCAGCAGCGCCAGCAGGACCGGGCGGACCCAGGCGGCGTCGTCCGCCCGCCCGCGCAGCCACCCCCTGACGCGCGTCACGCCCCGCGGTCCTGCGGGCGTCGGGGGCGTCGTGGGGAAGGTCATCGGTCGCGTTCTCTTCATCCGGTTCACCCGCCAACTGTCGGCCGCCGGCCTGTACGGGACGTGTGCCGTCGCTGTGCGGCGCCTGTGAACCCCTGACCAGGGGCCGGTGGGCTTCGCGCAGCGCTGTCAGCGGCCGCGTCAGGACGGCGACAGCCCGGTATCAGAGCGGTTGGCGATCGTGGACGCCATGAACGGTTCAGCGATCGCGGCTCCGTTCACTTGGTCTTCAGATCCGAAGGAGCGCATCACCATGTCCCTCACCCTTACCGACCAGGACAAGCTCACTCTGCGTACGGCCGCGTGGGGTGCCGTCTCGTTGATGTCGGCCGCTGGTGCCGCCGGCTCGGCGCACAAGGTCGCCACCGAAGGTTCCGTCGCCCTGACGTCGGCGACCGGTGTGGTCGGGCACGTGCTCGCCAAGGCGCCCAAGGGCGTGCAGTACGGCAAGTCCGTGGCCGAGCTGGCCGACGTGGTGCTGCCGGCCCTGACGGCGGCCATGAGCCTGTTGCGGCAGCGGGACCCGGCCGAGGCCGACAACTTCCGCAGGACCGTCATCGTCGCCATCGAAGCCGCCGCCCGGCCGCAGAAGGGCGGGCCCAGCCCTGTCGTGGCGGAGATGGCCCGCAAGATCACCGCAGCCCTTGGTGTGGCCGCTGCGGGGCAGGAACGTGCGGAGTTGCAGAAGGTGATCGAGGAGGTCGTCGACGCTGGTTTCGTGGGGGTGTCGTTGCGGGTGCGTGATGAGCGGGGTGAGTGGGCCGGCAGCGCGGGTGTGGCCGAGCTGGGTGGTTCTGTGAAGCCGTCGACGGACGGGCATGTCCGGATCGGTAGTAACACCAAGACCTTCACCGCGACCGTGGTGCTGCAGTTGGTGGCGGAGGGCAGGATCGGGCTGGATGACCCGGCGGCGGGCTATCTGCCCGAGCTCGGGCTGGACGAGCGGATCACGGTGCGGATGTTGTTGCAGCACACCAGCGGGGTGTTCAACTTCACCGGCGACTACTACCCCGAGTTCGTGCCGGGGATCGTCTGGTCGGGCCGGGAGTGGGTGGACGACCGGTTCAGGACCTACCGGCCGCAGGAGCTGGTGGAGCTGGCGTTGTCGAAGCCGGCGCGGTTCGAGCCTGG
>NZ_JBQHCW010000037.1:0-64616 GCF_052068115.1 Nonomuraea sp. ZG12
CTGCTGCGGGCCGCGAGGTAGGCGGGTATGCCGCCCGGCGGCAGCTCGCGCTCCACGTACGCGACCACCCGGGCCGGCCCCGATCCGTCGGAGAAGTCGACCATGCCCATGACCGGCGCCGGAGCGCCGCCGCGGACGCTCCTCCGGGAGGATCTCATGGTCAGTACGTTGCTCACCCGACGCGCTCTCCTTCGTGCTCGGGCAGGTGCGGCTCCAGTCGGGCCCACGCGACGTCTGTCAGACAACCCCGCCCCACAGGGGGCGAACGATACACCGGTCGGCCCGTCACAAGGCCCGTCGGGCAGGCGGCTGCGCCCAGTGGGAGCTCTTCGGCGCGGCCGGCCGAAGGCAGGTCAAGCGTCCACGGCTCGTGAGGCGTACTGGCTGGCAGGGCGGGGCAGCCCGTAATGCGAGCGCAGGGTCGAGCCGTCGTACTCCGTCCGGAACAGGCCGCGGCGCCGCAGGATGGGCACCACCTCGTCGGCGAACAGGTCGAAGCCGCCGTTCAGGTACGGCGGCATCACGTTGAAGCCGTCGGCCGCCCCGCCCTCGAACCACTCCTGCATGCGGTCGGCGATCTGCTCGGGCGTCCCGGCGGTCACCCAGTGCCCGCGCGCTCCGGCCAGCTGGTGCAGGAGCTGCCGGATCGTCGGCTGCTCCCTGTCGATGATGTCCACCACCACCTGGAAGCGGCTGCCGTACCCGCGCTGCTCGTGCGTGGGCAGCTCCTCCCGGGGGACCGGCCCGTCCAGGTCGTACCCGGACAGGTCGATGCCGAGGAACTGGCGGAGCTGCTGGATGGAGTACTCGGGCTGGGTCAGCTCGTTGAACTCCTCCCGCAGCGCCAGGGCCTCGGCCTCGGTGGAGGCGATGAACGGGCTGATCCCCGGCAGCACCTTGACCAGGCCGGGATCGCGGCCGGCCGCCTTGACCCTGGACTTCACGTCGGCGTAGAAGTCGCGGGCGTTGGCCAGCGTCTGGTGCGCCGTGAAGATCGCTTCGGCGTGGCGGGCGGCGAAGGCCTTGCCGTCCTCCGACGAGCCCGCCTGCACGTACACGGGCCTGCCCTGCGGGATGCGCGGCGTGTTCAGCGGGCCCCGGACGTGCAGCCGTTCCCCGGAATGGTCGATCGGATGAATTTTCGTATCATCGGCGAAGATGCCGGATTCCTGGTCGATGACCAGCGCGTCGTCCTCCCAGCTGTCCCACAACGCCGTCACCACCTCGACGAACTCGTCCGCCCTGGCGTACCGCGAGGCGTGCGCAGGATGCTCGTCGAGCCCGAAGTTCTGGGCCGCCTGCGGCGAGCCGGTGGTCACGATGTTCCAGCCGGCCCGGCCCCGGCTGAGGTGGTCGAGCGAGGCGAACAGCCTGGCAAGGTTGTACGGCTCCAGGTAGGTGGTGGAGGCGGTGGCGATCAGCCCGATGTGGCTGGTGGCCGCCGCGATGGCGGACAGCCAGGTGAACGGTTCCAGCCGGAAGCGGCTGGCGTACCGGACGTTGTCCGGCAGCGAGGGCCCGTCGGCGAAGAAGACCGCGTCGAACGTGGCCGCCTCGGCCCGCCGGGCGAGCTCCTGGTAGTAGGTGATGTCGAGCACCCGGTGCGGCTCGGCTCCGTGATAGCGCCAGGCGGCCTCGTGGTGCCCGGCCGGGTAGATGAAAAGGTTCAGATGGAGCTGTGTCACGCGCCTTCTCCTGTCACGCCGAGGGCCAGCAGCAAATCGGTACTGATGTCGGTGGTGCTCGTGCCCGGCCCGAGCCGCCGCTCGGCGGCGATCCGGCCGGAGTCCAGCACCAGGACGCGGTCCGCCAAGGCGATCGCCTCGTCCACGTCGTGAGTGACCAGCAGCACGGCGGGGCGATGCCGCTCGACCAGGCGGCGCAGCAGCCCGTGCATCTTGATCCTGGTCAGCGCGTCGAGCGCGCCGAAGGGCTCGTCGGCGAGCAGCAGCCGCGGCTCGCGTACCAGGGATCGGGCCAGCGCCACCCGCTGCTGCTCGCCGCCGGACAGCTCGCTCGGCCAGGCCCGCTCGCGCCCGGCGAGGCCGACCTCCGCCAGGCTCTCCCGGCCTCGCCGGGCGCCCGCGTCCAGGCCGAGGATGACGTTGCCGAGCACCCGCTGCCAGGGCAGCAGGCGGGCGTCCTGGAAGACGACCGACACCTGCGCGGGCACCTCCACCAGCCCGTCCCCGGCCACGTCGTCGTCCAGCCCGGCCAGGGCGCGCAGCAGAGTGCTCTTGCCCGATCCGCTCCGGCCGAGCAGCGCCACGAACTCGCCCGGCGCGATCTCCAGATCGAGGTGGTCCAGGATGAGGCGGTCGCCGTAGCGGCGCGTCAGTCCCTGTACGCGGGTCAGCTCGCCAACGTCCGTCGCCATGACAGCGCCCTCCTCTCCACCAGCCGGACGGCGGCGTCGGAGAAGAGGCCGAGCAGGCCGTACAGGACGATGCCCACCAAGATCACGTCAGTCTGCCCGTACGTCCGCGCCAGGTCCATCATGTAGCCGATGCCGGTGGTGGAGTTGATCAGCTCGGCCACCACCAGGTACAGCCAGGCGGTCATGACGGCGAACCGCATGCCGAGCAGGAACCCCGGCAGCGCGCCGGGCAGGACCACCTTGCGGACGAACGCCCCACGGCGCAGATCCACGGTCTCGGCCAGCTCGACGTAGCGGCTCTCGATGCCGCGCAGCCCGTTGTGCGTGTGGATGTAGATCGGCACCAGCACGCCGAGGATGATGACGGTCACCTTCATCACCTCGCCGATGCCCAGCCACAGGATCAGCAGCGGCATCATCGCGAGCGCCGGGATGGCCCGCTTGATCTGGATCGGCCCGTCGATCACGGCCTCACCCCAGCGGCTCAGCCCGGACACCAGCGCGAGCAGCGTGCCGAGCGGGACGCCGATGGCCAGCCCCAGCCCGACGCGCTGGACCGACGCCAGCAGGTGCTCCTGCAGCCGGCCGCTCGCCACCAGCTCGCCCGCGGTGGTGACCACGGTCCACGGCGGCGACAGGAACCGGGGGTCCAGCAGTCCCGAGGCCGAGGCCCCGGCCCAGAAGGCGAGCAGCAGGACCGGCCCCACCAGGAAGCCGCCCCTGATCGGGCGGCGCGGCCGCAGGCGACGGCGGCGGCTCCGCGCCCGTGCGGGCGCCACGGGGCGAGCGGTGACGAGCGTCATGACGTACCCTCCTTGATCGCGTCCGCGCCGACCGTCCGGTAGCGCAGTTCGTAAAGGTCCACGGCCTTGACGGCCTCGTTGCCGGTCTCCTTGGCGAGGATGTCGATGGTCTCCTGGTGCCTGGCGATGACCTGGGACCAGTCGGCGGGGATATCCGGCTCGCCCGCCAGGTCGACCAGGTAGCGGCCGTCCTCGGCGGACAGGCCCTGGTCCTTGACGTAGTAGCCCTCGATCCACTCCTCCGGATGCTCGTAGACCCAGGCGGAGGCCCGCGCCCAGGCCGCGACGAACTCGCGGATCGCGGCGGCCTTGGCGGGATCCTGGAGCGTGACGGTCCGCACGTACAGATGGGCCGGATCGTCACGCAGGCCGTGGCGGAGGGTCGTGGCGCCGTCCCGGCCGAACTTGGAGACGTACCGCTTGATGTTGACGCCCCCGATCGGCGCCACGTCCACCTGCTTTGACGCCAGCGCGTTCGGGTAGACGTCGCCGGTGCTCGGCAGCTCCACCAGAGTGACGTCGTCCTTGGTGAGCCCGGCCCGGGTGAGCACCCGGAGCACCAGCGCGCCCTGCGCCTGGCCGGGGCTGTAGGCGATCCGCTTGCCCCGCAGGTCGGCGAGGGTCCTGACGGTCACGCCCGGCGCGATGCCCAGCTCGTAGGTCGGATGGTCGAGCGGGTCCTTGCGGAACCGGGCGGCGACGATCTTCACGGGCAGGCCGGTCCAGGTCGCGTGCAGCGGCGGGATGTCGGCGACGGCGCCGACGTCCAGCGCGTCGGCTCTGAACGCCTCGGTGGTCAGCGGGCCGCCGCTGATGTTGGCCCACTCGATGTCGAACGAGAACGTGTCGATCTCACCGGAGAGTTCGAGCGCCACCTTCGTCGGCGGATCACCGATGATCAGTTTGGTGCCCCGGGGGACGGAGGCGGGCAGCGCCGCGTCCGCCGCGAGCACCGGCTCGCCCGCGTCCCGCCCTTCACCTCCGGCGCACGCGGCCAGGCAGGCGAGCAGGAGTACAGCGAGTGCTGGTCGTAACAGCGAGACAGGCATCCGACATGACCCTTCGACGAGCGACGAGATCAACCCCGCACTCACGATAGGCATGCTGGTGAAGCTAAAGCAATATTTCCTACCTGTTTTCTAGGTAATAGCCTCGCTGAGATGACGGACCAGCCGCCGGGCCGGTCAGCTCAGCAGCTTGCGGGCCGCCTCCTCGATCTCTTCCTCCGACAGCAGCACATGGTTCGCCGCGGCGCCGAGCGGGATGAAGCTGTCGGCCGAGGTGACGCGGGCGATCTTGCCCTGGAACCCCGCGTCGACGAGCTCGGCGATGACGCCTTCGGAGACGCCGCCGTTGTGCCGGGTCTCGTCGGCGATCAGCACCTTGCCCGTCAGCTCCGCCGCCCGTACCAGGTCATCCACCGGCAGCGGCGCCAGCCAGCGCAGGTCGAGCACCCGGCAGCTGACCCCCTCCTGGGTGAGCCGGACGGCCGCGCGCAGGCTCATCCGCAGCCCGTTGCCGAACGTCACGATCGTCAGGTCGCGCCCGTCGCCGTAGGAGCGGGCGCGGCCGATCGGGACGTGCGTCTCCGGCCAGCGCGCGGGCGGCGCGTACGGGGCCAGCCAGCCGCCGTCGCCCGAGTCGAACAGGTCCTTGGTGTGGTACAGCGCGATCGGCTCCAGGAACACGCAGACCGAGCCCTCGGTACGGGCCGCCGCCAGGCAGGTGCGGAGCATGGCCGAGGCGTCGTCCGGGCGTGACGGCGCGGCGACGACCAGCCCCGGGATGTCACGCAGCGCGCCGACGGCGTTGTCGTTGTGGAAGTGGCCGCCGAACCCCTTCTGGTAGGCCAGGCCCGCCACCCGCACCACCAGCGGGTTGGGGAAGGCGCCCTGGGAGAAGAACCTCAGCGTGGCCGCCTCGCCGCGGATCTGGTCCAGCGCGTTGTGCAGGTAGGCCAGATACTGGATCTCCGGCACCGGCAGCAGCTTCGACACCCCCGCGCCGAGCGCCAGCCCGAGGATGGACTGCTCGTCGAGGAGCGTGTCGAAGACCCGGCCCCCGCCGAACCGCTTCTGCAAGCCCCGGGTGACGCCGTAGACGCCGCCCTTCTTGGCGACGTCCTCGCCGAAGACCATCATCTCTGGGTAGACGGCCAGCGCGTCGGCGAGCGTGCGGTTGATCGACTGGGCGAGCGTCATCGGCTCTTCCGTCTCGGGCAGCGTGCCCGCGAACGCCTTCGTCCTGATGGCGCTCTCCGCCGCGACCGGGCTGATCTTGGCGATCAGGTCGGTACGGCGTGGCGCGATCGGCTCCATGACCTCCTTGGCGGAGGCCAGACGCGGAGTGCGGGTGGTCTCCAGCGCGATGCGCAGTACGTGTTCGCGCGACAGTTCGTACCGCTTGAGCAGCTCTTCCGGCGTGCTCAGCCCGGCCTCCACCAGCAGCCGGGCGGACCCCAGCAGCGGGTCGCGCGCCAGGTCGGCGCGGATCTCCCGCTGGGTGCGATAGGCCGCCTCGACGTCGGAGCCGGCGTGACCCATCAGCCGCACGGTGGACAGGTGCAGGAACGCGGGGGAGCGGCTGGTGCGCACGTACGCGACGGCGCGCAGGGCCGTGTCGTAGACGTCGGCCAGCTCGCAGCCGTCGGCGGAGAAGTATTCGATGCCGGGCCGGCGGGCGGCCGCTTCCACCCAGCCCCTGGGCGTGCGGACGCTGATGCCGATGCCGTTGTCCTCGCACACGAACAGGATCGGCAGTGGCTGCCCCTGGTGGGTGGCGTAGGCGGCGGTGTTGAAGCCCGTCAGCGCCGAGGCGTGGTTGATCGAGGCGTCACCGAAACTGCAGACCGTGATCGCGTCGTCCGGCCAGGCCGCCGCGGTGTCGAGCGCGCGGGCCCGTTCGATGGCGAAGGCCACCCCGACGGCCCGCGGCAGGTGGCTGGCGATCGTGGAGGTCTGCGGGATGACCGCCAAGTCGGGATGGCCGAACACCTTGTGCCGCCCGCCCGCGATGGGCTCCTCCGCCGAGGCGGTCAGGCCCAGCAGGACGTCGCGGATGCCCTGCTCGGCCAGCCGTCCCGCCTGCTCAGACCGGGTCAGGTAGAAGGCGCCCGAGCGGTAGTGGAGCAGGGCCGGGTCGTCGGGCCGCAGCGCGGCGGCGACGGCCGCGTTGCCCTCGTGCCCGGCCGAGCCGATCGTGTAGAAGCCCAGATCCTGCTCACGCAGCCACCGGGCGGCGATGTCGAGCAGCCGGCTGTCGAGCTGACGCTGGTAGAGCGTACGGCACTGCTCGCCGGTGAGAGTGGTCCCCTCGCGGACGGGACCCTCGGGATCTCGAACCGCGCCCGTCTCAAGAGCGGCCACCGCTTGAACGAAATGAGTCTCAACTGTGTCGCGCGCCACAGTGCCGATTATGTCTGCAGTCGGCTCTCCCGTCTGCCAGTCGGCGGGGAGATGTTCTGGACCGGTCCTTTTGACCAAACTCTTTGACAGATTGTCAGAATTGAGAACTTTGGACCTTGGTGCGGCGTCTACTGGGACGAAACACGTGGCACCCTCAATGCCGCGTTGAAACCACTGGGGTGTCCAGAAAGGAAACCCGTATGTTACAACGCATCCGTGTAGTCACCGTCGCGCTCGCGATGGGCGCCGGGGCCCTGGCCCTGACGCCGCCCGCGTCGGCGGAAGTCCAGGTCGCGGCACCGGAGATCTCCAAGGTCCGGATGAGCCCGGCATCGCCGATCGTCGTCTCCGGCAAGGCCGTCACGGCGACGTTCACGTTCTTCGCCAAGGACGCGACCAGCGCAGAGTTCCAGCTCAAGGCGCCCGGCCAGACGGGCGTCTTCACTCCGGTGAACGTCGCCGCCGGGGCGAAGCGAGGCGACTGGACCCGGTTCACCGCCACCAAGTCCCTCGACGCCGGTGCGGCCGGCACCTGGAACTTCCTCGCCATCGCCAAGGGCGACGGCGAGGCCTCCACCAAGGGCACCTTCGAGGTCAAGAAGGAGCTCCCCACCACCAAGATCGTCGAGTTCGACGCCAACCCCGACCGCGTCGACGCGGGAGACGGCATCCGGGTCTCCGGCCGGCTCGAACTCGACGACAAGGGTTACAGCGGGCAGAAGGTCACCATCACCTTCCGCGACCGGGGCACCGACGCCTACCGGCACGTCACCGACGTGACCTCCGGCCGCAACGGCTGGTTCGCCGCCAGGGTGCACGCCGAGAGCACCGGATGGTGGCGGGCCGAGTTCGCCGCCACCTCCGCGGCCGGCGGCTCGGTCAGCGACACCGACCGGGTCAGCGTCAGGGCCCGGGACCGGGACAGCCGCATCACCGGCTTCGACGCTCGCCCTGAGCCCGTCACCAAGGGCGACAGGCTCAGCTTCACCGGCACCCTGAGCACCGACGACCGCGCCCTGCCCGGTCAGCGCGTCACCATCCGGTTCAAGGCGCACGGCTCACGGCACTGGCAGTACGTCACCAATGACGTGACCAACCGGCACGGTCGCTTCTGGGTCTCCACCACGGCCGAGGAGTCCGGCTGGTGGCGGGCCGACTTCCGCGGCGCCCGCGGCGTCGACGGCTCGGTGAGCCGCCCCAACTGGGTCCGGGTCACCGAACCGCCGGAGAAGTCGGACAGCCGGATCATCGGCTTCAACGCCTCCCCGGAGCCGGTCGAGCGGGGTGACCGCCTGCGGATCTGGGCGGCGCTGCAGGTCGACGACGACGGCGACTGGGACGGCCAGCGGGGCAAGGTCCGGCTGTACTTCAAGGCCAACGGCTCCGACACCTACCGGTACGTCAAGTCCACCTGGTCCGGCGAGAGCGGCAGGCTCTTCACCACGGTCAGGGCCTGGGACTCCGGCAGGTGGAGGTTCGTCTACGGCGGCGACGAGGACACCAACGGGGACACCAGCCGCTCGGACTACGTCCGCGTGAGCCGCTGATCCCGTAAACCGAGGAGGCCCGGGACGAAACTGTCCCGGGCCTCCGTCACGTCTAGTTGACCCGATCGGCGGGCGCCGTCGCTCCAAGACTCAGCAGCATGCTCTTGATCTCGCCGAGCTGGCCATCCACCTGCGTGAACCGCTGGTCCATCTGGGTGAACCGCTGGTCCATCTGCGCAAGTCGCTGGTCTACCTGCTCGAACCGCGCATCGGTCTGAGCGCTGAGCTGGTTGAATCGCGCATCGATCTTGTCAAGGAGGTTGTTGGCGACCGCGTCCACCCGCTCGTGAAGAGTGGTGAAACGTGCTGCGATTGTCGTATCAGGCACGCCGCTTACTGTACGAGACTCAAGAGCGGCGAGCCTGACCTCATGGTCGCTCACTTGAGCTTGTAGACCGAACACGGGGGGTTCCTTTCCAGGAGAGGTGATGCCGCCATGCATCGGGAAAGTTACCTTCCGTGAAGACCTTGCCGCATTCGAACACGAGACCTTTGTTGGCGCTCCAACCAGGAGGGTCTAGTCGGCGCGTCTGAACTGGGCGATCCCCACGCCCAGCAGCACCGCTCCCAGCGCCGCGACCAGCCCGAGCTCCACCGGAATCGGCACCTGCCAGCCGAACCACTGCACCCCCGGGTTGAGCGTCGCGTTCACCGCCGGCGGCACGTCCAGGGTCGCGAAGACCGCCTGCCGCATCGGGTCCACCGCGTACGTCATCGGGTTGACGACGGTCAGCACGTGCAGCCACGACGGCAGGTTGGCCAGCGGGAACATCGCCCCCGACAGGAACATCATCGGCATGATCGCCATCTGCATCAGCCCGAAGAAGGTCTGCATGTTCTTCATCCGGGCCGCGAGCATCACGCCGAAGGCGGTGATCGTGAACGCCGCCAGGAACATCTCGCCCAGCAGCGTGAGCATCAGGACGGGGGAGTAGGGGACGCCCACCAGCCCGGCCATGGCGAGGATGATGACGCCCTGCCCGGTGGCGACGATCGCGCCGCCGAGGCACTTGCCCACCACGATCGCGGCGCGCGAGACCGGCGCCACGAGCATCTCGCGCAGGAAGCCGAACTCGCGGTCCCACACGATCGACCCGGCGGAGAACATCCCCGTCATGATCACCGTCATCGAGATCATGCCGGGGTACATGAACGTACGGAAGTCCACCCCCGGGATCGACCCCTGCACCAGCGAGCCCAGCCCGGTGCCCATGACGAACAGCCAGAGCACCGGCTGCAGCAGCATCGACATCATGCGGGTGCGGTCGCTGAGGAAGCGCAGCATCTCCCGGTGCAGCACCACCTTGACCGCGCGCAGGTCGTGACCGGCGCTGCGGGCGGGCACCCGCACCCTGATCGCCTCCGTGGTCATGGTCATCGCCTCGCCATCGTGCGCATCCACGCCATGCTGTCGTCGCCGGCCTCGGCGTCGCGGATCGTGGAACCGGTGTAGGACATGAACACGTCGTCCAGCGAGGGACGTGACACGCTCACCGCGGTGATGGGCATGCCGAGCTCGGCGAACAGCCGTGGCACGAACTCCTCGCCCGAGGCCACCGCGAAGGTCACGGCGCCTTCGTGCACGGCGGCCTCCAGACCGAACCGGTCGCGCAGCGCCGTGATCGCGGCCTCGTCGTCACGGGTGTGGATCTGCACCCGGTCCTTGCCGACGCTGGCCTTGAGCTTCTCGGGGGAGTCGATGACCACCACCTCGCCGTGGTCGATGATCGCGATCCGGTCGCAGTACTCGGCCTCGTCCATGTAGTGGGTGGTCATGAAGATGGTGATGTCCTCGCTGATCCGGAGCTGGTTGATGTAGCCCCAGATGGCCGCGCGGGTCTGCGGGTCGAGCCCGACGGTCGGCTCGTCCAGGAACAGCACCCGGGGCGAGTGCAGCAGACCGCGGGCGATCTCCAGCCGCCGCTTCATGCCGCCGGAGAACGTCATCACCTTGGCGTCCTTGCGGTCCCAGAGCGCGACCATCTCCATGACCTGCCGGATCCGGTCGCCGACGATGGCCTTGGGCACGCCGTACAGCTCGGCGTGGAAGCGCAGGTTCTGCTCGGCGCTGAGGTAGCCGTCGAGCGTCGGGTCCTGGAAGACCAGACCGATGTTGCGGCGGACCTCGTCGCGCTCCTTGACCACGTCGTGCCCGGCGACCGTGGCGGTGCCGCCGGTCGGGTTCACCAGCGTGCAGAGCATGCTGATGGTGGTGGTCTTGCCCGCGCCGTTCGGCCCGAGGAAGCCGAACACCTCTCCCGGCGCCACCTCAAGGTTCACGCCCTTGACGGCCTCGATCTTCCCGTACGTCTTGCGTAACCTGTCGACGGCCACAGCCGTTTCGGTGCTCATTCAATCCTCCGCCAGAATCTGGAACACGGACTTCCGGGTCTGCGTGAGCAGTTTCTTGGCCTCGGCGACCTGCTGGTCGTTGGCCGTCCGGGCCAGGTGCACGAAGGCCTCGCCCAGTTGCGCCCACAGCAGGCGCAGCTCATGGCGGTCCTCCGGCACGGTGCGGGCCACCTCGTCCCAGGGCGCCTCGCGGCCGAGGTGGCGGGCGGCCTCCTCGGCGCCCCGCTCGGTCAGCCGGTAGGTGCGGCTGCCGCCGCCGTCGTCGCAGAGGACCAGGCCCTCGTCCTCGAGCTGCTGGAGCGCGGGGTAGACCGAACCGGGGCTGGGGCGCCAGACGCCGCGGCTGCGGACCTCGATGTCCTGGATCATCTGATAGCCGTTCCTGGGCCCCTCGCCGAGCAGGCTCAGCAGGGCGGCGCGGACGTCCCCGCGCCGCACCCTCGGCGAGCCGTCCAGGTCCGGGGCCATGGGAGGCATCGGCGGGAACGGGGCCGGCGGCTCCTGCCACCTTCGGGGGTCGCGCATGCTGTCACCTCTCACCTATCGAGATAGGTGAAAGATATATCTAGATAGTAGGCACGACAAGACGCTTTCGGCGGATCGGCCGGATGTTAGCGGGCGTTAACTGAGGCCTCGATCGCGGCCCGCGCCATGGCGTGCAGGAGCGGCCGCATGTCCTGCGGCGGCAGTTCGCCGGCGCTGTGCGGAGTGGAGTTGAGCAGGCCGAAGATCGCGTGGGTGGCCGCGCGCAGACGTGCGGGCGGGCACGACGGGTGCAGCTCCGCCAGGACGGTCACCCACTCCTCGACGTACAGGCGCTGCAGCCGCCTGATCTGCCGCCGCTCGCGCTCGGGCACGTTGCCGAGCTCCCGGTCGTGCACGGTGATCAGCGCCGGCTGCTCCAGCGCGAAGGTGATCTGCACGTGCAGCAGCGCGTCGAGCGTCTCGCCCGGCCCGCGCGCCGTGGTGGCGACCGCGACCGCCGACTCGCGCAGCCGCGAGCTGATGTCCAGGAGCATCTCGGCCAGCAGCGCGTCCTTGCCGCTGAAGTGCCGGTAGAGCGCCGGGCCCGAGATCCCGACGGCGCCCCCGATGTCCTCGATCGAGACGCCGTGGAAGCCGCGCGCGGCGAACAGGCTCGCGGCGGCCGCCAGGATCTCCGCACGCCTGTTGCCGCGATTTCGGGTAGGTGCCTGGGCAGTGGTCACGTCTCACATGCTAGACGGTTACGTTAATGATGGCTAACATCGTGGCCATGATGAGAGGGGACACATGAGCGACTGGCCGGTGCTGAAGTCGGCCGCCGACCGTGCGAGCGAGGCCTTCAAGCGCAACGCCGAGCTCAACGAGCGGCTCGCCGCCGACCTCCTCGAACGCCTCGCCACCGCCGCACTCGGCGGCCCCGAGCGCTCGCGGCTGCGCCACGTCGAGCGCGGCAAGCTGCTGCCGCGCGACCGCGTCGACGGCCTGCTGGACCCCGGCTCGCGCTTCCTGGAGCTGTCGCCGCTGGCCGCCAACGGGCTCTACGACGACCAGGCGCCCGCCGCCGGCATCATCACCGGCGTCGGCAGGATCTCCGGCCGCGAGTGCGTGGTGGTGGCCAACGACGCCACCGTCAAGGGCGGCACCTACTACCCGATCACCGTCAAGAAGCATTTGCGCGCCCAGGAGGTGGCGCTGCACAACCACCTGCCGTGCGTCTACCTCGTCGACTCCGGCGGCGCCTTCCTCCCCAGGCAGGACGAGGTCTTCCCCGACCGCGAGCACTTCGGCCGCATCTTCTACAACCAGGCCACGATGTCGGCGCGCGGCATCCCGCAGATCGCCGCCGTGCTCGGCTCCTGCACAGCCGGCGGCGCGTACGTGCCCGCCATGAGCGACGAGGCCGTCATCGTACGAGATCAGGGCACGATCTTCCTGGGCGGTCCGCCGCTGGTGAAGGCGGCCACCGGCGAGGAGGTCACGGCCGAGGAGCTCGGCGGCGGCGACCTGCACGCGCGCGTCAGCGGCGTCACCGACCACCTCGCCGAGGACGACCCGCACGCGCTGGCCATCGTCCGCGACATCGTCTCCACGCTGGCCCCCCGCGCCGCGCGCCCCTGGGACACGACCGAACCCGAGCCGCCCGCGTACGACCCGCGCGACCTCTACGGGATCGTCCCCGCCGACACCCGGCAGCCGTACGACGTGCGCGAGGTCATCGCGCGGCTGGTCGACGGCTCGCGGTTCCTGGAGTTCAAGGCCGAGTACGGCGCCACGCTCGTCACCGGCTTCGCCCGGCTGCACGGCCACCCGGTGGGGATCGTCGCCAACAACGGCATCCTGTTCAGCGAGTCGGCGATGAAGGGCGCGCACTTCATCGAGCTGTGCGACCAGCGGCGGATCCCGCTGGTGTTCCTGCAGAACATCAGCGGCTTCATGGTCGGCAAGGCCTACGAGGCGGGCGGCATCGCCAAGCACGGCGCCAAGATGGTCACCGCCGTGTCGTGCGCGCGGGTGCCCAAGCTGACCGTGATGATCGGCGGATCGTTCGGGGCGGGCAACTACGCCATGGCCGGGCGCGCCTACTCGCCCCGGTTCCTGTGGATGTGGCCGAACGCGCGCATCTCCGTCATGGGCGGCGAGCAGGCGGCGAACGTCCTGACCACGGTGGGCGACGCGGACGCCGACGCGATCCGGGCCCAGTACGAGCACCAGGGCAACCCGTACTACTCCACGGCCAGGCTCTGGGACGACGGCGTGATCGACCCGCTCGACACCCGCACGGTCCTCGGCCTCGCCCTCTCCGCGGCGGCCAACGCCCCGCTCGACCCCATCGGCTACGGCGTCTACCGGATGTGACGGTGCACATGGCTCACTCACCCAGCGCGCCCTTCGAGCGCGTGCTCGTCGCCAACCGGGGCGAGATCGCGGTGCGGATCATCCGTACGTTGCGCACACTCGGCATCACCTCGGTGGCCGTGCACACCGCCTCGGACGCCGGGGCCCGGCACGTCGTGGCGGCCGACCTCGCCTATCAGATCACGAATTATCTGGATATTTCGGCAATTGTGGAGGTGGCCGGGGCGGCCGGGGCGCGGGCCGTGCATCCGGGGTACGGGTTCCTGGCGGAGAACGCCCTGTTCGCTCGCCGGTGCGCCGAGGCCGGCCTGGTCTTCGTCGGCCCACCGGCCGGGGCCATCGAGGCCATGGGCGACAAGATCCGCGCCAAGGCCACGGTGTCGGCCGCGGGCGTCCCCGTCGTCCCCGGCGCCGCCGAGCCCGGCGACGACCTCACCACCTGGCGGCACTTCCCCGCGCTGATCAAACCGTCGGCCGGGGGCGGCGGCAAGGGCATGGCCCTGGTCACCTCGGCGGCCGACCTGCCCGACGCCCTGGAGTCCGCCCGCCGCACCGCGACCGCCGCCTTCGGCGACGGCACCCTGCTGATCGAGCGCTACATCGGCGACCCGCGCCACATCGAGATCCAGATCCTCGCCGACGGCCACGGCGGCGTCGTCCACCTCGGCGAACGCGAGTGCAGCCTGCAGCGGCGGCACCAGAAGATCATCGAGGAGTCCCCGTCCCCCTTCGTGGACGCCGTGACCCGCGAGCGCATGGGCTCCGCCGCCGTCGAAGCGGCCCGCGCCGTCGGCTACACCGGCGCGGGCACGGTCGAGTTCATCGTCGACGGCGCCACGGGCGCCTACCACTTCATGGAGATGAACACCCGCCTCCAGGTCGAACACCCGGTCACCGAGCTCGTCACCGGCCTGGACCTGGTCGCCCTCCAACTCCACGTCGCCGCCGGCCGCCCCCTCCCCTTCACCCAGGACGAGGTACGCCTGACGGGCCACGCCGTCGAAGCCCGCATCTACGCCGAAGACCCCGCCCGAACCTTCCTCCCCACCGGCGGCCGCATCCTCACCCTCCACGAACCCCCCTCCACCGCCCACCCAGCCCCCCGAGCCACCCTCCCCCCGACGCCACCTACAGGTCCGGCTCCTGCGGATTCGTCACCAGCAAGCGCGGGCCCTACGGCGTCTGAGGGGCCGGGGTCGGCTTCTCCCGGCGCCGCGTCGGCGGGAGGGGGTGCGGGGGAGGCCGGCGCTTCGTACGGGGCTCAGCCGTTCGTACGGGTGGACTCCGGGCTCGTCGAAGGCGGGGTCGTGGGGAGCGAGTTCGACCCCATGCTGTCCAAGGTCATCGCCTGGGCCCCCGACCGGGCGACCGCCCTGAGGACCCTGGACCGGGCCCTGGGCGAGACGACCATCCTCGGCGTCACCACCAACATCCCGTTCCTGCGATCGCTGCTCACCCACCAGGCCGTACAGGCAGGCGAGCTGGACACCGGCCTGGTGGAACGCATCCTCCCCGACCTGCTCCCCACCACGGCCGTGCCCGATGAGGTCCTGGCCACCGCCGCGCTCGTCTTCCACGACACCCCCAAGGGCGGCGACCCGTGGGACATCGCCGACGGCTGGCGCGTCGGCCCGCCGGCCTGGACCGCCTACCGCCTGGAGTCGCGGGACGGCGTACACGAAGTCCGGGTGCGCGGCCTGCCAAGAGAGTCGGCCGAGGTCCGTACGCCAGAGACCGGTACGGCAGAGGTCCGCACGCCAGAGGTCCGTCCGGTAGCAGCGGCTGGGAGGGGGGTCGCCGCGAGCTTGCGCGCGGCAGGGCGCGGGCTCGCCGTCACCCTGGGCGGCCGGACCGAGAGGTACGCCTGGGCGCGGGACGGCGAGACCCTGTGGCTCGGTAAGGACGGTCACACCTGGGCGCTGACGCGGCACCGCATCGGCGACCCGGGCGACCGGCCGGGCGCGGCGGGGAGTGGGGACGGCGTCGTCAGGAGCCCCATGCCGGGCACCGTTCTGGTCGTCAAGGCCCAGGTGGGCGACCTGGTCGGCGAAGGGCAGCCGCTGCTGATCGTGGAGGCGATGAAGATGGAGCACACCGTCACCGCCCCGCGCGACGGCCTCGTCACGGAGCTGCCCGTGCAGGCGGGTCAGCCCGTGGACATGGACGCCGTACTGGCCATGGTGACGAGCACAGTGAGCAGCGAGGAGGCGTGATGAGCAGGTCGTATCCGATGCGGGACCTTCCGCATCAGGTCACCGTCCACGAGGTGGGCCCGCGCGACGGGCTGCAGAACGAGGCGGCGATCGTGCCCGTGGAGGTGAAGGCGGAGTTCGTCGACCGGCTCGCCGACGCGGGGCACAAGGTGATCGAGACGACCAGTTTCGTGCACCCCCGCTGGGTGCCTCAGCTCGCCGACGCCGAGGAGCTGCTGTCCAGGTTGCACCGCCGGCCGGGCGTCCGCTACCCCGTGCTGGTGCCGAACGCGCGCGGCCTGGAACGTGCCCTGGAGCACGGCGTGGACGAGATCGCGGTCTTCGCCAGCGCCACCGAGACGTTCGCCGCCAAGAACCTGAACCGGAGCCTGGAGAGCCAGTTCGAGATGTTCGAGCCGGTGGTCGCCAGGGCGCTGGAGGCCGGGATGCGGGTGCGCGCGTACGTGTCGATGTGCTTCGGCGACCCGTGGGAGGGGGACACGCCGATCCCGCAGGTCGTGGCGGTCGGCGAGCGGCTGCTCGGCCTGGGCTGCTACCAGCTCTCGCTCGGCGACACCATCGGCGTCGGCACCCCCGGGCACGTGACCGCCCTGATCGAGGCGTTCGGCTCACCGGACCGGCTGGCGGTGCACTTCCACGACACCTACGGCCAGGCGCTCGGCAACACGCTGGCCGCGCTGCGGGCGGGGGTGACCACGGTGGACGCCTCCACAGGAGGCATCGGCGGCTGCCCCTACGCCGAGTCGGCCACCGGCAACCTCGCCACCGAGGACCTCGTCTGGATGCTGCGCGGGCTCGGCATCGATACCGGGCTCGACCTGGACAAACTTGTCACCACCAGCACCTGGTTGGCCGAGCGGCTGGGCCGGCCCAGCCCCTCCCGCGTCGTCCAGGCCCTCTCGAAAGGCTGACCGCTCATGCTGACCGCTGAACACGAAGAGCTGCGCAAGACCGTCGAGGCGTTCGCGCGTGACGTGGTCGCCCCGGTCATCGGGGACTTCTACGAGCGCGAGGAGTTCCCGTACGAGATCGTGCGTCAGATGGGCGCGATGGGGCTGTTCGGGCTGCCGATCCCGGAGGAGCACGGCGGCATGGGCGGCGACTACTTCGCGCTCTGCCTGGCGCTGGAGGAGCTGTCCAGGGTCGATTCGAGCGTGTCGATCACGCTGGAGGCGGCGGTGTCGCTCGGCGCGATGCCGATCCTGCGGTTCGGCACCGACGACCAGCGTGCGCGGTGGCTGCCCCGGCTGGCCTCCGGCGAGCTGCTCGGCGCCTTCGGCCTGACGGAGCCCGGCGGCGGCACCGACGTGCCGGGCGGCATGCGTACCACCGCCGTCCTGGACGGCGGCGAGTGGGTGATCAACGGCACCAAGGCGTTCATCACCAACTCGGGCACTGACATCACCGGCGTCGTCGGCGTGGCCGCGCTCACCGGCGAGCGGGAGATCTCCACGATCCTGGTGCCCGCCGGGACGCCCGGCTTCACCGTCTCCAAGAAGTACTCCAAGGTCGGCTGGAACGCCTCCGACACCCGCGAGCTGTCGTTCGCCGACTGCCGGGTGCCCGCCGCGAACCTGCTCGGCGAGCGCGGGCGCGGCTACGCGCAGTTCCTGCAGACGCTCGACGAGGGCCGCATCGCCATCGCCGCCGTCGGCGTCGGACTCGCGCAGGGCTGCGTGGACGAATGCCTCAAGTACGTCAGGGACAGGAAGGCGTTCGGTCACCCGATCGGCCACTACCAGGCCATCCAGTTCAAGATCGCCGACATGGAGGCCCGTACGCACACCGCGCGGCTGGCCTACTACCACGCCGCGGAGAGGATGCGCGCGGGCCTGCCGTTCAAGAAGGAGGCGGCGATCGCCAAGCTCGTCTCCTCCAACGCCGCCATGGACAACTCCCGCGAGGCCACGCAGATCTTCGGCGGCTACGGGTTCATGAACGAGTTCCCCGTCGGGCGCTTCTACCGTGACGCCAAGATCCTGGAGATCGGCGAGGGCACCAGCGAGGTCCAGCGGATGCTCATCGCCCGCCAGCTCGGCCTCGGCGATCTTTGACATCCTCCCCCGCCTGAAGACAGGGGATGCCAACGCCGGCTACCTCACGAGGAGGAGGTCGCGTTGAGGTTCGCGGTTCGTCGGCTCGCTCAACGGCGGGCCTCCCCGCGCGGACACGGCATACCCTGCCGCGTGTTCGATGTTTCTGGCTGCGTTCACGTCGGCGTTGGCAGCGTATCCGCAGGACCGGCACCGGTAGGCGGCTTGGCTCTCGCGCGCCTGCCGGTCCACGATCCCGCACGCCGAGCAACGCTGACTCGTGTACGCAGGGTTGATCTTCACGACCCGGCCGGGAGCCTTGTGCTCCAGTCGCGCCACGAGCCGGCCCCACCCGTTGGCGAGGATGCCCCGGTTCAGGCCCGCCTTCTGCCGGACGTTGCGGCCCGGCGCGTCGATGCTGCCCCTGGCCGAGCGGGTCAGGTTAGTGATCTTGAGGTCTTCGACGGCGATCACGTCGAAGCGGCGGGCCAGATCGGTGCTGGTCCTCTCCACCCAGTCCTTGCGCCGATCCCTCTCCCGGGCCTTCAGCCTCGCGATGGCCACCTTCACCCTGCCACGCCGGTGCGACCCACGCTCGGCCCGCGCCAGCGTGCGCGACAGGCGCAGCAACTGGGCCTTCTCAATGTCGCGGAGCGCAGGGGCGCTGAGCAGTTCGCCGGTGGACAGCGCCGCCGACACGGTCACGCCCCGGTCCAGCCCACCACCTCGCCCGCACCGGGTGCGGGGACGGGTTCCGGGATCGCGGCGAACGCGACATGCCAGCGGCCGGAGGTGTATCCATGCTGTAGGTGTTCGGTGAGCTCTTTGCGATCTGTACGAACTTCCATGCGTCTCGCCGGGCGATGTTGAGCCATCCGTGAATGGGATTAATGCCTAATGTGAAAGCTTCTAGACATCTCACACCATGATGCAGTATATAAGACGTGGCCGTAATGTGGAGATGTTGAGGTGGCCAGTGTCCGGTAAGACCTCCAGCAGTGCATTTCGTCATACGTGGGGATGAAGCTTATGAAACCGGACAGATGGGACCTTACTCAGATAATTGGCCTTGGAGGTGCCTTAGTTGGATATCTGGGGCTCGGGGTGGCTATCTGGAACATAGCGGGGCAGGTGTTGCCCCTTGTCGTCTACGTTCTCCTGGTCTTCGTCGGGGTGATGGGGGTTCGCATATACGGTGGCCAGAAAGAGCTGAAATATCTTGAGAATAAGTGTGCGGAATTGACCGAGCTGTCGCAGCAGTCGGCGGATCTGACTCACTTGGCTTATGGGTTGTCCGCGAGTATCTCATACCTGGCCGGAGAGCCCAGGGGGGATTATTCCCATCATTATACGCAAGTCATCGAAGAGTACGCTATTCATGGCGATGATGGCACGTACATTTGGACGCTGCGCGGATATAATGCCACGTCTAAGCCATCCGAGAAAATAGGTGTGAAGTTCATAGGGGATCGGCCCATGTCGGCCCAGGCGCTGGACATAACGGTCGTTGACTTGCTTCAGCCCGAGAATGATCTCAAAGTGGAGCTGGTCACAGATCTTCCCCACTATAAATCTATTGCGGTCTTCTTCGGCTCGTCTCTTCCGCCGCAGGGCGAGTTCGCTCTGAAGATAAGCTGCAGATGGAACGAGACGTTCACGAGGGAGAGGCGGTTCGACTATGTGATGTTCGTCATGGGGGTCGTGGCCGCCAGAGGCGTCGATCGCATGACCGGAAGGCTGATATGTGACCTTCCCATAGTGGATTTCAGGCTTGAGGAATGCAGCCATAATGGCCTCCTTCCTGCCGCTGTTCAACCGCATCAAGTGGATTCGACATCTCATCGGACCATCCTCGAATGGCATGCTCGAGACCCGAAGAGCATGTATCTTCTGCGGTTCCATAAAGGGCTGTCGCCGCTTCGGCGGCTTGAGGACCAACTGCCCGGCTGAGACAGCCGGAGCCGACACCCTGGCGGCACGGGCTCGGCGGCCCGGGAGGCCGGTCACCGAGGGGCTCCTCTCTACCCTCCCGTCGCCTGCTGCCAGGATCAGAGGGGACCATCCCCCACTGGGCGATTCACTGAGAATCCTCGACACTCGGTGAACGGCGATTGGACTGGTGATGGAGCACGATCTAGGGTCATACGTCATGACGGCTGACGACCTTGTCATCAGGAAGGCCGAGAAGGCGGACGCGGACGCGGTGTTCGCGTTGGCGCGTGAGTTCGGGCTGACCTTCAGGCCCGAGCGCGAAGCCTTCGACGAGGCGTTGCCGATATTGCTGCAGGACGAGGACACCCTGCTGATCGCTGCCGTGGCCGACGGGCGGGTCCAGGGTTACCTGCTCGGCAACGTGCACCTCACGCTGTTCGCCAATGGGCCGGTCGCCTGGGTGGAGGAGGCCATGGTGCAGACGGGGGCCCGCAGGCAGGGGATCGGGCGGGCGCTGCTGGAGGAGTTCGAGAAGTGGGCCCGCTCCCGCGATGCCCGGTATGTGGGGATGGCGACGCGGCGGGCGCCCGAGTTCTACCACGCGCTGGGCTACGAGGCGTCGGCGACGTTCTTCCGCAAGGTGCTGCGCTGATCCTGTCGTAGGAGGGTGGCATCCTTGGGTGCGTGAGCATCCATACGGTGAGTCCCCTGTTCGTCGGGCGTGCCCGCGAGCTGGGCGTGCTCGACGCCGCGCTCGACGGGGCGCGGGCCGGGACGGCCTCCACCGTGCTCGTGGGGGGCGAGGCGGGAGTCGGCAAGACGCGCCTGGTCGGCGAGCTGGCCGAACGTGCCGGTGACGCCCTGGTGCTCGTCGGCGGATGTCTGGAGCTGGGCACCGAGGGGTTGCCGTTCGCGCCGTTCACCGCCGTGCTGCGCGGTCTCGTACGCACCTTCGGGCGTGACGGCGTCGCCGGCCTCGTGCCGGGAGGCACGACCCGCGGGCTGGCGCGGCTGCTGCCCGAGTTCGGCGAGCCCGACCACGACGGGGCCGAGGCGCGGGCGCGGCTGTTCGAGCAGGTGCTCGGGCTGCTGGAGCGGCTGACCGAGGACCAGCCGGTCGTGCTGATCGTCGAGGACGCCCACTGGGCCGACCGATCCACCCGTGACCTGCTGTCCTTCCTGGTCCGCTACCAGCGCGGCGACGCCCGCCTGCTGATCGTCGTCACCTACCGCGCCGACGAGCTGCACCGCGCGCACCCGCTGCGCCCGCTGCTGGCCGAGCTCGGGCGGGTCGGCTGGGTCACCAGGCTGGAGCTCGGCAGGCTCACCCGCAGGGAGGTCCTGGAGCAGGCGGCGAGCATCCTGCGGCGCGAGCCGTCCGCCGTGGACATGGACCGGATCTACGCCCGCAGCGAAGGCAACCCGCTGTTCGTCGAGGCGCTGCTCGGCGAGGTGAGCGGCGGCGGCACCCTGCCCGAGTCACTGCGCGACCTGTTGCTGGCGAGCGTGGAGCGGCTGCCCGAGGGCACCCAGGAGCTGCTGCGGGTGGCCAGCGTGGGCGGCCAGCGGATCGAGCATGACCTGCTGTCGGCGGTCGCCGGGCTCGACGAGAGCGCGCTGGCGCACGCGCTGCGCCCGGCCGTGGCGGGCAACGTGCTCGTCGTCGACGGCGAGGGCTACTCCTTCCGGCACGCGCTGATCCGCGAGGCCCTCCACGACGACCTGCTGCCGGGCGAGCACACCCGCCTGCACACCAGGTTCGCCGAGGCGCTCGAGCACGACCTGTCGATCCTGCCCGTGCCGCGCGGCGCCGTCGAGCTGGCCCACCACTGGCATTCCGCCCGCGACACCACCTGGGCGCTCATCAGCGCCTGGCACGCCGCCGCGGCGGCCCGCAGGTCGACCGCCTACGACGCGCAGTTCGGGATGCTGTCCAGAGTGCTGGAGCTGTGGGACCGCGTGCCCGACGCCGAGGCGCGCATCGGCGCCGGGCACGCCACCGTGCTGCGCCAGACTTCCGTCGTCGCCTACCTCGCCGGTGAGTACGACCGCGGCGTGGCCCTGGCCTCCGCCGCCCTCGCCGAGATCGACCGGGTCGCGGAGCCGGCCGCCGCCGCCCGCGTGCTGCGTCAGCGCGGCCTCGTCCGCTACGACCTGAGCCGCCCCGGCTATGTCGACGACCTGCGGGAGGCGGCATCCCTGGTCCCGGCCGACCCGCCGAGCAGGCTCCGCGGCCAGGTCCTCGAATCGCTCTCGCGCATGCTCCACCAGCCCGAGCAGCTCGCCGAGAAGATCGCCACCGCGCAGCAGGCCATCGACATCGGCCGCGCGGTCGGCGACGCCGCCACCCACGCGCACGCGCTGATCAGCCTCACCTGGGCGCGCTGCCGCTACTCCCAGATCGACTCCCACCGCGACGGATTCGCCGAGGCGCGGCGCATCGCGGGCCAGGCCGACGCCTACAACGCGGTGATGCGCGGCGCCATCTCCGAGTCCGACGTGCTCGAAGGCGCCGGCCGGCACGAGCAGGCGGCCCAGGTCGCCCGCGACGGCATCACCCTGGCCCAGCGCTACGGCCTGGCCCGCACCTCCGGCACCTTCCTGTCGGTCAACCTGGCGGAGCCGCTGGTGTCGCTCGGCCGCTGGGACGAGGCGCTGGAGGTGGTGGAGCACGCCCTCGACCTCGTGCCGCCGCCCCCGCACCAGGCCAGCCTGCAGGGCTTGGCCACCGACATCGCGCTCGCCCGCGGCCTGCTCGACCGCGCCGAGACGCTGCTGGCCGCCTCCCGGGGCGTGCTGTCCCGCGGCAAGTTCCGCGAGCAGACCGCGCTGCCGCACACCCGCAGGGAGATCCACCTCCTGCAGGCCCACGGCCGGCTCGACGAGGCCCGCGAAGCGGCGGCCCGCGCGCTGCGCGAGCACGACCTCACGGCCGACCCGCGCTACTCCTGGGCCCTGCTGGTCTACCTGGCCGAGCTCGGCGGCCCCCTCCTGCCGGAGCTCCGCTCGATCGCCGGGTGGCTCGACGTCGAAGGCGCCCTGCAACACGCCCAACGCCTCGCCTTCACGGCCCTGACCGGCTGGGAGGCGGCGGACGCGCCCGACCCGGGCGGGCGGCCTGAGCGTGATCGCGACAGGGTGTCCGGTGCCGACGGGATGGCTCCTGACGAGGCTGAGACGGCGAGCCGGCGCCTCAAGGCGTGGGACCGGGCCGCGGCGGCCTGGGCCGCTCTCCACCAGCCCTACGGTGAAGCCAGGGCCCTGACAGGCGCGGCGCACTCGGCACACGCCTGCGGTGACCGGCAGGGGGCCACCTTACGGCTGACCAGGGCCCGGGAGCTCGCCGAGCGGCTCGGCGCCGCACCCCTCCTGGAGCAGCTCGACGTCTTCGCCCGCCGCGCCAGGATCGCCCTGACGGACGGCGTCGCCCCCAACGGCCTGCCGCTCGGTCTCACGGCCCGGGAGCTGGAGGTCCTGCGGGAGGTCGCCCGCGGCCGCAGCAACCGGGAGATCGCCGGGGAGCTGTTCATCTCGGTGAAGACGGTCAGCGTCCACGTGTCCAACATCCTGGCCAAGCTCGCCGTCACCTCCCGGGGCGAGGCCGCCGCCAAGGCCCACGCCATGCGACTGTTCGACGAGTGACGGTTACGCGCCGACCCCGTGACACCCGTTCCGGTGGGTCAGCCGGTCAGCTGGGCCTCTAGACGGTAGCCGTCCACGGTCACGTACACCTGGTCGCCGGGGCGGGCGTTGAGGCGCATGAGGACGGGCTGCAGGGAGTCGAAGACCGGCTGGTGACCCTGCCATACCAGGACGATGGCGTTGTCGCCGGGGCCGGTGACCGAGAGCAGGGTGCCGGGGCGCATGCCGAGTTGGGTGGCGTAGCCCTCGGGGACGGGGACGGGGCCGCCGCGGAGGTACTCAGGGGTGACGTCGATGCGCTGCCAGCGGCGGGGATCCGACGACGGGCTGGGGAGCGGGGGCGGCGGGGTGGAGGGGGCGCCCGCGAGTACGGAGGGGCGGCCGCCTGACCCTGACAGGGCGGAGAGGGTGGCGAGCGCGGCCGTGGGGTCGATGGTGGCGGCCGACGCCGCGGGGATGGGCTGGCCGCCTCTGTGGTGGTGGCCGTTCGCGCCGGGGGTGCGGCGCGGGAGCGGCTGGGGAGGGGCGGAGGAGGCGACGGGGTCGGGTACGGCCTCGGCGGGAAGGGCGTCGAGCCAGGCCTTGGCCGAGTGGGCGCGGATGCCGAGCTCGGTCATCAGCGCCACTACGTCGGCGTCCGGCGGGGCGGCGGCCAGGAGCTGCCTGGTACGGGCCTGGAGGCCGTGGATGTCGCCGATGGCGAGCCAGCCGTCCTGCAGACGGCGGTCCGGCATCAGCGTGACGAGCACCCGCCACAGCGGGGTGCGCAGCGACGGCACCATCACCGGGTGGGCCGGGTCGGCACCGATCAGCTGGTCCTGGGTGGCGGCCGCGCCGAGCCACTCGGTGAGCCGGAACATGTGGCCGGTGACGGGCGCGGACTCCGAGGAGCGCAGCCAGTTCAGCACGCGTTCCTCGGCCGTCCGCTGGGCCTGGGAGAGCACGTCCCGGTCGACGAGCATCTTGTGCGCGAGGGTGCGCAGGCTGATCGGGTCCTCGGCGAACAGGCGGTGCACCGCGACGGACAGCTCCAGCTTGTTGAGGCTGCGGAAGAGGTTGTCGACCACGCGGACCATCGCGTGGTCGGTCTCGCTGGGCGCCGGGGTGGCGGGGGCCGGGAGCGGGCCGGCGACGGCGGGCTCGGGCTGCGGGCGCTGGGGGAGCGGGGTGCCGTTCCCGCTCTGCGCGGGGAAGGAGCCGGTCTGGGGTTGCCGGGGTGCGCCGTTCTCGCCGACCGCGGGGAAGGAGCCGGTGCCGGGCGGGGGGCCGCCGGCGTTCGGGCGGTTGCCGCTCTGGGCGGCGAAGGTGCCGGTGCTCGGGTTCTTGTCGCCCGGCTCCGAGAAGAGCCCGTTGCCGGGGCGGTTGCCGCCGACCGCGGGGAAGGTGCCGGTGCCGGACCGGCTGTCGTTCGCCGCCGGGAAGGAGCCCGTGTTCGGGCGGTTGTCATTCGGCGCGGGGAACGAACCTGTGTCAGGGCGGTTCTCGCCTGCCGCAGGGAAGGGGCCGGTGCCGGGACGGCCCTCGCCCGGCGCGGGGAAGGGCCCCGTGCCGGGGCGGTTGTCCCGCTGGGCGGGGAAGGAGCCGGTGCTGGGACCACCGTCGCCGGGCGCGGGGAAGGGCCCGGTGCCGGGGCGGTTGTCCCGCTGGGCGGGGAAGGAGCCGGTGCCGGGGCGGTTGCCGCTCTGCGCGGCGAAGGTGCCGGTGGCGGGACCCGGGTCTCCGGGGGAGGGGAAGGCGTTCGCCGCCCGTTGCGGCACCCCTTCGCCCTGGGCGGGAACGGAACCCGGGGCCCGCTGCTCGCCCGGGAGGGGCCCCGGTGCCCGCTGTGGGGCTCCGTCGCCCTGGGCGGGGACGGCGGGGACGGCGGGGACGGCGGGGAAGGTGCCGGTGGTGGGGCGGCTCTGGCCGGGCAGCGGGCCGCGTTGCGGCGGGCGGCCGGTCTCGGGCTGCACTGCCGCCTGTACGGCGCGGGCGGCGGACTCGGGCTGGGCGGAGATGTGGCCGAGCACCTCGCGGAACACCGAGCCGATCACCACCTCGGGCGTGGCCGCCGGGGTGCTCATGTCACCGGGGGACAGGCGGCGCAGGCGGTGCCAGCCGCCCAGGCCGGCGATGGCGGTCCTGGTGGCCTCGGGCCAGCCCGGCAGCGCCGGGTCGATGTGGTGGATCGTCAGCGCGGGCAGCACGTCGGCGAGCGGCAGATAGTCCCAGCGGGCGGTGGCCAGCAGGGCGAGCCGGTCGCAGATCCAGTCGAGCCCTGCGGTGCTGAGGGCCCGTGACAGGGGGAGCGAGGACCACCAGGCGGCCGGCAGCCGCGTGTCGGTCAGTGCCTCCGCCACCTGCTGGGGACGGCTCCAGCGCAGGGCAGGGACCAGGTCGCTCAGGCAGATCGATGACTCGACTTCCATCGGCGGACCTTATCCTCCCCAGTGAGCCGCATGGTGCTCTTCGATACATATGTGGCCGTTGGTGCAGCCTACGCGGCAAGCTATCAATCGGTGTGAATAGGGTAAAGACGCTTCAAGTCCAAACCGTACCGTGGCCTACCCCCAACCAGGGCCACGCATTCGGCACCGGCACGGCAACCTGCCTCAAGAGCGGCCCTTTCTCCCTCGCCCGCCAGGGTGGCTGTGAGATATCCCGCTGCGAACGCGTCGCCCGCCCCGGTGGAGTCCACCATCTCCGTCGGCACCGGGTCCGACTTAGCGGCGACCTGCCCGCCCGTGGCCACCAGGGCCCCCTCGGATCCCAGCTTCACCACCGCCGTGCCGTACCTCTCGCTGAGCAGTTCGGCGGCGCGCTCAGGAGTGGCGGCCCCGGTGAGCAGCAGCGCCTCGTCCCGGTTGGGGAAGATCAGCTCGGCGAGCGCGGTCTCGTCCAGGAAGCGCTCGACGCCGAACTCGCACAGCGGGCTGGTGGAGGCCGGATCGACGCTGATGACGATCCCGGCGGCGGCCGCCTTGGCCATGGCCAGCCTGACCAGGCGCAGGCCGGGCTCGCCGAACAGGGTGTAACCGGACACGTGCAGGCGGGCGACGCCGTCGAGCAGGGCGTCGTCCCAGTCGTCCTCGGAGATCAGCCCGCCCGCGCCCCGGTTGGTGAGCATGGATCGCTCGCCGGTCCTGTCCACCATGGCGATGACGACCGCGGTGGGGTTGTCGGCGTCGATCCGGACGTGCGGGCGGACACCGGCCTTGGCCAGCTCGCCGATGTGCCACTCGCTGCTGTCGTACCCGCACCTGGCCAGCAGCCCGACCTCGCCGCCCAGGTGGGCGGCCCAGGACGCGGTGTTCGCGCCGGAGCCGCCCGGCCGGAGCACGATGTCGGCGGCGATGTCGGAGGCCGACATGACCGGCGCTCCGTGCAGGGCCACCACATCGGTGACCACGTCACCGATGACCAGGAGACCCTTGCCGGTCACGATCGCGACCAGGCTAGGGAGATCCGCGCCGCGAGGGCGGTGTTGCCGCGTACGGCGGCGAGGTTGGCCTCCAGGGAGGCGCCGGAGGTGCCGCGCACCAGATAGCCGAGGAGGAACGGGGTGATCGCCTGACCGGTCACGCCGTCGCGGCCGGCGGCGTCGAGTGCCTCGGCCAGCACACGGTCGTGCAGGCCGGGGTCGAGCTGCTGGTCGACGGGGACGGGGTTGGCGACGATCAGCGCGCTCTCCTGGCCGCCGAACGCGTCCTGCCCGCGCATGATCGCGGCGGCGTCCTCGGCCGACTCGATCCGCCAGTCGACGGGCAGGCCGGAGGAGTGCAGGTAGAAGCCGGGGAAGGTGTCGGTCCGGTAGCCGGCCACGGTCACGCCGCGCGTCTCCAGACGCTGCAGGGTCGCGGGCACGTCCAGGATCGACTTGACGCCGGCGCAGACGACCGTGATCCGGGTGCGGGCCAGCGTGTCGAGGTCGGCGGACTCGTCCTGTTCCTCGGTCCAGCCACGGTGTACGCCGCCCAGGCCGCCGGTGGCGAAGACCCGGATGCCCGCGCGGGCCGCCAGGAACGAGGTCGCCGACACCGTCGTGGCGCCGCTCGCCTTGAGCGCCGCCGCCACCGGCAGGTCGCGCTGTCCCAGCTTGCGCAGCCCGGACTCGCTCGCCACGCGCTCCAGCTCCACCTCGGACAGGCCGATCCTGGCCACCCCGTCGAGCACGGCGATGGTCGCGGGCACCGCTCCGGCGGCTCGTACGATCTCCTCCAGCTCCCCCGCGACCTCCAGGTTGCGCGGCTGCGGCAGCCCGTGGGAGATGATCGTGGACTCCAGCGCCACCAGGGGGGCGCCGGTGGCCAGGGCCTCGGCGACCTCGTCGGACGGGTGCAGATGTGAATCGGCGGCGCTGCGCATGGTGTGTTTCGTGCTCCTTGGACGGTCCCGATGATCCTCAGTCAGAACGATGTCTTTCCCAGACTTTGTTCCAAACTGAGCAGGTTACGGCGGGAGCGCGTGCGCGTCCACTGGTCAGGGGATCAAGAGGACGACCGGTCAGGGGATGAGGAGGACGACGCCCGCCAGCGAGATCGCGCCGATCAGCCCGGTGGCCAGCCCGCCGAGGAGCAGGGCTCGCCCGCCGCTCAGCAGTCCGCGCACGTCGATCCCGGTGCCGAGCCCGAACAGCGCGGCGGCCATCAGCAGGTCGGTGATCGGAGGCACGGCCGACGTCACGGACTCGGGGACGAGCCCGGTGCCGCGCAGGGCCACCATGGCCAGGAACCCGGCGACGAAGAGCGGGACGACGGGCGGCCGCCCGGCGCCGGGACGGGCTCGGGCGGTCAGGGCGACGATGGGGGCCAGCAGGACGACCCGGCCCAGCTTCACGGTGACCGCCGCCGCGAGCACGCCCGTGGCCGCGCCGATCGCGGCCACCTGGGCCACCTCGTGCACCGCCGCCCCCGTCCACACCGCGAGCTGTGCCGGTGACAGTCCCAGCCAGGCGGCCAGCAGGGGCACCGCGATGATGGCGGCGCTGCCGTACAGGACCACCACGCCGAGCGCGTTCGCGGCGTCCTCGTCGTCGCCGCCCGCGCCGTCGCGCATGGCCGCGATGGCGGCCGCGCCGCAGATGGAGACCCCGGTGGCGATGAGCAGGCCGGTGCCGGGGGACACGCCGAGACGGCGGCCGGCCGGTGGCGTGAGCGCGAACGTGAGGCCCGTCGCCACCAGCACGATCGCGACTGTCCGCCAGCCCATGGCCAGCACCTCGGGCACCGAGATCCGCAGGCCGAGCAGGACGATCGCGACGCGTAACACCGGCCTGGACACCAGCCGCAGACCGGGCAGCAGCCTCTCGCGGACACCCCCGAGCGCGGCCAGGGCCGCGCCCGCCGCCACCGCCACCACCGCGGGGCTGAGCACGGGCAGCAGCGCGTGTACGGCCAGCGCGAGCACCACCCCCATGGCCGCCACGAGCACGCCGGGCAGGACGGAGGTACGGGAGGGGATTTGGAGCACGATGTCAGTCTTCGTGCGGCCGGAGCCTGCCGGTAGCCACAGGTTGCCTGTGAGCCCATAGCCTGTGGCTATGACCTCGCTGCCCGATCTGGACTCGCTGAAGCTGCTGGTCGACGTGGGCGAGCTGGGCAGCCTGGGGCGGGCGGCCAAGGTGGCGGGCATCGCCCAGCCGTCGGCGAGCAAGCGCATCGCCCAGCTCGAACGCCGCCTCGGCCTGTCGCTGCTGGAGCGGACGCCGCGCGGCTCCACGCTCACCAACGAGGGCAAGGTGGTGGCCGGCTGGGCGGCCCACGTGGTCGCGGCCGCGCAGGAGCTCGTGCGGGCCGCCGAGGCGGTGCGCCACGGCGGCGCCGCCCACCTGCGGGTGGCGGCGAGCATGACGGTGGCCGAGTACCTGGTGCCGCGCTGGCTGGGCGAGCTGCAGAGCCGGGAGCCGGACGTTCAGGTGGGCCTGGACGTGGTCAACTCCGCCGACGTCGCGACGCGGGTGCTCGCCGAGGAGGTGGAGCTGGGGTTCATCGAGGGTCCGTACGTGCCCGAGGGGTTGGCCAGCCGGGTGGTGGGCACCGACCGGCTGGTGGTCGTGGTGGCGCCCGGACATCCCTGGACGCGCCGCCGTACCGCGCTGAGAGGGGCGGAGCTGGCCGGGACGGCGCTCGTGGTACGCGAGCCCGGGTCGGGCACCCGCGAGACGCTGGACGTGGCGTTCAGGGACCTGCGTCAGGCCAGCCCGCGCCTGGAGCTGGGCTCCAACTCGGCGGTCAAGGGCGCCGCCCAGGCGGGCGCGGCGCCGGCCGTCATCAGCGGGTACGCGGTGGAGGCGGAGCTGGCGACCGGGCGGCTGATCGAGGTGCCACTGGCCGGGCTCACGCTGGTCAGGAGCCTGCGTGCCGTCTGGCGCCGCGGCCGCACTTTGACAGGCCCCGCCGCGACCCTCCTGTCCATCGCCAGCCGCCCCTGACCGTCCAGTCCGGACCTATCTCGCCACCGCCCGCGCAACGTTCGGAGTGACCCTGCGCCAAGAGGGATCCGACAGGAGAGGAAGATCACGCCCATGGACATCCGCACAGTGTCTGTTCGAGCCGGCAGAGCGGCTGATGCGACGGCCCTCGTGATCCTTGACCCGGTCGCGAGATCCGATGGTGGCGACCGGCGCGGCAGCATCGAACGTTGGTGTCGCGACGGGTCCGTCCTGGTGGCCGACACTCCCCCTGGGTTGGTCGGCTACTGCGTCGTTGAGCACACCTTCTTCGAACAGGGCTTCGTGACGATGCTCATGGTGGCTGAGTCCGCCAGGGGTCACGGCGTCGGCGAGAGGCTGCTGCGCGCTGCCGCGGCTTCATGCCGGACCGCGAAGCTGTTCACCTCGACGAACCTGTCCAACCATCCCATGCAGCGGCTGCTCCAGAGGGTCGGCTGGCGGCCGGTCGGGATGGTGCATGGCCTCGATGACGGTGACCCTGAGGTGTTCTACCTCTGCACGTCGCAGAGCACCGAAAATGCAGAGTAGCACTGACGCTCAACGCCCTTCGCCGCCTCTAACGGTTGGTGCTCTTCGCCGTTAAAGTGCATGAATGGGTGCATATGACGTCGTCATCGCCGGTGGTGGCCACAACGGCCTGGCCGCGGCCGCCTACCTGGCCCGCGCGGGGCGACGGGTGCTGGTGCTGGAGCGGCAGGATCACACCGGGGGCTTGGCCATCTCCACGCGCGCCTTCCCCGGCGTGGACGTACGACTGTCGCGCTACTCCTACCTGGTCAGCCTGCTGCCCACGAAGATCGTCAAAGATCTGGGCCTCGATCTGGAGCTGCGCGGACGCCGTTACTCGTCGTACACGCCCCACGGCGACACCGGCCTGCTCGTCGACGGCGGGGACGAGGGCCGGACGGCGGCCTCCTTCCGTACGGTGACCGGCGGCGACGCCGACCACCGGGCCTGGCGTGACTTCTACGCCATGACCGCGAGGACCGCCGAGGCCCTGGCCCCGACCCTGCTGGAGCCGCTGCGCCCGGCCAGGGCGATCGAGCGGCTGGTCGGGCCGCAGGCATGGCAGGACCTGTTCGCCCGGCCGATCGGCGAGACGGTGGACGAGCGGTTCGCCGACGACACGGTGCGCGGCGTGGTGCTCACCGACTCCCTGATCGGCACGTTCGCCGACCCGGCCACCGACCTGCTGGCCAACCGGTGCTTCCTCTATCACGTCATCGGCGACGGCACCGGCGCGTGGAACGTCCCCGTGGGCGGCATGGGGGCCGTCTCCGGAGCGCTGGAGGCCGCCGCCCGGCAGGCGGGCGCGGAGATCGTGACCGGCGCGGAGGTGGTCGGCATCTCGCCGACCGGCGAGGTCGCCTTCCGTACGGTCGACGCGGCCGGTGAAGCGGCGGAGCACACGGTGACCGGCGGGCACGTACTGGTCAACCTGCCGCCGGCGGTGTTCGATCGGGTGCTCGGCAGGACGCCCAGCGTGCCGGAGGGCGCACAGCTCAAGGTGAACATGGTGCTGAGCCGGCTGCCACGGCTCAAGGACGCCGGGGTGGATCCGGTGGCCGCGTTCAGCGGGACGTTCCACATCAACGAGACCCGCGACCAGCTCGCAACGGCCTACGCCCAGGCGTCCCGGGGCGAGATCCCGCAGCTGCCCCCGGCCGAGATCTACTGCCACACGCTCACCGATCCGTCGATCCTCGGCCCGGAGCTGCGCGGCAAGGCGGAGACGCTGACGCTGTTCGGCCTGCACATGCCCGCCCGACTTTTCCGGAAAAATCCTGACGAGGCGCGCGAGGAAGCTCTCCGCGCCACCTTCGCGTCCATGAACCAGGTCCTGGCCGAGCCCATCGAGGACTGCCTCCTGCGCGCCCCCGACGGCACCCTCTGCGTCGAGGCCAAGTCCCCCGTGGACCTGGAGAACGAGGCCGGCCTGCCCGGCGGCCACATCTTCCACCGCGACCTGAGCTGGCCGTACGGAGAAGAAGGCGGTTGGGGCGTGGAGACCGAGCACGAGCGGATCCTGCTGTGCGGCGCGGGCGCCCGCCGGGGCGGCGGCGTCAGCGGCATCCCCGGCCACAACGCGGCGATGGCGCTGCTGCGCTGAGCTCGGCGGGGTACTCGCTCAGCACCCTTTCACGCTGAGCGTTGTTCGGGCTGTCGTGTTGTCCGCCGTTGCCCGGAGGGTGTCCTTCGGCCCGTGGGTCTTGCCGGAGGCCTGGCCGGGTGGCCAGCCACCGACCCGCTGACCGCGCTGGAGCGGGACCCAGATCACAGCGTGGTCAAACTGACCGAGGTAACGGCGCGTTCGCGACCTGGAACTACGACCCCAAGACCGGGCCGAGCACACTCTCGGCTATCAGGACAACCTGCATCGCGCCCGCGACCACGCCAAGATCCAGAACGTCGACAGTCCCGGCGCTTACCTGGAACACGTCCACGCCTACACCTACGACCCGCTCGATCGCACCACCACCGAAACCGAGAAGGAAGGCACCGCCAACGCCGAAATCACCACCTATTCCTACCTCGGCCTGTCCGCCGAGGTTCTGGACGAGGAGGTGGCCGGCCGGCTCACCAGATCCTTCCAATACAGCCCGTGGGGGGGCGAGCGAGACCGGTGACACCCGCGCCACCTACGGCTACACCGCCTACGGCAGCAACGACGACATCCTCTTCACCGGCGTCGACAAACCCGACCCCGTCGACCCCACTGCCAAGGAGCAGTACAACCCCTACCGCTTCAACAGCAAACGCTGGGACGACTCCGTCGGCATGTACGACATGGGGTTCCGCGACTACAACCCCGGCCTCGACCGCTTCCTGCTGCGCGACACCTACAACGGCGCCCTCAACGACCTCAACCTCGGCACCAACCCCATCAGCGGCATCGCAAACGATGGGCACGAGCCACGTCCGAGCCACTGCCAGCCGGGTGTAAATTGCCCCGACCAACGACAAGGACATAAAGGCGGCAAATAAGGAGAACCGCCAGGACCACGACCGTATGGTCGCTAGGTTCGCCATTCGCGAAATGATCGACAAGGTCGTCGAGACTCTGGAAAAAACAAAATCGCAAGGCAATTTCAATAGAAAATGTATTGCAATGGCACTACCACCTATGTCTGCTACTCTGCAAAGGAAGTAGATAAGAGCCTGAGGTGGGGCGGGGTAACGCCTCTGGATGGCATCCTGGAAGGGCCCCATGGGCGCGTGGGGTTCTCCCTGTTGAACCCGGCGCGATCACTCCCTTGAGGCCGGGAGCAAAACCGTGCCACAGTTTCGTTCCGGGAACCGGGATGGTCATGGCAGACTGCTCGTCAAAGCCGATCCCCGTATGATCCGCTGACACCCTGGTGGTGACCACCATGGGCCAGGCCCGTACTGGTGGGTGGTGGGTACACGCGGCGATATCGGAGGAATTATTCGGTGACAGGAGGACAGGAGCCGAAGTTCTATGGCGGGATACGTCGAGTCCTCAATCAGCTGTGCTGGGACGCTGACCGGCAGATGGAGTATGTGCGAGGCCTAAAGGTCGGCGTGGACGAACTGGCACTAGAATTCGACGATACATGCAATCTTGCTAAGGCTAAGGTGCTCGAAGGCGTGCTGAGCCAGGAAAAACTTCAGGCGCTCCAACCGGTCGATACCAAGCTGGGTCACATGTCTGAGCAGGGTGCCGAGCTCTGGGCAGAGGAGGCGCTTAGAGCGGATCCTGCCTGGCAGGAACTGCGGACGATCGCACGACAGGCATATCTGGATTTCGACTTGTAAGTCCAGGCAGATGCCCGTCGTGAGCCTGGAAGCCGATGCGTCCTCCAGGCTCACGCTGCACGCCAACTCGTGTAAGTGCGAGAGTATTGGTGATATCACGCTCAAACAGGCTGTCAGTGAATCTAGAGACTTCACGGGTCACGCGATTCAGCGGCAGGGGCGTGGCGTTTAGGAGGAGGAAGCTCGGGCCCGGGATGGTTTGCTTCCGTCGTGCAGGCGCTCGGCCGCATGCGGGAGATGACGGCGCCGCATGGCCTGACGTTGTCCGGTGGCGCGCCGCGTTCGAACTGGGCCGAGAAGAACTCGGCTTCGACGAGGATCGAATGCTGGGGCGACAGCGCGGTATCCCGCCTGACGGTGAGCGCCTTGGATCATTGGCGCAGGTGTGGATGGGCGCCGGTCGCGGCGGGTGTGCTGTGTCCGACGGTGGTCGTACAGGGGAACGAGGAGAGTAGATGTGGTCTCCCGTTGGGTCGGCTCGGTGGGAACTGCTGTCTTCCGCGGGTTCGGATCCTGGTTCCTAGCCCCTGTCGAGGTGATGCCGCAGGATCGCAGGGTCCCGTCCAGCCGGCGAACGTATGTGGTGCTCGCCCAGGGCACCAAACGGGGCCGTGCCTGGTTGATCTCATCGGTGAGCCGAGCCGAGCCGAGCCGAGCCGAGCCGAGCCGAGCTGTGCTGTCTGGTGATGTCGGCCGCCTTTATGACGGATCGACCTGCACCCCGGCGGCCTGACCTGGCGACGCGCCTTCCCCGGTGCCTTCCACCGAATCCCGCATGCCCGCTACTTCGCCCGATACCTTGTGGCCGGCGTTCCCCGTTTCGGCAGGATCTTCGGGATCGATGCGGAGTACGGACGGGGCTTTGCCATCGTCGCCGCGCTCGCCGACCAGCGCGGGTACGAAGGCGACGAGGAGATAGGTCACCAGGTATGGGCGCGGATGTCCTGTCCGGGGGGCTGATCGGCAAAGTCGCTCAGCATCTGGCAGGTGAAGATGCTGAGCAGGCAGAGGGCTGACGGCCGCAGGAGCGCCGCCAAAAAATCTACAACGTAAAGGCGGGATGCTCCGGAACAGTGCCACACCGCTGCTCCGGATACGTGCAGGACTGGAAGTTTGCCGTGGTCAGGGCATGAACTCAAACGTCCGAGAGACCACCGGGGTCGGATGAGAGTGCGGCCTCTTGCACATTTCGTCCGACAATCGTATGGTCGGACAGAATTCGCGCTGGCGGCGGCCGCGCCTGGCCGTGCCGGCATTCTCGCCCGCGAGGGCCGCCGAACACATGAAGAGGCTGATATGTCCCCACCGAGCGGCGGCGATGACGCCGGGTTCGAGGTCTTGCAGGTCAAGTACGCCGAGCGCGTCACGCAGAAGAGTGTGGTCCTGCACGACTACGCCTCCTACGGCCTGCCTGACGGCGACCTGCACATGGAGTACAACTTCTGGGTGATGCGCAGGCCCGGCGAGGTGATCCTGCTGGACACGGGCTACGACGTCGCGGCCCGTGACTGGCTGGGGGAGATCGGCGTCAAGCCCACGCCCGAGGGGCTGGCCCTGCTCGGCATCGACCCGCTCGACGTGACGATGGTCATCACCTCGCACTTCCACTACGACCACATCGGCTACCTGAGGTTGTTCGACAACGCCCAGGTGGTCTCGGGCAAGTCGGAATACGACTACTGGTTCGCCAAGTGGCAGAACGACGACCTGGAAGGCGAGTTCACCATCGCCGAGCACCTCGAACCGGTCAAGAGGGCCGAGGAGGAGGGCAGGCTGCGGCTGATCTCCGAGGAGACCGAGGTCCGTCCCGGCGTCACCGTCTACCCGGTGGGCGGGCACTGTCCCGGGGAACTGCTCACCATGGTGCGATCCAGGTCGGGGCTGCGCATCCTCGCCGCTGACGCGGCCCACTTCTACGAGCAGATCGAGAACGAGTGGCCGTTCTTCGCCCACACCGATCTGGACGAGATGCGCGGTGCGCTGTCGTTCATCAACAAGCTGTCACGTGAGACGGGCGCGGTGGTGGTGCCAGGTCATGACGGGCGCGTGCGCGCCAAGTTCCCCCTGATGGACGGTGCCGCAGGAGAGGTCGCCACCGTCCTCGGCTGAGCCCTCCCGGGCATTGACCGCCGGCACCTCCGCATGAGGGCCGCCCCACATCATCTTTAAGGAGTCCCGTCATGGCGCTCAGCCCCCGTCAGCAAGAGGTCAAGGATGAGTTCATCCGGGTACGCGGGACCTGGAGCGATACCTGGCAGGCCATCCTGGAGCTCGACCCCGAGTTCTTGAAGGCCTATGCCGACTTCTCCGCGGTCCCGTGGCGGAAGAACCACCTGGACGACAAGGTCAAGGAGTTCATCTACATCGCGATCGACGCCGCCGCCACGCACATGTACCTGCCCGGCGTCCGGCAGCACATCAAAGCCGCGCTCAAGCTCGGCGCGACGCCGCAGGAGATCATGGAGGTGCTCGAGCTCACCTCCACGCTCGGCATCCACGCGATGAACATCGGCGTGCCGATCCTGGTGGAGGTGCTGGAGGAGAAGGGTCTCCGGAGCGGCCCCGCGCCGCTCACCGCCTACCAGGAGGAGGTCAAGGCCGAGTTCACCAAGACGCGCGGCTACTGGCACTCCTTCTGGGACGAGATGCTGGAGCTGGATCCCGAACTGTTCGCCGCGTACACGGAATTCTCGTCGGTCCCCTGGCGTACGGGGACGCTGGAGCCGAAGATCAAGGAGTTCGTGTACATCGCCTTCGACACCGCCGCGACGCATCTGTACGTCAAGGGTCTGAAGCTCCATATCGAGAACGCCATCGGATACGGCGCCACCGCGCAGGAGATCCTTGAGGTCATGGAGATCGCCAGTGTCATCGGCATTCATGCGGTGACCTCCTCCGTGAGCATCCTGGCGGAGGAGCTCGGCAACCCGGAGAACCGGCCCTAGCCGGCGCCGCCATCGCCGGGCGCGTCCGCGCTCCCCATGTGACTTCCGGCAGGGCCACCGTCGTCCTCCCCTCCATCGAGCGGGCGGACGAGGGCGGCCCTCCGTGTTGCTGAGGGCCACACCCACGGTTCACGAGCATGAAACTGACCGTTGACCTGGCTGATATGACGGTCATACAATCCGACAATCGTACGGACGCGGTCCGGCGCGCGATGGATCGTTCACCTGCCGCGCTATTCCCTGAGGAGTCAGCTATGGCGCCCCACCCCCCGGCAAGCGCTGCCCAGACGCGGCGGAAGACCGCCCTCGCCGTGGGCATCGGAAATTTTCTGGAATGGTTTGACTTCGCGGTCTACGGATTCTTCGCGACGACCATCGGCAAGCTCTACTTCCCCAACGACGATGCGGCGGTCTCGCTGCTGTCCTCCTTGGCCGTCTTCGGCGTCGCCTTCCTGATGCGGCCGATCGGCGGTTTCGTGATCGGCTCGATCGGCGACCGCAAGGGACGCCGCTGGGCGCTGACGATGACGGTCGCCATGATGGGAGGCGCGACGACGCTCCTGGGCCTGATGCCGACCTACGAGCAGGTCGGCATCCTCGCCCCCATCCTCCTCGTGCTGATGCGATGCCTGCAGGGCTTCTCGGCCGGCGGCGAATGGACGGGCTCGTCGGCGTTCCTCCTGGAGCACGTTCCCGCTCACCGTCGTGGCCTCGCCGGGAGCGTCATCTCCTCGACGGCGGCGCTGGCCACCGTCGCGGGCAGCCTGAGCGCGCTCGCCCTGAACGCCGGGCTCAGCGAGGAGGCGCTGAACTCCTGGGGATGGCGCGTGCCGTTCCTCGCCGCGGCGCCCCTCGGCCTCATCGGTCTCTACATCCGGATGAAGCTCGACGAGACCCCGGTGTTCATGGAGATGCGCGAGCAGAAGGCGGTCATCGACCGTCCACTGCGCGCGGCGGGCCGCCGGAACGTCAAGTCGATCGTTCTGACGTTCTTCTTCGCCAGCGTGCAGGGACTCGGCTTCTACTACCTGGCCACCTACGTGGTGAACCACCTGTCGCAGACCGTGGGCCTGCCGCGCACGACCGCTCTGATGCTCAGCGCGGTCGGGCTCACCTTGTACGCGTGCCTGTGCCCGTTCGCCGGGGCGCTCTCCGACCGGTTCGGGCGGCGTTCCATGAACATCATCGGCAGCTTCGGCCTGGCCCTGGTCGCCTACCCCGCCTTCGTGCTCATGAGCGGCGGTGGATCGTTCCAGATCGTCCTCGCCATCTTCATCTTCGCGATCTTCCAGTCCATGGTCAGCGTGACCACCGTGGTCATGCTCACGGAGCTGTTCCCGGCCCAGACCCGGGGGAGCGGCAGCGCGATCGGGTTCAACCTGGGCCTGGCGCTGATCGGCGGCCCTGGTCCCTTCATCGCCGCGGCCATCGCCACCGCCTTCACCGACAAGGCGATGCCGGCGATCTACATGGTCGCGGTGGCGCTGGCCGGCGCGCTGGTCGTGCTGCGCTGGCTGCCCGAGACGCGCGGCCGGGCGCTCGGCCTGACAGAGAAGGAGCCGGCGGGGATCGCCGAACGCAGCGAGGCGTAAGGTTCGCCGGTTCGAAGAAGGCCACTCGCGGTCGAGCGGGGAGAGGCGGTCGCACTGCTCGGCGCGAACGGCGCGGCAAGACGACGTTGCTGCCGGCCATCATGGGACCGGTCGCCTACCGGCGCGGGAGCGTCCGGGTCGACGGCGCCGAGATCTCCGGGCTTCCGGTGCGGTGATGAACGACCCGAAGATCATGCTCTTTGACGAGCCGCCGCTGCCATCGACACCGTCGCCGAGGCCCTGATCAAGCTGCGCGAACGCGGCGGATCGCTGTTGCTGGTCGAGCAGCGCGTCGATCTGGCGCTGCGCGTCTGCGACCGTGTCTACGTCCTCACTGAGGGGCAGGTGGTCGCCGAGAACGAGTCGAAGGACATCGACTCCGAACGGCGGTCCCTGCTCGACGCCTACCTGGGATAGGAAACCACCACGATGATCGGAAATCTGCCCCTCACCCCGGCGGGGGCGCTGTGACGAGCGACGCGACGTACGAGGTGATCGCGCTCCGGTACGGAACCCGGCTCGGGGCGAAGGAGGAGATCTTCCTCAACTACGCCATCTACGGCGAGCCGGACGAGCCGCTCGGGATGGACTACTACTGCTGGGTGGCCCGCAACGCCGAGCGCACGGTCGTGATCGACACCGGCTTCGGCGAGGTGGGCGGCGCGCGCAGGCGGCGGACGACCCTCGTCCCGCCGGTCGACGCGCTCGCGCGGATCGGGGTGGACGCCGCGACGGTGCCACAGGTCGTCGTCACGCACGCGCATTATGACCACATCGGCAATCTTCCGGCCTTCCCCGCCGCCGAGGTCGTCATGGCCCGCCGCGAGTACGACTTCTGGACCGGTCCGTACGGACGGCGGGCGCAGTTCGCCTGGTCCACCGAGGAATCCGAGACGGCTCACCTGGCGGAGGTGCGCGCCCAGGGCCGGATGACCCTGATCGACCAGGCGTACAGCCCCGCTCCCGGGATCGAGGTGATCCCCGTCGGTGGCCACACGCCGGGGCAGGCCATCGTCCTGGTCGCCACCGAGGGCGGCCAGGCCGTGCTCGCCTCGGACGCCGCGCACTACTACGAGGAGATCGAGCGGGACCGGCCGTTCGCGTACGTCGCCGATCTGGAGGCGATGTACCGCGGCTTCGACCTGCTGAAGGAGATCGCCTCCGAATCGGGCCGCGTGATCGTGGCGGGGCACGACCCGGAGGTGATGCGGCGGTTCCCCGCCGTGGAGGGCATCGACCCGGGGCTCGCCGTCCGCGTCGGCTGACGCGTCGCGAGGTCCGGCCAGGACGGTGAGCCCGACGGCGGCGCACCGGAACACGAGCAGGAGGGATTGGGCGCAATGGCGCGAAGGACACTGGACGGCAAGGTCGCCGTCGTCACGGGCGCGGGCGGGGGGATCGGCGCGGCCAGCGCCCGCCGGCTGTCCGAGGACGGCGTCCGGGTCGTCGTGGTCGACATCGACGGCTCGGCGGCGCGAGCCACCGCCGAGGCGCTGCCCGGGGAGGCGATCGCGGTCCAGGGCGACGTGTCGCGGGAGGAGGACGTCGACCGTTACGTCCAGGCCGCCGTCGAGCGCTTCGGCCGGATCGACCTGCACCATCTCAACGCCGGGATCTTCGGTACGTTCGACCGCCTGCCCGAGGTGTCGGCCGAGGACTTCGACCGGGTGATCGCGGTCAATCTCCGGGGCGCCTTCCTGGGCCTGCGGGCGGCCTTCCGCCGCTACGAGGAGCAGGACGGCGGCGGCGCGATCGTGCTGACCGCGTCCATCGCCAGCCTGCGCGGCAGCGCCGACCTGCTGCCGTACCAGACGTCCAAGCACGGCGTCATGGGCCTGGTCCACGGCGGAGCCCTGTACGGCGGTCCGCTGGGCGTGCGGGTGAACGCGGTCGCCCCCGGCCTCGTCCCCACCGGGCTCTTCGCCGCGGGCGGGACGGCCAGGGGCGGGGGAGGCGACATGGAACAGCGCGGCACCACCACGCCGATGCGCCGGGTGGGGACGACCGAGGAGATCGCCGGGGTCGTGGCCTTCCTCCTGAGCGATGACGCCGGTTATGTCACCGGCGAGGTCGTATCCGCCGACGGCGGGGCGTCCGTGGTGAACACGGTCCGCCCGTCCGGCGGCGCCGGCGCCTGGACCCCGCCATGATTGTATGACGGACATACGGTAATATTTCATGCTGGAAGGGCATGCCGGAATGCGCCTTCCGCAGCACCTTGAGGAGTGTGAGGCATGACCGGACGGCGGGTCGGATTCATCGGCCTGGGAAACATGGGCGGCCGCATCGTACGGCGCATCGTCGACGGCGGGCAGGCGGTGCTCGGCTTCGACCTTGACGCCTCGCGGGCCGCCGCGGTGGGCGCCACCGCCGCGGCCACCGTCACGGAGGTCGTCCAGGGCAGCGATGTCATCCTGATGTCGCTGCCCGACAGCAAGGCCGTCGAGGCGGTGGTCCGCGGCGACGAGGGGATCCTGGCGGCGAGCCGCGCCGGGCAGATCGTGGTCGACCTGAGCACCGCGGCTCCCGGCTCGACGGTCAGGTTGCACGCGGCCTTCGCCGAGCGCGACGTGGAGTACCTCGACGCCGGCGTCTCCGGCGGCGCCGCCGCGGCGGAGAAGGGCACCCTGACCATCATGGCCGGGGGCTCGGCCGCCGCGCTGGAGGAGCTCGGCGAGCTGTTCGAGCTGTTCACCTCCAAGGTGTTCCCGATGGGGGAGAGCGGCGCCGGGCACACCGCCAAGCTGCTCAACAACTTCCTCAACGCGGTCAGCCTGGCCGCGACCGCCGAGGTCATGGTGGCCGGCCGGAAGGCCGGACTGGACATGCGGACCCTGCTCGACGTGCTCAACGCCAGCAGCGGCGTCAACTTCGCCACCCTCAACCGCTTCCCCCGCATCATCGAGGGCGACTACCTCGAAGGCGGCCTGACCGGCGCGCTGATGATGAAGGACGTGGTGCTGTACGTCGATCACCTGCATGAGCTGGGCGTGCCCAGCCTCAACGCCTCGGGCCCGATGGCCAGCTTCGGCCTGGCCAACAGCACCGGCTACGCCGACCTGATCAGCAACCGCGTCGTCGACGCGATCGGCGACATCTCCGGTGGCGTCCGGCTGTACGACGAGCCGGGCGCGGACGACGACAGCGGAAAGGCGACACCATGAGGATCATTCGTGGCCGCGCTCCGGGCAGCGCCTCCGAACAGCGCTCGGCCACCTTCACCGGCACCGTCTGGGCGGACCCCGTCCTGCCCACGACGGACGGCGTCACCGTCAACAACGTCTTCTTCACACCGGGCTCGCGCACGCACTGGCACAGCCACGAGCACGGCCAGATCCTGCACGTGACCGCCGGGAGCGGCCTGGTGTGCACGCGGGGCGAGGAACCACAGCCGCTCGGGGCCGGCGACACGGTCTGGGTCCCGGCCGGCGAGACGCACTGGCACGGCGCGGGCCCTGACACCTACCTCCTGCACCTCGCCATCTCCCTTGGCACGACCGACTGGCACCAGCCGGTCGGCGACGACGAATACGGCGCCACCGCGTGAAGATCCCGGGCGGGTGCCATCGCTCTCCATCAGAGGGGATACCTGAATGACCGACCAGCAGGCCGACGGACGTTTCGATCGCGGTCTACAGACGCGGCGCGAGGTTCTGGGCGCCGAGCACGTCGATCGCTCGCTCGCGCGGGTGAGCGAGTTCGCGCGCCCCATGCAGGAGTTGGTCACCGAGTACGCCTGGGGTGAGATCTGGACCCGTGACGGACTCGACCGCAGGACCCGCAGCCTGCTGAACCTGGCCATGCTCACGGCGCTCGGCCGGATGCACGAGTTCGCCGTGCACGTGCGGGGCGCGGTGACCAACGGATGCACGGAAGAGGAGATCCAGGAGACCCTCCTGCAGACCGCGGTCTACTGCGGGGCGCCCGCCGCGCTGGAGTCCTTCCGCGTCGCGGAGAAGGTGCTCGAGGAGGTTCGCACGCATGAATGACGCACCGGTGAACGACGAACCGGGCGAGACGATCGTGGGCCCCGGCGCGGTCGTGGGATTCGTCGGGCTGGGCAACATGGGGTCCCCGATGGCGGGACGGCTGGCCGAGAGGGGATACGTCGTGCGCGGGTACGACGTATCCCCCGAGGCGCGCGCACTCCTCGCCGAGTCCACCGGCGCCACGGTCGTCGAGACGGTGGCGGAGGTGGCCGACGGAGCCGACGCCGTCGTGCTGATGCTGCCGAACTCGGCCGTGGTCCACTCCGTGCTCTTCGACGCCGGCCTGCTCGACCGCATGGCGCCGGGCACGGTCCTGATCGACATGGGCTCCTCGGAGCCCCTGCGGACCCGTGAGCTGGCGAGGACGGCCGCGGATCGCGGTGTTCCGGTGGTCGACGCGCCCGTCTCCGGCGGCGTGCGGGGCGCCCGGGACGGGAGCCTGACCATCATGGCCGGCGGGCCGCCGGAGGCGGTCGCGGCCGTGCACGCGATGCTCGGCATCCTCGGCGGGAAGATCCTGCACGTGGGTCCGGCCGGCGCCGGGCACGCCCTCAAGGCGCTCAACAACCTGCTGTCGGCCACGCACCTGCTGGCCACCTCCGAAGCGATGCTGGCCGGCCAGGAGTTCGGGCTGGATCCGGCGGTGATGCTGGAGGCGATCAACGGCTCAAGCGGCCGCAGCGGATCCACGGAGACCAAATGGCCGCGTTTCATCCTCGACCGCGGCTTCGACTCCGGTTTCGGGCTGCGGCTGATGCTCAAGGACATGCGCATCGCCGTGGGGCTGGCGGACGCCACGGGACGGCCGTCCCGCCTCGGCGAGGCGGCCGTCGAGCTGTGGGCCCACGCGGCCGAGCGACTGCCCGCGGAGGCCGACCATACCGAGATCGTGCGCTGGCTCGAAGCGGAGGGCGAGAAGGCCGATGATTGACTTGGATCGTACGATCGTCAGGCCGTAGGCTGGCATGGTGGCGAGCACCGAGAATCATACGACCGGCGCGCTGAGCGGCATCCGTGTGGGGCGCGTCGCCGCTCCGCTACGCGAGCAGGTGCTGGAAGGCCTGCGGCACGCCATCCTCAACTTCGACCTCAAGCCCGGAGAGCGGCTGGTCGAACGCGAGCTGATCGAGCAGATCGGCGTCTCCCGCACGACGATCCGTGAAGTGCTCCGCGAGCTCACCGCCGAAGGCCTCGTGGTGGTGATACCGCAGAAAGGCGCGGTCGTCTACGCGCCGTCTCCGGTGGAGGCGCAGGACCTCTACGCGGTCCGCGCCTCCCTGGAGTCCCTGGCCGTGCGGCGCTTCATCGAGCGCGCCTCGGAAGCGAGCGTCGACGCGCTCCGGGCCACGGTCGACGAGATGGAGAGGGTGGCCCTGGGCGACGGCGACATGCTGGCCCTCCTGCAGGCCAAGGACCGCTTCTACGACGTTCTCCTCGAAGGCGCCGCGAGCCCGACCATCCAGGACATCCTCGGCGGGGTCCAAGCCCGCGTGCGTCTTCTGCGCGCCACCTCGCTGTCCCAGCCGGGACGGTCGGTGCACGTCATCGCGGAGATCCGCGCGCTCGTCGCCGCGATCGCGGCCCGCGACGCCGATGAGGCGACCCGCCTGTGCGTCGAGCACCTGAACAACGCGGCGGCGACCGGCCTCAAGGCGCTGGCGGCCGAAAGGGCCGCAGGCTGACGGTACGGCGCTCGCACCCGACGGCCATCCCCCTTCATCGGGTTCTCAGAATGTTGCTCTAGCGTTGGGGCATGAGCGAGCTGGCACGGTTGCTGGTGGTGGACGACGAGCCCGCACTGCGCGAGGCGCTTCAGTCGAGCCTGGAGTTCGAGGGCTACCAGGTCGTCACCGCCAACGACGGGCAGGCGGCGCTGGAGGAGCTGGCGCGCACGCCGTACGACGCGGTGCTGCTCGATGTCATGATGCCGAGGCTCGACGGGCTGACCGCCTGTCGCAGGCTCAGGGCGGCGGGCGACCACGTGCCGGTGCTCATGCTGACGGCCCGCGACGCCGTCGGTGACCGGGTGTCGGGGCTGGACGCGGGGGCCGACGACTACCTGGTGAAGCCGTTCGAGCTGGACGAGCTGCTGGCACGCGTACGGGCGCTGCTGCGGCGCGGCGCGTTGAGCGCCGGGGAGCCTGAGCCGACGCTGTCCTTCGGCGACCTGAAGATGGACCCGGCGACCCGGGAGGTCACCAGGGGCGAGCGGCGCCTGGACCTCACCAGGACCGAGTATCTGCTGATGGAGCTGTTCCTGGCGCACCCGCGTCAGGTGCTGACGCGGGACCAGATCCTGGCCGAGGTGTGGGGGTTCGACTTCGAGCCGTCGTCCAATTCGCTGGACGTATACGTGATGTACCTGCGGCGGAAGACCGAGGCCGGCGGCCAGACCCGGCTGATCCACACCGTGCGGGGCGTCGGCTATGTGCTCAGAGGCACTACGTGAGAGCTCGCAGCATGCGCTCGCGACTCACCCTGCTGGTCGCGGCGGCGGTGGCGATCGCGGTCGCGGTCTCGGCGGTGGGCTGCTGGTACTTCGTCCAGCGGGAGCTGTCGTGGCAGCTCAACCAGTCACTCAGGGACATCCGCGTGCCGTGGAAGCTGATGGACAAGGCGGTGAAGGACTGCTCGCCGAATCCGGTCACCACTCCGGCCGACGAGGACTATCCGCCCTTCCCCGAGCCCATGCAGATCGTCTTCCCGGACGGCAGCCGCTGCGTCATGGGCAACACCGCGGTCAAGGTCACCCATCGGGAGAAGAAGATCGCGGGCGGCTACCGTGGCCAGGAGGAGGTCTACGACGGCCACGCCGACAACGGCAGGCCCATCCGCGTTCTGGTCAAGAACGTCGACCAGAACGCGGCGTTCGTCATCGCCAGGCCCCTGAACGAGCTACGCGGCACCCTGCGCAGGGTGTCGGTCATGCTGGTGATCGTCGCCGCGCTCGGCGTTCTCGTCGCCGCGACGGCCGGGCTGCTCGTCTCGCGGGCGGCGCTGCGCCCGGTGGGCCGCCTGACCAGGGCGGTCGAGCACATCGCGCAGACCGAGGACCTCACCACCCGCATCCCGGTGGAGGGCAGCGACGAGATCGCCCGGCTGAGCGCCTCCTTCAACGCCATGACCGCCGCCCTGGCCGGATCCCGCGTCCGCCAGCAGCAGCTCGTCGCCGACGCCGGGCACGAGCTGCGCACCCCGCTCACCACCCTGCGCACCAACATCGACCTGCTGCTGCGCAGTGAGCAGACCGGCCGCAGCCTCGACCCGGGCGCCAAGGAGCGGCTGCTGGTGAACGTGAAGGCGCAGTTCGCCGAGCTCACCACGCTGGTCGGCGACCTGCTGCAGCTCGCCCGCGGCGACACCGACCACGAGCCGCATGTCGAGCTGCCCCTGCACGAGGTCGTCACGGCGGCCGTGGAACGGGCCAGACTGCGCGGCGCCGAGGTCAGCACCGAGCTGTCGCCGTGGTACGTCGTCGGCAGCGCCGCCTCCCTGGAACGGGCCGTGCTCAACCTCATCGACAACGCCGCCAAGTTCAGCCCCGGCCGCGCGGTCGAGGTGGTGCTGCACGAGGGCACGCTGACGGTCCGCGACCACGGGCCGGGGATAGCCGAGGACGAGCTCCCGCACGTCTTCGAGCGGTTCTGGCGCTCGCCGTCGGCGCGTTCCCTGCCGGGTTCGGGGCTCGGCCTCGCGATCGTCGCGCAGGCCGCGGCGGAGGCCGAGGGAGTGGTCAGTCTGGACAACGCGGACGGCGGGGGAACCATCGCGACGATGAAGCTGCCGGGAGGGCCGCAGGCGGCCGGCTGAGCGCAGGGCCGGAGTGAGTCAGGCGGGCATGGCGGCGAGGAGGAAGGCCAGGCGGGCGGCGGCGGACTCCACGTCGTCGGTGCTGCCCAGCCGGTATCCCCACGAGGTGACGAAACTGCCGTTCTCCGAACACGTCACGCTTTCCATGAGAGTGGCGGAGAAACGGTTACGCACGGACACGTAGGCCGGGTCACTGGCGAGTGCCAGAACCTCCACGGACAGATCAGCGTGGCGGCCGATGAACCAGGCGAATCGCTCGAGGCAGAGCGCCGTATCAAGCATCATGCGTCACCTCCGTCTCGCGTCAGAATTGCACGATCTTGCGGCGGGGGGCAAGCAATTGCGAGATTAATGTGAGGATTGTTTGCGGTATTCGTCAAGGACGCGAATGATGACGTCACGTCCCTCTTCTGCAAACTTCGCTACCTTTGTGTAATCGGCGAAGGCCCGCGCGTAAAACGCGATGTCATCGGGGTCGCGCATGACCAGCTCCTTGGTCATCGTGCCCACCCCCACCATCGCCTCGTTGTAGATCCAGAAGCCGTGCATGGGCGCCGACGGCAGCTCCTGCGTGAAAGGGATCACGCCGAATTCCACGTTCGGCAGCGTGCTGACGGCCAGCAGCCGGTCGAGCTGGCCGCGCATCACGTCGACGGGGGTCAGCCGGGTGTGCAGCACCGCCTCGGAGATCACGAACCTGAACGTCCTGGTGCGGTCGTAGAGGATCTCCTGGCGCTGCATCCGCACCCGCACCGCCGCGTCGATCTGGTCGGCGGCGCTGTACAGCCGCTTGACCTTGCGGAACACGTGCCGGGCGTACTCCGACGTCTGCAGCAGACCGACCATGACGGCCGGCTCGAACGCGCGGAAGAGCCTGGTCCGCGCCTCCAGGTCGCGCATGTCCTCCTGGATGGCGGCCAGGCCGCTGCGGTGGCGTTGCTTCCAGCCGTCGTGCCGCTCCTGCAGCGCGAGCGCCTGGGCGATCAGGTCGTCCGTCGTCTCGCCTGCGGCCCCCACCGCCTGGGCCCAGACCACGACGTCGTCCTCCGTCGCGGTCTGCCGCGCGTTCTCCAGGCGGGAGACCTTGGACGGCTGCCAGCGCAGCCTCTCGGCCAGGTCCTTGCCCGAGAGCTGGGCTGCCTCGCGCAGCTGCCGGAGCCGGCCGCCGAGGTCCATGCGCGCCTGCTGAAAGGACGTCACGCCGGATGAGGCTAAACCGCTCACGTGGATCATGCCACCCTTGGCCGGACAATCGTGATCAACCGGATGCGGGGCCCCTAACTGGGAAAGCGGATGCCGATTCGTCGGGCAGAACCCGGCGGGCGATCTCGGTGAGCAGTTCGCGGGGCACCTCGACCGCGACCTCGCCATCGAGAATGTCGCGTAAGTCGGAAAGGGCCTCGGCGTCGGTCACGCGAAGGCCCTGCACCACGATCGTGCCCCGGTCGGTTTCGTACAAGGTGGGGCAGGCGCCCGCCTCTGACGTGGAACCCAGGAACCGCATACGCATGACGATCCTTCCCCGACAACACTGCAATTGCGCGCAATTGTACGAGGCAAGGTGCGGCTTGTGATCGTTTTTCGTGATATTTCGGAATATGGGCGTTATGTCTAGAGGGAGCTGCGCATGATGGTGCCCGCGCGCTCGAAGAGGCTCAAGGTGGTGGCGTGCAGCGCGTCGCCGATGTCCTTGGGCGCCTTGCCCGCGAACGCGCGCGCGTGCGTGCCCTCCAGCACGATGCCGAGCTTGAAACAGGCCATCACGGCATACCAGTCGATCGCCGACAGGTCGCGCTCCGACAGCGCCGCATAGCAGTCGACGATCTCGCGCGGCGACGCCAGGCCGGGGATCTGCTCACCGCTCAACGGCAGAACGGCCAGCAGCCAGCCGAGATCGACCAGCGGATCGCCGATCGTGCACATCTCCCAGTCCACGATGGCCGCCACCCTGGGCCCGTCGTGGGCGTACAGCAGGTTGGCGAAGTGATAGTCGCCGTGCATGATCCCCGGCATGAAGGTGGCCGGGCGGTTCGCGTCGAGCCACGCGGCCGTCTCCCGCAATCCCGGAATCCGCGGGCCCGGATAGCCGTCGAGCTCGCCGTAGGAGTCGAGCTCCTTGAGCCAGCGCGGAACCTGACGCTCCAGGAATCCTTCCGGCCGGCCGAAGCCGGGCAGCACGTCCGGATCGACCCGGCCCAGCTCGGCCAGCGCCGAGGCCGCCTCCAGCGCCATCCGGTGGCGGATCGCCGGATCGGAGGCGTGCGGCTCGGGCAGTCCCATCGACGGGTTGAACCCGTCGACCGGTTCCATCAGATAGAAGACCGGCTCCAGCTCCGACCGCACCTCGGTCTGCGCCGCCACCAGCCGGGGCGCCGCGACCGGGGTGTCACGCAGCGCGGCCAGCACCCGCGCCTCGCGGCGCAGCACGTCGTTGCTCTTCGGCCGGGCGTGCACGGGCGGCCTGCGCAGGATGTACGGCCTGCCGCCGCGCTCGAAGCGCACCATGACGTTCTGGGTGCCGCCGGGGACCGGAGCCGCGCCGGTGATCTCTCCCTCGGGCAGTCCCTGCGCGTCCATCCAGGCGCCGAGAGCCGCCAGATCGATGGCGCTCACGTCGATGTGCGTGGAGGTCATGAACTGCCTTTCGACCGGACAAAATATCAGCGGTGACCCTACGAGAGCCCGGCTCGGCCGGTCAACCCAGGGCCTGCATGAACGGCAGGTACTGCCGCGACCGGTCACCGGGCAGGGCACCGCCCCGGACCATCAGCGACACCTCCCACGGGCTGCCGATCCCGTGCCCGTCCGCCCACCGCACCAGCTCGTCCTTGGCCAGATCGAGATCCAGCCGCACCTCGCCGCCCGCGTCCAGCGCCAGATCGCCGATCAGCGCCCTGGCCGTCTCCTCGTCGCGCGCCACGACGGGCCCGACGACCACGTTGTCATCGTTGCGCCAGCAGTGACCGAAACCACCTTCGGCGATGCGCACCTGCTCGCCGAAGGCGAACATGCGCCGCAGCAGCGCCGACCTGTCGGTGCCGTACACCTCGGCGTCCAGCGCCACGATCTCCCCGAGGTCCGCCTCGGTGGCGGCCCGCGTCCGGCCCGAAGGCTCGCCACGGAAGACGCCGGTGCGCTTGGCTACCCGGCCGACGGTGCGGAAACCGAGCGTCTCGTACAGCGGCCGGCCGTTCTCCGTCGCGTGCAGCGACACCACCCGGTCCCCGGCCTGCGCCAGCGCGTGCGCCATCAGGTCGCGGGCCAGGCCGCGCCTGCCGTAGCGGGAGGCGGTGAGCACCATGCTGATCACGGCGTGGCCGGCGCCGTAGCGGGTCAGCACGGTCGTCGAGGCCAGCCCGTCGCCGTCGGGCGCGTCGATGCCGTACACCTCACCGACCTCGAACAGCAGCGCCCATTTGTGCCGCTCCGGCAGCCACCCCCGGTCCTTGGCCAGCCGGCCGCAGTCGTCCAGGTCGGCGAGGGTGAGACGGCGCGGGGTCATGTGGCACATACTCCTGCATTCCTGGCTCTGCGCTCAACGCGATTATCGTGGATCATGAGCGGATGCGATGCGTGGTGGCGGTCGACGTCGGTGGCACGACCATGAAGGGCGGCCTGATCGCTCAGGACGGGACGATTCTGTACGCCGAGCGCCGGTCCACTCCCCGAGCCGAGGGGCACGCCCGGGTGATCGCCGCCATCTCGGCCTTCGTCACGGACCTGGCCCGCCCCCGCACGCTGAACGGCGGCCAGGTCCATCCCGAGGCGGTCGGCCTCGCCGTGCCCGGCCTGGTCACCCCGGACCGCGCCGTCTACTCGGCCGCCTTCGGCTGGAAGGACGTACCCGCCGAGGCCTTCACCGACGTCGCCCTCCCCATCGCCCTGGGCCACGACGTGCGCGCCGCGGGTGAGGCGGAACTGGCGTACGGGGGTGCGGCGGGGCATGTCCTGTTTCTGCCTGTCGGGACGGGGATCGCGGGCGCGCTCGTACTCGCGGGATCGCTGTACGGCGGGGCGGGCGGGTGGGCCGGGCAGATCGGGCATGTCCCGGTCCGGCCGGATGGTCTGCCGTGCCCGTGCGGACAGCGCGGGTGCCTGGCCGCGTACGCGTCGGCGTCGGCCATCGCGAGCCGTTGCGGCGAGCCCTCCGCCGCCGACGTCGCCCGCCGGGTGGCGGCGGGCGATCCCCGGGCCGTCACGGTCTGGGGCGAGGCGGTGGAGGCGCTGGCCCTGGCCCTGGCCACCTACACGCTGCTGCTGGACCCGGCGCTGATCGTCATCGGCGGCGGTCTCGCACAGGCGGGTGACCTGCTGCTCGACCCCCTGCGCGAGCGGCTCGGGGACCGGCTGGCCTTCCGCCCCGCCCCCACGGTCCGCGTCTCAGCGCTGGGCCCGGACGCGGGGCTCCTCGGAGCCGGCCTCCTGGGCTTCCGCGCCCTGGCCCGCCCCTGAGCCCCGCCGGCTCACAGCAGGGATCGCGGCAGGTCCACCTGCTGGGCTCGCAGCTCTTCGCCGAGGGCCTTGGCCTGGGGGTCCATGCGAGGGCTCGCCGCCACGCCTCTGCCGAGGAGGCCGTGGACGACGAAGTTGAGCGCGTTGAGGTTGGGCAGCTCGTAGCGGTCGACGCGGTGCGGGGCCAGGGCCGGGAGCAGGTCCTTGAGGCGTTCGGTGGTGAGGTGGCCCGCCAGCCAGGCGTACTGCTCCGGGGTGGTGGTCCACACGCCCAGGTTGGCGTTGCCGCCCTTGTCTCCCGAGCGCGCCCCGGCGATGCGCCCCAGCGGGACGCGTACGAGCCGCCCGTCCCGAGGCTCGCCGGCCCCTTCGGACTCCCCGTGAGCGGCGCGAGGCGCGGGCTCCCCGTCCAAGGCGACCTCCTCGGGGATGGGCTCCCCGGGCAGGGGGACCTCCTGAGGAACGGGCCGGCCGTCCAGGAAGACCTGCGGGTGCACCTCGGAGGCGGGCACCAGGACCGGCCAGTAGACGCCGTACGGGGAGGCCGCGCCCGGCGGGGTCAGGCTGTAGAAGCCCGGGTAGCTGGCCAGGCCCGTCTCCACCACGGCGGCGGAGAAGGCCCGCCCGGCCCGGTCCCGGTCGGCGTCCATGACGGTGATCCGGAGCAGGCCGGAGTCCGTCAGGGTCACGTCGACCTCGTCGAAGGAGTCCTTGGGGATCCTGGCCCAGATCGCCTCCTCGGCCACGCGGGCCTTGGCCTCCAGGTCCAGGCCGGTCAGCACCAGCGTCATGGTGTTGCGATGGCCGGCCAGATGGTTGACCGCGACCTTGAGGGTGCCGGGCGGGGGCTCGCCGCGCACGCCGGAGACGCGTACCCGGTCCGGCCCGTCGTCGGCCAGGCCGATGGTGTCGAAGCGGGCCACCACGTCGGGGCCCGGATAGCGCGGCGCGGCGATCTCGTACAGGAGCTGGGCCGTGACCGTGCCGATCGAGACCAGCCCGCCCGTGCCGGGGTGCTTGGTGATGACGCTGGAGCCGTCGGCGTGCAGCTCGGCGATGGGGAAGCCGCAGTGGGCCAGGTCGGGCACGTCCTGGAAGAAGGCGTAGTTGCCGCCGGTGGCCTGGCAGCCGCATTCGATGATGTGGCCGGCGACCACCGAGCCCGCCAGCGGGTCCAGGTCGCCCGGCTGCCAGCCGTACCGCCAGATGCCCGGCCCCGTCACCAGCGCCGCGTCCGTGACGCGGCCGGTGACCACCACGTCGGCCCCCGCCGACAGGGCGGCGGCGATGGGACGGCCGCCCAGGTAGGCGTTCGCGGTCAGCGGCGTGGCGTGCAGCTCCTCGCCGGTGTCGGCGTTCACCAGGTCGAGATCGCGGCCCGTGAGGTCGTCGCCGGTCACGTGGGCGACCTTGGGGGACAGGCCGAGCCTGGCGGCGAGCTCGTGGACGGCTTCGGCGCAGCCGGCCGGGTCCAGGCCGCCCGCGTTCGTCACGATCTTGATGCCGCGATCCAGGCAGGGGCCGAGGACGTCCTCAAGCTGGCGCAGGAACGTCGGGGCGTAGCCGGGGCGGCCCTTGAGCCGGTTGCCGGCCAGGATGAGCATGGTCAGCTCGGCCAGCCAGTCGCCGGTCAGCACGTCGATGGGACCGCCCTCGACCATCTCGCGGGCGGCCGACAGCCGGTCGCCGTAGAAGCCGCTGCAGTTGGCGATCTTCAGGGGGGACTCACCTGCCATCGGGGACCCAGCGGGGCGGCCGCTTGGCCATGAAGGCGGCGATGCCCTCCTGACCCTCCTCGGACGTGAAGCGTTCGGCGGACAACTCGGTCATCCGCCGCAACCCCTCCTCGAACGGGATCGCCGGGATGTCCCGGACGAGCCGCTTGGTGATGGCCAGCGCCTCCGGGCCGCCCTTGACCAGCATCCCGGTGTAGTGGGCGACCGTCGCGTCGAGCTCCTCCTGCGGCACGGCCCGCGTCAGCAGGCCGATCTCCACCGCCCTGGCGGCGTCGAACACCTCGCCGGTCATGAAGTACTCCGCCGCGGCCCTCGGCTGCAGCCTCCTCAGCACCGGCACCGAGATCATCGCGGGTGCGACGCCGAGCCGTACCTCGGTGAACGCGAACGAGGCCGTCAGCGGCGCGATGGCGAAGTCGCAGGCGGCCACCAGGCCGAGGCCGCCGGCGCGGGCGGTGCCGTTCAGTCGGCAGACGACCGGCTTCGGGCTCTCCCAGATGAGCGACAGGACCTCCGGGAACGACGCCGTCACCGGCGCGTCCCTGCGCTGCTCCTTCAGGTCCGCGCCCGAGCAGAACACCGGGCCTGTTCCGGTCAGCACGATCACCCGCGCCTGTGGCTCGGCCAGCGCCCGCTCAAGGGCGTCCGCCAGGTCGCCGAGCAGGCGCACGGACAGCGCGTTGCGGTTCGGCGGCGAGTCCAGGGTGATCGTCGCGATCCCGTCCGCGACCTCTCTGTGGACCAGGCGTGTCATGCGTCCCCCTCCTGAATGATCGCCAGCACGGCTCCGGCGTCGACCTGCCGGCCCTTCTCGACGTGCACCTCCGCGACGAAGCCGTCGGCCGGGGCGGCGATCAGGTGCTCCATCTTCATCGCTTCGAGCACCAGGACCGGCTGCCCCTTCACCACGCGCTCGCCCTGGGTCACCTCCACCCGCAGCACGCTGCCCGGCATCGGCGCGAGCAGCGAACCCGGCGTGACCTGCTCCACCGGCTCCGGCAGCCGCGGCACCGGCGTCAGCGCGACCCCGCCCGCGGCGGAGTCCACGTACACCCTGCCGTCCACCCTGCCGTCGTCGTAGCCGGACACCTCGAAGGCGTGCCGCACGCCACCCCGTTCGAGGACCACTCTGTACGGCCCGACGGCGGAGCTGTCCGGCTTGTGTGGCGCGGTGGTGGATTCTTCCTCTTTGTACGGCGCGGAGTCGTCCGCTGGGGTTGCCCGGACCGTCTCGATCACGCGGACCCCGGCGGGTGGCGGGTCGTAGACCACCTCGGCCTCCTCGAAGCGGGCCACCCGCGCCTGGGAGCGGACGTTGCGCCACCCGGCGGGCAGGCTCCCCAGGACCGGGGCGCGGTCCCGGTTGGCTGCGGCCGTCGCGAGGGCCGCCGCCAGCACGGCCAGCTCGTCGGGCGGGCCGTCGCCCGGGAACGCGTGCTGGTCGAGGAATCCGGTATGAGTGTCACCCACCTCGAAGTCCCGATTTTTCAGGATGTCGAGAAGAAGGTCGCGGTTCGTGGTGAGCCCGTGGATCCGGGCCCGCCGCAGTGCGGAGACCACCTTGCGCACCGCCTCACCGCGCCCCGCGCCGTACCCGATGATCTTTGCCAGCATCGGGTCGTAATGGGACGACACGACCGACCCGCTCTCCACCCCCGAGTCCACCCTGACCTGCCCGGACACCTCGAACCGGTGCAGCACGCCCGACTGCGGCAGGTAGGCCCGGTCCTCGGCGTACAGCCGCACCTCCACGGCGTGCCCGACCGGCCGCGGCGGCTCCGGCGGCAGGGCCGCGCCCTCGGCCACCTCCAGCTGCCACCGCACCAGGTCCACCCCGTACACCAGCTCCGTCACCGGGTGTTCGACCTGCAGGCGCGTGTTCATCTCCAGGAACGCCACCTGCTCGCCCCTGACCAGGAACTCGACCGTCCCCGCGCCCACGTAGCCGATCGCGCGGGCGGCCCGGACCGCGGCCTCCTCCAGGCGGGCCCGCATTGCCGGGGTGACGCCGGGGGAGGGGCACTCCTCCACGACCTTCTGGTGCCTGCGCTGGATGCTGCACTCCCGCTCGCCGAGCGCCCACACCGTGCCGTGCGTGTCGGCCAGGACCTGCACCTCGATGTGCCGGGCGCCCTCCAGCAGGGGCTCGACGAACACGCCGCCGTCGCCGAAGGCCGCCAGGGACTCCCGGTGCGCGGACGCCACCTGCCGCGCCAGCTCGCCCGGGGCGCGCACCACCCGCATGCCCCGGCCGCCCCCGCCGGCGACGGCCTTCACCAGCACCGGGAACTCCCATCCCGGAGCCCCGTCCGCCGGCTCACCGTCCGTCAGCTCGCCGTCGGCCGTCTCGGCCAGCGACGGGAGGGTGGGGACGCCGGCCTCGGACATCAGGCGCTTGGCCGTCAGCTTGACGCCCATCGCGGCGATGGCGGCCGGCGGCGGGCCCACCCAGGTGAGCCCCGCCTCGACCACCGCCCGCGCGAAGGCCGCGTTCTCCGACAGGAACCCGTAGCCGGGATGCACCGCGTCCGCCCCCGACGCGCGGCAGGCCGCCAGCAGCCGGTCGACGGCGAGGTAGGTGTCGGCGGGCCTGACGCCGCTCAGCCGCACCGCGTAGTCGGCCTCGGCCGTGTGCGGCGCGCCGGCGTCGGCGTCGGAGAAGACGGCCACCGTCTCGATGCCCAGCTCCCGGCAGGTGCGGAAGACCCGGCGGGCGATCTCGCCCCGGTTCGCCACCAGCAGACGTGTGATCACGGACGGAACACCCCGAATCCCGCCGCCTCCGGCACCGCGGCGCTGTTGATCGCCGACAGGCACAGGCCGAGCACCGTCCGGGTGTCGCGCGGGTCGATCACCCCGTCGTCGTAGAGCCTGCCGGACAGGAAGAACGGCAGCGACTCCGCCTCGATCTGCGCCTCCACCATCGCCCGCATCGCCGCGTCCGCCTCCTCGTCGTACACCTGCCCGCGCGCCTCGGCCGAGGCGCGGCCGACGATCGACAGCACCCCCGCGAGCTGCGCCGGGCCCATCACCGCCGACTTGGCGCTCGGCCAGCTGAACAGGAACCGGGGATCGTAGGCCCGCCCGCACATCCCGTAGTTGCCCGCCCCGTACGAGGCGCCCATCACCACCGTCAGGTGCGGCACCGTCGAGTTCGACACCGCGTTGATCATCATGGCGCCGTGCTTGATGATGCCGCCCTGCTCGTACTCCTTGCCGACCATGTAACCGGTCGTGTTCTGCAGGAAGATCAGTGGTGTGCGGGACTGGTTGGCGAGCTGGATGAACTGGGTGGCCTTCTGCGACTCCTCGCTGAACAGCACGCCGCGCGCGTTGGCCAGGATGCCCACCGGATAGCCGTGCAGCCGCGCCCATCCCGTCACCAGCGAGGCCCCGTACACCGGCTTGAACTCCTCGAACTCGCTGCCGTCCACCACCCGGGCGATCACCTCGCGCGGGTCGAAGGGGACCTTCAGGTCCTCCGGCACGATCCCCAGCAGCTCCTCCACCGGATAGACCGGATCCCTCCCGGCCTGTGGCCGGACGCCCTGCTTGCGCCAGTTGAGCGAGCGCACGATCCGCCGCCCGACGCGCAGCGCGTCGTGCTCGTCGGCCGCCAGGTAGTCGGCCAGCCCGCTCACCCTGGCGTGCATCTCGGCCCCGCCGAGCGACTCGTCGTCGGACTCCTCGCCGGTCGCCATCTTCACCAGCGGCGGCCCGCCCAGGAACACTTTCGCCCGGTCCCGCACCATCACCACGTAGTCGCTCATCCCAGGCACGTACGCGCCCCCGGCCGTGGAGTTGCCGAAGACCAGCGCGATCGTCGGGATCCCGGCGGCTGACAGCCGCGTCAGGTCGCGGAAGATCCGGCCGCCCGGGATGAAGATCTCCTTCTGCGTCGGCAGGTCGGCGCCGCCGCTCTCCACCAGGTTGACGTACGGCAGGCGGTTCGTCATGGCGATGTCCGCGGCACGCAGCGTCTTCCTGAGGGTCCACGGGTTCGAGGCGCCGCCCCTGACCGTGGGGTCGTTCGCGGTGATCACGCATTCGACGCCCTCGATCACGCCGATCCCGGTGACCACGCCGGCGCCGACGGCGAACTCGCTGCCCCACGCGGCCAGCGGCGACAGCTCCAGGAACGGCGAGTCCGGATCCACGAGCAGCTCGACGCGCTCCCGGGCGAGCAGCTTGCCCCGGCCGCGATGCCGCTCGACGTACTTCGTCCCGCCGCCGGCGACCGCCTTGGCGTGCTCGGCGTCGAGCTTGGCCAGCTTGGCCAGCATCGCCTCCCGGCGCCGCGGATGGTCGCCGTCGCTCGTGTCCAGCCTGCTGACGATCACGCGTCCTCCTCCGTACGTGACGGGAGCGTCAGGCCGATGGCTCGGGCCCAGAGCCGGGACAGGTGGTCCACGGCCGCCTCCTCGTCCGCCTGCTCGCCCAGGTCCAGCCATACGTGCGCGAAGTGCTCGACCATGCCGCCCAGCATGACCGCCGTCAGCCGGGGATCGAGCGTGGGGTCGGCCAGGCCCTGCTCCTGCAGGCGTCGCACCCCGTCGGCGCCGCGCCGTACGAAGACCTCGCGGAGCTCCAGGAGCAGCCGGCCGAACCGGTCGTCGGCGGTGGCCGCGTGCTCCAGCGTCCGCATCAGCCGGGAGTTCGCCGACCAGGCGCGCAGGTAGAGCCGGTTGGCGGCCTCGATGCGGGCGTACGGCTCGGCGGGCGCGGACGGTCCCACGACGCTCGCCGCGAACATCTCACCCATGGCCGCCCCCGCCACCTCGGCGAACAGGGACTCCTTGGAGTCGAAGTAGGTGTAGAAGGTGCCATGCGACACCCCGGCCCGCGCGCAGACGTCGTCGATCCGCACGGTGTCGTAGCCGTGCTCCTCGAACGCCTCCCTCCCCGCCCGCAGGAGCGCGGCACGCGTCCGCCTGCCCCGGGAGGTCAGCACACTGGACCTGACGATCACGTCAACTACGGTAGCCGCCTGTGGCCGTTCTGAGAAGAGAGCGAGGTGCCCGGCTCGCCAGCGGCGAACTCCGGCCCATCACGGTGAAAGGGCCGCCCTCCAGCAGATGGAGAGCGGCCCCGAATGAGAAGCGGGCGCCGGCCTGGCCGGGCAGCGGGTGTCAGCCGCAGTGGCTCCAGCCGGACTTCCAGGTCAGGTTCTCCCAGGTGCCGCCCCAGATGACGCACTTCTTGGGGGCCGACAGGCGGATCGGTCCGGCGTAGGCGCTGAACCTGCCGGGGTTGCTCGCGCTGGCTCCACCCTTGACCTGCAGGATCGCGTTCATGTGAATCTTGGTCGGATAGATCAGGCGCGACATGGTGACCACGCAGTTCTTGGCCAGACCGGGGTGGTAGAGCAGGAAGACGGTCGCCTTGTCGCCCAGAGGTTGCCTGGCGATCACCTTGTAGCCGGCGCCGCACACCACTGACGGCTGGTGCGGGTTCTGCACGATGGTGGGCGTCGGCGTCCCCGTCGGCTCGGTGCCCGGCTCGATCTGGTTCTTCTTCCTCGCCGGCCGCTTGGTCGTCTTCGTGGGCGACGGGGACGGACTCCGCGTCGGGCGGGCCGTCGGCTTCCGCGAAGGCACCGCGACCGGGTCCGGCACCTGGGCCAGGGCGTCGTTGCGGGGCCTGGTCCTGGTCTTGGTGGGCTTGGGCTGGTCCACGTCCAGGTCGGGGACGCTCGACGGATCCGGGGTCGAGGTGTCCACCGGCAGCTCGGCGGACGGGAGGATCGTGGGGGACACCTCGGAGGTGACGCCCACGGGCAGCACCTTCTGCGCGCCCGAGTTCGCCTGCACCACCACAGCGCCGGCCACGACGAGCAGCGCCGCCGCGGCGGCGCCCGAAAGAGCGAAGGTCAGCGTACGGCGCTGCTTCGACCCCGCTCCACCATCGGGCCGCCCACCAGGCTGACCCGGTCCCCGGCCTCCCGGCCCGTGCCCTCCGGGCCCCTGAGAGCCCGGCCCGTGACCACCGGACTGCTGGGATCCTGGGCCATGAACACCGGGCAGCTGCGATCCCGGGCCGTGCCCTCCGGGGCCTTGAGGGCCTCCGCCATGTCCTGCGGGGCCTTGAGGGCCTGGGCCGTGGGCTACGTGACCCTGGGGCCCTGGGCCGTGGCCTCCTGGGAACGGTCCCGCCTGCGGACCTCCCTGGGCTGCACCGGGCTGCTGGGGAGCGCCTGGGGGCATTCCGGCGCCGGACGGGTGCCCGTCGTGGGGCGGCATTCCAGGCGGCCCACCGGGCATCCCCGGCTGACCGTTCCCGCCACCCATGCCGGGTGCGCCGCCGGGCGGCATGCCGGGCGCGGATGGCATGCCAGGTGCGCTGCCGGGCGGCGTGCCGGGTCCCTGCGGTGTGCCGGGGCCGAAGGTCGACGGGGCGGCGACCACCGTGGGGCCCGCTGCGCCGGGTGCCGGAGCCTGGCCGTAGGGGCCGGTCTGCGGCGGGGCGTCAGGCTGGCCACCCGCCTGCGGCCACGGCGGGAACTGTACCTTGGAGCCGCCTTGAGACCCCGAGCCCCCAGAACCCTCCTGGCCGGCCGGCCCCGCCTGGGAGCCGGAGCCGCCGACGGGGGCGTTCGGGTTGTGCCGGCCGTACGCGGTCGCCTGGGGTGTGTAGCCCGCGGCGGGCTTGTCCTCCGCGCCGCCCTGCTGGACCGTGGGGTGGGGAGCGGCGAAGGCGTGCGGGCCGGCGGGCTGCTGGGTCGCCGGACCGGTCACCGGTTCGACGGCGGCCTTGGGTACGGGCTGCCCGGTGAGCTCGATGATGAGCTGGTCGGCCGTGGGCCGCTGCGTAGGGTCCTTGGACAGGCAGGCGGCCACCAGGTCCGCCAGCGCCCCTTCCATCCTGCCGAGCTGCGGCTCCTCGTTCAGGATCCGGTGCATCACCACGGGGATGGAGTCGGAGCCGAAGGCGGGCTTGCCGGTGGCGGCGAACACCATGGTGACGCCCCACGCGAACACGTCCGCGGCCTCGGAGATCGCCGACGTCCCGGTGAGCTGCTCGGGCGCCAGGAAGGAGGGCGTGCCCATCGCCATGCCGGTGGCGGTGGCGGTGGGGGAGTCCAGGGCGCGGGCGATGCCGAAGTCGATCACGACCGGGCCCTCGGGGCCCATGAGCACGTTGGCGGGCTTGAAGTCGCGGTGCAGGATCCCGGCCCGGTGGATGGCCGCCAGGGCGGTGGCGGTGCTGATCGCCAGGCGTTCGAGGGCGGCCCCCCGGCGCGGCCCCTCGTTGATGACGAGCTCACGCAGGGAGGGGCCGGGCACGTACTCGCTGACGATGTACGGCCGGCTGCCTTCGAGGTCGGCGTGCAGCACGGTGGCGGTGCAGAACCTGGCCACCCGCTGCGCCACGGCCACCTCGCGCAGGAATCTGGTGCGCGCGTCGGGATCGGCCACGAGGGCGTGGTGCAGGAGCTTGACCGCCACCTGCTCTCCCGAGCCGGACTTGCCGAGATAGACGATCCCCTGGCCGCCCTCGCCGAGCCGGGCGATGATGTCGTACTCGCCCAGTCGTCGCGGGTCGTCCGACGCCAACGGCTGGAACTGACTCACCCCTGCCCCCCATAACAGAAACGATCGTTGGGGCAAGACCGTACCAGCGTGACCTTTGGTACGTAGCCTCACCTGGCAGATCATTCATCTTTGACGCTGACATGTCAGCGTTTCTGTGCAGGTCGAGTCCGTATGAGGAGGTTAGGTCACGGCTTGGTGAACAGTGGGATGATCGCTGATCAGATGGCCTTTCCTGGGTTGAGAAGCCCCAGAGGGTCAAATACGGCTTTGATTCCCTTCTGCACATCTTGGGCCACTGGTCCGGATTCGAGCGCGAGCCAGCGCTGTTTGAGCAGCCCGACACCGTGCTCGCCGGTGAGCGTGCCGCCCAGCTCCAGCGCGCGGGTGAACACCTCGTCCGCGGCGGCCCACACCTCGGCCGGCGGCTCGGCCGTACCGTGGTCGAAGATGAAGACCGGGTGCAGGTTGCCGTCGCCCGCGTGCGCGACCGTGCAGATCCGCACCCCGTGCCGCGCGCCGGCGGCCTCGATGGCGGTGATCATCTCAGGCAGCACCGAGCGGGGCACGCAGACGTCCTCCACCAGGCACGCGCCGAGCCGCTCCTTGGCCTCGTAGGCCATCCGGCGCAGCCCGATCAGCTCCTCGGTCTCCTGCGGGCTGGTGGAGACGGCGACGAAGGAGGCGCCGTTGTCGAGGCAGAGGCGCTCCATCCGCTCGGCCGTGACCTGGGCGTCGGAGGCGTCGGACTGCCCGATCAGCATGGCCATCGTGCCTGCCTCCAGGCCGATGTTGCGCCAGTCGTCGATGGCCTCCAGCGTGCCACGGTCCAGCAGCTCCATCAGCGACGGCTGGCACCCGGCCGCCATGATCGCCGACACGGCCGCGCCCGCCTCGCGCAGCGAGCCGAACTCCGCGGCGAACGTCGCGGGAGGCGCCGCGGGCGCCGGGCGCAGCCGCACGGTGGCCGCGGTGATCACGCCGAGGGTGCCCTCCGAGCCGACGAACAGCCCGGTCAGGTCGTAGCCGGTGACGCCCTTCATGGTGCGCCGGCCGGTGTCGAGGATCCGGCCGTCGGCCAGCACGACCTCCAGGCCGAGCGCGGAGTCGCGGGTGACGCCGTACTTGACGCAGCGCAGCCCGCCCGCGTTCGTCGCCAGGTTTCCGCCGATCGTGGAGATCTCGTACGACGAGGGGTCCGGCGCGTACATCAGCCCGTGCTCCCGGGCGGCCCTGTCCAGGTCGGCGGTGATCACTCCCGGCTCGACCACGGCGATCTCGTCCGCCGGCGACAGCTCCCTGATCGCGGTCATCCTGGCCAGCGAGAGGATCAGCGCCCCCTCGCTCGCCGTGGCGGCGCCCGCCAGCCCGGTGCCCGCGCCGCGCGGCACCACCGGCACCCGGTGCTCGCTCGCCCAGCGCAGCGTGGTCACCACGTCGTCACGGGAGGCGGCCAGCACCACGCCGATCGGCTTGCCGGGCTCCACGAAGGTGCGGTCACGGGCATAGGAATCGGTCACGTCGGGATCGGTCAGCACACGGCCGTCGGGCAGGGACTTCACCAGGGCGTCAATGGGTCTCACATGAGAAACCTTACGGTTTGCGCGGACGGAGCCTTACGGCCAGACTGCCCAGGTGGAAGCGAAGTGTCCGGTGTGTGGGCAGGTAGACCAGGTCGTTTCGGTGCCGGGAGCGGTGGCGGCGGGCACCACGTACCGGATCGGCAGGGTCAGGCTGCCAGGGGAGCGGCAGGTGGCGGACCTGCCCACCGCGCCCGCGCTGGGCGCCTCCAAGCACCTGATGAGCCGCACCCAGCTCGCGGTCTGGCTGTCGTTCCCCAGCCGCCACTACAACCCGTGGGCCAGGAACCAGGGCTACCTGCTGCTCCTGCTCGGCGCCCTGGTGCACCTGGTGCTGGCGCTGGTGCTCGCGATGGGCAAGGACTCGGGCTGGGGCGAGGTGCTGCTCGCGCCGTTCTGCCTGACCGGGTTCCTGTGGGGGTTCGGGCTGCTGTTCGTGCTCGGCGCGCGCGGCGCGCGCAAGACCGACCACGCCGAGGGCCCGGCCAGGGAGCAGGCCCTCGCCGTCTGGGAGGGCCTCTACTACTGCCCCCGCGACAACGTCGCGTTCGAGCCGGAGGTCGGCGTCTCGTTCCATCCGAGCGAGACGCGCGAGTACATCTTCGGCTACAGAAAGCGCACCTGAGGGTACGGCTTTCGCACCCCGGCCCTGTTTCAGGCTTCCTCCGCGACCAGGCGGACGCAGACGGCCAGGCCGGTGATGGCCTGCTCCAGCTCCTCCAGGCTCGGGTAGGTGGGCGCGATCCTGATCGTGCTGTCACCCGGGTCCGTGCCGTAGGGGTGGGTGGCGCCGGCCGGGGTCAGCGCGATCCCGGCGGCCTTGGCCCTGGCCACCACCTCGGCGGCGCGCGGCACCTGCAGGCTGACGAAGTAGCCGCCCTTCGGGCTGGTCCAGGTGGCCAGGTCGCCGAGCTCCTTGGCCAGCACCCGGTCCACGGTCTCGAACTTGGGCCCGATCAGCTCGGCGTGCTTGCGCATGTGCGCGGCCACGCCCTCGGCGTCGCGCAGGAACTCCACGTGGCGGAGCTGGTTGAGCTTGTCCGGGCCGATCGTCTGCTTGCGGGCACCGGCCAGGAACCATTCGACGTTCGCCGGGGAGGAGCCGAAGAAGGCCACGCCGGAGCCCGCCAGGGTCACCTTGGAGGTGGAGCCGTAGACGAGGACGCGGTCGGGATCGCCGTGCTCGGCGCTGAGCGCCAGCAGGTCGGCCAGCTCCACGGGCGTGTCGGTGAGGTGGTGCACCGCGTAGGCGTTGTCCCAGAAGACGCGGAAGTCGGGGGCGGCGGTGGGCATGGCGGCGAGCCGGCGCACGGTCTCGTCGCTGTAGACGATGCCGGTCGGGTTGCTGTACTTGGGCACGCACCAGATGCCCTTGACGCTCGCGTCCTCGGCGACCAGGCGCTCGACCACGTCCATGTCGGGACCGTCCGCGTTCATCGGCACCGGGACCATGGTGATCCCGAACTGCTCGCAGATGGTGAAATGCCGGTCATAGCCGGGGACGGGGCAGAGGAAGGTGATCTTCGGCTCCTCGACCCAGCGGCGGGCCGCGCCCGGCATCCGGCTGAGCAGCGCGTGCACGATCGTGTCGTGCATCATCGCCAGGCTGGCGTTGCCGCCGACGACGAGCTGTGCCGCCGGGACCTGCAGCAGCGGCCCGAACAGGGCCCGCAGCTCCGGCAGCCCCTGCAGGTCGCCGTAGTTGCGCGCGTCGGCGCCGCCGGCCGTGAGGTAGGACGACGGCAGCCTCAGCATGTCGTTGGAGAGGTCCAGCTGGCGCGGTGACGGCTTGCCCCTGGTGAGGTCGAGCGAGAGTCCACGCTGGACGAGGGCGGCATAGTCACGCGAGGCGTTCACGAGGTCTTCTCCTCCGATCGGGTCGGATACGAAGGATAGAAGACGCCGCCCGCGCACCGGGCCTCAGGTCAGGAGCCGGTCCGGCGCGTTGCGCTCCACGAAGCGCTCCAGCTCGTCCAGGGGCAGGCCCGCCTCGGCCGCCACGATGAGCCGGTCCACGCCGAGACCGGCGTAGGACTGGACGATGCCGGGATCGAGGCGGCGGGCCGGGGTCACCGAGATGTGCAACGGCCGCCCGGCCGCCGCCGCGTGCTCGCGTACTGAGGCGACCTGCTCGGCGGTGGCGCGCAGGCCCAGCATCCAGCCGTACCAGCCGTCGGCCAGCGCGGCGGCCCTGCGGTGGGCGATCCGCGAGTTTCCGCCCAGCACCACCGGCACCGGCCTGGCGACCGGCCTCGGGTAGGCGTTGACGTCCCGGAAGTCGACGTGGCGGCCGTGAAAGGCGGGCCGGTCGTCCTCCCACAGGGATCGGATGGCCCGCAGGTACTCCTCCATACGCGTCCCCCGCTCGGCCGGTGGGACGCCCAGCGCGCGCAGCTCCGGCTCCAGGTAGCCGGACGCGGCGCCGAACACCAGCCTGCCGCCGCTCAGCACGTCCACGGCGGCCAGCTGCTGGGCCAGGACCAGCGGGTTGCGCTGCGGCAGCACCACGCAGCCGGTGGCCAGCAGGATCCGCTCGGTGCGCGCGGCCAGGAACGTCAGCAGCACCACCGGGTCGAGCAGGGGAATGTGCGGGTCGAGCGGTGAGGGCTCCACCCGGGGGTCCGGCAGCACCACATGGTCCGGAGCCCAGAGCGAGTCGTAGCCGAGGTCCTCGGCCAGGGCGGCGATCCGCGCGCACCCCCGAGGGCCGGCGGTGGCCGAGCCGGCCGACAGGTACAACCCGATGGTCAGCGACATGTACGCCGATGCTAGGGCGTGGCGGGACGGTCGACCAGCGACGATCTCGCATGGCAGCCATGCCGGCGACGCATGCGGGCGAACTTCCCCTGTTCGCGGGGCGATGGTTGGCGTGAAATGGGGGCATAGGGGCAGCCCGTACCTCGCAGGGAGGGAGCAGCCGTGACCAGCGTCCGCGAGACCTCGATCGAGCAGGCCAGGAGCCGCCGGACCGGGACCGTGATCGTGTCCTGGCTGACGACCACCGACCACAAGGTCATCGGTTATCTGTACCTCATCACCTCCTTCGGGTTCTTCCTCGCGGCCGGGGTCATGGCGGTGATCATCCGGGCCGAGCTGGTGCAGCCGGGGATGCAGCTGGTCGACGCGCAGCAGTACAACCAGCTGTTCACCATGCACGGCACGATCATGCTGCTGCTCTTCGCGACGCCGCTGTTCGCCGGGTTCGCCAACGTGATCATGCCGTTGCAGATCGGCGCGCCGGACGTGGCCTTCCCGAGGCTGAACGCGGTCGCGTACTGGCTGTTCCTGTTCGGCGGGCTGATCGCGGTGGCCGGGTTCTTCACGCCGGGCGGTGCGGCGGACTTCGGCTGGTTCGGCTACACGCCGCTGTCGACGGCCACCTACTCGCCCGGCGTCGGCGGCGACCTGTGGATCATGGGCCTGGCGCTGAGCGGGCTCGGCACGATCCTCGGCTCGGTCAACTTCATCACCACGATCATCGGCATGCGCGCGCCCGGCATGACCATGTTCAGGATGCCCATCTTCTGCTGGAACGTGCTGCTGACCTCGATGATGGTGCTGATGGCCTTCCCGGTGCTGGCCGCCGCGCTGCTGGCGCTGGAGTCGGACCGCAAGTTCGGCACCCACGTCTT
>NZ_JBQHCW010000038.1:0-61456 GCF_052068115.1 Nonomuraea sp. ZG12
GGGAGGGTAGGGGGACGGACGTGCCATGACTCGATCCTCTCAAGGAATCAAGTCTCCATCAGACCCGGCGCGGTTCAGACTCCAGAGTCGTCCAGGATCGTTCAAGGGTGTTGTTAGCGTCTGCGTTAGCAAGATCGTGACAGTCCAGAGTGGTTGTCGGACCCGGCGGCTACTCTCCAGCGCATGGCAGCGGCTATTCAGCGAGCACAGCGTGCGGGGAGGCCCCGACAATCTTGCGCGGCCGAGGGATCCACCGGAGATGGGCGCGGCAGGTACGTCTTACGGATCCGAGGTAGCACCTCGGTTCTGCCGCATAATCTCGTCCTCCAGCGCCTCGATGGACTCGATCAAAAGTGCATGTATCCTCCGCTGAATCACGGCCTCGTCGAGAGACGCAAAGGAGGTGAAGGGCAGGAGTCTCCGCAGCCGTTTGGTCACGTCTCGCACCACAGCACGCCGTGGCACCGATGTCTGCTCGATGCTTGGTCCGGAAAGTTCGCGTGCTAAGGCTTGGGCCAAGGGCGGTGTCCCGCCGATGGACCGTCGTTCGAAGATCTGGTTGAGATCAGATTCAGAGAGGCGATCGAGCAGGGAGTAGTCGGTACTACTCCCATCCGCAACCTGGAGAACGTGCGCCTGCCACCACAAGCGGGCGAAGGCATGGCGTACTAGGCCCGTGCCGATCCAGCGTTCGAGGGTACGAGTGCCACCAAATCGCCAGGTCACGATATCGGGCAGGAGGCAGGCGGCAAGATGGGTCCACACATCCGGTTGGCCCGCCTCGGCTGGCACGATGTCCATCGTCGTGTGCAAGACCTTGGCAGACTCGCGGTCAAACGCGATCTTGTTGTGGTGGGTGGGCGGCCGGGGGTGACCCGCGCGGTGCGCGCAATCGCGTAGGGCCTCAGTGAGACGCTGGAGGCGGGCGGGGCTCACCGGGGCGCCGCCGGTTGTTCCATAAAAGGCCACTGCGGACGGGCCCGCCTGACGCTTGATGTCCTCCAATGGCAGGTTCTCGTATCGAGCCAGGAGCCTCTTCGCCTCGGCGGTGGTAATCCGCGGATACAGGAGTGTCACATGCTTCCCTGACGAGCGCGGCGCAGGGCCCCCTGCAAGGCCGCTGCGAACACGGATGGTTCGGCATCGCGGCGGGTCGCAACGGCTGTCAAGGACTCTCCTCGGAACAGATTCGACACCAAGACCACCAGGCTCTCGGCAAGGCTTCCGGGCTCGCCAGCGGCTTCTATTACTCCGTCGCGCCAGCTTGGGCGCAGAGCTGCCTCTACTAGTTGACGGGCGATGTCGTCGTACATCGCCTCAAGCAGCAGACCCTGTGCGAGGGTTGGCGTCGACGCCCTGGTGGCCGCAGTGACGAGTTCGGTGTCTGCCTTGTTCAGATAGAGCCGGACGCCGCCAGCGGCGGGAACAGCCGGGTCTTCGGGCATATCGACGGCCCATCGGGCATCGGCGTCGAAGCCGTACAACGAGAAGTCGATCACTGAGACGGGGAACCTAGACGCATTGCCTTCCAAACGGACTTCAAATATGTCCTCGCATAGGATTTCCCCGGCGTGACAGGGGGTGAAGCACTTTCGCTCGTTCGTGTAGGGCACATCGTCAGTGAGCATGAGACGAGTCTTGAGCACGAGCGTGCCCCCAAGGTCCGTGCCCGACAGCTGAATTTCCACGATCAGTTCGGTGTCCTCAACCACCGGGCATCGAAACGCCGAACCGGCGTACTGCGCAGCGGAGGAGTACCAATCGACGACCAAGGCGAGCGGGATATCAGGGGGTAGTCGACAGTCGGTCAGGGCCTGGCGATAGTCTACGGTCACCTGGCGGTGGAGGGCGAGGTCGGCTTGCGAGTCCCAGTCCGGCAGAAGTAAGGGCAGCGGTCGTGTTCCCTCATCATTGCTTAGCTCCCAGGGGCTCGTCTTGAGAACGTGTGCCGCGGGACGGATGAAAGGCATGACATCACGAGCCATCATTCACCTCGCCCTGTGCATACTCTCCACTGATCCGTATACGAGTGGCGGTGCCAACGACGGGACGGACCACCACTCTCCAGCCGCGACGATCATTGGCTTTTAGGGTGAGCACAGCGCCGCCGTGTGTCTCACTACCGTCCCCAGCCAGGTAGTACAGGACCTCCGGGATACTCGAGCCTGCTGGTGGCTCGGTCTCGCTGCCAGTGTCGAGCGCCACAAAGGCTGTCGCGGTAACCCGAATGGTGGAGGTCGTGGCAGCCACTGCAATGTCTGTGACGACGTAGAAATCGCCATCCATTTCGACAAGTTGGGAGGTGTGTGTACGCACCAGGGCATCTCCGTTCCCGCCACCTCCACCGTTCGACCCACTGGAGGAGGGGTCCGCGCCTTGACCGGAGCCGGTGGGCAGCAGTGAGGAAAAGCGGTTGGACAAGGCACCCAGTGGCGGCTGCCGATCGGCGTCCACGGATCTCTGAGAATCGGCATGGACGTAGTCGCGCATGCGGTTGTCGACCGTGCGCAGAGCCGACTGCACGAGCTTCCTCCCGGCCGGATCCTCCATGTTCTTATGCACCCAGGCATCGTGGGTGGGGGGCTCCGCGGAGGCGAAGACATCGTCGACGCCGACATCGGTCTGGAAGATCGCTCCGTACGATATGTCGTTGTCTAGGATCCGAGGTCCAGGGCGATACTGCACAACTAGGCCGGCCTGCCGCATTAGGGCGCAGTGGTGCATGGACCCGTCGGCGGGTGCAGCGATGTCCGTCCAGTGCGTACGTACCGGGGTCATGAAAGCCTCAAGAGCGAAGCGACCCAACGTGACCGTGGGGTTTCTGCTGCGAAGACTTTCGCCGTCTGTGCGCGCGGTGCGGTAGGCCCGGACGAATGGTTGCAACCGGGGGACGCTCTCAGCACGCGGCAGGTCCAGCTCGTGGCCGTCGACGGCGACTCGGCAGCGCATCCGGCCACCGCTCTCCGAGACGTCGATCATGACGGGCCATAGCTCCCAAAGCATGGCAGAGCCGATGAAGTTTGCGGCGTCCGCCAGCGTGCGGGGGCGCTCGGGCTCTTCGGGTTCCATCGGAGGGTTCGACCCGAGCGTGGCGCCTAGGATCACAATGTCCGTTCCAAGCTCGTTGGGGCCGCGCGTAGGCAAGCCCAAGGTCTCGGCGACTGCGTCTGCCTCATCGTCAATCAACGGGTCCGGGATACCGTCGATCGCGGTCCGCCCCCACCAGTGCCGACCGGTATACAGCCTGCCATCATGGTCAAAACTAGCGCCCAGCGCCGGAACGATCAGCCGCGTTTGCACCCGTCCCTGCCACAGGCATCGGGTGCGTACCAAAATTGTGCCAGCCGCACTGGTCGTGAACAGCACGCCCTTGCCGAAGCCGTACGTCCCTCCGCTGTGCGCCCGGCGGCTGGGCCGGCCGATGTCGCGGACCAAGCCCACAAAGTCCGCGCTGCCCTCATGCACGTAGTCGCCGCGGAGAGGGCCCCCTAACCCGCCTGTACCACGGTCACTGATGGTGAGCACAACGGCGTCCGGATCGTGCAGCACCGCACTGAGTCCTAGTGACTTGTCGTCGCAGAACGCTGGCAGGAGCGCATCTCTCCAGGGCGCCATGCCGGAGATGCCAGGTCGTGTGAGCCCGATATCGAAGCCGACCTCGGCAACCGAGTCGAGGCGGGCATCCCACGTGTTCTGGGCTGCTTCTCGCACCAGAACACGCAGGGGGTCCATGTCGGGGCGACCGAGCTGCTTGCGGATCCCCTCTGCTGCGGATGCGCCTTCCGGTGCAGAGGGCTGGGGCCACCATGCCGGGCCGCTCATTGTGCCGGCCATCCCTTGAGCCGAGTCACGAGCAGAGAGTGAGCGAGGGCGTCGGGCAACTGACCGGACACATCCAGGGTGTAGTTCACCCGCTCGACGCCAGCGGGCAAGCCGCAAGCAAGAGACGCGTGGGTCAGGGCGGGGAAGTCGGCATCGACGGCGAGGCCAAGTAGCTGGGGAGTCGCGTAGCGCGGAGTTGCGTACATCTCCGCGTCCACCGCACTGTATCCGGCCTTGGCCAGTTGCTCGATAACCCCTCGAGCGTCGCTGGCGGCTGCCACTACGCGCTCTGCGAGCTCGGGCAGAGATGTGCCCAAAGCCTCCTCGGCCAGGCGCACCAGAATCAGTGTCAGATGGCCGTCCGACGGCGGCGCCAACTGCTCAAGTCCGTGGATCTCCACTTGGGATCCGCTACGGCCCACCGTCTTGACCTCCAGGTTCCACCCCGGCAGACGAAAATCGTGCGGTTCCCTGTCAGGGCCGGTCCACACCCGAGCGGGACGCAGGAACTCGTCTCCGTTGAGTAAGTACTGCAAAATGGTCAATTCACCAAAAAGGCCGCGTTGTTCGGACGTGCTAAGACGACCGCCCCGGCTCCGGAACATCTCACGCCAGGCCTCAAGAACATGCTGGCATGTCCGTGATGGATGGTTCCCGTCCTCAGCAAGGCGCTCCAAGATCTCGCTCACCACATCGTCAAAGAGATCCCCGAGGTCTTGCCGATGACAGACGAGGTCCGCATATTGGCGCAGACGACCTTCGACCACAAGGCTGTCCCGCTTCAAGCGCACATGGGCCGAGCGCAGATCCTCCTGGATCTCCTCGCCCCTGGCGGCTGGAAGTAAAAGATGTCGATCCCCGCGTGCGTCGAGTCCTATCTGGACCTCGCCCGAGGGCAGCGCAAGGCCAATGGGCGCCATCGTCGTATGCTCGCTGGCTGGCCGTCGCGCAGCCAAAACCGGCCACGTTCGACGCAGTTCGCGCCGCCAATTCCTGTCAGGCGTGCTCATGCGTCCGCCTCGTCGTCGTCCAAGGCGCTCGCAACGTCGGCGTATTCCGCTGGGTCGATCGCTTCGTTGCTAATGTCCACCTGCACGTACTTGTTGATGACCTTGTCCTTCGAATTGCCGGGGAAGACGAACGCAGCGGCGATGACGTGCTCGGCTGCGTCTAGGGGCCGACGCGTGTCCTCGTTGGCCGGGTCCGGCGGGGAGTCCTTGGCGATCGGGTAGACCAACAGTAGACCTCGGTCCTGGAAGTCCGGGTGGTCGTTGCGCAACGCGACCAGGCCCTCTTCGGTCTTGCGTCGTGCCTCAGCCGAAGGGAGGTTCATATCGATAACACGGTGTTCCTTAGACATCAGACTTTTGATGTCAGCCTTGTCGCCGCCACTATCCTTCAGCTTGGAGCGAGAGATCGTGCCGACCACCACTCGCTCGTCGAACTCCACGATTTGCCTCGCCCCTGACGTTTGGCCGCCCATGACGGCGACGGTCCACTCGAGCAGGCTTTGCGGCGATCGACGGTTCTCCTTCTCGATGTAGGCAGAGATCAGGCGCGGATCAAGATCCGGGGATTCCTTGTGCACCTGGTAATTTTGAAGGAACCGCAGGACGTGGCGTACGTCGACGTCACGGAGCAGCACCTCGCCGTTGCCGTGATCATCCAAGGCTGCGCCGTCTCTAAGCGCCTCGCTGATCAGATCTTGAGCTGCTTGCAGATTCTGCCCTAGCCAATCCGGGTCAGTCTCCCGGAAGTAGCGGGTCTGCACACGGCGGCCGCCGTACGAGGCGTAGGCCGTTTTGGCACGGCCCATCTTCGCCGTCACGTTCAGAACGGGGTGCGTACGGATGCGCACGCCTACCTCGCTTGGCGGAATGTCCTGCTCCTCGTAACGCCTGATGTCGAGACGAATCTCGTGCTCGACTGTCGCCAAGTGCCGGAAGTGCTCCTCAAGTTGCTTCGTCATCCAGATGCGCGGCAGGTCTTCGTATCCCTGGCGGAACCCAAACCAGCGGCCCATTTGTAGGAGCGTGTCGTAGGTCCGCGCTGAGCGGACGAAGAAGCTCACCACTAGGCCCTCTAGAGTCAACCCCCGCGACAGAGTGTTACCTCCGACGGCAATGGCGACTACCGGCTCGTCCCTGGAGTATTTCAACCGGTCGCGGCTGCGGTGGTTGTCGAGGACTATCCGGGTCTCCGCCACGACGTTCGGCAGGTGCTTGAGCAGGTCGTCGAAAGGGACGAAGCGGTTGCCGAACTGGGCGGCCGGCACCTTGCGGGTCTCTTTCTCCCACTGCTTGCGCAGCTGGGCGTACACCTCATCTTCCGATGAGTTCAGGGCGGCAACCATGGCGGTGCGCATCCGCTCCAATGGGTCGCGGTATGCCTCGTGCACTGCCGTCTGCATGCTCGGATGGATGAGCATTGTCGAATGGTCGTGGTCGCCGCGGCAGCGTCGGGCCGCTGTAGCGAGCCAGAAGTACCTCACCGCTTCGACCAGTTCGACTGTCATGAATGGGGCAAAGCCGTGGCTAGCGGCACGACCGCTTGGCCGAAGGCGGTTCACCGTGTTGTCGGGGACGCGACGAACCATGTCGTGGCCATCGAGATCGCTGCCTGAAGCCTCGCCCTCCACCGCCTCTCGCCCGAAAATCTTTTCGGCACCGAAGTACCCATCGGGCTGCGGCAGACTCAAGATGAACGTCTCTGGATACAGATCGCCAGCTCTCGGGTCGATGAGTACGTTGGCAAACGGGGTGGCGGTGTACCCGAGGTATGTTCGCTTCTCGAAGAGGTCGATCAGTTGTCGGATTTGTGGGTTGATAGTCGCCGTATCGACGCTAGCCTGGTCAGCCTCATCGTCGATGATCAGTACTGGCAGATCCGCGAAGCTGCCAGCTTGGACCGCTGGTCGCAACCATTCGATGAGCTTGTGGAGCCGCTTGTGGTTCTTCTTCACCACACACAGGGTCACGCCGGTGCCGCTCTGATGAAGATATGCGGCGGCCTTGGAATTTTGGTCCTCAAAGTCCGAGTCTGCGGACGTCAGCGGGAACCACCCATCGTCCTTGCGGGCCAACAACTGCTCGTCTAGACGTTCTTGCGTCTGCCGGCGCAGACCGTTGTGGATGCCGGAAAGTACAATGATCAGCCGGTACCCGACGTCGGCGGCCTTGGCGATCACCGCCGTGTAGTTCGTCGTCTTGCCGGACTGCACATGGCCGACGACCAGGCCCTTCGTCAAAAACGTCGCGTGGGAAGGGTCGTTGGTATACGCAATGATCTTCGACGAGGCCCCGTCCAGTATCTCTAGGCGGTCGGAAGGCCAGCGGTCCTGAAGCAGGAACTCTGCGTACGGTACCCAATACGGATCGTCCGACAGTGGCCCGGGGTACCAGGGCTTCATCCCCGGGGCGGCAAGGATTTTCGGTGGATAGCCTACTTTTACGCTCTCCGCGCGCCGCTGGAACTCGCGGACGTAGCCGTCGATCTCTTCCGCGCCGAACCGCTGCTGGAATTTGAGGACCGCTTGCTCTAGACCATTGCGTTGCGCTTGAGCTGCAAACACCTCGAAGAAGTCATCCACGCTTACGACTGTAGAACAGCCCGCTGAGATGCGGGGCTAATCGGCGCCTCTCCCACTTCGCGGAGCTGTCGCGGTTCGGTAGACGTGTTTGGGCATGCGGCAACGCACCGGCATAGCCCTTATCCGTCGTGCTCTTGAGTGAGGTGCTCTGAAGATTCCGGACAGTCGGCTACATAAGATGACAAAAGTCTGGAAGAGATAGGGACGGGACGAGGCGTCGCAGGCAGTTCTCACCCGAGTTCAATGAAGAGGCCGTCCGCCTGGTGCTAGAGGGCGAGCAGACGGTCGCGTCTATGGCCCGGAAGTTCGGGATCGATGCCAGCACCTTGGGCAGTTTGGGTGAACCGGCATCGGTTCGTGCACGGTCCAGGCGAGCAGCCCGTCTCCGGGCTCGACCGGACGCGGATCCGAGAGCTGGAGCGGGAGCGGGAGAACGCGGAACTGCGCGAGACCTACGGCTACCGGCGGGTGCAAGTGGCGCGGCGAGTATTGCTCGGCTGTACTGGTCCGTGCGCTGATGCACGAGCTGGGTCTGGTCCCGGCGCAGGCCCGCGCTCCACAGCGAAAGTCAAATACGGCGGCTTAATGAGTAGTGACTTGTTAGAGATTAGCGGCATAAAATAATAAAATAGGAAGTGGGTGTAAATTACTCATCCCAGAATAGTATAGCCGCCCTCTAGGGCTTAAAGTTCCCTGCGCAGTACCAGTCGTTGTCTGCTAGAGCTTGATACATTGCGCCCTTCCAACTGTTTAAATTACTTGCTTGAGCGCTCTTGGCGACCTCGACGAGATGTGCGCGAAAACCAACTTTCCCAACGGCGTCCAGCATGTCCATGTGAAGTTTACTAATACTAGATAGTTCCCTAGCCGCATGGAATGAGTATATCTCGCCTAGTCGGAAAGTATCGAAATGATAATGAACTCGTGCTTTGAATGGCTCCGACCAGCTGGCTGGCGTGGTGACTAGAAAGTCTGCGATAGCAGGGACAACCTCGATTATTCGACAATGGAGCCAGCGGGCGTCAGCTGCGTTCTCAAAATAAGGGTTAAGCGTCTGCTCTATTTCGCTTTTGGGACCCTTGTCATGTTTGACACGATTGCATTCGAAGCATGCTGGAATAAGATTTAGAGGGGCCACCGAGAGGGCGGCGAAGCTACTGCGGGGCAGGTGATGATCTAAAGTATTGACGGGGCGAACTCCACAGAGTGGACACGTACCATTAGGTGCAGCGATTTGTAGTTCGTCATATATCTTGCGACCCGGAGATCCAGCCTGTGCCATCCGTTGTTCATACAGGCCTTTAGCTAGATCTCTCGAAGTAACTGCCAAAGAAACCCCTAGTCCTCCTCGCTCCGGCTGAAAGTCGTGAGGATCTAGAAGGTGAAGAACGCCTTGGTGGGCTGACAACTCGAATCTCTGGACCGCATTCTCGACTGGTCCGGCAGCCTGCAAGAGATTCTCTTTCAGGGTGAAATCTTTGATCCTTTCCAGGCAGGCTAAATACGCGGTTCTTGAGAGAATCGCCGGGTGAGGAAGTGGCCACATCAGCGCGTACCTGCCTGCGGCTTTACGGCTAGCAAGATGCGAAGAATGCCCTGGGCTTCGGCGCCTAGCCTGCCGCCGAATTGCGCCATAGCGTCCTCGAAGGCATCAGCCTCCTGTGCGACTCGACGAAGCTCGGCATGATATCCAGACTGTGTCACTTCTAGGCCGAATACTTCATGGGTCAAGACACCTACATTCTCTCCAAAAGTCTCGATCTGAGGGCGATCGGCCGTAGATAGCTGGCCGCTTCTCCGTAGCTTCCAAACGCACTCGCGCGGAACCTCTTGGAGAACCACAGGTGAGTGTGTCGCAATGATCGCCACTCCGTTTCGATCTGTAAGCAGTTCAGAAAGGGCACGCATGAAGGCGGCGAGTAGCGGCGGATGCAGATGAGACTCTGGCTCATCGAATAGTACGAGAGAACGTTCTCGTATCTCCTCGACCAGTCGAGTCATAGTAAGTAGGACGATCTTGTGCCCAGAACTTGCTTGCAGAAAGAGACTAGTGAGCTCAGTGTCGACTGGTACGTCCGGGACCCGTTCGGTCGGCTCGTCTTCGTCGTGGTCTACGAGTGGCAGTATTCCGAGGCCGCGGAAGATCGGATCAGTTTCAAGCGCTTGGATCGCCCTTTTCCACCTTGCTCGTAGCGCAGTACTGCTCATGCAGTTATCTACACTTTCAATAAAGTCGTTGGCGAGTTCTGCTATGCCCTTGGGCCCGCTATTGGCTGGCGTGATTGATCCTAGACCAATGTATGAAGCTGGAACTTTTGCTCTATCGAAAGAGAAGAGCGTTTCCGCGACCTCGTCATCTCTGATAGCCGCTATTGAGAGAAATGGATCGAATGCACTGAAGCTCACGAATACTACATTTGCGAATTGTGAATTCGCATCTTGCCGCCTGGAGTCTAGGTCCATAAAGGCGCCTATACTGTTTTCTGCGCGGTCTTCAATGGTTGTTAGCGTAGTCGCCATGTCCTTGAGAAGCGTTGTCTTCCCAACGCCATTGCTTCCGATTAGAACATGCATGTTGGTCGAAGGTTGACTCTGTGCACGAACTTCGAAAGGCAATTGTAGAGCGCTGCCTGATTCTGCTGTGCGGACTGGGCTGATATATTTAAATCGATAATTGGTTAGCCTTGCTCCGCCGCGTGCAATGCGACGGAATTGAACTTCTGCCGTCGACCGGGGGACCTTACGGAAGAGTGATTTCGTTGTCACTTCATGACTGATTGAAATCGCAAATACCTGATCATCAAGTGCGATATCGCGCAATGATGTGAGCACGTGCTCTCGAATGCCGTAACCTGCCAATTTCTCATAATAGCTGTCATCTTGACCCAATGAGAAATATTCTTCTCGCAATTGACCAAAATTAGTAGGAACCGGCGGTCGTCCACGCGTCAGGCCAGCGTGGCCGATCTTGACCAGTCCTATCTCATGCAGGGTTTGGGATGAGTCGCGGTAGTAGAGCTCGAAGGTCGTCCTGAACCCGTGATCTTCCTGAGGCGTTGGCGCGAGCAAAAGCTGTGGAATGCCGTGAGGAGATAGTTGTTCTCCGTCGGCCAGGACGGTGAAGGGTACTGGATCCGAACCTTGGTCCCTGGCCCACGAAAGAGGGGACTGCGTTCCTGTCGGAGAAAGGGTGTCGACCTCGAAAGGGCCGATCTGCTCGCCTAGGCGGTATGCCAATATCCGTGCGCTGCGATTGCGGGCGGGGATCACGCCATAAGTGGGAATCCACGAGGCACTGTGAGCCGCCCGCTGCAAAAGGATTGTCGGCTTTTGTCGCTGCCCAGTGACTTTGTTCTGTGCCCTGCGTATGGCGTCATCCTGGTCGGTGCGCTCGACAAGGAGAACTATGAGGTCCGCGTTGGTTGCACGCCTGGACTGCTCCGTTCGAACGCTTATATTGGCGGCTTTGCTGATGTAAGTGACGTAAACCTGCTCAGGGCCTAGGCCTGCGAGTTCTGCGAGAAGCCGCTCCGCTTCTTGGTACTTCGTATTGCTGGGAGAAGAATGGTCCACTGACTCAAGGATGTTGCTGAGACGCTGCAAGTGTTCCTCGGCTCCCATAGTTGCCAGCGTAGCGGTATTGATCGGCTCATGGCAGCTCTCATGAGAGGGAGGTGAAGGTTATGGTCGTTGGGCTCTTGAGGGCTCTGCACGTGCCATCTGTTCGATGTGTGCTTTGAGCGCCAGGGCGAAGGACTCCGGATAGCGAAGCCGACTCTTCATGAGACGACTATGGAAGCCCATCGTGGCTTTGAGGCTCAGTGGCGCGGCTGTGTCGGCGTCTACTACATCCAATAGGTGCTGGTAGGCATGACGCTCAGGCCAGAGGCTAATGTTGACTGCCCAACGCTCTCCGCTGTTCCCCCATGCTGCAGTCGGCCAGCGTGCACCCTTGGGCAGCGGGGAGGGGGCTTCAGTCATTGCAGTACCGGGTTGCGACAAGCGCCGTCCTACCCACTCCGAGACCCCGACGGTCACGGCGTTGCCGACAAGCTTCCAGCGGAAGCCTGCCCGCCCTCGTAGCCCCGCTGCTTCGGTCCACCCGCGAGGGAAGCCCTGCAGCGCTTCTGCGTCCTCAATCGTTGGAGTGACGATGGCCCGACCGGGAGGAGCGTCATGGATCCAGATGGCCGGCGACGACTGAATACCCAGGCCGGAGCCTCCCTTCAGCGTTGGGATGGCGTCGTGAGCCCAGCCCAGTCCCGTGTTGCCCTCCGTCCAATAGAAGCCGTTCGCGCCTTCCCTGTAGTGATCCTCAGGCAACTCCCCAGCGTCGTCTGCGAATAGAACACCACGGGGATCATCACTTCGAGAAGCCACCAGGATGACTCGTTGGCGCCGTTGCGGTACACCTGTGAACCTTGAGTCAACCAGGCGATAGGCCCAGGTGTACCCCAGGCGCTCGAACTGCGAGACGAGGTACTCCATGGCTGTGCCGCGGTCGAGAGCCAGCATGTTACGAACGTTCTCCACTACAACCCAGCGGGGTGAAGCATCCTCAAGCAGCTCGAAGAGGTGCTTGACCAGGCCAGATGCTGCGCCATGGATGCCCGCTGTGCGGCCAGCTTGAGAAAGATCCGTGCACGGGAAGCCTGCTGTGACGATGTCTGTGATGGGGAGCGCTTTGAGCGTTTGGATGTCATCGTGCAGCTCAACGTCCGGGAAGCGATTCTCTAGGATGGCCTGTGCCGGGTCCCACCACTCACACAGCAGTGTCGTATGCATGCCTGCTGCTTGAAGCCCCAGTTCAAGTCCGCCAATGCCTGCGAACAGGCCAGCAACGGTCAGGGGATTGGTGGAGACGACGTTCCCGAGCATGGCGAGCATCATTGCACGTCGGTCGGACAATAGCCGAAGAGGCCTCTGTTGCGCGTAGGCGGTGCTGGCCGTGACCGGCCGAAGAGCCGCAGCGCGGCCAGCGACCGCCCGACGCGCGGCAGGCCGCCGCAGGTGGGCTGCCCTTGATGACGTGCAGATAAGTTGCTTTCTGATCTTGATGACGTGCAGATAAGTTGCTTTCTGATCTTGGTCTGTGTCCTGGTCTGATCTTCTGATGCGTCGTCGTAGGCTCGCTGCATGGGTGTTGAGATTGAGGTCATCCGGGAGGCGAGTCAGGAACTCGTGGTGGCCTTCGGCCGACTACTGCCACAACTGTCCTCGTCGGCTAAGCCGCTGGACTTTGAAGCGGTCGAACGCATCGTGAGAGGTCATGGCAACACGATCGTGGTCGCTCGTACGGACGATGAGATCGTCGGGACGTTGACCTTGCTGCTGTTCTCCATCCCCTCCGGGATACGTGCCCGGATCGAGGATGTGGTGGTCGACACCGCGGCGCGTGGCCAGGGAGTCGCTGCGAAGCTCACCCGGCACGCTCTACGGCTGGCTCAGGAAGCGGGAGCACGAACCGTCGATCTCACCTCACGCCCGGATCGCGAAGCGGCGAACCGGCTGTACGAACGTCTTGGCTTCCAGGTCAGGGAATCCACGGTCTACCGGTTCGCCGTAGAGGGGCAATAGCACCCGCCCTCTTACCTAGCGGTAGGCCGGTGATGGGACCTATGTCAGTCAAGCCGATCCCTGATGGATGGGCTGAGTGGTGTCCCACACACGCTCGAAGCTGACGATGTAGGCGTCTGCCGGTCCTCGGTCGCCGGTGTGCGATAGGTGCATGACGGGGGCGCTGGCTGCTGATGTGCCGTAGGCGTGGGTGTTGACCAGCAGTTCCCGATCGGCGCGGTAGATGGAGTTGTAGAGCACGGTCCGGTGTAGGCGGATTTCAACGCCTGGGACGTCACGCAGCGACCGGTACAGCGTGAGGGCGTTTCTGGCTCTCGCAGCCATCACCGCAGCCCCGACCCCCTCATCAACGCCACGCGCTGCCACCTGCTCCCCGTCGGGATCACCCAGGAGGATACGCACCGTGACGCTGGCCTTTGCACGGTCGGCCAGGATGTCGAGGATGCCGCGATCCTCGACGAGGAACAACGCGCTGTAGGCCAGGATGCCGATCTCCTGTCGGGCTCCGGCGAACAGGTTGCGCCAGACCGTCTGTGGGATAGCCCAGCGGTGTGGGTAGATCGCTTGCACTCCGTCGGCGAGTGCCTGGTGTCGTGGCGCGAGTTCGGGCCATAGCTCGGCCTCGTCGATGTGAAGCAGGTCGGCTACGGCCCATCGGTGGCGCGGGTAGGGGACGCGTCCTTGGAGCCATCGGCTGACGGTTTTGGGGTCGACGGCCAGGGCGGCGGCGACATCGGTGGTGTTGAGGCGGGCGGCGGCCAGTGCGTAGCGGAGGTTGTCGTTCATGGGGCGGCCTGTTCCTCTCGCGAGTTGACCCTTGTGCTGCGACGTTAACATCAGACGTCCCTAGACGTCCCCAAGTTGTGGTGTTCCCGCCCCCGGCCGTGGGGCGACGCTCGACGCACACAACGACCGGGCACGAATGTCAGGGAGGAACCAGGATGCAGGCGAGCCAGACCGTCAAGGAGCAGCAACGGGCCTACACCGAGCGGCTGCTGACCGCGCTGGGTGACGAGCTGAACGCGCGCGATGTCTCGGCGGTGCTGGTCGGCACCCCGGACGGCCGTCCGGCGCTGGATGTGATCGACAGCCGGTGTCGGATGCGGCGGGTGTTCGTGCACCTGTCGTTCTGCTGGTTCTACTGGGGCGACCAGGACGACGAGCGGGTGTCGTTCCTGAAGATGGCCGGCGCGGTGGACCGGATCGAGCAGGCCGCTGAGGACGGCTGGCATGACGGCGCGCAGGGTGATCTCAAGGTCGACCTGGACAAGATCCTCGACGGTTACCGCGGCTGACCCTGTGACCGGCGGCCGGTGGCTGACGGGCGGTCGGGTCTACCCGCAGATCGCCGCCCGTATCCGTGAGCAGATCGTCTCGGGCGAGTTCGCGCCGGGCGTGGTCCTGCCGTCTGAGGCGGAGCTGTGCCGCCGGTTCGGGGTGGCGCGCAACACGGTACGGCGCGGCCTGGCGCTCCTGGAGGACGAAGGTCTCCTGGTCACTGTCCCGTCCAAGGGCCGCGTGGTGGCTATCGGCAGCGGCGCGGCCCCGTACCGCTACCAGCAGATCGCCGTGAGCTTGCGTGAGCAGATCGACGGCGGCGCCCTGGCCCCTGGTGCCGCGCTGCCGAGTGAGGCTGAGCTACGCCGCCGGTTCTCGGCCTCGCGTAACACGGTGCGCCAGGCCCTCGCTGTGCTGGAACGCGACGGGTTGATCGTGGCTGAGCACGGGCGGGGGCGTTTCGTCCGGGGTTGAGACGTCCTGGGACGTCTCGTCTGCCCTCTGGATTCGCCCCTGCCTGTGCTGCCTATCGTGAACCTCGTGGGACAAGTTGAATGGGCCTACGGGCTGGCCAAGGATCTGCTGGAGACGACGCTGCCCCGGCGCTGGGCACACACCCAGGGAGTCGCCGACCAGGCCGAGACCCTGGCCCCGATCCTCGGCACGGACACCGACGCCCTGATCGCCGCGTGCCTGCTGCATGACATCGGCTACGCCCCGGATCTCGTCGACACCGGCATGCACCAGCTCGACGGCGCCCGTTACCTGCGCGACGTCGCCAAGGCAGATGAGCGGCTGTGCCGCCTGGTGGCCTACCACTCGTGCGCGGACAACGAAGCCCGGCAACGGAACCTGTTCGACGTCCTGGCCAAGGAGTTCGACCAGGAACGGCCCGACCTCGCGCGAGCGCTGACGTACTGCGACATGACCACCAGCCCGGACGGCCGGCACCTGGACGTCCGCGACCGGCTGGCCGAGATCCACTCCCGCTACGGCCCCGAGCACCTGGTCAGCCGTTCGATCACCGACGCCACCCCGTGCATCCTGTCGTCGGTGCGCACGGTGGAGGCCGCGCTATCCGATGTACGGCGAACCGACGTCGGCTAGGTAGTGCTCGATCCGCATGCGCATCGATGCGGCCATCGGCAGTGACACGACCTCGCCGCGCGGTACCCACCGCACCTCAAGGGACTCCGCGCTGACGGCCGGAGCACCGGACACACGACGAAAGAGCCCGTCGGCCCTGTACCACCGCTCTTATGCGCACTTGCCGGCCGGCCAAATATCCGGAAGCCCGTATTCCCAATACAGCCTCACCTCTTTGAGCCAACGCCTCTGGTCGTACGCCTCGCTCACCCCCGGCATCCGCGCCAGCCGCCGGCAAGGGGAGCCCCAGTCGGCCTCGGGCCGCATCGACAGCCGGTACGACTCCGGCATATCAGACAATTTGACGGCCTCGACAAACGCTTCGTTGTCCGCGTACTTTTCGACGAAGTTCCGGTACGCCGTCGCCTGATCTTCGTACTCGTACGATACGAGCCCGGGGGTCCGCTTGATCGCGGCGACGATCGCCTTCTTCTCCTTGACCGTGACCGGCAGCTTGTTCGCCTTTCCCCGTCCACGCAGACAGGCAGGCGTGGCTGTGTCCTTCGCGCACAGAAATACAGAAATATCCGGGCTTTGGGATTCCCTCACAAGAGTGGCATGGTGCTCTGCCTGGTCGGTGGCGGTCCCTACTCCGGGCCGCCGGTTCGCCAAGCGCGTCATCCGGGCGCGGTCGGCCACTCCAGACACCCGCACGCGGAAGGACTCCGGCATGTCCTTGGCCCGCACAGCCGCCAGGACCTTCTTCTGGCCGGCGAACTCCTTGCGGAAGCTCGCGTACGACGCGGCCCGGCTCACGAAGCGCACCTCGGTCACCTCAGGCATGGTCTTCAGAAACGTCTCGACATCCCGCCGCTGCTTCGCCGTGGCGTACCGCTTGTGGCACCCGAACTCGGATGGCGTACAGAGGAAGACCGCGATCTCCGAATTGTCAGTAACAATGAGGTCCGGGTCGGCCGGGTTCGCGATAGCTGACCCGGACAGCCCGGTCATTCCTGATAGCGCCACCACGGCCGCGGCCGTCACCCGCCATAACCAGCTCTTCACTGAACTCCTCGCTCAATGATCAGGGACTCGGAAACCTGGTGCCGACATCAACGCCTCAACCGCAACTCGAAGCGGGTAGACGTTCACCGCCAGCTGTTCCGGACAGTGCATGATCGCATCAATCCCCCGTGGTGTGAACGCCACGGGTTTCAGCCGATGTACGGGATGCCGGCACCGGACAGGTAGTGCTCGATCCGCATACGCATCGAGCGGTCCATCTGGAGCCCGGACACTTGATCCCGAGGCACCCAGCGGACTTCGCGGGACTCGTCGCTGGGTGTCGGTTCGCCGCTGACGGGTCGGGCGGTCAGGACGATGGAGAACTCCTGCCGGGCCTCGCCATTCGAGGTGTAGAGGATGACGTGGCGGGGGTCGCTGTAGGTGCCGGTCAGGCCGGTGATCTCGCAGGTGATGCCGGTCTCTTCCAGCGTTTCGCGTACAGCGGCCTGCGAGATGGACTCGCCCAGGTCGATGGCTCCCCCGGGCACGGCCCAGTTGTCGTTGTCGGTGCGGCGGATCATCAGCAGGTCGCCGGCCTCGTTGGTGACGATGACGTTGACCGACGGGATCAGGCTATTGGGCTCGGGGGCGTCGGGGTCGTCGTAGAAGTCGATCCGTCGTGCCATCAGGATTCCACCGGGATCGCCTGAGCCCATACCTTCTCGAAGCTCTCGGCGTACGTGGCGACCATGTCGCCGCCGGCCACTCGCCGCAGGTGCAGGACCGGTGCGTTGCCGGCGCGGGTGCCGTACACGTGCATGTTGATCAGGAACTCGTCATCGGCGCGGTAGATCGAGTTGTACAGCACCGTGCGGTGCAACCGGATCTCGACGTTGTCCAGGCCGGTGATCGGCCGGTAGAAGACCAGAGCGCTGCGGATCTGCGCGGCCATGCTCTCGCCCACGCCCTCATCGGCTCCGCGCTGCGCCACCTCGGCCGAGTCCGGGTCACCGAGAAGGATGCGCACCTTCACCCCGGCTCGGGCCTTGTCGGCGAACAGCCGCACCATGCCCCCGTCGTCGGCGAGAAACAATCCGCTGAAGGCCAGGACGCCGATCTCTTCTGACGCCGCGCCGAACAGTCGTCCCCAGATGTCCCGTGGCACCGCCCACCGGTGCGGGTGAATGGCGATGATCTCGCTCTGCGAGGCGGAGGTCACCTGTTCGGGGCTGAGCGCGTCCGGCCACAGGTACGCCTCGTCCACCCCCAGGTACGAAGCGGTGGCGAGGCGGTGTTTTCGGTACGGCTCGCGGCTCTTGGTGACCCACCGTTCGACGGTCTTGGGGTCGACTTCGATGGCCTCGGCCAGATCGGCGATGGACACGCCTTTCTGCAGCAGGGCCGCGCGTAGTCGTTCGTTCGCCATCTCACCCGCTTCAAGGGGACGTCCGGGGACCTGGCCATCGTAGGCCGGACGTCTTGAACATGTCCCGTCGTGTAGTGATCTCGTCCTGACCCTCCGCAGCATTCTCGGTTCGCAAGCAAGAACAACAACCGAGAGGAGAGGTGATCACATGACCGAGGAGATCTACCCGGAGCCCACCTGCCAGTGCACCGCCCGCCTGGAGCAGGGACAGACGCGGTGCCGTAAGTGCCTGGCCCGTGCGCGCTGGATCAAGAAGCAGGCGGCCAAGCGCACCCGTGGCGGTCGGCGCGATGAGACCCGTCGTCCCCCGCGTGCTCCGCGTGGCCTGGCCGTGGCGGGGGTGATCTGGTCATGACCACGATCCCGCTGATCATCGCCGGAGTGCTCGGCGTCGCGCTCCTGGTCGGGTACGTGACGGTCCTGGTCGGCATCCGCCGTGAGGACAAGGCGCTCAGCCTGCGCCGCAGCCCTGACGGTGCGTCGGCGTCGCTGGCGCGGAAGGTTACCGGCTGCTACGTCCGGGACGGGGTGTCGTGGACGTAGCCAACTGCTCTTCGACCTTCGCCAGGCGTACCGACAGGTCGTGGACGGTGGCGCGCAGGTCGGCCAACTCGTCGCCGGCAGCCTGGGGGTTGTCGGCGGCCTGCGGGTCGTCGGCGTCGCGGACGAACACGCCCTTGCCCTGCTGGCCGATCACCAGGCCCTCGGTGCGCAGGACGCCAACGGCCAGCTTCACCACCGACAGCGAGGCGTCGTATTGCTCGGCGAGTTTGGCCGTGGACGGCAGCGGGGTTCCGGGCGCGAGGGAGCCGCCGCGGATCTGCGCGCGGAGATCGTCGGCGATCTGCAGGTAGCCCGGCCGGCCGGTGTTCTTGACCATCGCTCTCAATCTCATCACGAAAGTTCGACCAAGCCAACCGAGAGAACATTGACAACCAAGCCAACTAGGTTAACTATGTTGGTGACGATGAAAGAGGAGGTCACAACCCATGCGTTCCGTCCCCATCCCCGTGGATGTCAGCAAACTCGCCATCACCTGCGTCAAGGCCCCGCGCCCGCGCGTCCTCAACCGCGACACCGGCGAGATCAAGACCGACAAGAACGGCAACACCGTCTACGAGGTCACCGTCTCAGTAGAAGACGAGTTCGGCCGGATCGAACTCGTCAAGATCGGCACCACCGGAGAGCCGCCCATCACCACCGGCGACCAGGTCACCGCCGTCGGCCTGCTCGGCTACGTCTGGGAGATCGCCGGCCGGTGGGGCATCGCCTACCGCGCCACGGCGCTACTCCCCGCCAGGGAGGCCGCCGATGCGTGACGCGCTCCTGCTGCTCACAGCCCTCGCCGCCATCGCGGCGGGGCTGTGGGCCTGGCGCCGCTACCACTACCCCTCCTTCTGGCTCGCGCTCGGCTTCCCGCTCACCGCTGCCTCGGTCCGGGCGTCCTGGCGGCGGGTCGCCCTCGGCTGCGCCCTGACCAAGAAGCGGCAACGCTGGTGGTTCACCCTCACCCCCGGCGCGGTCGCCTCCACCGGGCTGGTGAAGGTACGCCGCCGCTTCCAGCGGGTGGCCGTCGATACCAAGCCGTTCATGTGGTTGCCCAAGCCGACCCGGCACGGCTGGCGCGTCACCCTGTGGACGCTGGAAGGCCAGACCCCCGGCGACTACGCCGACGCCGCCGAACCCCTGGCCCACTCCTGGGGCGTGCACGCGATCCGCGTCTCCTCACCCCGGCCCGGCCGCGTCATCCTGGCGGCGACCATGCGCGACCCGCTGGTCAAGGTCGACCAGCTCCCGCCCTCACCTGAACTGCTCAAGGTGACGGTCGGGCAGTTGGAGACCGGCAAGCCCTGGGTGATCGACTTTCGTACGGTGCCGCACTGGCTCAACGCCGGAGCCACCCAGTCCGGCAAGTCCAACCTGGCCAACGCGCTCATCGTCGGCCTGGCCCCGCAACCGGTGGCGCTGGTGGGCTTCGACCTCAAGGGCGGCGTGGAGTTCACGCCCTACGCGCCCCGGCTGTCGGCGCTGGCCACCTCGCGCGCCGAGTCCGTCGGCCTGCTGGCCGATCTGGTCGGGCTGATGATCGACCGGATGGGGTTGTGCCGCCAGGCGTCTGCCCGCAACATCTGGCAACTCCCGCCCGCCATCCGGCCCGTGCCGGTCGTGGTCCTGGTCGACGAGCTGGCCGAGCTCTACCTGATGGCCGACAAGAGCGAGAAAGACGAGATCGCCAAAACCTCCACCGCACTGCTGCGGGTGGCCCAGCTCGGGCGGGCGTTCGGCATCTACCTGTTCTGCTGCGGCCAACGGATCGGCTCCGACCTCGGCCCCGGCGTCACCGCCCTACGCGCCCAGTGCTCCGGCCGGATCTGCCACCGGGTCAACGACCCAGAAACCGCCACTATGACCCTCGGCGACCTCGACCCCGCCGCCCTCGTCTCCGCCCGCGCCATCGCCGCCGAAACACCCGGCGTCGCCATCGTCGCCTCACAAGACGGCCAGTGGTACCGCGCCCGCTCCTTCTACGTCACCGAGGCCACCGCCGAACACGCCGCCCGGCGCTCACGCGCACCTCGCCCCGGCCTGGGACGAGATCACCGCCCACCTGACCGAACACGCCAACGCCTGAACCCGAGAGGAGGGCACCGATGCGACGCCTGGCCTGCCGACTGCTCGACACCGGCCCTGTCCTCGTCCTGGCCGTCATCGCGGGCGCCGGATCGTTCACCCACATCCGCGACACCGCCACCGAGCACGGCCAAACCGGCTGGATGTCCTGGGCCGTGGCCGTCTGCATCGACCTGACCTGCGTCATGGCCGCCCGCGAACGCCAACGCGACAAGAAGACCGGCAAAGGCCGGCAAGGCCGCATCACCTGGCCCGTCCTCGTCCTGACCGGCGGCATCATCCTGTCCCTGGCCGCCAACCTCGCCCAAGCCAACCCGACCGTCTGGGGCTGGATCACCGCCGCCACCCCGGCCGCCGCCTTCCTCATCGCCGTCTCGATGCTGGAACGCCGCACCACCCACCCCGAACCGCCTCCAGCACCGGCCGCCTCGCCCACGCCCGCGCCCGTCCTGGCCTCGTCCCCGGTCCCCGAACTCCTCCGCCCGGACAACAACGACGCCCACGATGGCGGCCTGGCCCCGGCGCTCGTCGACTACGCCCGCCGCGTCGCCGACGACCACCACACCAAACACGGCAGACCGATCACCCGCGACGCCCTCCGCACACACCTCGGCGTATCCGACCAACTCGCCGCAGACCTGCTGCGCGCCCTGCCTACCACCTGACCAGAAAGGAGGGCAACGACCATGCGCATCCGCATCGACGGCACCCGCGCCGAAATCGTCGACGCCCTGTTCCGCCTGCGCCTGCACTTCACCGTCTACGCCGTCTCCCGCGCCTACCCCGACCGCGCCCGTCCCCACCGCTGGCGCGTCTACCTCACCACCCGCCCACCCGAAAGGAGGAGGTGACGCATGCCCGATGACCTGCCAGTGATCCGCTACCGCTGCTGCACCTGCAACGGCACCGGCCTCACCACCGACAACGCCCGCTGCCCCGACTGCGACGGCACCGGCATCGACAACTACGGCGCATAACGCGCAGCGCCCCCGGCCTGGCCGCACATCCGCCAAGACACACGCCAGGTCGGGGGCCATCCCTTCACCCGAACGAGCGAAAGGAGGACTCCATCTTGCCCACAACTCCTACCAACGCGCACGCCATCACCGGCATGATCAAGCGTCTCAACCGGGCCGACTACGACCGCTGGGCATCCCAGATCCGCGCAACCGGCGGCTGCCGCCAACCCATCCACCTCCGCGGCAAGGTCGAACACTACGACCAGGCCACCGGCCAACTCCTGCACCGCTACACCACCAAGCACGAGCCCGACGGCGTTCTCCGCGTACCGTGCAAGACCCGCCGCGCCTCCCGCTGCCCCGCCTGCGCCGAGACCTACCGCGCCGACACCTACCACCTCATCCGCGCGGGCCTCATCGGCGGCAAGGGCGTGCCCGACACCGTCACCGGACACCCGACGCTGTTCGTCACCCTGACCGCCCCGTCCTTCGGCACCGTCCACACCCGCCGGGAGCACAACGGCAAAGTCCAGCCCTGCCACGCCCGCCGCAACGCCGCCACCTGCCCGCACGGCCACGTGATGTCCTGCACCGAACGGCACAGCAAGGACGACCCGCGCCTCGGCGAACCACTCTGCCCCGACTGCTACGACTACACCGGCTCCGTCCTGTTCAACGCCCTCGCGCCGCTGCTGTGGAAGCGCTTCGCCGACTCCGTCCGCCGCCACCTCGCCAAGCTCGGCGGCCTGGCCCTCAAGGAGCTGCGCCACCACCTGACGCTCTCCTTCGCCAAGGTCGCCGAATACCAGCGGCGCGGCATCGTCCACTTCCATGCCGTCATCCGCCTCGACGGACCCGACGGACCCACCACCACTCCACCGGCCTGGGCCACCGCCGACGCCCTCACCCAAGCCGTCCAGCACGCCGCCCACGCCGTCACCGCCACCGCACCCGCCCACCAAGACCAGCCAGAGCGCCCCCTGCGCTGGGGCAGCCAGCTCGACATCCGCCCCATCACCCTGAACGGCGACCTCACCGAACAAGCCGTCGCCGGCTACATCGCCAAGTACGCCACAAAAGCCGCCGAATGCGTCGGCACCCTCGACCGCCGCATCAACCCCCTCGACAACCTGGAAGCCTTCAACCTCCGCGACCACGCCCGCCGCCTCATCACCACCTGCATGCACCTCGGCGCCCTGCCAGAACTGGCCGAACTCCGCCTCGCGGACTGGGCCCACATGCTCGGATTCCGCGGCCACTTCTCCACCCGATCCCGCCGCTACTCCACCACCCTCGGCCAACTCCGCGCCGCCCGCGAACACCACGCCCGCGACAACGACATCACCACCGGCCGCCTCCCCCTCTTCACCGAAGACACCGTCCTCGTCATCAGCGAATGGGAGTACGCAGGCAAAGGCCACTCAGCCGGAGACCAACTCCTCGCCGCAACCATCACCGGGACTCGCCTCGAACGGAGTTCTCATGAGTTGTGAGCTTCTGACGGTCCCCGAAGCGATGGCCGTTCTCAAGGTCAGCCGCTGGACCCTCTACAACCTCATCCGCTCCGGGGAGGTCACCTCGATCGTCGTCGGAGAGCGCTGCCGCCGCATCCCTGCCTCAGCCCTCGACACCTACGTGGCCCGGCTCTGTGAGGAGGTGGTCTGATGGGCAAGCGCTCGAACGGTGAAGGTTCGATCTTCCCCTACAAGGACGGCTGGGCAGGCTACGTCTGGGTCACCACGCCCGAGGGCAAGAGGACCCGCAAGTGGGCGTACGGCAAGACCCGCGAGGAGACCCACGAGAAATGGCTCAGCCTCCACGAGCAGTCCCGCAAAGGACCGGTGCCCACCAAGAACCCCACGTTGGCCGCCTTCCTGTCCCGCTGGCTGGAAGAAGTGATCAAGCCCAACCGGGAGCCGACCACCTATGTCGCCTACGAGCCGCTCGTCCGGCTCTACATCGTCCCCGGCCTGGGCAAGAAGCGCTTGGACAAGCTGACCGTCCGCGACGTACAGACCTGGCTGAACACCCTGTCCACCCTCTGCACCTGCTGCGACCAGAAGAAGGACCATCGGCGGCCCGCGCACAAACGGCGGTGCTGCTCACTCGGTAAGTGCTGCAAGGGCTACCCGTCCCGAAGCACCATCGCGGGCATCCGTCGTGTCCTGCGGTCCGCCCTCGGTCACGCCCTGCGGGAAGAGATGATCTCGAAGAACGTCGCATCGCTGACCACGCTGCCAAGCCCAAGCACGACCAAGAAGAAACGCCAGCGCTCGGTGTGGACGGTCGACGAGGCTCGCAAGTTCCTTGAACACCTACGGACGGTCGACGACCCGCTCTATGCGGCCTACGTACTCATCCTCGTCCTGGGCCTGCGCCGTGGGGAAGTCCTCGGCCTGGCCTGGGACTGCGTGGACCTCGGCGGCGAACAGCTCTGGATCTCCCGCCAGCTCACCAGGGTCGGCGGCCGGCTTCTCCACCGCGAGACGACCAAGACGGACGACTCGACGGCCTCTCTACCTCTGTTCGGCCTCTGCGTCTCGGCCCTCCGGCACCGCCGACGCGTCCAGGAGGAGGCGCGCAAAGCAGCCGGAGACCAATGGAAACCCTCAGACCTGACGTTCACCACCCGGACCGGCACACCGATCGAACCGCGCAACTTCAACCGCGCCTTCGAAACCCACTGCCGCAACGCGGGCGTCCCGCGAATCCGCGTCCACGACACCCGGCACACCTGCGCCTCGCTCCTGGCCGCCCTCGACGTACACCCGCGCGTCGCGATGCGCATCCTGCGACACTCGCAGATCTCCATGACCATGGACGTCTATACGCAGATCCCAAGCCCTGAGACCCGCAAGGCCCTCGACCGGCTCAACCAGAGTCTCGACGACTCCGAGAGCTGAGGACGTTGCTGTAAACCGCTGCTGTACGAGATCCAAAAAGGCCCTCCGGGATCATCCCGGAGGGCCTTTGAACTGGAGTGCGGCCGACAGGAGTCGAACCCGTAACCTTCTGATCCGTAGTCAGATGCTCTATCCATTGAGCTACGGCCGCTCGTTTCTGGAACAAGCATAGCGGGTCCTCAGCCGTGCCTCGAACCGGTTTCCGCAATCATGACTCCGCCGGCTCTACCTTCTTGGGCCAGAGGGTGTAGCTGACCGGCCAGAGAAGGGCGATCAGCACGATCTTGCTGAGCCCTCCCACCAGGTCCATCAACGGCTCGGTACGTGCCGGATCCCCCACGAGCCAGACCAGAGCGAACCCGATCATCCAGGCCACTCCATACGCGACCACGATCCACAACCAGAGCACCCACTCGTACCGAGCCCTGGCCATGCCGCCGGCCGGAGGCCGCGGTGGCGGGGGGCCGTCGGCGAAGCGGTGGTGGAACTTGGCGTCGGCCCAACGCAGGGTGCGGTGTCCGAAAACAACCGAATAGGCGAGGTACGCCACGGCGAGGGCGTGTCTGAGGTCAGCCGTGGCGCCGCCGCGCATGTCGATCACCGCAGCCGCGAGGAGGATCACGTCCAGGAGCGGGACGCTGATCAGGAGGACGTTGCTGAGCCGGCGGAGACCCCACAGGTAGCGGCTGGCGAGGCCGAGGGCGAGCAGCACCCAGAAGCCGACTTCACAAGCGATGATGATGGCAACAAGCACGTTATCCATGCTCACGGATGCTTTCCGGGTTTTCATCCCCTGAGAAGACGAGCCTGTGGATACATCGAAGTGTGTATCCACAGGCTGACCGACGAAGGAGGGAAACGGTCGCGTTCGGTGGTGGGATAGGGGGCATGAAACGCGTGGCCCTGTGGGCCGGGCTGGCCTTCCTCATGGGCCTGATCCTCATCGCGGCCGGGGCCTCCCTGCGCCGCGACGCGCCCCTGGGGCCGCAGGTGATTCCGCTGGCGATCGTGTGCGCAGCCGTGCTGCTGCGGACGCGCGCGCCGCTCTGGTCGCTCGGGCTGGGCACAGTGGGGGTCGTGCTCGACGCGTTCGTGGGGCCGTCGCTGGGGACGGTCCTCGTTTACACCGACAATCTCTACTCCGCCGCGCTGTACGGCCCGGCGCGGTTCTCCCGGTGGCTGCTGGGGATCACCACCGTGCTCGCCGTGTCGGCGGGGGCCGCCGGCTGGTTCATCGCCGGGGATTGGCGGCTGCTGGCGTTGGTCGGCTTCCAGCTGGCGCTGGTCCTGGTGACGCCGGTGACCACCGCGATGGTCCTGCGGCAGCATCGTGACCAGGTGATCATCGAGCGCGCCAAGGCCGAGCAGGTCGTACGGCTCGCCGAGCTCGACCGCCAAGCGGCGATCACCGCCGAGCGGACGCGGATGGCCCGCGAGCTCCACGACATGATCGCGAACCATTTCAGCGCCATCGCCATCCAGTCCACCGCCGCGCTCTCCCGCAAGGACCTCGATCCGTCGACCGTGCGCAAGGTCATGGAGTCCGTACGCGAGAACAGCGTGAAGGGGATGGCCGAGATGCGGTCCATGATCGGGCTGCTGCGGCAGGAAGGCGACGAGGGCGAGGCCATGCGACCGCGGCTGCTCGACGTGGAAACGCTGGTCGACAGGTCCCGGCAGTCGGGGATGGCCGTCGATTTCCAGGTCGAGGGCGAGCCGCGCGAGCTGTCTCCCTCGGTCGATCTGGCCGGTTACCGCATCATTCAGGAGGCGCTGACGAATGCCCTCAAACACGGCGAGCAACCGGCCACCGTCAGCATTCGCTACCAGCCTCACCAGGTGTCGCTGATCGTCGACAACCCGGTCAACGGCAGGAAGGCGAGCCTGCCGGGCGCTGGGGTGGGGCTGATCGGCATGCGGGAGCGGACCAAACTGGTGGGCGGCGAGTTCGAGGCCGGCCCACGGGCCGGTGAGTTCGAGGCCGGCCCACGGGACAGCAGCTGGCGTGTCGCCGCGACCCTTCCCACGTCGGACAAGCCCGTGTCGGACAGGGATCCCCCATGATCGTCCGACGCACGGGGCGACGCCTGTGCGGATCCGTATGGCGAGGCGATATGACCCAGCTGGAGGAAAGATGACCATCAGAGTGCTGGTGGCTGACGATCATGCGGCAGTCAGGGCTGGGATCGTGATGATCCTCGATGGGGTGGACGACATCGAGGTGGTGGGCGAGGCGGCCGATGGTGTGGAGGCCGTGGCGCTGGCTGGTGAGACGCGGCCTGACGTGGTGTTGATGGATGTGCGCATGCCCCGGATGGATGGGATCTCCGCCACCAAGGAGTTGGCCGGGGTGACCGATGTGCTGATTCTTACGACGTTCGACATTGACGAGTACGTGTTCGGGGCGTTGCGGGCCGGGGCTGCCGGGTTCCTGCTGAAGAACACTGATGCCGATTCGCTGGTCGATGCGGTGCGGTTGGTGGCCAGGGGGGACGGGTTGATCTCGCCGGGGGTGACACGGCGGCTGATCTCGGCCTTCGCCGAGCAGGCTCCGCGCCGGGAGCAGGGTGACACGGCCACTCTGACGCCGCGCGAGCGGGAGGTGCTGGCCTGCATCGGGCAGGGGATGTCCAACGCGGAGATCGCCAGAGCGCTCGACATGGCGGAGGCCACCACGAAGACCCACGTCAGCCGAGTGCTGAACAAGCTCAACCTGCGGAGCCGAGTCCAAGCCGCCATCTACTACTCAGAGGGGGATATAGGGCCGTAGTCTGAACGCCGTGAGCACGCCACCGCCTCAGCCACCGCAGCAACCTCGTCAGACGGGGCTGATCGTCGGGCTGGCGTTCGTGGGGGTCTTCGGGTACATCGTCGTCAACGTGGTGGTGGGGTTCGCGGCCCTGGCCACGGAGTCCAGCGTGGGCGTCGGCGTCGGGGCGGCGTTCCTGGCCGTCTTCGCCCTCGGGCTTGGGCTGGTGCTGGTGTTCATGCGTAAGCCCTGGTCGCAGGGGTTGGGGATGGGGCTGATGATCGGGTGGGCGCTGGTGTCCATCGCGTCGGCCGGCTTCTGCACGGGGCTCAATCCCGGACTGTACGCCTAGATGGTGGCGTTGATCGGGCGGCGATCGACACCATCTAGCCTGTTCGGGATCGGAGGGGAGATCACGTGAGCACACCGCCACCAGAGGAGCCGGACGACAACGGCCAGAGCTGGACCCCGCCTCACCAGGCACCGCCAGGACCGCCGCCTCCCCAAGGACCGCCCGTACAAGGACCGCCACCGCCGCATGGAGCGAACCCACAGGACCCGCAGGACCCGCAGGGTCAGCAGGGGCCGCAGGGGTGGTCAGGGCAGCAGGGGTGGTCAGGGCAGCAGGGCCCACCGCAAGGACCGTTCGCGCAAGGTCCTGCCTGGCATGGGGCGCCCGGTCAAGGGCCGCCGCCCTACGGGCCTCCCCCGTACGGGCCGGGGCCACAAGGGGGGCCGCAGTGGATGCCGCCACCTCCGCCCCCACCCGCCGACAACTCCATCGGCGTCACCGTCGCGATGGTCTTCGCCGGTGTCGGCGTCTACAGCGCCGTGAACACCGTGCTCGGGTTCTTCATCTTCTTCGCCGCCCTGAGCCAGTCCAACACGAGCGGCACCGGTGGCACCACCGCCTTTCTCGTCGTCGGAGCCGTGGTCCTGGTGCTCGTCGGCCTGGTCGCCGGTGTCGGGCTGCTGTTCGTCCGTAAACCGTGGGCCACCGGAATGGGGCTCGGGCTCATGATCGGCTGGGCGCTGTGGTCGATCACCACGGCCGGCTTCTGTACGGGCATCAATCCGGGCCTGTACGGCTGACCATGCTGCCTCTTCACGAGATCTTCGTCGGCCTGGGAGTGCTGGTGGCCTCCGTGGTCTTCGTCCGCGAGGCCCGCCGCCGGGGTGCGCTGAACGAGCAGTCGCTGGTCGCCGTCACGGGAGCGCTGGTCGGCGGTGCGATCGGCATGCGACTGGCGGGCTGGCTGGAGACGCTGAACCTCGCGGACCTGTGGATGTACGGCTCACGCAGCATCCTCGGCGGCCTGACCGGCGCGTACGTCGGAGTCCTGATCGCCAAGCGGATCATCGGCTACCGGGAGCGCACCGGCGACCTGTTCGCTCCGGCGGTGGCGCTCGGCATGGCGGTGGGCCGGATCGGCTGCCATCTGACCGAAGCGCCTGGACGGCCCACGGACCTGCCATGGGGCGTGCACGCGCCCGCGTCGACGCCGGAGTGTCCCGGCTGTCTGGCCGGGCAGGCGATGCACCCGTCGTTCATCTACGAGATCGTCTTCCATCTCGCGGCGTTCGCCGCCCTGATCTGGGCGCGTAAGCGGCTTACCGAGCCGGGTGAGTTGTTCACGCTCTATCTGGCGGGATATGCCACCTTCCGGTTCCTCGTGGAGTTCACCCGGGCGAACGAGATTCTGTGGCTGGAGCTCACCGGACCGCAGTGCTTCCTCGTTCCGGGCCTGCTGCTGCTCGGGCTGCGGGTGGCGTACGGCTGGCGGCGCGGCCACTACGATCCACTTTTCCGGCGAAAGGTCATGACATGAGCTCAGGGATGGGACTGCGGGGTGACCGCATTCTCAGATACGTCAACGCGTTCTGCCCCCACTGCCATGGCCAGGACCTGGACCAGGTGGAGCGGCTGAGCGGCTATCTGGCGGCCAGGGACGGCAAGGTGTGGCTGGAGCGCGGGTGCAGGAAGCACGGGCTGGTGCGCACGCTCTACGACGAGGATTCGGAGATCCTCGCGTACCTCGAAGAATGGACCGCTCCCACCAAGGAGCACCTGCCGGATATTTCGGGGAATTTCGCGCCGGTTCCGGCCGCCTATCTGGACGGGCTGCCCGAGATGCAGACCCAGCACACCTGCATTCTCCTGGAGGACATCGCCGAGGCGTGCAACCTGCGCTGCCCCACCTGCTTCGCCGGCAGCTCGCCCGACCTGAGCGGAGTCGTCCCGGTCCGCGAGGTGCTCGCCAACATCGACCAGCGGCTCGTCAGGGAGAACGGCCGGCTCGACGTGCTGATGCTGAGCGGCGGCGAGCCGACCCTGCATCCCGAGCTGAAGACGCTCCTCGCCGAGCTGCACGAGCGTCCCGTCACCCGCATCCTGATCAATACCAACGGGGTCCTGATCGCCAGGGACGACTCCCTGCTCGACCTGCTTACCGAGCACCGCGAGCGGGTCGAGGTCTATCTGCAGTACGACGGCTCCTCGGCCGAGTCCTCCCGGCACCACCGGGGCGGTGACCTGCGCAAACTCAAGGCGCAGGCCGTACAACGGCTGTCGGAGCGGGAGATCTTCACCACGCTGGTGATGACCGCCGCGCTGGGTGTGAACGACGACGAGATCGGTGACGTCGTACGGCTCGCGCTCGACACACCGTTCGTCGGCGGGGTGTCGTTGCAGCCGCAGTTCGGCTCGGGCAGGTCCGGCGCGATCGACCCGATGGACCGGCTCACGCACACCGGCGTGCTCAAGCGGCTCGGCCCGCAGACCGGCGGCCTGGTGACCTGGCGCGACCTGACGGCGTTGCCGTGCTCGCACCCCCACTGCTGCTCGGTCGGCTACCTCATCCGCGACGACTCCCGGCAGTGGCGCTCGCTGGTCGCGCTGATCGGCCACGACCGGCTCAAGGAGAACCTGGGCCTGGTCTCCAACCGGATCGCCGACACCGAGATCCCCCGCGAGCTGCGGCTGGCCGTACAGGAGTCGCTGCTCGGACTGCTGTCGGAGCAGTCGTCGCTGTCGCACCCGCAGATGGGCGACCTGTGGCGAAACATCTGCGAGAACTGCGACCTCGGCGTGTCCACGCTGCTCACGCTGGCCTCGTCGGCGCTGCCCGGCAGGCGCAAGAAGTTGCGCAGGATGCTGGGCGAGCGGGTGGTGCGGATCACGGTCAAGCCGTTCATGGACATCTCGACGATGATCGAGGAGCGGCTCACGCAGTGCTGCGTGCACGTCGGCACGCGGGCCGCCCAGGATCAGTGCGCGCCGTTCTGCGCGGTGCAGGCGTGGCCGCAACTGTCGGCCCAGCGGCTGTCCGCGGTGGCGTCCGAGCCGAGGGTACGGCTTCCGCTGGAGGTGATCACGTGACCACCGAGCAGAAGGCGGAGCCGTACGATCCGCTCCGGTTGTGCGTGTACGCGACGATCGCGCTGCTGGCTTGGCTGCTGGGGCCGTGGGCGTTGCTGGGGTTCGCGGGACTGGGGTTCGCCGGTTACTGGAAGGCGCGGCGAGCCGGGTTGACCCGGAGCAAGTGCGTGCTGCGGGACACCCGGCTCGTGCTGGGCTATCTGGGGCTGCTCGCGCTGGTGGCGGCGGCCGCGATCGTCAGCTCCCTGATCTGATGGCCAGCGTGTTCAGCACCGTGAACTCCTTACCGCCACCGCTCTCCTTGGTCTCGCAGGACGTAGCCCCCGAGGGGGAGGTTGTCCGGCATACCCGACGCTGCTTCTTGTCCTCGTCCCAGTACATGATCGTGGTGGGCGAGGAGGAGGTGCCGAAGCCGTAGCTGCCGCCCTCCGGCGAACGCCTGTGGGCACCGCCGAACAGGCCGGTCGTGGGGTCGTACACCGTCTTGACCGGGATGTACTGCTTGGCCGGGTCACCGCCGGGGGGCGAGAGGAGCGGGAACCGACCGCCGAGGACTTCGCGGTAGGGACCAAGGCCGTCGGGGAGCGGTTCGCGGCCGGACCCGTCGATCCGCTGCCTGACGGTGCGGTCGCGTTGCACGCCGAAGCACCATTCGATGGCGCAGGTCAGGTTCGTGGCGCCGGGCGGTGCCTCGATGGCCGTCGACTGGCCGGTCTCCAGGTTGACGACGCGGTTCTGGTTCTTCTTCCCCCGCTCGCCGGGCGCGTAGCCAGCTGCCAGGGGCCAGGAAGTCAGGTGGAGGTCGTCGGCGATCTTCTCGGGAGCGCCGCCGGTCAGCGGGATGCGGTAGACGCCGCCCTGGTGCACGGACCAGACGAGGTGATCGTCGGTGACGCCGATCCGCTCCACTCGGGACAGGTCGCCGGTGACCTCGCCTACCTGCCGTGCCTTACCGCCCTCTCTTGGCATGATCCAGAAATCTGCCCATTTATCACTGTTGTTCGGTGTTTCGCCATACCAGGCGTAGTACTTCTCCCCCACTTCGACAGCCTGGGAGAAGTAGCCCTTCACCCCTTCGGGCGCGGGCATCTCACCCACCACCCGCGCGGTCCCGGCCGAGGTGTCGTACACCTCCAGGCGTCCCGCCTTCTCGAAGGACGACTCGGCGGTCACCAGCACCTCGGTCGGGCTGATGCCGGTCACCGGGCGATATTTCCAACCATCAGCGGCCTTGGCAGGCATCTTGACGACGGCCCCGGGCCACACCTCACCCGCAGGCTTCACCTGCGGAAACACCTTCTTCACCGTTGGCTCGTCCACTGTGACGGCCGGCTGCACCTGCCCGCCCCCGCCGGACAGGACGGTCGCCGTGCCTCCCGCCACGATCACCACCGCGGCGGCGGCCAGCGCCACCTGCGCCCGCTGCCGGAACCGCCGGGCGCGGCGGCGCGCGGCGACCGCGTGCGCCAGCGAGCCGGGCGCCGCCGGCGGCCGCGCCGCCTGGTCGGCGGCGGCGCGCAGGGTCCTGACCAGGTCTTCTTCGCTTCTCATCGCGCCTCCTGCAGCACTCGCTTGATCCGGAGCTTGTCCAGGGCACGGGCCGCCTGACTGCGTACGGTTCCGCGCGAGACGCCGAGAATCCGGGCGATCTCCGCATCGGGAAGGTCCTCGTAGTAGCGCAGCACGAGCACGGCCCGCATCCTGCGCGGCAGTTCCTGGAGCTCGGCCCAGAGGTCGGCGTCGCCGTAGTCGTCGAACCGGCCGCTCTCGGGCACGGCGGCCACCAGGTCCTCCCGGTGCCGCCGTCGCCACGCGTTGATGTGCAGCCTGACCATGATGGTGCGCACGTAGCCCTCGGGGCTGTCCTTCTTGCGTACGCGGGGCCAGGCGTCTCCGAGGCGGGCCAGCGCCTCCTGGACGAGATCGGCCGCATCCTCGGAGTTACCCGCCAGCACGTAGCCGTACCGGAGAAGCGCGTCACCCCGGGTCCGGATGAACTCGTCGAACTCAGTTGGGTCCACGAACCCAGGGACCGTCGAGGACGCGCCTGTGTTGCACGAGAAGCGAAAAAGGAGTTACTGGGCGGGAACGTACAGGCTGAGCGTCTCGGCGACGCAGGCGGGACGCCGCTCGCCCTCGATCTCGATCGTCATCTTCAGGTTGGACAGGTAGCCGGCGGGGGTGCCCTTGACGTCGGACAGCTCCGCGATGGCCCTGACGCGCGCGCCGACCGGCACCGGCCGGGGGAAGCGGACCTTGTTCAGGCCGAAGTTGACGCCCATCGCGATGCCCTCGACCGTGATGAGCTCGAACATGAACGCCGGAAGCAGCGACAGGCTCAGATAACCGTGCGCGATCGTGCCACCGAACGGCCCCTCCTTCGCGCGCTCCACGTCGACGTGGATCCACTGGTGGTCGTCGGTGGCGTCGGCGAAGAGGTTGACCTGCTCCTGGGTGATCGTGCGCCACTCGGTCGGGCCGAACTTCTCGCCGACGCTCGCCTTGAGTTCTTGTACGTTCGCGAAGGTCCGCATGAGGTCGAACGTTATTGCGCGGGCGGCACGGCTGCCAAGTTCAGCACCCGGAATTTGTCCGGCTTGTCCCCCTTGCTGGCCCCCCAGTAGAGGATCGTGCTGGGTTCGGAGGACGTCCCGGCGCCGTACCAGTTGCCGGGGTTGTCGATGGTCGCCAGTCGGCCGGCCTGCATGTCGTACACGCTGCTGCCCATCCACAGGAAGCGGTCGAGGATGGGATACGGCCGCAGGGCTCCTCCATGGGAGATCTTTCGTGATTCCAGGGGGTCCGTCCCGTCGATGCGCTGCACGAACCCGCCGTTCGTGCTGCGGCCGAAACACCAGAACGGAGCGCACCGCAGATCCGTCACCCCTTCCTGGGCGACCACTTCGGAGACGTAGCCGTTCGTCAGGTCCACGACCTTGGTCTGGACGCGTTTCTGGGCACCCGGGCCGGTCCCCGCGTCGCCCGCCCACGGCCATCTGATCAGGTGCAGTCCGTCGCCGCCCGGCAACCGGCTCGGGGTTCCTCCCGCCAGGGGCACCTCCCAGACCCCACCCTGCACCAGTGACCAGACGACCCTGTCGCCGTTGACCGCGATCGCGTCGATGGACGCGTCGGGGCCGGTGCGGGTGGTGACGAGTCTGGCCTGCCCGCCTGCCAGCGGCGCCGTCCAGATGTCGCGCACCGGCGTCCCGTCCGCCTGTCGGCCGAAGGAGAACCAGACCATGTTCCGTCCGTCGACGGTCGCCGTCTGCGTGATGTACCCCCTCAGGTCCGGATTTTTCGGCACTTCCGTTACTACTCTGGCTTTGCCGGAACTACTGTCGTAAATCTCGAATCGCCCTGCTCGTTCGAACGACGACTCCGCGCTGAGCAGCACCTCGGTGGCGCTGAGCGCGGTGATCGGCCGGTAGCGCCAGCCATCGGCGTTCTTCGCCGGCATCGTGAACAGCGCGTCGGGCCAGATGTCGGCGGCGCGGACCGTCGGCACCTCCACCTGTGGCGGGGCCGACGTGGCGGCGGCGGACGGCGACACGACGCTCGCGGACGTGGTCACGGCGGGCTGCACGGGAGCGACCTGTCCACCCCTGAGGGCGACCGCCATGCTCGTGCTCGCCACCGTGATCACCGCCGCCGCGGCGAGAAGTTGGGTACGTCTCCTGCCGCGCCGCCGCTTGAGCCGTTCCACACCCGCGATCAGATCGGGCATCGGCGCATCGTCCGCCCCTTCACGCAGCGCGGCGACCAGGTCGTCCTCGGTCCTCATGCCCGTCCCCTTTCGAGCATCTCAGGCCTGACCCGCAACGTTTGGAGCGCGCGGAAGGCCTGGCTTCGCACTGTTCCGCAAGAGATGCCGAGGATGTCGGCGATCTCCTGGTCCGGCAGGTCTTCGAAGTAGCGCAGCACCAGCACGGTGCGCTGTTTCCTCGGCAGCGTGGCCAGCTCTTTCCAGAGCTCGCCGGTCGCGTGGCGGTCGGTGTAGGAGCCCTCGGGCACGTCGTCCGTGAGGTGCTCCCGGCGCCTCCTGCGCCACCAGCTGATGTGCTGGCGAGCCATGATCGTGCGTACGTACGCCTCGGGATTGTCCTTGTTCCGCACCCGCCTCCAGGTGTCGCTCAGCTTGAGCAACGCCTCCTGCACCAGGTCGGCGGCGTCATCGGGGTTGCCGGAGAGCACGTAGCCGTACCTGAGCAGGGCAGGCCCCCTGGCGCGGACGAAATCCTCGAACTCCACACCACCCAGACGCTTGAACGAGGCTCCGCGTTGCAAACTTCTTTACTCGAAAACATCGCGCAGGTGTTCGAGTGGGCGCTACAGTCTTAGGTACTCGAATCGAACAAGGGTTCGGCCAGGTGAGAGGGGGTGTGTCCGATGACGGTGCTCGCGCTCGCCCCTGCCCGGACACGCCGTAGCACTTTCTTCCCAAATCTAAGACGGCCGCTATATCCGGCAATAGAGTCCGAGAGCGTGGACCCTGTGCGCAACCCCTATGCCCCCGGAGCCGGTCAGCGTCCGCCGGAGCTCGCCGGGCGCGACCGCGAGCTGCAGCAGTTCGAGGTCGTGCTGGAGCGGGTGGCCCGCGGCCGTCCCGAGCGGAGCATGGTCGTCACCGGCCTGCGCGGCGTCGGCAAGACCGTCCTGCTCAACACCTTCAAGTCCATGGCGATCCAGCGGCTGTGGGGCACGGGCAAGATCGAGGCCCGGCCCGACCAGTCGATCCGCCGTCCCGTCGCCGCCGCCCTGCACATGGCGATCCGCGAGCTGGCCCCCCGGCATCGCGCGCCGGAGCGCATCGAGGAGTTCCTCGGCGTGCTCAAGGCGTTCGCCATGCGCGATCCGGCCGCGGCCAAGGGCACCTCACACTGGTCCCCCGGGATCGAGGTGCCCGCCAGCCGGGGCCGGGCCGACTCCGGCGACCTGGAGATCGACCTCACCGAGCTGTTCGTCGACGCCTCGGGCGTGGCGACCGATCTCGGCGTCGGCATCGCCCTGTTCATCGACGAGATGCAGGACGTGCAGGCCGCCGACATCTCCGCGCTCTGCGCCGCCTGCCACGAGCTGTCACAGTCGGGCGGCCCGCTGATCGTGGTCGGGGCCGGGCTGCCGCACCTGCCGAGCGTGCTGTCGGCCAGCAAGAGCTATTCCGAGCGGCTCTTCCGCTACGCGCGCATCGACAAGCTCGACCGCGAGGCGGCCGATCTGGCGCTGATCCTGCCGGCGCGCGAGGAGGAGGTCGAGTTCACCCAGGAGGCGCTCGACGCCCTTTACGACGCCGCCGACGGCTATCCCTACTTCGTCCAGGCCTATGGCAAGGTCGCCTGGGATCTGGCGCCGCGCACCCCGATCACCCTCGACGACGTCAAGGTGTCGGCCCCTGAGGCCGAGGAGGAGCTCGCCGTGGGCTTCTTCGGCAGCCGCTACGAGCGCGCCACCCCCGCCGAGCGCGACTACATGCACGCCATGGCGGAGATCGGCGACGAGCCGGTCCCCACCGCCGAGGTGGCCGAGGCCCTGGGGCGCAAGCCGTCCAGCCTGTCCCCCGCCCGCGACAGCCTCATCAAGAAGGGGCTGATCTACAGTGCCGAGCGCGGCCTGATCGCGTTCACCGTGCCGCACTTCGGGAGGTTCCTGCGTGCCCAGCCCGTCTGAGCGGCACCCCTAGACCTCTATTGGGCTGTCTAGTGGGGAAGCTAGATAGCCCAATAGAGCTATATCGTCATGCCCGTCGAGGGAAATCTAGCCCTGTCTAGCGTCACACCGATACGGGCTTATACACCGGCAGAGGCTTGCTGTCCTCCGAGCCGACCACCGCGACCCGCACCGTCGGCCGACGCCCGGCCAGCGAGACGGCGAAGACCACATCGTGCTCGTCGTGGTTGCGGAAGGCGAAGAAGCGCCAGCACAGCTCGCGCCAGCTGTCGTACGGCTCGGCCGTGGTCAGGTGCGACTCGTGAGCCTGCCAGGCTTCGCTCGACCTGAGCCGCGTCAGCGTGACGTTCTCGGCGGGGCCGCGGCTCCGCTCGCAGGGGGCTCGATAGCGGGCGCGTTCGGCCAGTGTCTCGATCTCCGGCGACAGCAGCGCGAGCACGGCCACCCCGACGAGCACGTACTCCCAGGACGGGTGCGCGAAGGCCAGCCAGCCCGGCCCCTCGGCCCACACCGACATCCCCGCCATACCGGTCAGCGCGACGGTCCGGCCTATCGACCGGCGCCCGACCGGCGCCGAGCTGACCTCGCCGAAGCACCCACAGCCGGCATCGGGCCGCCGCCTGCGCAGTTCGAGGAGTACGTACGTGGACATGGCGAAGAATCCGACCGTGGCCCACCTGAAGATCGGGTAGGCGGTTATCAACAGTCCGGCTGCGAGCACCACCTCGACCACCGCGCAGCACAGCAGTGCCGCCGACCGGAAGCGATCGGGCACCAGGATCGCCGGGCCCAACTGGGCCAGCGCCCCGGCCTCCGCGCCTGACCGTACGACACTGATCTTGGCCACCGTCCCCAGGCACAGCAGGACGATCAGGACCGGCAGTTGCGATGCCAGCATGTGCGTCACCCCCATCCGATCTGCGCGTTGAAACATCCGTCGATCAGCTCGCCGCCCAGCTCCACGAAGGAGGCGGGGGCGAGCTCCGCGATCCGGCCGCGCGGCGAGGTGCCGCACTCCACGCACCGGTCGCAGAAGCGGCCCGCCACACAGCCGCACGCCACGATCGACATGCTCGCCGACCGGCTCGCGCACACATTTCGTACGTGAATCAGCGACCCGATGGCAAGATACGGCAGGCCCGCGCACGACATGCCGGCATCGGGGCAGGCGGCGTCGGAGGGCTCCACCATCGGGTAGGCGGCGCCCCGCTCCTCGGCGTCGAAGATGTCGGACCAGGTGACGGTGCCGGAGATGTGTGATTGTGCCCCGGTGTAGGGGGGCGGGGGCGCGGGATGGGCCGGCTGTGAGGTGGCGGGAAGCAGCGCCAGGGACGCGCCGTCCTTCCGGATGCCGATCGCGTCGAAGAGGTAGCCCGGCTCGAACTGCGGATGGCGCACCCGCAGGCGACCGCTGGCGCGGTAGGGGATGACGGCCGTCCGCCGGCCGCGATGCGGGCCGCAGTCGAGCTGGACCGTGATGTCCTTGCGGCCCTCGATCGACTCGATGGTCCCGGTCAACCGGATGGTGTCGGCCCAGATCCGCTCCACCACCCGGCCGTCGCGCAGGGCGCGCATCGTCACCCGGGCCCCCACGGGGAGGTCGCCCGGCGGGGTGTCGCCGCCGTGCCAGGCGGTCGCCCACGGCGCGATGATCAACCGCTCCTCGCCGCCCTCGGCGGTCTCGACAACGATCAAATGGGGGCTGATGTCACGGATCTCGCCCGTGACCGCGTGCAGCGGCTCGCCGTCCTCGGGCCCCGAATCCGGGGCGCCCGTCTCCCGGCCCAGCACCGCCGCCGCGAGCACCCGGCGGCGCTCAATGCTCGGATGAATCATCGGCCCCTCCCTCGTCCCGGGTACTAGGGTCACACGACTCCGCGAGGGCTCGCGCCGTACGGCGCAGAAGAGAGCAAAATACGCATCCCCAGGGAAGGAGATGACATCCGGCGTCGTACAAACCGCCACCAACCTTGACCTACCTTTATCGTCGGCGGGCCGAATCCTGAATTGCGGTTCAGTCAGAACAGGGCATCAGGCTGCGATTCTGGCCACGATGCAGACCACCGGCTTCGACGAGGAGTTCCGCGCGTACGTCCAGGCGCGCGGGCCCGCACTGCTGCGTGCCGCCCACCAGCTCACCGGCCATCCGCTGGATGCGGAGGATCTGCTGCAGAACGCGCTCACCCGTACATATCTGGCGTGGGACCGCATTCAGGACCGGGGCGCGCTCGACGGCTATGTGCGGCGGGCGATGGTCAACATCAACATCTCCCAGTGGCGCCGGCGCAAGCTGGAGGAGTATCCCTCCGACGAGCTGCCCGAGGTCGTCGGAGTGGTGGAAACCCCCTTCGACACGCGCTGCGACATGCAGGAACGGCTCGAACTGGCGCTGCAGCGGCTGCCCGAGCGGATGCGGGCCGCGATCGTGCTGCGGTACTACGAGGACATGACCGAGCCGGAGATCGCGCACACCCTGGGGATCAGCGTCGGCACGGTGAAGAGCACGGTGTCGCGGGCGATGGCCAAGCTCAGGTCCGAACTGGGGATTCCTCGTCGGCCGCCCCCGCCGTAGCGCAGGGCCGTACGACATCCCTGATCTTGCGCAGGGTGGTGAGGAACGACTCCAGCTCTGCCGAGTCGAGCATCCCGGTCAGAATCTCGTCTATGTCCGCGAGGTGTCGTGGCAGCACCTCCTGGAGCTTGTCACGCCCGGCGTCGGTGAGGGTGGCGTAGGAGGCCCGCCGGTCGGTGGCACAGGCCTGCCTGCGGACCAGACCGTCACGTTCCAAGCGGTCGACGACGCGCGTCACGCCACTGGTGGACAGGCCGGTCTGGGCCGCGAGATCGGTCATCCGGAGCCGCTGCTGTGGCGAGCGCCCGAGCCTGATCAACGTCTCGAAATCGATCTCTGACAGTCCGGCCGCGCCGAAAACGGGCTGCATCCGGGCCGTCATGCCTGCATGCACCTCCGCCAGCAAGCCCATGGCCGTCAGCCGGGGGTCGTCAATTTGCGTCACGTTCATACTGTAGCCGACGTTAGTTGACGCGCGGAATATTCCTCGTGTAGACATTCGTTGTAGCAATCGTCCGCACAGCAAGCTTCATCCTCGGAGGACCCCACTATGAGCACCACCACCTGGAACGGTCTGACCATCCCCGCTGCGGGCACGTACACGATCGACGTCGCCCACACCCGGGTCGGTTTCACGGTCAAGCACATGATGGTCAGCAAGGTGCGCGGCGACTTCACGGACTTCTCCGGCTCCGTCACGGTCGCCGAGAACCCGCTGGAGTCGACGGCCGAGCTCACCATCAAGACTGAGAGCATCAACACGCAGGCCCCCGACCGTGACGGCCACCTGCGCAGCGACGACTTCCTGTCCGCGGAGAAGTTCCCGGAGATCACCTTCAGGAACGGCCGCGTCACCGGCCAGTCGGGCGACGAGTTCACCGTCGTCGGCGACCTGACGATCCGCGAGACCACCAAGGAAGTCGAGCTCAAGGTCGAGCACGGCGGCGTCGGCACCAACCCGTGGGGCGGCGTCGTCTGGGGCTTCTCGATCACCACCGAGATCGACCGCGAGGACTTCGGCCTCACCTGGAACCAGGCCCTGGAGACCGGCGGCGTCCTGGTGGGCAAGAAGATCAAGATTGAGATCGAGGGCGAGGCGAACCCTGCCTAAGGTGGTTATCCACAGGCTCAAGCCCGCTCCCAGCAGGAGCGGGCTTTGTCCACAGCCGGTTATGCACAGGCTGTGGACAGATGTTGGCGCAGACGCGTCGGCGAACCGCTTTGCTGCCTCGCCAGAAGGCCGGTACGCTGTCCTGAGCCGCGTGGCTACCAGGAGGATTCGCCTAGTCAGGTCTATGGCGCCGCACTGCTAATGCGGTTTGGGTTCACGCCCATCCGGGGTTCAAATCCCCGATCCTCCGCAGGTTGAAGGCCCTCGCCCCGGATTCGGGGAGAGGGCCTTTCGATCTTTGAGGCAGTCATAGTTGCAGCGCTAGTTGCAACGGCTCGCGCTCGGAGCTGTCGGTGAACCTGTCCGCCGACGAGTTCATTGCCGCCGCCGCAGCTCATTGGCTCAGTTCGTCCAGCCAGCGTTGCGCGGTGGCGCGTACGTTGGGATCTGAATCGTGGAGCGCCTGGCGGCCTGTCTCGGCGCAGTGCCGGGCATCGTGTTTCCACCACTGCAGGGACAAGATTGCAAGACGGCGAGTAGCAGAGTCGGGATCGTTGACGACGACCGCGGTGAGACAAGGGATGACCTGCCGACCTACAACGGCGCCGAGAGCGCGTTCACCGAGGACACAGACGGAATGGCGACGGACCACAGGGTGTGGCGAGCGCAGAGCGTCGATCGCGGTCCCGACTTCCTCGGCCCGGATCGTGCAATAGCTCGATCCCGGGCTCAGCCGCTCGGAAACGGCTTCACTCAGCTCTGCGTGGTCCGTCAGGAACCTCTCCAGCGGGCTGTAGTCGAGGAGAGGTGGCGATGTCGCATGATCGCGAAATGACGAATACGGCGCTGACACTGCGGTGACCACTACCTCGCTGGGAAGGTCGGGGGCGACCAGTACGATGTCCAGCCGGTCTAGGCACGACAGGGCAGCCGCGACCCAGTTCTGGTCTGCGCCAGTGGTGCGCCTCAGAGCGTGGGTAAGCGCCTCGATCACCTCGTCGGAGGCGTAGCCGATGTCAGCGAGCAGCTTCGCTGCCTTCCACCGGTCCGGGCCTTGGATCAACAGGTCGGTCAGAACCGGGAGCGCGACAGGGCCGAGGTCGCGCAGCCTCCTCTCTGCATTCTCCGGACCAATTAGCCCGCCCCCAACGCTGAGCGCTCGGGCGTAGTGGACGGCACGGTCCGCTGGTTCCTTAGCCTCCAGTTCGGCGGTCACGGCTGCCGCCTGGTCGTAGCCGGGAAATAGACGCTGCAGCTCGCGCTCGCCCAGGATGCGGCGCAGGAGCTGTTCCTCCTCATCGTCGTCGGTCAGTAGCACCACCACGAACTGCCGCTCGGTCGCACCAGCTGCGAGCAACTGTTTGCGGGCGCGTTTGCACACCCGAGTGAGGACCGTCAGGTACCTGGCGAAGGTCCGTTCCCAATGCCGTGTCGAGCTTCGACCGGCCTCGTCGGTCAGCGTCTGCTCCCACTGCCTCCAGCGGCCTTCCGGCAACCATTCAAACCACTGGGTGTCCCAATCAGGCACGCTCCAGAGCAGATCTTCATCCCCGGCCACCTCCTCCTCAGAGACGGCGCCCAGCATCGGCAGCCGGATCACACCATCGGTTTCGGCATAGATCTCGGCCAGCCCAGCCGCATACAGCCGGTCACCCGCAGAGGCGCGCTCAGCCACCTTCACGACGACGCCTGCCACCAGTTCGTCCTCGAACGCCGCCCAATCCAAGCCCGCCACCCTCCTCATGCTCTCGCCGCAGCCTGCAGATCAGGCATCCACAAACCGTAGACTGCTCGGTCGTGGATGCAAGGCCCGCGCGATCACGGCATGCTCATCCTCACTGTCATTCCCGGCGTCCTCGCCCAAGCCGGGCTATCTCGACCCGCAACCGCTCTGCACGTTCCCGCGCGGCGGCCTCGCGGCCCTCCCAGCGACCCAGCAGCGACCCCATCGCGACCTCCTGCCTCGACGGTAGGAACCCCGCACTCCAGTCGCAGGATCAGCGAACTCCCAGGTCAAAGCCAAAGATCGCAGTACCTAGAGCAGAGCCACGCCCTTCGACCATTACGGGCTTGAAGTCTTCCCTGAGCCGCTGACCGCTCGCCTGCGGATGATCGGGGAGCCAGGCGGGTCGGCGGCGGTGGACGTGACCGATCACCCACGCTGGTCGAGCCTGGTCGACAGGAAGCTCACCTACGTCGATATCGTCTGGTCCCAAGCCCCTGAAGGTTGCCTCCGGACGCGATCAGGTTGTGCTCGCGGGAGAAGGCTGTGTGGATAGCCGCTGGGAGCCCGGCGGAATGGCCGCCGACCGAGGTCTACCACCTGGGTACCGACGATGTCATGGTCGTCTTCACCGCCGAGTTCGCGGCCAAGGTAGGCATTCCCTCCGTCGGCTAACCAGCGGGGCTGGCTGATCGCTGGCCCCGGGAACACCATCCCAGGTGATCTTTTCCAGTCACATTACTGGGGATTGCCCCAGAGAGCGGAGGCAAGCCGCTTAAGAGGTCCTAACGCAATGAGCTGAGTCGTCGCCAGCAGATGAGTGCGCAGGCCAGGCTGAGGAAGGCTTGGTGAATGTCGGCGCGGATCTCCCAGCGGATGCGCAGGCGACGGAAGGCGTGCAGCAGGGCGAAGGTCTGCTCGACGACGTAGCGTTGTTTGCCCAGGCCGGAGCCATGTTCGGTGCCGCGGCGGGCGATCAGTGGACGGATCTGCAGCTCACGGACCTGGCGGCGGTACTTGTCGTGGTCGTAGCCTCGATCGGCCAGGACGGCATCGGGACGTTGGCGGGGTCGGCCGCGCTTGCCGCGGATCTTGGGGATGGCGTGCAGCAGCGGCAGGAGCTGGGTGACATCGTTGCGGTTGCCGCCGGTGAGGATCACGGCGAGCGGGATGCCGGTGGCGTCGGTGATCAGGTGGTGCTTGCTGCCGGCCCGTCCTCGATCGACGGGGGACGGCCCGGTCTGTGCCCCCCTTTTAGCGCTCTGATGTGGGAGGAGTCCACCGCGGCGCGGGAGAGGTCGAGGGCGTCCGCAGCGCGTAAGCGGTCCAGCAGCACCTCGTGCAGGCGCTGCCAGACACCGGCCTTGTTCCACTCGGCCAGCCGTCGCCAGCAGGTCATACCCGAGCCGTAGCCCAGCTCCTGCGGGAGGTGCTCCCAGGCGATCCCGGTGTGCAGGACGAACAAGATGCCCTGCAACGCCAGCCGATCGTCGAGTCGTTTGCGTCCCGGATGCCGGAATCGACGCTCATGCTTGGGCACCAATGGCTCGATCACCGCCCAAAGCTCATCACTGACCTCCCACGGCTTCAGCCGCGCCATACCCGCTCCTCTCGCCATCGCTACAGCGAGAGATCAAAGCACAACAGAGATCATTCTGTTAGGGCCTCTAAGCCGGGACCCTCTCTTCGGTGGTGGCTTCGGCTGTTTGGGCCACGCCGACTCCAACGCGGCAGCGACGGTGCGGTACCCGACACCGTGCTTGCGCTGCAGAGCGCGCTTGGACAACCCCGCCTTGGCGTCGCGTCGGATCGCGGCGTACAGGTCGACGCGTGAGGTGGGTGCGCGAGCCATGATGCTCAGACCCAACTCAGTGGCAGATCAGTTCGTCCCTTGGCGGACGTCCGTCCCGTGCTCGGCGAACGCCTTGAAGTCCTCCATGTGCTGCTGCGACTGCTTGCGGAAAGAGCCAGGCATGACAAGCCCCACCAGCCGCACCAGCAATCCGTCGAACCGGAATTCGCTCTCGCTCTCCCACAGCGTGGTGTCCGGACCGGCTGCGATCAGCCGGTCGCGCTGGGCCTGCCACATGCCCTCGCCGGCGATCTCGCGGTCGTAGTGCACGACGACAGAACTGGGGATGGCGTGCAGGTCTTCAGGTTCCAGGCGCGTGATGGTCTCGGTGGCCTCCATCCTCTGCTTCCCCATTTGAAACACGACTCGCGAGGTGGTGCCGAGCCGGCCGTGCGCTCCGTCCACCGGCTCGTGCAGTACCAGGCCCCGCAGCCACTTCGGCATGTGCGCCGGGTCCGCGAGCATCTGGAGCACCTTCTCCCGCGGCAGGGCGATCTCGATCGAGGTGGTGTACTTCATCAAGCGTTCCCTCCGGGGGCGTAGAACGCGGTGGTGGCCTTGACGGCGGCCGCCACGTGATCCGGATCGCCACCGGCGGCCAGGTGAGCTTCGCCCCATGCCGCAGCGCTGCGCCGCACGAACTCGCGCCCCGTGGGCGAGGTCTGGAACTCCTCGTGATCGAGGGTCTCGCCGTCTGCCAGGAACCGGGCCAGGGTGAGGAGATGCAGGTCCCAGCCCACACCGCGGGGCCGTAGGTCGGGGAACATGGGCTCCCCGACGGCCGCTGCATGGACCAGTTCAAGCTCGGTGTCCCCGGCAGGGCCCGGGGACAGGCGCACCTCGACCTCGCTCGTGCCCGGCCACTCGTCGGCGTCCGGCCCGAAGAGCCAGGACACCCGCAGCAGACGCGGCGGCTCGCACCGGAGGATCTCCCCGTGCTCACCGCCGTCCAACTCGAACGACCCGCCGAGCCGCAGGTCTCCGGTGACCGACTTCAGCCAACGGCCCAGCCGCTCAGGGTCGGTGATGGCGTTCCACACGTCGTCAACCGGCGCGTCGTAGCGACGCCGCAACTCCATCGTGTACGCGTCGCCGGCGGGCAGGGTCGCTGTTCCCATCGTCCGGCGCGCAGCGGCCAGTTCGTCCAGCACGTCCTTCATGTCATGTTCCTTTCACTGGCGGATCGGCCTTGCCAACGTCGGTGCCGTGTCGGGCTGCTGGCCAGCCCGGGACCGGGATGCACGCCTGCCTCGGGCCAACTCAGTGCCCAGGGCATCGAGCCGTTGATCCCAGAACCCGCGAAACCGGTCCAACCACACGTCAACCTCGCTTAGCGACGTCGGGTCGACGGCATAGAACCGGCGAGCCCCCTCGGCCCGGACCGACGCGAACCCGTTCTCACGCAGAACGCGAAGATGCTGGGAAACAGCCGGCTGGGACAGTGCGAACTCAGCCCGGATCACGTCCGTGATCGCCCCAGAGGTCTGCTCACCCTCGGCGAGCAGCTCCAGAATGCGCCGGCGCACCGGGTCGCCGAGAATGTCGAACGCGTGCACGAACCAGAAGCATACCAGGTCGGACTTATATAAGCCAGGACTGGTATTTCCGCGTTACCCCCGGTGTCGACGCACATCGACACCCGGCACGCCCCCATCGATGCTGGTGTCGAACGAGACCGACATCCGGTGTCAGGTGAGACCGACGTAGCCAGCCGGGCGAGAAACGGTTTCAGCTCACCGTCTGCACCCCATCGGCCCTCGCCGATCAGCTGCAACAGCATCCCTTTCTCATCGGCCGCCATTGGCTCTTCGTGCCCGAGCTGTATCCCGCCGAGGTGGCCAGGTGGCTGAGCAACCGGATAGCAGTGCTGGAGGCTCCGACATGGGCGAACGTGTTGGTCCAGGTGGAACCGACCGGGACGGTCGAGATCCGAGCTGCTAATGCGGTTTGGTGGCAACACCCTCCGGGGTTCAAATCCCCGATCCTCCGCAGGTGAAAGGCCCTCGCCCGTTCGTCGGGTCGAGGGCCTTTGTCGTTCCTGAGACGTCAGGGTTGCAGTTGCCCCTCAGGCAGAGCCCCACAGGGCCGCGTCCATGCGGTCGCTGGCGTCCCTCATCTGGAGAGTCGCCACGTGGGTGTAGCACTCCGGTGTCGTCAGTCCCCCACACTCTCAGCTCGATCATCGACAAATACGGTGACCGCACACCGTAGGACAGAGATCCGGGCACCTCAGGTGGCTGACCCGCGACCATCGCAATTCCCAAGCTGACAGCGTGGGTTCGGCTGCTGCCGGCTGAAAGGCGACAGGGAGCGGTAAAGCCGCCAACAGCTCGTCGCCGCGCCCGTGGCGTGCCCGATGGCAGGAAACCTGCGTGGCTGGGAGCCTCCGATGCCGTCATCCTCGCCAGGGGCAAGAGGCGGATCCGTAGTTGGATCTCCTGCCTTGACCGGTGTGACGAGCGTCGTGGACCCTGGCGTCCCGTACGCACCTGGGCCATCGCCTCGTGCGGCCGCGGAAGGCGATGGACAGCGGAAGAAACCGAGCTACCCATGACCAGATACGCTTTCAGCAGCGTCAGAGTGCACTGCGGGCCTCTGGCCGGAGGAGGAGCGGTGGTTCAGCCGTTGGGAGCCTCGTTAAGCGCCTACTGTAAAGCGGCGCAGCTGGCGATCAGGGAGTTGTCTCACGCGTCCGGGCTTCAGCGTTCGCGGTATCGGCACCGGCCCGGCAGCCACGCCGACGGGCGCCGGAGGGTGTGATGTCACATCCTTGGCGCGGCTGGTGTGTCCTTCGACCCGGTCTCATGCTGTACGGCGGGACGGTCGGTAGGAATAACCTGCACGCCCACCATGCGGTTCAGCTGATTGTCTCCGCCGAGCCCTTCACCATGGCCGACGCCCACGGCGAGCGGCTGACCACGAAGATCGCCGTCATTCCGCCCGACACCCGCCACGCGATACTTACCGGAGCTCGTGAGGCCCTGCTCGCTCACCTGGATCCTCGCAGTTCGCCGGGCCGGTCCCTGCTCGCGCGCTTCGGTACGGGGTTCGAGGCTTCGACTTGGTCGCCATCCGTCACGGAGAACAGAGATCCACCCGTCGACGGCTCCTCAGCTCATGCGGTCACCGACCCTGCTCACACGAGCCCGAGACCGAGGCGCAACAAGGGATTACGGCCGCTCATGTTCATCGAGCCGCCGATCGGTCATGCGCGCTCGGCCGAAGCGACGACCGCGCTGCGAGTTGTCGAGGCGTGGGCCGGCCACAGCGCCGCCGACAGCGTTCCGATCCACCCGGCGGTGGAGGCGGCGATCACCGTGATCCCCTCACTCCTGGGACGAGGACCGGTACGACTGCGTACGGTGGCGGACGCGGTCCACCTGTCGCCAAGTCGGCTGGCGCACCTGTTCAGCGCGCACGTAGGGATCCCTCTGCGGCCGTACGTACGGTGGCTACGCCTGCAGCGTGCCATTGGCCTCGTAGCCGCAGGGGAGATGTTGACGGTGGCCGCTCACAGCGCCGGGTTCACCGACAGCCCACACTTCACCCGGGTCTTCCGGGACACCTTCGGGAATGCGCCCTCCGAGCTCGCCGCCGCGATCGACTGGTTGCCGTGAACCGCGTAAGGCGCCCAAGCCTGATGGGTGAGTACGGCTACCGCAGCTCGCGCTTGAGGATCTTGCCGGTCGCCGTCATCGGCAGCGAGTCGCGGAACTCGATGATCCGCGGGTACTTGTACGCAGCCATGTTCTCCTTGCACCAGGCGATGAGCTCGTCCTCGCTCGCCGTCGCGCCGGGCGACGGGATGACGTAGGCCTTGACCTCCTCGCCGTGCGTGTCGTGGGGCACGCCGACCACCGCCACCAGCGAGGCCGCCGGATGCATCATCAGCACCTCCTCCACCTCGCGCGGGTAGACGTTGAAGCCGCCCCGTATGATCATGTCCTTCGTGCGGTCGATGATGGCGTAGTAGCCGTCGTCGTCGCGGGTGGCGATGTCGCCAGTACGGAACCAGCCGTCCCGCAGGACCTCCTCGGTGGCCTCGGGCCGCCCGTAATAGCCCTTCATGACGTTGTGCCCGCGGATGGCGATCTCGCCGGGGCCCTCGCCCTCGATGGTGCTCCAGTCGTCGTCCACCAGCCGCATCTCCACGCCCCAGATCGGGAACCCGATGGTCCCGGGCTTGGTGGGCCGCCCGAGCTGGTTGAAGCTGGCCGCCGGAGAGGTCTCCGACAGCCCGTAACCCTCCAGGATCGGGATGCCGAAGGTGGCCTCGAAGTCCTTGAGCACCTCGACCGGGCAGGAGGCCCCGCCCGCCACCGCCACCCGCAGCGTCGAGGGCGCCTCGGCACCGTCGGTGTGGATCTTCGACAGCAGCGCCCAGAACATCGTCGGCACCCCGGCGAACATGGTGACCTTCTCCCTGCGCATGAGCTCCAGTGCTTCGTCGGGCTCGAAGCGCGGCTGGAGCACGAGGGTGGCGCGGCGCCGCACGCTCACGTTCATGACCGAGGTCTGGCCGAAGGAGTGAAAGAGCGGCAGCACGGCGAATGAGACGTCGCCGTCGGGGTCGGTGGGGAACATCTGGTCGCTGACGATGGCGTTGGTCAGCATGTTCATGTGGGTGAGCACGGCGCCCTTGGGCTGACCGGTGGTGCCGGAGGTGTAGAGGATGGCCGCTGTGTCGCCCGGCTCGGTCTGCACCGTCTCGAACTCCCCGGACATACCCTCCAGTGCCGCCCAGAACGACTCACCGTGCTCCGACTCGGTGGCCAGCGGCGTGGCAGGCAGGACGACGAAGTGCTCACAACCCTCGACGGCGTCGAACGCCTCCCGCCCGCGCGCGCCCATCGGCAGCTCGGCGGAACCCTCGAAGCAGAACAGCGCCTTGGCGTCACTGTCGTCGAGGTGGTAGACGATCTCCCGCGACTGCAGCAGCACGTTGAGCGGAACCACGGTTGCGCCGGCCTTCAGGATGCCGAAGTAGACGAACGGGAAGTAGGGGAGGTTGGGGCAGGCGAGCGCGACCTTGTCCCCCTTGCCGATCCCGCGCGACACCAGCAGGTTGGCCACCTGGTTGGCCACGGTGTCGACCATCGAGTACGGCAGGCGCAGGTCACCTAAGACCAGTGCGGTGCGGTCTGGAGCATTGCGGGCGCTGTCTTCCAGAATGATCGACAGATTGAGCATCGCGACCCTCTCCTCGGAACCTCGTTTCCCCAAGGATGCCGATCGGATCCAGGCAGGACTTGTACGAATGTGCCGACTCCATCGGGTCTGACCGACCGTGAACGCGCCGGGGCGGCCCGCGCCTGCACATCGCCGGCTGAACACCTGTATCGCTCGTGCTGTGGCCGGAATACTCGCCGGGTCACGCTGGATCTTGGGGACGAAGAAAAGCGATGGCCAGTCGGAATCGCGGTGAGGGGTCTCCGGCCCGTGGCCTGCTCGGCTTGTCCTGGGCGACGGTGACGGGAAGAGCCGGCCCACCTCAGCCACCGTCAGCGCGTACGAGGAGAAGGCAGATGTTCTCCTGGACACCGGTGTGCAAGATCAGATAGGGAGGAACAGCCTTCCTTCTCCCCGATCGGAATCACGCGTGCCCACATCACCTCGATCATCGCTGCCACGCCCGGAAGCCGCTCCCGCCGCGACCCGGGCGTACCGCGCCGTCCGTGCGGTGGCAGCGGTCGTGGTCACGGTGCTCCTCCTCGCCACGACCGCCAAGGACGAGGGGCCGGAGAAGGTCACCTCGGCCGCGTCGAAGGAGTGCGCGCCGTGGAGGATGTCGGTGTACCTGAACAAGCAGCCCACCCCCGGGGAGCGGGAGACCGCGTTCGTCTGCGCGAACAGGCAGCACCTGACCTTCAACGGCCGCTACGCCCACATACCTGACGTGCATCTGGTCAAGCTCGGCCGGGGCCTGTGCGAGGTGTCGTTGCGTAACGACTCGCGGGAGATACAGACCGTCATGGAGACCCGCGGTTTCGTGGTCAACACGGAGGAGAACACCACGGCGCTCGGATACCTGTGTCCAGCACTCAACCGGCGCCGGTTCGCCGAGGAGGAGGCGCAGCGGAAGCGGGAACTCAACGTCATCGCGACCGCCGAGCGGCGGTGCGCCTCTCTCCTCGACCGCCGGCCGCCGACGCGCCCCTCGCTGCGGGGCGGAGCCACAGTATGGGTGGGGGCGTCGGGCATGTTCGATGTCCTGGAGGAAGGATCGGACACCGACGATCTGTCCTCTTTGGACCGGGCGTTGGCCAACAAGGTGGTCGGCGCCGCACCCGGTGATCTCACCATTCTCACCGCCGACACCGACACGCACGTCTGCGTCGCCGTCGAGGCGTACGAGAAACGCCCTCCGGTGGAGGTCGAAGGCTGGGAGAAGGTCGTCGAGGTCGGATACAAGAGCACCGATGGAGAAATGGTGTTCCTCGACGAAGAGGGTGAGGTGGAGGAGGGACTACCCGATCTCGCGATCCACGACGCCGGCCGCTACCGGGTGCGGGTGCATATGCGGGGGGCGAAAGCGGCCCTGGCCGACGACGGAGACGCCAGGCAGGCGTTCCTCGTCATCGTCTATCCCGGGGCGTCCAAACGCACCGTGGTGCTCAGGTAGCGACTGCGGGCTCAGTGGCCCATGCCGTGTGTGCGCCTCGGGGCCTTGCCGTAGCCGAGGACGCCCATCATGCCCTGCTCCTGGTGGTAGAGGTTGTGGCAGTGGAACATCCACTCGCCGGGGTTGTCCGCGTGCACGTCGATGTTCACGCGCTTGCGCGGCATGACGTTCACGGTGTCCTTCCTCGGCCCGCCCCGGTCACTCGCCCGGACCTGAAAGGTGTGGCCGTGCAGATGCATGGGATGCCACATGTGCGTGTCGTTGTGCAGGATGATCCTGATCGTCTCTCCCCTGTCGACCCGCAGGCGCATCGGATCATTGGCGAGGCGACCGTTCATCATCCACTCGTTGCCGCCGCGGCGCATGCGCAGGCCGAGTGTGACGGTGACGGTCCGGGACGGAGGGCCGAGTTGGTCGGCGCGTTGCGCCTGCAGGTCCTGATATTTCAGCATCCGCCGCTGCAGCTCCGGCACCTTGCCTTTCGGTGACGGCCTGCGGGCGCCAGGCGTGGTCCGCACCACCGCGAACGCCCTCCCGCCCTTGCCCTCCGCCATCGCCATCAGCGGGAACGCGCCCGCGTCCAGTGTGGCGACGAAGTCGTAGCGCTCGCCCATGCCGATCACGAACGTGTCCACGGTGACGGGATCGCAGGGGAACCCGTCGGTGTGAGTGACGGTCATCCGGTGCCCGCCGAGCGCGACCCGGAAGGCGGTGTCGGCGCTCGCGTTGATCACCCGGAACCTGGCCCGTGTGCCGGGACGGCTGACGAACGTCGTGGGCTCGTCCGCGGTGTGGCCGTTGACCAGGTAGTACGGGTAGCGCACGTGGCCTGAGGTGCCGCCGAGGGCCGGGCTGGTGAGGCTCTCATCGTGCGGGGTGGTGTTCATCCGCCGCCGTGCGTCGTCGGGGGTGCCCTTGACGCCGTCCAGCCAGTCGTCGAGCACGACCGTGAACTCCTGGTCGTACCCGAGCGGCTCGTGCGGGTCCGTCACGATGAGCGCGCCGTACAGGCCGCGGTCGCTCTGCATGCCCACATGCGAGTGATAGAAGTACGTGCCGGCGTCGGGGACGGTGAACACGTAGTCGAACGACTCGCCGGGCCGGGTCGCCCGCTGTGAGAAGCCGGGGGCGCCGTCCATGTCCGCGGCGATCCGGATGCCGTGCCAGTGCACGGTGGTCGGCGCGGGCAGGTCGTTGACGAGCCTGGCCCGTACGGTGCCGCCGGCTGTGACTCGGATGGTGGGGCCGGGCACCACTCCGTCGTAGGCCCAGGTGGACCTGGCGCGCCCGCCGAGGAACACGGTGGCGGGCCGGGCCCGCAGCAACCCGCCGCCGGACGCCACGGCGGCGACCCCGCTCGCGGACGCTCCGGCGGCGGCCACAGGAGCAGCGCCCAGAGCGGCGAACATGCCGCTGACGAACAACCTGCGGGACACGATCCCACGCGCATGATTCATTGCGGATCCCCCTCATCCATTCCGCAAGGTAACGGAGAGTCATCGCGAAAGCTCTGCGCCACGCTAGGTGAGCGCTCGATGGTCGGTGGTCGGCACTATGTTCTGGTCTATGACGATCAGCCAACCCCCCTGCCGCCTTGTGCTCAGCAAGGCTGACGCGCCCATCCTGGAGCCAGTGACCAAGTTGGGTGGCCAGCCGGCCTGGGTCGACAAGCCGCAGTGGCCGCTGTCCGCCGCGTTGCGAACACCGATGACGTTCCTCGGCCAGTTTCGGCTTCCCGGAGAGGAGGTCCGGATGGCCTACCTGTTCATGACCGGTGGTGAGGACTACGTCGAGGGCACCTGGGAGGCCGAGGGGGGCGAGAACGCGCTGATCGTGCAGCCTGGACGGGTGCCGTCCTTCATCACGGTGACAGACGACGCCGAGGGCCCCACGATGAGCGGCGATCTCGCCGTTGACCTCGTGCCGACCAGTCCTGCCGAGCTCGAGAAGGGCTGGGACAACCGGCTCGGCGGTCCGCCCACCTGGCTCCAGGACGAGGAGTTTCCGCCCGGGGATTGGAGCTTCCTGTTCCAGCTTGAGGACAGCGACGCACTCTACGACGTCAACTTCGGTGACGCCGGTGTCGGTTACGGATTTCTCGACGCTGACGGCAGCGAAGGCCGCTTTCTGTGGCAGTGCTCATAGATAGACGAACGCCTTGGTCAATCCTTGACGATTCCCGGCCAGCGGAGCTCCTCCATGGTGATCGGGTGACCTGGTAGCTCGCCGTTCGAGCGCGCCCGCAGGCCGTCCAGCATGATGGCGACGGTGCGCTCGGCCGCGAATGTCCCCAGAGCGTCCATGGCCGGCGACTGGCGCAGAATGAGCACGAACAGGACCGCCATGTCCCCGACGCCGATGTCCGGACGCATGGTGCCTTCCGTCTGCGCGTTCTTGACCATCTGGGCGATCTCGGCCATCAACGTGTTCCGGATCTCGCCGATCTCCGGATCGACCTGAAGGATCTCCCGTACCCGCGAGGAACTCCAGGCGAGTTGGAAGCTCACCTGGAGCTGGTGCGACTTGGCGATCAGACGTTTCAGCGCGTCCCATCCCGTCGGCTCTTCGGCGGACGCCGCACGCGCGTCCTGCAGCACCTGGGCGAGGCTCTCCTTCGCGACCGCGCGGATGAGCGATTCCCGGTCCGGAAAACGCCGGTAGAGCGTGCCCACGCCGACGCCGGCGGTGCGCGCGATCTCCTCCATCGGGACGTCGGAGCCTTGGGCGGCGAACATCGCGCGAGCGGCGGCGAGGATCTGGTCGCGATTGCGCCGCGCGTCGGCCCGCATCCGGATCTCCGGGCTAGCCGCCATCCTGCTCCTCTTCCACCTTCAGAAAATATCCCCCGGCCTAGGTGGACGACAAATCTCCGCTTATGTACTGTGAAGCTAAGCGGAGGAAATTCTTCCAGATACGCTGCCGTCAAGATCGGATGAAGCCATGACCACAGCTCAACCCTCCACGCTGCCCATCACGCGCGGCTGCCCCCATGCGCCGCCGGACGAGCACCGGCGACTGCGGGAGGAGGCTCCGATCTCGCGTGTGACCCTGCCCAGCGGCATGACCGCGTGGGCGATGACGCGGCTCGCGGACATCCGCGCGATGCTGACCGACCCGAGGTTCAGCTCCGACCGGCGGAATCCGAACTTCCCGCTGCTCCTCAAGGGGCAGCGCGTGCTTCCCCCGGATTTCAAGCCGGCCATGATCATCATGGACCCGCCCGAGCACGGCCCGGCACGTCGTGCGGCCGTCGGCGAGTTCACCGTCAAGCGGCTGGCCGCGCTGCGTCCACGGGTCCAGGAGATCGTCGATGAGCACATCGACGCGATGCTCGCCGGGCCGCGTCCCACGGACCTGGTGAATGCACTGTCTCTGCCGGTGCCCTCACTGGTCATCTGTGAGCTGCTCGGCGTCCCCTATGCCGACCACGACTTCTTCCAGGCCCGCTCGTCGCGGCTGCTGAGCCGTACGATCACGCAGGAAGATCGCATGCTGGCCGTCTCCGAGCTGCTCGAATACCTTGACGGCCTGATCGCGGCCAAGGAGAAGGAGCCGGCCGACGACCTGCTCAGCCGCCAGCTCGCCAAGTCGGACGACCGCGAGGCGGTGCGGAGCCTGGCGTTCCTGCTGCTCGTCGCCGGTCACGAGACCACGGCGAACATGATCTCCCTGGGCACGATGGCCCTGCTCGAACGTCCGGAGGACATCCGTACCATCCGTGACGACCCGTCGAAGACACCGGCGGCCGTCGATGAGCTGTTGCGCTACTTCACGATCGCCGAATTCGTGACCTCCCGCGTCGCGGTCGCCGATGTCGAGATCGGCGGCGTGACGATCCGCGCCGGCGACGCCGTGGTGACACTGGGCAACATCGCCAACCGGGATCCCGACGTGTTCGACCAGCCGGACGAGCTGGACATCGAACGCGGCGCGCGCAACCACATCACGTTCGGATTCGGGGCACACCAATGCCTGGGCCAGAATCTCGCGCGGATGGAGCTGGAGATCGTGTTCGACACACTGTTCCGCAGGATCCCGGATCTCCGCCCGGCCGTGCCCCTCGACACGTTGCCGTACAAGAACGACGCGAACATCTACGGCATCCACGAGTTCCCGGTCACCTGGTAGGAGGCGCTGCCATGCACATCGTCGCCAACACCGACGTCTGCGTCGGCGCGGCTCAATGCGTGCTCACCGAGCCGACGGTCTTCGACCAGGACAGCGACGGCACCGTGACCGTCCTCGTCGAACGGCCAGAAGGGGACCAGGCGCGCAGCGCTCAACTGGCGGTCGAACTCTGCCCCAGCCGAGCGCTCTCCTTGGAGGACTGACTCCCTCTTCTCGGCCCGTGGCCGGTGGGCTCGATCCGGCCGCTGTCAGGTTCCCAGGGCCTGGCCCTGAGCAGGGCCAGGCGCACCAGTCCGGCCATCAGCACCGATGGCGAGGAAAGCGTCGCGCTGGCGGCGATCGACTGGCCAGGCCGGTAGGGACGAGCCGCCAGCAGGGTCAGGACCACGGCACAGACGACGGCAGGCAGTGCCACCTTGCCCGCCCAGTGCAGCACCATCGTCGTCCCGTACCACCGCTCATCGGACAGAGGCTCTGCGTAGGAGATCGCGGGAGCCGGTGCGCCGAGGAGATCTTGCACCGTGCCCGGGGGGGCTTCCACCGACGAAGACGGCGATGACCACGTACCAGCGCCACCCCGTCTGGAATCACGCGCAAAGCTCGGAGACCAGCATCAGGGGCAGAAGGCGCCCACGTCAGGGCGTCACGACCTGCAGGTCACCGGAGTCGCTGGACAGTTCGATCGAACGCTCCGCCGAGGAGTCGCCGGCCGCCTTGATGTCCTTGGTCCCGGAGTCCGTTCTGGCCACGATGTTGTACGGCCCCTGCGGCACGTGGATCACGGTATCGCCCGAGTCCGTGGCCGTCGTGACCTTGTCGGGCTGCCCGGCGAAGGTCAGGGTCATGTCGCCCGAGTCGGTCTTCGTGGTGACCTGCTTGCCCGTCAGCCCGATCGTCCTGATCGCCCCGGAGTCGCTGGTGGCCGCCACGTTGCCGGACAGGTCCTTGAGCGTCAGGTCCCCCGAGTCGGAGGTCACCTTGACGCCGAGGTGCTCGGGCACCTCGACCTGGTAGCTCACGTCGCAGGTGGTGCCTACGGCTCCCCACCCCCACGTGGTGGGGCAGGTGAACGCCAGCTCCAGCGTGTCCCCCCGCACCTCGTGGCTGGTCGCCAGCTTGTCGTTGTGCCAGCTCAGCCGCTCGGTCACGCGAATGTCCCGGCGATCCGACCCGACCACTTCCACGGATCCGGAGTCGGCTTCGACGTGCAGCGCCGCCACCTTGCCGGTGACGTCGTACGACACCGTGTCCTCATGAAGCGAACCGCCGACGCCGCACCCGGTCAGCACCGCCACGAGCCCCAGAAGCGCGCCTGACGTCGTCAATCGTGCGAAGCTCATGGGGAAACTCTAGAAGGGCTCGCGAGCCGCGACATTGCGGCTGGCACACCAGTCGTTGGTGGGGCCTGCCCCCCTACAGGCAGCTCCGGCAGCTCTTCCGTGTGCGCGTGGGGACCAGGTTCACCCTTCTGGACGTGCCGAGCCGGGTACGTGGCCGGGGCGCCCGGTCCACCGGTGAGACGGGAAGACGCAGGACGAAGCTCGCGCCGCCGGTCTCCGACTCTCCGGCGTGCAGGGTGCCGAGGTGGGATCGGGCGATGTCGCGGGCGATCGCCAGGCCGAGGCCGGTGCCGGTCTGGTCGAGGCGGCGGGCGGCCGGCAGCCGGATGAAACGCTGGAAGACCCGTTCCCGTTCGGATTCGGCGATTCCCTCCCCGTCGTCGGCGACCGTCAGGACGGCGTGGTCGTCGTCGTGGCTCACCCGGACCTCGACCAGGTGCCTGCCGTGCCGTTGGGCGTTGTCCAGCAGGTTGGTGAGGACCCGGCCGAGCCGGACCGGGACGGCCTGGACGGTCACTCCCGGCTCCAGGCGGAGCCGGACCGCGATGCGGTCGGTTCTGCGGGCGACCTCGTCACGGACCAGGTCGGTGAGGTCGACACGTTGTGGCGGCATCGGCGGGCCGGCGTCCATCCCGGCGAGGATCCGCAGGTCAGTAATGATCGCGTCCAGCCGGTCGACGTCTCTGAGCGCACGGATGAGCAGGTCGCCGAGGTCGGTCTCGTCGGGATGCAGGCGAGCTTCCTCCAACTCCGTGCGCAGGCCCGTGAGCGCCGTGCGCAGCTCGTGGGAGGCGTCGGAGGCGAATTGCCGCTTCTTTCCCAGTTCGCGCTTCAACGCGCGCATCGTGTCAGCGGGCGTTCGGATCGCGGTCGCGGCCCGGGATGGGGGCGGAGCCTCGCCGTCGTACAAGGCTGTGGGGTGCGCTGTCACAGCACACACTCCTTCCCTTACGTTCATACAGGTCTGGAAAAGTGGCGGATAATCGTGGCATTAGGTCAGAAAGGTGACAGGTGACCAAGCGCTGAGGCAGATGGCCAAGCACTAAGACAGGACGGCGCGCCGTTCTGTGACAGGCGCCCACGGCGTCGGCATTGTCACAGATCACCACGCTCCCCTGTCTGTTCAGATGGAGTCCGACGTCGCGGAACGACAGGAGCGAAACCGTGCCACCAGCCAGCACCACCTTCCGGATCCGGGTCCGGATGACGGCACGTGCCATCGACGAGCCCCATCGCGCGTCGAGTCAGCTGGAGCTGCTGTTCGATCTCACCTTCGTGGTGGCGGTGGCCGCCATCACGGCGCAGTTCGCGCACGCCATCGCCGAAGGTCACGGCTCGGCCGGGCTGGTCCCGTTCCTCCAGGTGTTCTTCGCCGTCTGGTGGGCGTGGATGAACTTCACCTGGTTCGCCTCGTCGTACGACACCGATGATGTCGCCTACCGGCTGCTGACCATGGTGCAGATGGCCGGTGTGCTGGTGCTCGCCGCGGGTGTGCCCGCCGCGGCCGATCATTCCGACTACGGGATCGTCACGCTGGGCTATGTGATCATGAGGTTCGGGCTCGTCATCCAGTGGGTGCGGGCCGGCCTTGAGGACCCGGCCGGCCGCCGCACCGCGCTGCGCTACGCCGGCGGCATCGCCGTCGTGCAGGTGGGATGGCTGCTTCGCTACTTCCTCGTGGACACGGGCGTGCTGCCCGCCTCCTCCGGCCTGCCGTTCTTCCTCTGCCTGGTCGTCCTGGAACTGGCGGTGCCACGGTGGGCGGAGCGGGTCAGGGCCACCAACTGGCACCCGCACCACATCGCCGAGCGCTACGGCCTGTTCACGATCATCCTGCTCGGCGAGAGCGTTCTGGCCGCGAGCCGGGGAGTCGAAGGGGCGCTCGAAGCGCACCAGGTGGACGGCCCCTTCGTCGTCATCGCCGGCTGCGGCCTGGTCCTGCTGTTCGCGCTCTGGTGGCTCTACTTCCTCGTCGAGGCGGGGGAAGGTCTCAGCGACCGCCGTCAGCGGTCGTTCCTGTGGGGGTACGGCCACTACGGCATCTTCGCGGCCCTGGCCGCCCTCGGCTCCGGGCTCGAAGTGGCGGTGGAGCAGACCGGGCACGCCGTGGCGGCCTCACCGGTCGCACTCGGTTACGCCGTCGCCATCCCGACCGCCGTGTACCTGGCCCTGCTGTGGGCGGTGCACGCGCTCGTCACCTCGGCGTCCGTCATCCATCCGGCAGCACTGGCGGGCAGCGTCGCCGTCATCCTGGCGCTGCCCCTGGCGACACCCCAGATCGGCGTGGCGGCCGTCGTCGCGGCGGTCACGGCCGTCTGCGTCCTGCTCGTGGCCGTCACGATAACGACCGCGGCCTGGCGAGCCTCGTAACGGATCATGCGCCTCGGTCGGGCGCGGTGGCCACGGCGGTGAGCTTGGCCGGGTTCATCATCCACAGCACCTGGTCGATGCCCTGCTCCGAGGCGTTGACCGTGAGGGCGGCGAACACCCGGCCGTCGCGGCTGAGCAGGGCGGAGGTCTGGCCGTTCGTGTTCGCCCAGGCCACCTCGACGCCGGCCCAGAAGCGGCCGGCGAACGCCCTGATGTACCTCGCCACCCGCGACGCGCCCGCCACCGGGATGCGCGAGGCGCGTACGGTGCCGCCGCCGTCGGAGTAGCTGGTCACGTCCGCGGCGAAGAGCTCCTCCAGCGCGGTCAGGTCGCCGGAGCGGGCGGCGACGACGAAGGCCGCCAGCAGCCTGCGCTGCTCGGCTTCGGTCACGGGGGTGCGACGCTCGGCGAGCACCCGCTTGCGTGCCCTGCTGACCAGCTGGCGTACGGCGGCCTCGTTGAGCCGGACGATGTCGGCGATCTGCCGGTAGGGGTAGTCGAACGCCTCCCGCAGCACGTACGCCGCCCGTTCGGTGGGCGTGAGCCGCTCCAGGAGCAGCAGCACCGCGAACTCCAGGGCTTCGCCGCGTTCGGCGCCGAGGTAGGGGTCCGCGCCGGTGTCGACGGGCTCGGGCAGCCAGGGCCCGACGTACGTCTCGTGGCGCGCGCGGGCGGACGTGGCGGCGTTGATCGCCAGCCGGGTGGTCACCGTTGACAGGAACCCGGCGGGGCTGGCCACGGTGGCGCGGTCGTAGGCCTGCCAGCGCAGCCAGACGTCCTGCACCAGATCCTCGGCCTCGGCCGCGCTGCCCAGCATCCGGTAGGCGATGCCGAACAGGCGCCGCCGTACACCGGTGAACACCGCCGCCGCCTGTTCGAGATCTCCCGGTCCGCCGGGATTGCTCGGCACCGTATCCGTCATTGTCTTCCCCCTGCCCCCGGCGCTGGCCCCCAGCCGGACTGTTCCTGCTTACCTGTTGAGCAGCAAGGACAGGCCAGTGCCAAGTTACGGTCCAGGAAGATTTCCACCGGAATCGGGAGATGACGGGCAGGGGATCAGCCCTGGATGGACTTGGTCTCGAGATACTCCTCAAGGCCGTGCCGGCCGAACTCGCGGCCGTTGCCCGACTGCCTGTATCCGCCGAACGGCGCCAGGACGTTCCAGTCGCCGCCGTTGACGTCCACCTGGCCGGTGCGCAGCCGGCGGGCGATCCCCATCGCGCGGTCGTGGCTGCCGAACACGGCGCCGGTGAGCCCGTACATCGTGCTGTTGGCGATCTCCACGGCCTGGTCGTCGCCGACGTACGGGATGACGGTCAGGACGGGACCGAAGATCTCCTCCTGGGCGATCACTGAGTCCGGCGCGACGTCAGCGAAGATCGTCGGTCGTACGTACGCGCCCTCGGGCAGTCCGTCGGGCCTTCCCGGGCCGCCGAGCGCCAGCCGGGCGCCGTCGGCGAGGCCGCGTTCGATGTAGCCGTCGACCCGCTGCCGGTGCTGTTCGGAGGCCATCGGGCCGATGCGGGTGGCCTCGTCCGTGGGGTCGCCGACGGTGTAGGCAGCGGCGGCGGCCACGGCCAGTTCGACGGCCTCGTCCTGCCGCGCGGCCGGCACCAGCATCCGCGGCCACGCGCCGCAGACCTGGCCGCCGTTGGTGAGGATCATGGCGACGCCGTGGGTGACCGCCTCGGCGAGATCGGCGTCGTCGAGGATGATGTTGGCCGACTTGCCGCCGAGCTCCAGCGTGACCCGCTTGACGGTCGCCGCGGCCGTGGCGGAGACCTGCCTGCCCGCACGGGTGGAGCCGGTGAACGACACCATGTCGACGCCGGGATGGGCCGTGATGGCCGCGCCGACGGTCGGGCCCGTGCCATGGACGACGTTGAACACCCCGGCGGGCAGCCCCGCCTCGGCCGCGACCTCGGCCAGGATCGCCGCCGTCAGCGGCGCGATCTCGGACGGCTTGAACACCATGGTGTTACCCGCCAGCAGGGCGGGCGCCAGCTTCGACACGATCTGCTGGAGCGGGAAGTTCCAGGGCGTGATGGCGCCCACGACGCCGATCGGCTCGCGTACGACCAGCGAGGTGCCGATCCGCTCGGTCCAGGCGAAGTCGGCGGCGAGCGCGGCGAAGGACGCCGCCACCGCGACCGGGAAGCCCACCTGCGCGGTGCGGGACAGGGTGATGGGAGCTCCCATCTCGCTGGTGATGGTGGTGGCGATCTCCTCGGCCCGGCTGCTCAGTCCGTCGGCGATGCGGCCGACGACTTGCGCGCGTTCGGCCGGGTCGGTGGCGGCCCAGCCGGGGAAGGCCGCGTTCGCGGCGGCTACGGCGCGGTCGACGTCGGCGGTGGTGCCGTCCGGCACCTGGGCGATGACCTCGCCGGTCGCCGGGTTCACCACGTCGATCAGGGAAGCGGATCCGGCGACGTGCCGGCCGCCGATCCAGTGGGTTGCTGTGTTCATACGAGAACCGTGGCAGCCGGCGGAAACGGGAGGAATGTTCTCCCGATCCAGGGAATCGGGCCGGCCCCGATCCCCGTTCCGCCTATCGGGGGACTGACAGAACATGGATACGCGGGACCGGCCCCTCGATACTGAAGTCATTCGACCCATTCGCGCAGAGGAGGATCTGTGGACCGGGCGCGACTCGCCGAATTCCTGCGCAGCCGCCGCGAGGCGTTGCAGCCCGAGGACGTGGGGCTCCCTCGGGGCGGGCGGCGGCGTACAGGCGGGCTGCGGCGCGAGGAGGTCGCCGTCCTGTCCGACATGTCGGTCGACTACTACAGCAGGCTGGAGCAGCGGCGCGGGCCGCACCCGTCCGAGCAGATGCTCGCCTCCCTCGCCGGTGGCCTGCGCCTGTCCCTGGAGGAACGCGACCACCTGTTCCGTCTCGCCGGATACGCCACCCCGCAGCGGACCCTGCGCGCCGACCACCTCAACCCTGGCATGATGCGCATCTTCGACGGCCTGGAGGACGCCGCCGCCCAGGTCGTGAACTACCTGGGCGAGACGTTGAAGCAGACCCGGCTGTCGAAGGCGCTGCTCGGCGACGACACCGTCCGCACCGGGCCGGGCCGCAGCGCGCACTACCGGTGGTTCACCGACCCCGCCGCGCGGTCGATCCATCCCGAGGACGACCACCCGACGCACAGCAGACTGATCGCCGCGAACCTGCACGACCTGTACACCCGCGACCGCAAGGACCCGCGCGTGGCGGCAATGGTGGACGCCCTGCTGGTGAAGAGCGCCGAGTTCGCCGCGTTGTGGCACGAGCATCCGGTCGGCCGCCCGTACTGCCCGGCCAAGCGCATCCAGCACCCCCAGCTCGGCCTGCTCGAACTGCACTGCCAGACGCTGCTCGACCCCGATCAGTCCCAGATGCTCGTCGTCTACACCGCGCCCTCGGGCAGCGAGAGCTACGACAAGCTGCGCCTGCTGTCCGTGATCGGCGAACAGCGCGTCCAAATGGATGGGTCCGAGGCAGGATTCCGATCACAAGCGGCCGGGTAGCCGGCGCGGCTTACTCGCGGGATGTCACAGATCGCGGTGCTGTCCGGTCTTGCTTCGTGGAACTGCTTTCGTGAAGTTGCGGGTTGAGGAGCACACCATGCATGCGCCGGAGAACCGGATAGCCACGTCCGTCCTGGTCATCGGCACGGGGGGT
>NZ_JBQHCW010000039.1:0-60679 GCF_052068115.1 Nonomuraea sp. ZG12
CCGTGCGCCTCCACCACATCGACGTCCGCTGCCGACAGCCGGGCACTCGCCAACGCGGCCCGGATCACCCGCTGCTGCGAAGGACCATTCGGAGCCGACAGTCCGTTCGACGCACCGTCCTGATTCACCGCGCTGCCGCGCACCACCGCCAGCACCGGATGCCCGTTGCGCCGCGCGTCCGACAGCCGCTCCACCACCAGGACGGCGGCTCCCTCGCCCCAGCCCGTCCCGTCCGCGCCGGCGCCGAACGACTTGCACCGCCCGTCGGAGGCCAGCCCCTGCTGCTCGGCGAAGGCCGCGAACCCGGCCGGGGTCGCCATCACCGTCACCCCGCCCGCCAGCGCCAGTGTGCACTCCCCCGACCGCAACGCCTGCACCGCCAGGTGCAGGGCCACCAGCGAGGACGAACACGCCGTGTCCACGGTCACCGACGGCCCTTCCAGGCCCAGCACGTACGACACCCGGCCCGAGATGACGGCCCCCGAGGTACCGGTGAGCAGATATCCCTCCGAACCGGTGCCTTCCAGGCCGGCGCCGTACCCGGTGGGCGTTCCCCCGGCGAACACCCCGGTCCGGCTGCCGCCCAACGACCGCGGCTCGATCCCCGCCCGCTCCAGCGCCTCCCACGACGTCTCCAGCAACAACCGCTGCTGCGGATCCATCGCCAGCGCCTCACGCGGACTGATCCCGAAGAACCCCGGATCGAAATCGCCCACGTCGTAGATGAACCCGCCCTGCGCCGCGGACGAGGCGGAGCCGTCGAGCCCCGGCGCGCCGAACATGGCGGTGTCCCACCCCCGGTCCACCGGAAAACCGGACACGGCGTCGGTACCCGAGGCCAGGAGCTCCCAGAACTGCTCGGGGCCACGGACACCGCCCGGAAAACGGCATCCCATCCCGACGATCGCGATCGGCTCGGTCAAAGAGGCCGTGAAGCGCTTGTTCTGACGCCGCAGGCGCTCGTTGTCCACCAGCGATCCCCGCAGCGCCGCGACCAGATCTTCCGTAGACGATGCCACCTTGGGCTCCTTTTCACTCTTGCCGTGCGTTCGAGACGATCCGGGCTCGGGACGTCAGAGGAGTTCTTCGGAGCTGGACCGGTCGCGGGCGATCCTGATCAGATCGGCGACGTCCATCTCCTCGATGCTCACGGATTCCTCGTCCGGTTCTGGCGCGCCGTCCGCGACATCGGCCAGTTCGAGAAGGGGTTCGAGCAGTCCGGCACTTCTCAGCAGGCTGAGGGGGACCGACGACAGGACCTTCCTGAGTTCGGCCTCTTCGGCGTTCTCGGTGCCGCTGTCGCCGGCCGACGGGACGAGTTCCGACTGCAGATGCCGGGCCAGCGCGGTGGGGGTCGGGTAGTCGAAGATCAGCGTGGCGGGCAGCCGCATGGCGGTGGCCGTGGACAGCCGGTTACGCAGTTCGACCGCGGTGAGGGAGTCGAACCCCAGGTCCTGGAAGGCCTGTCTGGCGCCGACGGAGTCCGGGGACTCGTGTCCGAGGACGGCCGCGACCTCGGCCCGGACCAGGTCGGTCAGGATACGATCCCGCTCCGCGGGTGAGACGGCGGCCAGGCGCTCACCCAGCGGGCTGCGCGCCGCCTCCGTGACCTCACCATCCGCGGCGCCTGCGTGCAGGACCTGCCGGGCCTCGGGCAGATCACTGATCAACGGACTGGGCCGGCGCAAGGTGAAGACCGGGACGAACCGCTCCCAATCGATGTCGGCGACCGTCACCAGCCCTTCGCCGCCGTCCAGCGTCGCGGCCAGGGCGCCGATCGCCTGATCGGGGTCCATCGCCCGGATGCCCATCCGCGCCATCTGCGCCGCGGCCTCGCCCCCGTCCCGGGCTCCCATCCCACCGCCGCCCCACAGGCCCCAGGCCACGGACGTGGCCGTCAGACCGCGTGCACGGCGGTTTTCGGCCAGCGCGTCGAGGTAGGCGTTGGCGGCGGCATAGGCGGACTGATGCCCGCTGCCCCACACGGCGGCGATCGAGGAGAACAACACGAACGCGTCCAGGTCGAGGCCGGCCGTGAGCTCGTCCAGGTGCTCCGCCCCGGACGCCTTGGGCGCCAGATTCGCGGCCAGTTCCTCCGGGCCGCCCGCCTGCAAGGGGCCGCCCCGCTCCGTCCCCGCGGCGTGGAAGACGGTGCTCAACGGCGCACCACCGGAACCGATCCAGGCCAGCAGCCCGGCCACCTCCGCCCGCTCGGCGGTGTCACAGGCGACCACCTCGGCCCGGGTCCCGGCCGCCGCCAGCGTGGCGGCCAGCGCGGCGGCACCTGCCGCCGCCGGACCCGAGCGGCTGGACAGCACCACCCGCGAAGCGCCGCGTCCCGGCAACCACCGGGCCACCCGCCCGCCGAGCGCCCCGGTCCCACCTGTCACCAGGACGGCACCGCGAGGCGCCCACGAACGGCCACCACCCGGCCGCGGGCCGCGGACCAGCCGCCGAGCCATGATCCCCGCGCCCCGGATCGCCACCTGATCCTCACCGCACCCGGCCAGCACCGCGCCCAGCCGGGACGCGACGCGATCGGTCGACTCCTGCGGCACATCGATCAGGCCACCCCACCGATCCGGGTGCTCCAGCGCCGCCACCCGGCCCAGCCCCCACACCTGCGCCTGCACCGGACTGGTCAGACTCTCCCCCGGCGCGACCGCCACCGCCGACCGCGTCACCACCCACAACGGCGCGGTCACACCGGCATCCCCGAGCACCTGAATCAGCCCCTGAGTAGCGGCCAGCCCCGCCGGCACCGACGCGAACCCCGGCAGCGACGCCTCCTCCAAAGCCAGCAGCGACAGCACCCCGCTGATCGACGGCGCCGGCCCGTCGGCCGTGTGCGCGGACCGGACCTCGCTCAGCCGGGCGCCCAGCGTCTCCCGGTCCGCATCGCATGCGCCCACCTCGACCTGAATCGCCGTCGCGCCCCGGTCGGCCAGCATCCGCACGCAGTCAGCGGCCAGGCCGAGCCCGGTCGGACCCGTCACCAGGAGCCAGGTCCCGGTCAGCGCGACCGGTTCCGGATCGGAGATCGGTACCCAGGTGATGCCATGGCGCCAGTCCCCGGCCGCCGACGTCACCCGGTCGCGCTGCCGCCACGACGCCAGCACGGGCAGCACCTCGCTGAACGGCCGTTGCGCGTCCACGTCCAAGGCGCCGGCCAGACCGGCCAGGTCTCCCTGCTCGACCGCGGCCCAGAACTGCGCCTCCGCCGCCGTCCCGCTCCCGGCCGGGATCGCCGGCGCCTCGGCCCAGAAACGCTTACGGGAGAAGGCGTAGGTCGGCAGGTCGATCCGCCGTCCGGTGGGCAGGACGGCGGTCCAGTCCACCTCCACCCCCCGGGCGTGCGCGCGGCCGAGCGCGGTCATGACCGAGGTCGAGGCCGGCGTGTCGGGGCGGAGCATCGGGAGGAAGTCCGTGTCGTCGGTGCCGGGGAGGGTGAGCGCCGTCGATCCCATCGCGGAGAGGGTTCCGTCCGGGCCGATCTCGATGAACGTCGAGACGCCTTGAGCCGCCATCGTGGTGACCGCGTCCGCGAACCGGACCGGCCGGCGCGCCTGAGCCGCCCAGTACCCGGTCTCCGGGGCCGCGATCAGCTCGCCCGACAGGGCGCCCACCCACGGCACCGCCGGCATCCGGTGCTCCAGACCGGCGGCCACCTCGTCCAGTTCCGTGAGCACGGGGTCCATCCGCGCCGAGTGGAACGCGTGGCTCACCCGCAGCCGGCGCACCCGGCGGCCCCGCTCCCGCCACACCTCCACCAATCGGTCGACGGCGGCCTCATCACCCGAGACGACCACCGAGGCGGGCCCGTTCACCGCCGCCAACGACACCCCGGGCACGCTCTCCAGCTCAGCCGCGACCTCGGCCTCGCTCGCCGCGATCGCCGCCATCGCCCCGCCCAGCGGCAGCCCCTGCATGAGCCGGGCCCGCCTCGCCACCAGCGCGCACGCGCCTTCGAGGGTCAGCACTCCGGCCGCGTACGCCGCCGCGATCTCGCCGACCGAATGACCGGCCACCACATCCGGCACGATCCCGGCCGCCGCCAGCAGCGCCACCAGGCCGACCTCCACCGCGAACAACCCGGTCTGGGCGTACAGGGTCTGATCGGCGCGGACCGCGTTCAGCGCGTCACCCCCAGGAGAGACGCCGTTCAGGTCACGCACATCGGGAGCGCTGAGCACGACGTCCCTGATGGCCAGCCCCAGCTCGGCTTCCAGCACCTCGACCACCCGATCGAAGGCCGCCGCGAACACCGGGCTGGCCGCGTACAGCTCCCTGCCCATCCCGGCCCGCTGCGCCCCCTGCCCGGCGAACAGGAACCCGACGCGGCCCGTCCGGTCGGCCGGAACCGCACCAGAAAGCACGTTGCCCGCCCGCTCGCCCGCGGCCAGTGCCATCGAACCCGACAGCAACTCGGCCGGGTCCGCGCCCAGCACCACGGCCCTGTGCTCGAACACCGACCGGGTCGTGGCCAGAGACCAGGCCACATCGACCGGGTCCACGCCCGCGCCGTCGCGCGCCCGCCCCGCCAGCCGCCGCGCCTGTCCCGCCAGGGCGTCCACCGTCCGGGCCGAGAGCAGCCAGGCCAGGGGAGCGTCCCGAAGCACCTGCGGCGCGCTCGCGCCGCCGTCCGGGACGGCGACGGCGTCGTGCCGCGCCGACGCGTCCGGCGCCTCCTCGATGATCAGATGGGCGTTGGTGCCGCTGATCCCGAATGCCGACACCCCGGCGCGGCGCGGACGCTCACCCACCGGCCAGGCCGTCGGCTCGGTCAGCAGCCGGGCCTCGCCCATGCTCCAGTCCACGTGCGGGGACGCCTCGTCCGCGTGCAGGGTGCGCGGCAGGACCTCGTTCTCCAGCGCCAGCACCATCTTGATCACACCCGCCACGCCGGCGGCGGCGCCGGTGTGCGCGATGTTCGACTTCACCGACCCCAGCCACACCGGCCGGCCCTCCGGCCGGTCCTGCCCGTACGTCGCCAGCAGCGCCTGCGCCTCGATCGGGTCCCCCAGTACGGTCCCCGTCCCGTGTGCCTCGACCGCGTCCACGTCGCCCGCCCGCAGCCGGGCGTTGGCCAGGGCGGCCCGGATCACCCGCTGCTGGGACGGGCCGTTCGGCGCGGTGAGCCCGTTCGAGGCGCCGTCCTGGTTCACCGCGCTGCCGCGGATCACGGCCAGGATCCGGTGCCCGTTCCGCCGCGCGTCGGAGACCCGTTCCAGCAGGATGATCCCGGCGCCCTCGCCCCAGCCGGTGCCGTCCGCCGAGGCGCTGAAGGACTTGCAGCGCCCGTCCGTGGCGAGCCCGCCCTGGCGGGAGAACTCGGTGAACAGCCCCGGCGTCGCCATCACGGTGGCGCCGCCGGCCAGCGCGAGCGTGCACTCCCCGGACCGCAGCGCCTGGGCGGCCAGGTGGATGGCCACCAGGGAGGAGGAGCAGGCCGTGTCCACGGTCACCGCCGGGCCCTCCAGCCCGAGCGCGTAGGACACCCGGCCGGAGATGACGCTGCCCGCGCTGCCGGTGGTGCCGTAGCCCTCCTGGCCGATGCCGTACCAGGAGCCGCCGTATCCGCCCGCGAAGACGCCGGTCGCGCTGCCCCGCAGGGTCACGGGGTCGATCCCGGCCCGTTCCAGGGCCTCCCAGGAGGTCTCCAGCAGCAGCCGCTGCTGCGGGTCCATGGCGATCGCCTCACGGGGGCTGATCCCGAAGAAGCCGGGGTCGAACTCGCCCGCGTCGTAGAGGAACCCGCCGAGCCGGGTGGTGGAGGCTCCACCGCCCGCGTCGGCGGCGTAGACGGCGTCGGTGTCCCAGCCCCGGTCCGTCGGGAATCCCGCGATGGCATCGGTGCCGGTCCTCAGCAGCTCCCAGAAGTGCTCGGGGTTGTCGGCGCCGCCGGGGAACCGGCAGCCGATGCCGACGATCGCGATCGCCTCGTCCGGGGCCGCGGCGGCCACGGCGGGAAGCTCCGGCCGGGCCCCTTGGCGCTGACCTGGCCGGGCCTGCTGCTGGAGCTCGGCGCGCAGATGGGCGGCCAGCGCCGCCGGCGTCGGGTAGTCGAAGATCAGGGTCACCGGGAGTTTCAGCCCGGTGACGGCGGCCAGCCGGTTGCGCAGCTCGACGGCCGTCAGCGAGTCGAATCCGACGTCCCGGAAGGCCCGGCCGGTCTCCATCACCCCGGTCGGGCCGTGTCCGAGCACGGCCCCGGCGTGGGCGCGGATCAGGTCGGTCAGCGTACGGTCCGCCTCGGCCGGAGACAGGGCGGCCAGCTGCGCCCGGAGCGCCTCCCCCGCCGTCCCGCCCGCCGCGAGCGCGCGGTTCGAGCCGCCGGACAGGGTCCGGAGCAGGGCCGGGACCAGGGCGTTGGTGCCGGCCTGCGCGACCTGGGCGCGCAGCGCGGCCACGTTGAGCCGGGCCGGGACCAGCAGGGCGTCGTCCAGGGTCAGGGCCAGGTCCAGCAGCGCCAGCCCCTCGTCGGCGGACATCGCGCCGACCCCGCCACGGGTCATCCGGTCGCGGTCGCCCGCGCTGAGGTGGCTGGTCAGGCCGCTGGCGTCCGCCCACAGCCCCCAGGCCAGTGAGACGGCGGGCAGACCGGCGGCCCGCCGGTGGGCGGCCAGGGCGTCCAGGAAGGCGTTCCCGGCCGCGTAGTTGCCCTGCCCGGCGGCGCCGAACGTCGCGGCCGCCGAGGAGAACAGGGCGAAGAAGTCGAGGTCCAGCTCGGCGGTGAGCCGGTGCAGGTGCCAGGCGGCGTCCACCTTGGGCCGCATGACGGCGTCGACGCGCTCTGCGGTCAGCGAATCGATGACGCCGTCGTCGAGCACCCCGGCGGTGTGGACCACGCCGGTCAGCGGAGTCCCGGCCAGCAGACCGGCCAGGGCGCCCGGATCGACGACGTCACAGGCGACGATCCGTACGCCGGCCCCGGATCCGGCCAGTCCGGCGGCCAGCGCGGCGGCGCCGGCGGCGACCGGGCCACTTCGGCTCACCAGGAGCAGCCGCCCGGCACGACCGGTCACGACCAGATGCCGCGCGACCAGCCCAGCCAGCGTCCCGGTCCCACCGGTGACCAACACGGTCCCAGCCGCATCGCCCGGCATCGCCGCGGCTACGGTCCCAACCCGGTCGCCTGGCTGCGCTGGGGCGGGGGTGGCGGTGCGGCGGGTGAGACGGCGGGCGTGGGCACGGCCGGTACGGATCGCCAGTTCGGGTTCGCCCGAGCCGAGAGCGGCCGCGAGCACGCCGATCGCCTCAGCGGTCTCGGCGCTTTCAGCGCTGTCGGCGGGCGCGGCTCTTTCGGCGGTCCCGGCGCTGTCGGCAAGCTCGGCGACGGTCCGGGAAGACGGCAGGTCGGCGAGGATCAGGCGGCCGGGGTGCTCGGATTGGGCCGAGCGGACAAGCCCCCAGGCGGCGGCGGCCGGAAGGTCCGTGACCACGTCGCCGGGCCTGGTGGCGACAGCGCCACGACTGACGATGACCAGCCGGGCCTCGTCCAGGGCGTCCAGGGCCAGCCACCGCTGAATCAGTTCGAGCGCCTCGACGGTGGTCCGGCGGGCGGCCTGGGCGGTGTCCTCATCGTCCGCCGGGGTGTCTCCGATGCAGGCCAGCACCACATCGGGGGCCGGTTCGCCGGTTTCGACGAGGGTGGCGAGGTCGGTGTGGGCCTCGGCGTCGACCCCGGCGGCGGTCAGCGCGCCGGTGAGGCCGAGCCGATCGTCGCCGACGACGGCCCAGCGACCTGCCGGGGCGGCGTCCGTAACCGGCACGGGCACCCAGTCCACACCGAACATCGCGTCGCGCGTACGACCGGTGCCGGTCCGCAGTCTCTCGGCCGGGACCGGCCGCAGCGTCAGGGATTCCACCGACAGCACCGGGGCGCCGGTGGCGTCGACCGCGACCAGCGACAGTCGCCCGTCGCCGGGCCGGGCGTCGGCGGGGCGGCTGAGCCGGGCCCGCAGGGTCGAGGCGCCGGCGGCGTGCAGGGTCATCCCGGTCCAGCCGGACGGCAGGAGGATCTCGGCCGGATCGGCGGCGGGCCAGCCGTCCCCGGCGACCGCGACGACGTCCGGGAGCGCGGCCAGCAGGGCCGGGTGCAGGCCGTACGTCGCCGCGCCCGAGGCCTCGTCGGGCAGCGCGAGCTCGGCGAGGATGTCATCCCCGTCCCGCCAGGCGGATCGGAGCGGACCGTCCGAGGCGGCGTCAGCGCTGACGAGCGGGGTCGCGCCGGTCGGCGGCCAGATCGTGTAGGCGCCGGACAGTGACGCGTCGGCGGGCCGGTCCTGGTCGAGCCGCCCCTCGGCGTACCGGGTCCAGAGCTCGTCGGAGCGGGCGCGCCGGGCGTAGATCTCGACCGTACGCCGCCCGTCGTCGTCCGGGTCGCCGAGGACGACCTGGACCTGCAGCGGCGCGCCCGGCTCGATCACCAGCGGCTCGGCCGGGGTGAGTTCGGCGATCCGGGGGCAGCCGACCTGATAGCCGGCCACGACCGCGAGTTCGGTGAGCACGGTCGCGGCCGCCGCGGGTTCGGCGAGCCACGGCTGCTCGGCGAGGCTGAGGCGCCCGGTGACGACCAGTCCGTGGGCGTCGGCGAGCTCGACCGCGGCGCCGAGCAGCGGGTGGCCGACCGGGTCGAGCCCGGCCGAGCTGACGTCCCCGGCACCGGGCAGGGCCGGCCGGTACCAGTACCGCTCGTGTTGGAAGGCGTAGGTCGGCAGGGCGATCCGGCGTGCGGCGGGGAGCACCTTCGGCCAGTCGACGACGACGCCGTGCGCGTGCGCCTCGGCGAGGGCGGCCAGGACCCGGTCCGGGCCGCCGTCGTCCCGCCGGAGGGTGCCGGTGACCACCCGGTCGCCGCCGCCCGTGCCGGAAGGCTGGTCGGGGCCGGGGTCGTCGAGGGTGGCCTGGACGGCGGTGGTCAGGACCGGATGCGCGGAGGTCTCGACGAAGACCGTGTACCCGGCGTCACCCAGCATCTGGACGGTCTCGGCGAACTGAACCGGGGCGCGCAGGCTGGCGTACCAGTAGCCGGCGTCGGCCTCGGTTCCCTCCAGGATCTCGCCGGTCATGGCCGACGCCATGGGGATCCGGCCGGGCCGTGGGGTGATCGGCTCCAGCAGGGTGAGGATCTCGTCGCGGAGCTCCTCGACCTGCGGGCCGTGGGAGGCGTAGTCGACGGGGAGCCGGCGGGCCCGGATCCCGGCCGCCTCACATTCGGCGGCGAGCTCGTCCAGGGCGTCGGGGTCACCGGAGACGACGGTGGCGTCCGGGCCGTTGACCGCGGCGATGTCCACCCGGTCGGCCCGCGAGACCAGCCGGGCCTCGACCGCTTCGGCGGATTCGGCGAGCGACAGCATGCCGCCGCGCCCGGACAGCGCGGTCAGCGCGCGGCTGCGCAGGGCCACGATGCGGGCGGCGTCCTCCAGCGACAGGATCCCGGCCACGTACGCGGCGGCGATCTCGCCCTGGGAGTGCCCGAGCACGGCGTCGGGGTGCACCCCGGCGGCCTGCCACACCGCCGCCAGCGACACCATGATCGCCCACAGAGCAGGCTGGACCACGTCGACCCGGTCCAGGTCCGGCGCGCCTTCCCGGCCGTGCAGCACGTCGTCCAGCGACCAGTCCACGTACGGGGCGAGCGCCTGACCGCACTCGGCCAGCCGGGCGGCGAACACCGGGGACGAGGCCGCCAGCTCCCGGCCCATCCCGGCCCACTGCGACCCCTGTCCCGGGAACACGAACACCACCCGGCCGCCACCGCCACCGGCCGGCACCGTCCCGGTCACGGCCTGGGCCGACGGCCGGCCGGTCGCGACCGCCGTCAGCCCGGCCAGCAGCTCCTCCCGGCTCCGCCCCACGATGACGGCCCGGTGCTCGAACATCGACCGGGTCGTGGCCAGCGACCAGCCGATGTCCGCGACGCCGGCGGCCTTGGCGGTCTCGTCCGTGCCGGCGAACTCGGCCAGCCGGGCCGCCTGCTCGGCCAGGCCGGCGGCGGTGCGGCCGGACACCAGCCAGGCGGCGCCGTCCGACAGCACCGGCGGTTCGGCCGGCTCGGGGTTCTCCTCGGGGGGTGCGGCTTCCTCGATGATGAGGTGGGCGTTCGTGCCACTGATCCCGAACGACGACACCCCGGCCCGCCGGACCCGGTCGCCCGCCGGCCACGGCCTGGCCTCGGCCAGGAGCCGGACGTCCCCGGCCGACCAGTCGATGTTCTCCGCCGGCTCGTCCGCGTGCAGGCTGAGCGGCAGTTCCTGATGGTGCAGGGCGAGGACCATCTTCATCACGCCGGCGGCGCCTGCCGCGCTCTGGGTGTGCCCGAGGTTGGACTTCACCGACCCGAGCCACAACGGCCGATCCTCAGGACGATCATGCCCGTACGTGGCCAGCAAGGCTTGGGCCTCGATCGGGTCGCCCAGCGTCGTACCGGTGCCGTGCGCCTCCACCACGTCGATGTCCCCGGCCGCCAGCTTGGCGTTGGCCAGGGCCGCCCGGATCACCCGCTGCTGGGAGGGACCGTTCGGCGCGGTCAACCCGTTCGACGCGCCGTCCTGATTCACCGCACTGCCCCGCATCACGGCCAGCACCGGATGCCCGTTCCGCCGCGCGTCCGACAGCCGCTCCAGCAGGATCATCCCGGCGCCCTCGGCCATCCCCATGCCGTCCGCCGACGCCGAGAACGCCTTGCAACGGCCGTCCTCGGCCAGACCACGCTGCCGGGAGAACCCCACCAACGCCCCCGGCGTCGCCATGATCGTGACACCACCGGCCAACGCCAGCGAACACTCCCCCGCCCGCAACGCGGACGCGGCCAGATGCATGGCCACCAACGCCGACGAACACGCCGTATCGACGGTGACCGCCGGACCCTCCAGGCCCAGCGTGTACGAGACCCGTCCCGAGATGACGCTGGTCGAGGCGCCGGTCATCAGGTGGCCTTCGGAGCCGCCCCCACCGGACGCGCCGTAACCCCACGACGATCCCCCGGCGAAGACCCCGGTGGGCGATCCGCGCAGCGAGGTCGGATCGATGCCGGCGCGCTCCAGCGCCTCCCAGCAGACCTCCAGCAGCAGCCGCTGCTGCGGGTCCATCGCCTGGGCCTCGCGCGGGCTGATCCCGAAGAAGCCGGGGTCGAACTCGGCCGCGTCGTGCACGAATCCGCCCGAGCGGGCATAGGACGTGCCGGCCTTGTCCGGATCGGGATCGTACAGGGCCTCCAGGTTCCAGCCGCGGTCGCCGGGCAGGTGACTGATCGCGTCCTTGCCGGCGGAGAGCAGCTCCCACAGCCCTTCGGGGTCGTGGATGCCGCCGGGGAAGCGGCAGCCCATCGCCACGATGGCGATCGGCTCTCCCGTCACCGGGGCGCTGATCGCCGGGACGGACGTGTCCTGGACCAGGACGCCGAGCAGTTCGGCCGCCAGGTGCCCGGCCAGGACGGCCGTGGTCGGGTAGTCGAAGACGAGGGTGGCCGGCAGCCGCAGCCCGGTGGCCTCGTTCAGCCGGTTGCGCAGGTCTACGGCGGTGAGCGAGTCGAATCCCAGATCGCTGAACGCCCGGCCGGGCTCGATCAGCTCCGGCGACGCGTGCCCCAGCACGGCCGCGACATGGGTGCGGACCAGCTGGATCAGCAGCCGGTCGCGTTCGGGCACCGGCACCCGGGCCAGCTGCTGCCGCAGCGCGCTCGACCCGGCGCCGGCGTTCACCGCCGAGGCCACCCCGGCGCGGATCGGGCCGGCCAGCCCGTGCAGCAGCGGCGGCAGCGCCCCACCGCGCGCGGCCACCGCCCGGAGCCCGGCGACGTCCAGCCGGAACGGCACCAGCAGAGCCTCGTCCCGGCTCAACGCCAGGTCGAACACGGCCAGCCCCTCGTCGGCGCCCAGCTCGGCGGTGCCGCCGCCGGTGGCGCGGGCCAGCAGGCCCTCGCTCAGGTTCCGGCCGATGCCGGCCCCGGCGACCCACGCTCCCCAGGCCAGCGACAGGCCGGGCAGTCCCTCCGCGCGGCGGCGGGCGGCCAGGGCGTCCAGGAACGCGTTACCGGCCGCGTAGTTCCCCTGGCCACCGCTGCCGAACGTGGCGGCGGCGGAGGAGAACATGACGAACAGGTCCAGCCCGAACCCCTCGGTCAGCTCGTGCAGGATCCAGGCGGCGTCGGTCTTCGGCCGCATCACGGCGTCCACCTGGTCAGGGGTCAGGGAGCCGATCACGCCGTCGTCGACGATCCCGGCGGTGTGCACGACCCCGGTCAGCGCGTACGACCTGGGGATTCCTGCCAGGAGGCCCGCCACGGCGGCACGGTCGGTGACGTCGGCGGCCACGACGTGGACGTCGGCGCCCGCCTCGGCGACTCCGGCGGCCACGGCGGCGGCACCGGGGGCGGCCGGGCCGGAACGGCTGACCAGCAGCAGGTGCCGCGCCCGGCCCGTCGCGGCCAGATGCCGGGCGGTCAGGCCCGCCAGCGTGCCGGTACCGCCGGTGATCAGCACCGCGCCCGGCGTCCGCGCCGGTTCCGCCGAGCCCGGCGAAGCTGCCGGGCGGGTGAGGCGGCGGCCGTGAAGACGCTCATCCCGGACGGCCAGTTCCGGCTCGGCGGAACCGAGCCCACCGGCCAGCACGCTCACCGGCGCGCCACCGTCGCCGGGGCTCTCGTACGTGTTCGCGGGCAGGTCGGCCAGCGTGAGGCGGCCGGGGTTCTCCGACTGCGCCGACCGCAGCAGGCCCCAGACCGCCGCGGCGGCCAGGTCGGTCACGTTCTCACCGGGCCTGGCCGCGACCGCGCCGCGCGTGACGACGACCAGGCGGCTGTCGGCCATCGCATCCAGGGTCAGCCACCGCTGTAGCAGGGCCAGGACCTCGTTGGTCAGCCGCCGGGCCGCCCGCCCCTGGTCGGCGCCGTCGGTGCCGACGGCGATCAGCAGCACCTCGGGGATCGGGTCGCCGGAGTCGGCCAGCGCGGACAGGTCGGGGTAGGAGGCCGGAGCCATACCGGCCGCGGCGAGATCCTGGGTCAGGCCGAGGGAGTCGGCACCGACCACGGCGCACCGCCCGGCCGCCGCCGGTCCCACGCTCGGGACCGGGACCCACTCCACGCCGAACAGCGCGTCCCGCAGCGAATGACCGGCCCCCGGCGCCGACGCGGCCACCGGCCGCAGCACCAGCGATCCGACGGAGACGACCGGCGCCCCGGCGCCATCGACGGCCAGCAGCGACACCGCGCCGTTCGCGTCCTGCCGCAACCGGGCCCGCAACATCGTCGCACCGGCCGCGTACAGGGACACGTCCGACCAGACGAACGGCATCCTGGGACCGCCTTCGCCCGACGACGTCAGCCAGACCGCCTGCAGCGCCGCGTCCAGCACGGCCGGGTGCAGGCCGAAGATCGCCGCGTTCGTGTCGGTCCGGTCCGGCAGCGCCACTTCGGCGAAGACGTCGTCGCCTCGCCGCCAGGCGGCGTTCAATCCCTGGAACGCAGGGCCGAAGTCCTGCCCGGCCGCCGCCAGCGCCTCGTACAGACCGTCCACCCCGAGCGGGGTGGCGCCTTCCGGCGGCCACACCGCGAAGTCGGCCGTGTCCAGGTCGGCCGCGGGCTCGGAGGGACCCACCCGCCCGGCCGCGTGCCGGGTCCACCCCGTGCCGGCGTCCTGCACGCGGGCGAAGATCTCCAGATCCCGCAGTCCGTCCTGATCCGGGCCGCTCACCGTGACCTGGACCTGGACCTCCTCCTCCGGGAGCAGAACCAGCGGGGCGGCCAGGGTCAGCTCGTCGATCCGAGTGCACCCGACCAGGTGACCGGCCACCGCCGCCAGCTCCACGTAACCCGTGCCGGGGAAGAACGCCGTCCCGCCCAGAACGTGATCGCCCAGCCACGGCTGGGTCCGCGCCGACAACCGTCCGGTGATCACCAGGCCGTCGCCGTCGGCCAGCTCGATCGCCGCGCCGAGCAGCGCGTGACCGACCGAGCTCAGGCCCGCCGAGCGCAGATCCCCCGATCCCGCCGCCGGCGGCAACGGCCAGAACCGCTGATGCTGGAACGCGTACGTGGGCAGGTCGACCCGGGCCCCGCCGCCCAGCACCCCGGCCCAGTCGACGGCGACGCCCCGGACGTGCAGCTCGGCCAGGGAGGCCAGCATGCGTGCGGGGCCGCCGTCGTCACGACGCAACGTCCCGGCCACGACGGGCGCCGGGCCGGTAGCGTCGGCCATGCTCTCCAGGGTGACGCCGATGGCCGCAGTCAGGACGGGGTGGGCCGACACCTCGACGAAGGTCCCGTAGCCGCCCGCCCGCAGCGCCCTGATGGCGCGTTCGAACCGGACGGGCGCGCGCAGGCTCGCGTACCAGTACTCCGCGCCGGCCTCGGGGCCGGTCAGGTGCTCGCCGGTCATCGCCGACACCATCGGCAGGGTGGCCGGTCGCGGGCTGATCCCGTCCAGCAGGCTCAGGATCTCCTCCCGCAACGCATCCACCTGGGGGCCGTGCGAGGCGTAGTCGACCGGCAGCATCCGCGCCCGTACGCCGTCGCGCTCGCACTCGTCCCTGACCTGGCGTAACGCCTCGGGGTCGCCGGAGACGACGGTCGCGTCCGGGCCGTTGACGGCCGCGATCGCGACCTGTCCGGTACGGGAGAGCAGCCGGGTCTCGACCAGGCCGGCGGGCTCGGCGATCGAGAGCATGCCGCCGCGACCGGACAGCGCGGTGAGCGCCTGACTGCGCAGTGCCACGACCTTCGCGGCATCGTCCAGGGTGAGGATGCCGGCGATCACGGCGGCCGCGATCTCCCCCTGGCTGTGACCGACGACCGCGTCCGGCCGGACCCCGGCGGCCTGCCAGACCGCGGCCAGGGACACCATCACCGCCCACAGCAACGGCTGTACGACGTCGACGCGGTCCAGGCCGGGCGCGCCCTCCGTACCGGCCAGGACGTCACTCGGGGACCAATCGAGGTAAGGGCTCAGCGCCTGCTCGCACTCGGCCAGCCGAGCGGCGAAGACCGGGCTGGTCCGGGCCAGGTCCCGGCCCATGCCGGCCCACTGCGAGCCCTGGCCGGGGAAGACGAACACGGTCGGGCCGGGCGTGGCCGCCACGCCGGTGACCAGGCCGGGGGCCGGGTGACCGGCGGCGACGGCGGACAGGCCGCTCAGCAGGTCGTCCCGGGTGCCGCCGAGGACGACGGCGCGGTGCTCGAACGTGGACCGGGTGGTGGCCAGGGACCAGCCGACGTCGGCCGGCGTCAGCTCCGGGTCGGCGCTGACGCGGGTGACCAGGCGCCCGGCCTGGGCGGCCAGACCGGCCGAGGTCTGCGCGGAGACGAGCCAAGCGGTCGTCGGCGTGTGCGTGATCAGGGGGTCCAGGGTCCGCGCGGGGGTGGCGACGGGGGCCGGGGGGTCTTGGATGATCAGGTGGGCGTTGGTGCCGCTGATGCCGAAGGAGGAGATGCCGGCCCGGCGAGGGCGGCCGCCGGCGGGCCAGGGCACCGGCTCGGTGAGGAGCCGGACGTCACCCATGGTCCAGTCGATGTGCGAGGACGGCTCGGCGGCATGCAGGGTGGCCGGCAGCTCGCCGTTCCGCAGGGCGAGGACCATCTTCATCACCCCGGCCACGCCCGCGGCCTGCTGGGCGTGGCCGATGTTCGACTTCACCGAGCCCAGCCACAGCGGCCGCCCCTCGGGCCGGTCCTGGCCGTAGGTGGCCAGCAGGGCCTGCGCCTCGATCGGGTCGCCCAGGGTCGTTCCCGTGCCGTGCGCCTCGACGGCGTCGACGTCGGCGGCGGACAGACCCGCGCCGGCCAGGGCTGCCCGGATCACCCGCTGCTGCGAGGGGCCGTTCGGCGCGGTCAGCCCGTTGGAGGCGCCGTCCTGGTTGATCGCGCTGCCGGCCACCACGGCCAGGACCGGGTGCCCGTTCCGGCGGGCGTCGGAAAGCCGTTCCAGGACGACCATGCCCGAGCCCTCGCCGAGCCCCATCCCGTCGGCGCCGTCGGAGAACGCCTTCGACCGGCCGTCGGCGGCGAGCGCCCGCTGCTGGGCGAAGCTGAGGAACTCGGCCGCGTCGACCATGATCATCACACCGCCGGCCAGCGCCATCGTGCACTCCCCCGTCCGCAGCGCGGCGGCGGCCAGGTGCAGGGCGACCAGCGACGACGAGCAGGCCGTGTCGACCGTCACCGCCGGGCCCTCCAGCCCGAGGGTGTAGGAGACGCGGCCGGAGATCACGCTGGGGACGTTCCCGGTGAGCAGGTGCCCCTCGGCGCCGTCACCGGTCAAGCCCAGGGCCGAGTACCCGGACGCGGCGGCGCCGACGAAGACCCCGGTCATCGAGCCGCGCAGCGAGGTCGGGTCGATGCCGGCGTGCTCCAGCGCCTCCCAGGAGGTCTCCAGCAGCAGCCGCTGCTGCGGGTCCATGGCGATGGCCTCACGCGGGCTGATCCGGAAGAACGCCGGGTCGAACTCGCCCGCGCCGTCCACGAATCCGCCTTCGTTCGTGTACGAGGTGCCGAGGTTCTCCGGGTCCGGGTCGTAGAGGGCGGCGGTGTCCCAGCCCCGGTCGGCGGGGAACCGCGAGATCGTGTCCGTGCCGGTGCTGAGCATCCGCCACATGTCGTCCGGGCTGTCGACGCCGCCGGGGAACCGGCAGCCCATGCCGACAATGGCGATCGGGTCACCGGTCACCGCCGCCTGGAGGGGCGGTGCGGCCTGGAGGCCCGACGCCGGACCGGCGCCGGCCAACTGCTCGCCGAGGTGGCCGCTCAGAGCGTGCGCGGTGGGATAGTCGAAGACAAGGGTGGCGGTCAGCCGCAGGCCGGTGGCCGCGCTCAGCCGGTTGCGCAGCTCGACGGCGGTGAGGGAGTCGAACCCGAGCTCGGCGAAGGTCCGGTTCGGCTCGATCAGCTCCGGCGAGGCGTGGCCGAGGACGGCGGCGACATGGGAGCGGACCAGCTGGGTCAGGATCCGGTCGCGTTCGGCCGCCGGCACCCTGGCCAGCCGCTGCATCGCCCCTGATCCGGCGCCGGTGTTCACCGCCGAGGTCACTCCCGCGCGGATCGGGCCGGCCAGCCCGTGCAGCAGCGGCGGCAGCGCTCCACCGCGCACAGCCGCGGCCCGGAGCCCGGCGACGTCCAGCCGGAACGGCACCAGCAGGGCCTCGTCCCGGCTCAGGGCCAGGTCGAGCAGGAGCAGGCCGTCCTCGGCCCCCAGCTCGGCGGTGCCGCCGCCGGTGGCGCGGGCCAGCAGGCCATGGCTCAGGTTCCGGCCGATGCCGGCTCCCGTGACCCACGCTCCCCAGGCCAGCGACAGACCGTGCAGACCGGCGGCCCGGCGATGGGCGGCCAGGGCGTCCAGGAACGCGTTACCGGCCGTGTAGTTGCCCTGTCCGGGGCCGCCGAAGGTGGCGGCGGCCGAGGAGAAAAGGACGAACAGGTCCAGGTCGTAGTCCTCGGTCAGCTGGTGCAGGATCCAGGCCGGGTCGGTCTTCGGCCGCATCACCGCCTCGACGCGTTCGGGGGTGAGTGAGCCGATCACGCCGTCGTCGACGATGCCGGCGGCGTGCACGACGCCGGTCAGCGGGTGCGTCCGGGGGAGCGTCGCCAGCAGTCCGACCACGGCCGCCCGGTCGGCGACGTCGGCCGCCGCGATCCGTACGCCGGCGCCGCCTTCGGCGAGATCGGCGGCCAGAGCGGCGACCCCGGCGGCGGCCGGGCCGGAACGGCTGACCAGCAGCAGTTGCCGGGCCCGGCCGGTGGTCGCGAGGTGCCGCGCGGTGAGACCGGCCAGGGTGCCCGTGCCACCGGTGATCAGCACCGTACCGGGAACCCGCTCACCCACACCGACCGCGCCGACCTCATCGGCCGCGCCGGGTTCTCCGGCCGCGCTGGCCCCTGGGGACTCTCCGGTCGGGTCCGTGGACCACGGGACGGTGGCCGGACGGACCAGGCGGCGTCCGTAAGCGCGCTGATCCCGAACCGCCAGTTCCGGCTCTGCGGAACCGAGCGCACCGGCCAGTACGCCCACCGAAACCAGCGGTGGCACCGTCTTGTCCGCGCCCTCGCCCGCACCAGCGCCCGCACCCGCGCTCTCGGCCGTGCTCCCTTCCGCGCCTTCCTTTCCGTTTGCCTCGTCGTTCTTTTCTGCGCTTTTATCCGTATTTTCCCTGGCAGGAAGGTCGACCAAGACGAAACGGCCCGGGTTCTCCGACTGGGCCGAGCGCAGGAGGCCCCAGACCGCCGCCGCTCCCAGGTCGGTCACGCCCTCGCCCGGCTGGGCCGCGATCGCGCCGCGGGTGACGACCACCAGACGGCTGTCGAGCAGCGACGCCGGTGTCAGCCAGTGTTGCGCCGCCTCCAGCGCCTCGACCGTGAGCCGCCGGGCCGCCTGTGCCTGGTCGCCATGGGCGGACTCGCCGCTCTCGATCCCCAGCAGCACCACCTCGGGTACGAGGTCACCGGACTCGGCCGCGGCGGTGAGCGACGCAAGGTCCGGGTAGATGCTGAGCTCCACCCCTGCTTCGGCCAGCCCTGTGGCCAGGCCGAGGGAATCGGCGCCGACGACGCCCCAGCGCCCGACCGGTGCCGCCGACACCGGAACGGGGACCCACTCCACGCTGAACAACGCGTCTCGTAGCGCATGACCGGCCCCCGACCGGGACACCTCCACCGGCCGCAGCACCAGCGACCCGACGGAGACGACCGGTGTCCCGGCCGCGTCGACGGCCAGCAGCGACACCGCGCCGTTCACGTCCTGCCGCAACCGGACGCGCAACATCGTCGCACCGGCCGCGTACAAGGACACATCCGACCAGACGAACGGCATCCGTGCCCCGGCATCACCCGACGACGTCAGCCAGACCGCCTGCAGCGCCGCGTCCAGCACGGCCGGATGCAGGCCGAAGACCGCCGCATTCGTGGCGTTCTGCTCCGGCAACGCCACTTCGGCGAAGACGTCCTCGCCACGCCGCCAGACCGCGTTCAATCCCCGGAACGCCGGCCCCAGGTCCTGCCCTGCCGCCGCCAGCGCCTCGTACAGGCCGTCGAGCGGGATCGGATCGGCGTCCTCCGGCGGCCAGACCGAAAGGTCATCGGCGTTCGCATCGGCCGGTGCCGCCGCACCGACTCGTCCGGCCGCGTGCCGGGTCCACTCGCCCCCGGCGTCCGCCGACCGGGCGAAGATCTCCACCTCACGCAGGCCGTCCTGATCCGGACCGCTCACGGTGACCTGGATCCGCATCTCCTCATCGGGGAGGAGCATCAACGGGTCGGCCAGCGTCAGCTCGTCGATGCGGGTGCATCCGACCAGGTGACCGGCGACGACCGCCAGCTCCACGTAGCCGGTCCCGGGGAAGTACGCCGTCCCGCCGACCAGGTGATCGCCCAACCAGGGCTGGGCCCGTACCGACAAGCGCCCCGTCAGGACCAGCCCATCGCCGTCGGCCAGCTCCACTGCGGCGCCGAGCAGCGAGTGACCGACCGAGTTAAGGCCGGCCGACCGCAGGTCCCCCACGCCTCCGCCCAGCGACGACGGCCAGAATCGCTGGCGTTGGAAGGCGTAGGTGGGCAGGTCGACGCGCCGGCCGGTGGGCAGGACCGCGGTCCAGTCCACGGGAACGCCCCGGACATGCACCTCGGCCAGCGAAGCCAGAACCCGCGCCGGACCACCCTCATCCCGGCGCAAGGTGCCGGTCACCACCGGCACGATCTCAGCGGTTTCCAGCGTGGCGGCCATCGCCGTCGTCAGCACCGGATGCGGCGAAACCTCAACGAACACCCCATAGCCGTCACGACCCAGCCGCTCCACACCCCGCGCGAACTGCACCGTCGAACGCAGACTCGCATACCAATACTCCGGACCCGCCTCAGACCCATCCAGATAGTCACCGGTCATCCCCGAAACCATCGGAATCACCGCAGTACCAGGAACAACCCCCTCCAAGGCAGCCAGCACCTCACCCCGGATGCCCTCCACCTGCGGACCATGCGGCGCATAATCCATCGGCACGAACCGCGCCCGAACACCATCCCGCTCACACTCCGCCGCAAGCGAACTCAGCGCATCCACCGCACCCGACACCGTGACAGCCTCAGGACCGTTCACCGTCGCCACCGACACACCAGGCCGCAACCGAGCCTCAACAGCTTCCAGGGAAGCAGCGATCGACAACACGCCACCCCGGCCGGCCAGCGCCATCATCGCCTGACCACGACGAGCCACCACCCGCGCACCATCCGAAAGCGACAACACCCCCGCCACACACGCGGCCGCGATCTCCCCCTGACTATGACCGATCACCGCATCCGGACGAACCCCCGCCGCCTCCCACACCGCCGCCAACGACACCATCACAGCCCACAAAACCGGATGCACCACATCAAGCCGCGACAAAACCCCCGAATCGCCCAGCACCTCGACGAGATCCCACTCAACGTACGGAGCCAACGCCTCCCCACACTCAGCCAACCGAGCCGCGAACACCGGACTCGCCCCGGCCAACTCCCGCCCCATACCAACCCACTGACCCCCCTGACCAGGGAACACGAACACCTTCCGGCCGGCACTCCCCCCGGCCGGAATCGAGCCGCTGACCAGGCCGGCCGCCGGGGCGCCGGTGGCGAGCGCGGCCAGGCTCGCGGTCAACGCGTCACGGTCCGCGCCCACGACGACCGCGCGATGCTCGAACAGCGAACGGGCCGTGGCCAGCGACCAGCCGACGTCGACCGGGTCCAGATCCGGCTTCCTGGCGCTGAACTCAGCCAGCCGGGTGGCCTGGGCGGCCAGCCCGCCGGCCGTCCGAGCGGACACGAGCCAGGCCGCGCTCGCCCCGGTGAGGACCTTCGGCTGCGGCTCAACGGTTTCGGGGCCGGCCTCACCACCCGCTCCTCCTGCGTCCGCGAGCCTCTCGGCGGGCACCGGGCTGCCAGTGGGCGCCCGGTTGTCGGTGGGCACCGGGTTGTCGGCGGTTGGGGCCGCCTCTTCCGGGGCTTCTTCGATGACGACGTGGGCGTTGGTGCCGCTGATGCCGAAGGCGGAGATCCCGGCCCGGCGCGGCCGGGGCTTGCCTGTGGTGTCGTCGGCCTCGGGGTTCCAGGGGCGCGGTTCGGTGAGCAGCCGGACCTCGCCGGCCGTCCAGTCCACCCGGGGGGTGGGTTCGTCCACGTGCAAGGTGCGGGGCAGCTGCCGGTTACGCAGAGCCTGCACCATTTTGATCAGGCCGGCGGCCCCGGCGGCGGCTCCGGTGTGGCCGACGTTGGACTTCACCGAGCCGAGCCAGAGCGGGCGGTCCGGGGTCCGGTCGCGCCCGTAAGTGGCCAGGATGGCCTGGGCCTCGATCGGGTCGCCGAGGACGGTGCCGGTGCCGTGCGCCTCGACAGCGTCCACCTCGGCCGGCGACAGCCGGGCGTTGGACAGCGCGTCCCGGATCACCCGCCGCTGGGCCGGGCCGTTGGGCGCGGACAACCCGTTGCTGGCGCCGTCCTGGCTGACGGCGCTGCCCCGGATCACGGCCAGCACCGGGTGACCGTTGCGGCGTGCGTCGGAAAGCCGTTCCAGCAGGAACATCCCGGCGCCCTCGCTCCAGCCGATGCCGTCGGCGGCGCCGGCGAAGGCCTTGCAGCGCCCGTCCGCGGCCAGGCCGCCCTGCTCGGCGAAGTCGGCGAAGGAGTCGGGGTTGGCCAGCACGGTCACGGCGCCGGCCAGTGCCATCGAGCACTCTTGCGAGCGCAGCGACTGACAGGCCAGGTGAAGGGCGACCAGCGCCGACGAGCAGGCCGTGTCCACCGTCACCGCCGGGCCCTCAAGACCCAGCGTGTACGAGATCCGCCCGGAGATCACGGCGGTCAGGCCGCCGGTGAGCATGTAACCCTCGGTGCCCTCGATGCCGGCCACGCTCACGCCGTACCCGGAGTTGGTGCCTCCGGCGAAGACACCGGTTCTCGAACCGCGCAGACCGGCCGGGTCGATCCCGGCCTGCTCAAAAGTCTCCCAGGTGACCTCGAGCAGCATCCGCTGCTGCGGGTCCATGGCCAGGGCCTCACGCGGGCTGATGCCGAAGAAGCCGGCGTCGAACTGCGGCGCGTCCTGGACGAATCCGCCGGTCTGGACGTACTTCGTCTCGGTCTCGGAGACGACGGCCTCCCAGCCGCGATCATCAGGGAACGCGGTGATCGCGTCGCCACCGGCGGCCACCAGGTCCCAGAGCTCTTCGGGGTTGTTCACCCCGCCCGGGAACCGGCAGCCCATGCCGACGATCGCGATCGGCGCCCACGACGAGGCGGCCAGCTGCCGGTTGCGCTGGCGCAGCCGATCCGTCTCCTTGAGGGAGGCCCGCAGGGCGTCGAGAACCTTGTCCGCCGGCATGGTCATGACGACAACCTCCACGTGTCACAGGGCATCAGTAGTCAGCACTTTCGGAATCCAGCGCCATCCGGACCAGGCTCTCGGCGTCGAGCCCGTCGATGTCCTCGGCGCGGCTGCCGCCGTCGGAGTCCGGGGTCGCGCTGTCGGGATCGGCCAGACGCATGAGGGCGTCGAGGATTCCGGCGTCGCGGAACCGGGATATCGCGGTGGTGGCCAGGATGCGCCGAAGCGTTTCCTCCTCGGCGTCGACGCCGGGGGCGCCGTCGAGCACCAGGCTCTCGCGCAGGTACTCGGCCACCGCCGCCGTGGTGGGGTAGTCGAAGACGACCGTGGCGGGCAGTTTCAGGCCGGTGGCCGTGTTGAGCCGGTTGCGCAGTTCGACCGCGATCATCGAGTCGAACCCGAGGTCGCTGAAGGCGCGGCGCGGATCGATCGCCTCGGGCGAGCCCTGGCCGAGGACGGCGGCCACGTGGGCCCGGACCAGGGTGAGCAGCATCCGTTCCTGATCGTCGGGCGACAGTGTCTCCAGCTGCCGGCGCAGGGCCTCGGCGACCTCGGAGTGATCGTCCTCCGGCTCCGCCGCGCCCACGGCCCCGGCGAGGCTGCGCCATACGGGGGCCGGTTCCGAGTCGGCCGGGGTGCGCAGCCGGGCCAGATTCAGCCGCGCCGGCACCAGGAAGTCCTCGTCCCGCTCCAGCACGAGATCGAACAGCGCCAGCGCGTCGCCCTCGCTCAGATCAGCGATCGGCGCAAGGCGCTTACCCGAAGCCTCGGAACCGGATCCGGGGGCCGTGTCTCCACCTGGTGACGGACCCCAGGCCAGGGCGATGGCCGGGAGGCCGGCTGCGCGGCGGTGGGCGGCCAGGGCCTGTAGGAAGCCGGCCTGGGCGCTCGTTCGTTCGGTCGTCTCGGGGGTGCCGAGGGTGGCGGTGAGGGTGGAGAACAAGACGAACGCGTCAAGGTCGAGACCGGCGGTGAGCCGGTGCAGGTTCCAGGCCACGTCGGGCGCCGTCAGAGCGTCGTCGTCCTGGTGGATCACCATCTTCAACGGGGCCTCGAATCGGCCGCCCAGCATGCCCTCCAGGCCGGCTCGGATGTCTCGGACGTCCCCCCTGTCCTGGCGGGGCCAGCCGCCCTCAACGGACGGGCTGCTCTGGAGGTCTCCAACGTCCTGAACGTCTCCGCTGTCTATCAGTTCTCCGCTGTTCGCAGCCTCTCCCCGATCCCCAGGAACTCCGCTGTCCGGCCGCTCTCCCCGATCCCGGTCGGTCCAGGTGGTGAGGTCGCAGGCGATGATCTGGACGGCCGCCCCGGCTGTGGCGAGGGTGGCGGCCAGGGTGGCGGTGCCGGGGGCGGACGGGCCGGGACGGGTGGCGACGGTGACGGCGGTGGCCCGGCCGGTGCGGGCGAGGTGCTGGGCGGCGCGGGCCGCCGCCGTTCCGGGGCCGCCGGTGACCAGGACCGTCCCCGGCGTGTGGCCGGTGGGTGGGTTCGTGGGGATGACGCCACCGGCCGGGCGCGTCAGCCGCCGGCCGTACACCGTGTCGCCCCGCAGGGCCAGTTCTGGCTCGTCCGAGGTCAAGGAGGCGGCCAGCATGCTCAGCCGGTCGTTCGTACTGCCGTCGGGGTTCTCGGCTGCCAGGTCGGCCAGGATCAGGCGGCCGGGGTTCCGGGATTGGGCCGAACGGACCAGCCCCCAGACGGCGGCGCCGGTCAGGTCCGGCGTGGGCTGGTCCGGTCCGGTCGCGACCGCACCCCGGGTCACCAGCACCAGACGGGCTCCGGTCAGCGATTCGAGCGCCAGCCACTGGCGTACCAGGGCTTCGACGTCGCGGGTCACCCTCCGGACGGCCTCGCCCGGTTGCTCGGTGGTCTTCGCCGCCGTCGGCAGGCAGGCGACGACGAACTGCGGGACGGGTTCACCGGCCTCGACGGCGGCGGCCAGGGCGTCCAGGTCCGGGTGGTCGGCCACGGTGGCGCCGACCGCGCGCAGTCCGGCTCCGAGTCCGATGAGGTCGGGCCCGGTGACCGCCCACGGACCGGTGACCGCGACGGTGGGATCGGGGACCGGCACCCACGCCAGCCCGAACAGGGCGTCACGCAGGGTGTTCCCGGCGATCCGGAGCTGCCCGGCCGTCACCGGCCGCAGCTCCAGCGAGCCGACCGACGCCACGGGCACCCCGGTGCCGTCCGCGGCGGTCAGCGACCATCCGTCGGGGGTGGCACGGAGCCGGACCCGCAGCCGCGACGCGCCCGCCGAGTACACCGAGACCTCGCCCCAGGAGAACGGCAGCCGGACCCCGGTTCCGCCGGCCTCTCCCAGGCCGGTTCCGCCACGGCCCACCGAGCCGGTCGTGTCAGGCTCTGACCGGCCGGTCATGTCAGAGTCCGCGAGGAGTGCCGTGGTCTGGAAGGCGGCGTCGAGCAGGGCCGGGTGGAGGCCGAAGACGCCGGCCTCGGCGGCGGCCGGTTCGGGCAGCGCGACCTCCGCGACGATGTCATCCCCCTGCCGCCAGGCCGCCCGCAGGCCGCGGAAGGCCGGGCCGTAGTCGTGCCCGGCGGCGGTCTGGGTGCCGGCGAGGCCGGTGAGGTCGATCGGTTCGGCGTCGGTGGGAGGCCAAGTGAGGAAGTCCCGGGCCAGGGCGGGCTCGGCGGGTCGCGCCGGGGTCAGCACGCCGCCGGCATGCCAGGTCCAAGAAGAGGCGGGTTCGTTCGGGTCGCCGGGAGTTTCCGTACGGGCGTAGATCTGGACCGTTCTCCGGCCGGGCTGCGGCCCGCCGTCCTCCGGGGCGCCGAGGGTGATCTGAACCTGGGTCGGATGGTCGGCGGACAGCACCAGCGGCGCGGTCAGGGTGAGCTTCTCGATCCGGGGGCAACCGGCCTGGTGACCGGCCACGACCGCGAGTTCGGCGAGCGCCGTGCCCGGCAGGACCACGATCCCGGCGACCGCATGGTCGGCCAGCCATGGCTGTGCCCGCAGCGACAGGCGCCCGGTGACGACCAGTCCCTCGCCCTCGGCCAGTTCGACGCTCGCGCCCAGCAGCGGGTGACCGACGGAGTCGAGACCGGCCGAGGTGACGTCCCCGGACCCGGACCCGACCGGCGCCGGCCAGAACCGCTGGGGCACGAACGCGTACGTCGGCAGGTCCACCCGTTCGGCCTCGGCCAGCACCCTGGTCCAGTCGACGCCGACGCCGCGCACGTACACCTCGGCGAGGGAGGCCAGCGCCCGCAGCGGCCCGCCGTCGTCCCGGCGCAGGGTCCCGGTGACCACCGGCTCGGCGGTGGCGGAGAGTCCTTCGAGGGTGGCGGTGATCGGGGCGGTCAGGACGGGGTGCGGGGAGCACTCGATGAACACCCCGTATCCGCCCAGCGCTTCGATCGCCCGGGAGAACTGCACGCTCGCCCGCAGGCTGGCGTACCAGTACCCGGCGTCCATCTCCGGGCCTTCGAGGAATTCACCGGTCATCGCCGACACCATCGGGATCCGGCCCGGCTGCGGGGTGACACCGTCCAGCAGGCTCAGGATCTCCTCACGCAACGAGTCCACCTGCGGGCCGTGTGAGGCGTAGTCCACCGGCAGCATCCGTGCCCGGACGCCGTCCCGTTCGCAGTCGGCCAGCAGCGCCGCCAGCGCATCGACCTCGCCCGAGACGACCGTCGCGCCGGGCCCGTTCACGGCCGCCACCGACACGCGGCCGTCCCACGACGCCACCCGCGCCTCGACCGCATCCGCGGACTCGGCGATCGAGAGCATCCCGCCCCCGCCCGACAGAGCCGTCAACGCCCGGCTGCGCAACGCCACGATCTTGGCCGCGTCGTCCAGCGACAGGACCCCCGCCACCACCGCAGCCGCGATCTCCCCCTGCGAGTGCCCGACCACCGCATCCGGCTCCACCCCAGCCGCCTGCCAGAACGCGGCCAGGGATACCATCACGGCCCACAGCGCGGGCTGGACGACGTCCACCCGGTCGAGCTCCGCCGCACCGGCCAGCACGTCATCCAACGACCAGTCCACGTAAGGAGCCAGAGCCTGCCCGCATTCGGCCAGCCGGGCCGCGAACACCGGCGAAGACGCCGCCAGCTCGCGCCCCATCCCGGCCCACTGCGACCCCTGACCGGGGAACACGAACACCACCCGGCCGGTACCGCCGCCGACCGGCACCTCTCCGGAGACGACCCCGGCGGCCGGCAGTCCCGTGGTCACCGCCGACAGGCCCGAGAGCAGTTCCTCCCGGTTCCGGCCGGTGACCACGGCCCGGTGCTCGAACACCGACCGGCTGGTGACGAGCGACCAGGCCACGTCCTCGACGTCCAGGCCGGGCTGGGCCGACACGAGTTCGCCCAGCCGGCTCGCCTGGCCCGCCAGCGCGGCGCGGGTCCGGCCGGACACCGGCCACGCGGTGGCCGTTCCGGTGAGAACGGGCAGGGACCCGGTCGCGGCCTTCACCGGCGGGACCGGAGCGGGAGCCTCTTCAAGGAGAAGGTGAACGTTCGTGCCGCTGATCCCGAACGAGGACACCCCGGCCCGGCGCGCCCGCCCGTTCACCGGCCACGGCTGAGCCTCGGCCAGCAGCCGGATGTCACCCTCGGTCCAGTCCACGTGGGTGGACGGGCGGTCGGCGTACAGGCTCCTCGGCAGTTCCTCATGGCCCAGCGCCAGAACCATCTTGATCACGCTGGCCACTCCGGCGGCGCACTGCGTGTGCCCGATGTTGGACTTCACCGAGCCGAGCCACAACGGCCGGTCCTCAGGACGATCCTGTCCGTACGTGGACAGCAGGGCCTGCGCCTCGATCGGGTCGCCCAGTTCGGTGCCGGTGCCGTGTGCCTCGACCACGTCCACGTCGGCCGGGGACAGGCGGGCGTTCGCGAGCGCGGCCCGGATGACGCGTTGCTGGGAGGGGCCGTTCGGCGCGGTCAGGCCGTTGGAGGCGCCGTCCTGGTTCATCGCGCTGCCGCGGATCACGGCCAGCACCGGGTGCCCGTTCCGCTGCGCGTCCGAGAGCTTCTCGATCACCAGCATGCCGGCGCCCTCGGCCATGCCCATGCCGTCGGCCAGGGTGGAGAACGCCTTGCACCGCCCGTCGGCGGCCAGGGCCTGCTGCTGGGAGAAGCTGACCAGCCCTCCCGGCGTGGCCATGATCGTGGCCCCACCGGCCAGCGCCATCGTGCACTCCCCCGCCCGCAGCGCGGCCACGGCCAGGTGCAGGGCGACCAGCGAGGACGAGCACGCGGTGTCGATCGTGACCGCGGGCCCTTCAAGACCCAGCGTGTACGAGATCCGCCCGGACATCACACTGGCGGCGGTGCCGGTCATCATGTGGCCGGCCAGTTCGGCGGGCAGACCGGCGCCGTACCCGGAGAACGCCGCCCCCACGTACACGCCGGTGGCGGAGCCGCGCAGGGTGCCCGGGTCGAGACCGGCTCGCTCGAGCGCCTCCCAGGAGGTCTCCAGCAGCAGGCGCTGCTGGGGGTCCATGGTCAGCGCCTCGCGCGGGCTGATCCCGAAGAAGTCATGGTCGAAGTCCGTCGCGCCGCTGATGAATCCGCCCTGGCCGGTGTTCGCGCCGACGTGGGCGAGGTCCTGCTCGGACAACCCGGCGGTGTCCCAGCCGCGGTCGCGCGGCAGCGGGGAGATCGCGTCGGTGCCGGCGGCCAGAAGCTCCCAGAACCCCTCAGGATCCTGTACGTCGCCGGGGAAGCGGCAGCTCATGGCCACGATCGCGATCGGCTCCCCGGCAGCGGCGGCCACGGCCGGGGCCGCCGTCACCAGGGCGCCCTCGCCCAGGAGCCGCGTACGCAGGTGGTCGGCGAGAGCCGAGGAAGACGGGTGGTCGAACACCACCGTCGCCGGGAGCCGCAGGCCGGTGGCGGTGGCGAGCCGGTTGCGCAGTTCGACCGAGGTCAGGGAGTCGAATCCGAGGTCGCGGAAGGCCCGGCGGGGTTCGACGGCCTCGGGTGAGGTGTGTCCGAGGACGGCGGCGACGTGGCCGCGGACCAGGTCCAGGAGCAGCCGGTCCCGGTCCGCTCCGGAGCTGCCTGCGAGCTGCTGACGCAGGGCCTCCGCGGCCGATCCTCCGTGCGCGCCGACGGCGGACGCCATCGGCGGGCGGGCCGGGCCCCCGGTGAGAGCCCGCCACAGCGGGGCGAGGCCGGCGCCCAGCGCGGCCTGCGCCCGGATCCCGGCCACGTCGAGGCGGGCCGGGACCAGAAGGGCGTCGTCCCTGGTCAGGGCCAGGTCCAGGAGGCCGAGTCCCTGGTCGGCGGTGAGGGCTTCGACACCGCCTTGGGAGATCCGGTTCACGTCCTGGGCGCTGAGGTTCTCGGTCATGGCGCTGGCGTCGGCCCACAGTCCCCAGGCCAGGGAGACGGCCGGCAGCCCTGCGGCGAGCCGGTGAGCGGCCAGCGCGTCGAGGAAGGCGTTCCCGGCGGCGTAGTTGCCCTGTCCGGCGGCGCCGAACGTCGCGGCGCCGGCCGAGAACAGGACGAAGGCGTCCAGGTCCACGCCTCGGGTGAGCTCGTGCAGGTTCCAGGCGGCGTCCGCCTTGGGGCGCAGGACCGCGTCGATCCGGGCGGGGGTCAGCGAGCCGATCACGCCGTCGTCCAGGACTCCGGCGGTGTGCACGACGCCGCGCAGCCTCTCACCGACCGCCCTGCGAACGGGCGCTGAACCCACCATAGGGGCCAGCACTGTGGCCAGCGCGGAACGGTCAGCGGCGTCGCCGGCGATGATCCGTACGCCGAGGCCGGCCGAGGCCAGGTCGGCGGCCAGCGCGGCGGCGCCACGAGCGGCAGGCCCCGACCTGCTGGTCAGCACCAGCCGGGTGGCACGTCCGGTGGCGGCCAGATGCCGGGCGACCAGGCCGCCCAGGGTTCCGGTGCCGCCGGTGATCAGAACTGTGCCGGGCTCGCGGCCGGGGGGAACGGTCAGCACGATCTTGCCGACGTGCCGCGCCTGGCTCATGAACCGGAACGCCTCCGGCGCCCGGCGCACGTCCCAGACCCGCATCGGGGGCATCGCCAGCGTGCCGTCCTCGATCAGCCCGGTGGTCTCGGCCAGGATCTCGGTGAGCCGTTCGGGGGCCGCGTCGCCGGTGACGAAGGCCTGGTAGTTCACGTCCGGGTGGTCGCGGGCGAGCTCGGCCGGGTCGCGGACGTCGGTTTTGCCCATCTCCAGGAACATGCCGCCGCCGTGCAGCAACCGCAGCGACGCGTCGGTCAGCTCACCGGCCAGCGCGTTGAGGACGATGTCCATGCCCTCGCCGCCCGTGGCGGCCAGGAAGGCGGTCTCGAAGTCGGCCGTCCGGGACGAGGCGATGTGGTCGTCGTCCAGGCCCATCTCCCGCAGCGCGGCCCACTTGCCCGGGCTCGCGGTGGCGTACACCTCAAGGCCCAGGTGCCGGGCCACCGCGACCGCGGCCGTGCCGACCCCGCCGGTCGCGGCGTGCACGAGGAGTCGCTGCCCGGGGCGGGCGGCGGCGAGGTCGACCAGCGCGTACCAGGCGGTCGAGTAGGCGATCGGCACGGTGGCGGCCGCGGCGAACGACCAGTCCGACGGCATCCGGGTCAGGAGGCGGGCGTCGGTGACGGTGAGGGGGCCGGCGCCACCGGCCGCCATCCCGAGCACGCGATCCCCGACGCTCAGCTGGGTCACCCCGGCGCCGATCTCGGTGACGACACCGGCGATCTCGGTGCCGACCAGCGCCTCCACCGGGTACATGCCGAGGGCGATCAGGACGTCGCGGAAGTTCAGGCCGACGGCGCGGACGGCGATCCGTACCTCTCCCGCCTGCAGCGGTGCGGTCGCCTCCGGGTACGGCACGAGGGCCAGGCCGGTCAGGGCGCCCTTCTCCGGGGCGTCCAGCCGCCAGGGGCCGGTGGCGGGTGGGGTCAGCGGCGGGGTGGCCGAGCGCACCAGCCGCCGTCCGCGGGCGGTGTGGTCGCGGACGGCGAGCTCCGGTTCGCCGGAGCCCAGCGCGGCGGCGAGCACGGCGAAGGTGTCGTCGTCGGCTCCGGTCGCGGGTAGATCGGCCAGGATCAGCCGGTCCGGGTTCTCCGACTGCGCGGAGCGGACCAGTCCCCAGGCGGCTGCGGCGGCCAGGTCGGTCACCTGCGCACCGGCTTCGGTGGCGACGGCTCCGCGACTGACGATCACCAGCCGGGCCGGCGCCAGCGCGTCCAGGGCCAGCCACTGATGGAGGAGGTCGAGCACCTCCCCGGTCAGTCGCCTGGCCGACTGGGCCGGATCGGTGGCGTAACCGGTTCCGTCGATGCCTGCGAAGACCAGGTCGGGGACGGGGGCTCCGGCGTCAACGGCCTCGGCCAGGGCGGTGAGGTCGGCCTGGGTCCGCGGCTGAACGCCGCACGCGGTGAGCCCGGTGGCCAGCCCGAAGGGATCGGCGCCGACCACGGCCAAGTCCATGGCCCGGTCCACGGTGTCAGCGCTCGGGGTGCCACTGATCGGTGTCCATTCGATGGCGAACAGGCTGTCGTCGAGAGCGTCTCCGGCCGTCTGGAGGGCTCCGGCGGCGACCGGGCGCAGCACCAAGGAGTCGGCGGAGACCACGAGCGCGCCGCTGGTGTCGGCGGCGAGGAGCGAGATCCCGCCGCTGTCGGCGTCCTGACGGAGGCGGACCCGCAGCCGGGCGGCGCCGGCCGCGTACAGGGACAGCCCGGTCCAGGCGAAGGGCAGCAGGACCTCCTGTCCCCCGGCGGTGGCTCCGGTCCAGGCGTTCCCGGCCAGGCCGGCGGCGTGCAGGGAGGAGTCGAGCAGCGCCGGGTGCAGGCCGAAGCCGGCCGCGTCGTCGGTCGCGTCCTCCGGGAGTGCCACCTCGGCGAAGACGTCGCCTCCGCGCCGCCAGGCCGAGCGCAGGCCACGGAACATCGGCCCGAACCCGTAGCCGCCCTCGGCCTGAGCCTCGTACCGGCCGGTCAGGTCGACCGGTTCGGCGCCGTCCGGCGGCCAGATCCGGAAATCGCCGGACTCAAGGTCCATCGGAGCCGTGGCCGGGGCGAGCAGCCCGGCCGCGTGCCGAGTCCAAGCGCCGTCGCCGGCCGCCTTCTCGGCCTGGCCGTACACCTCGACCGCCCGATGTCCCCGCTCGTCCGGGGCGCTCACGATGACCTGCACCCGGACCGCGCCCTCGGGGGGCAGGACCAGCGGCGCGGCTAGGGTCAGCTCCTCGATGCGGGGGCAACCGGCCTGGAATCCGGCCCGGACGGCGAGCTCCACGAACGCCGTCCCAGGCAGCAGGACGGTTCCGGCGATCGCGTGATCGGCCAGCCAGGGCTGGGCTCGTAACGACAGCCGTCCGGTGAACAGCAATCCTTGACCGCCGGCCAGGTCCACGGCCGCACCCAGCAGCGGATGGTCGGCCGCGCCCAGCCCCAGGGCGTTGGCCCCTGCGGCGGTGGCCACCATCGGTTTCGGCCAGTACCGCTGGCGTTGGAAGGCGTAGGTGGGCAGGTCGACGCGCCGGCCGGTGGGCAGGACCGCGGTCCAGTCCACGGGAACGCCCCGGACATGCACCTCGGCCAGCGAAGCCAGAACCCGCGCCGGACCACCCTCATCCCGGCGCAAGGTGCCGGTCACCACCGGCACGATCTCAGCGGTTTCCAGCGTGGCGGCCATCGCCGTCGTCAGCACCGGATGCGGCGAAACCTCAACGAACACCCCATAGCCGTCACGACCCAGCCGCTCCACACCCCGCGCGAACTGCACCGTCGAACGCAGACTCGCATACCAATACTCCGGACCCGCCTCAGACCCATCCAGATAGTCACCGGTCATCCCCGAAACCATCGGAATCACCGCAGTACCAGGAACAACCCCCTCCAAGGCAGCCAGCACCTCACCCCGGATGCCCTCCACCTGCGGACCATGCGGCGCATAATCCATCGGCACGAACCGCGCCCGAACACCATCCCGCTCACACTCCGCCGCAAGCGAACTCAGCGCATCCACCGCACCCGACACCGTGACAGCCTCAGGACCGTTCACCGTCGCCACCGACACACCAGGCCGCAACCGAGCCTCAACAGCTTCCAGGGAAGCAGCGATCGACAACACGCCACCCCGGCCGGCCAGCGCCATCATCGCCTGACCACGACGAGCCACCACCCGCGCACCATCCGAAAGCGACAACACCCCCGCCACACACGCGGCCGCGATCTCCCCCTGACTATGACCGATCACCGCATCCGGACGAACCCCCGCCGCCTCCCACACCGCCGCCAACGACACCATCACAGCCCACAAAACCGGATGCACCACATCAAGCCGCGACAAAACCCCCGAATCGCCCAGCACCTCGACGAGATCCCACTCAACGTACGGAGCCAACGCCTCCCCACACTCAGCCAACCGAGCCGCGAACACCGGACTCGCCTCGGCCAACTCCCGCCCCATACCAACCCACTGACCCCCCTGACCAGGGAACACGAACACCACGGGCCCAGCGGCTCCGGCGGTGCCAGTGATCACCCCGGCCGACGGCTCGCCGGCCGCGAGCGCGGTCAGCGCGGCCATGAGGTCGTCGCGGGTCTCGCCCCGCAGCACGGCCCGGTGCTCCAGCGCCGTGCGGGTGGTGGCCAGCGACCAGCCGACATCGGCCGGGTCGAGGCGCGGGTCGGCGTCCAGGTGGGCGGCCAGTCGCCGGGCCTGGTCGGTCAGGCCGGCCGGGGTGTGCCCCGACACGAGCCAGGCCGCGCTCGCGCCGGTGAGGACCTTCGGCCGAGGGTCGGCGGTTCCGGAGACGGCCTCGCCGCTCGTTCCTCCTGCGTCCGCCGACCTGTCGGCGTCCGTCGTGCTGTCGGCGGGCGGCGTGATGCCGGCGATTGGGGCCGCCTCTTCCGGGGCTTCCTCGATGATGACGTGAGCGTTGGTGCCGCTGATCCCGAAGGAGGACACCCCGGCCCGTCGCGGGCGGGCGTCCTCCTGGCGGGTCCAGGGCATCGGCCGGTGCAGCAGCTCAACGTGCCCGGCGGTCCAGTCCACGTGGGGCGTCGGCACGTCCGCGTGCAGGGTGGCCGGCAGCAGCTCGTTCCGCAGGGCCAGGACCATCTTGATGACCCCGGCCACGCCCGCCGCCTGCTGGGCGTGCCCGATGTTCGACTTCACCGACCCCAGCAGCACCGGCCGCTCCTCGGGCCGGTCCTGACCGTACGTGGCCAGGATGGCCTGAGCCTCGATCGGGTCGCCGAGCGCGGTCCCGGTGCCGTGCGCCTCGATCACGTCGATGTCGCCCGGCCGCAGCCCGGCGCCGGCCAAAGCCGCCCGGATGACCCGCTGCTGCGACGGGCCGTTCGGCGCGGACAGCCCGTTCGAGGCGCCGTCCTGGTTGACCGCGCTGCCGGCCACCACCGCGAGGACCGGATGCCCGTTCCGGCGCGCGTCCGAAAGCCGTTCCAGGACGAGCATTCCGACGCCCTCGGACAGGCTCATCCCGTCCGCGTCCGCCGAGAACGCCTTGCAGCGCGCATCGGCCGCCAGCGCGCCCTGGTGGGAGAAGCCGATGAACTCGGTCGGGTCGGTGATCACCATGACGCCGCCGGCCAACGCCAGGTCGCACTCGCCGCCGCGCAGCGCCTGCGCGGCCAGGTGCAGCGAGACGAGCGCCGACGAGCAGGCGGTGTCCACGGTCACCGCAGGGCCTTCGAGGCCGAGCGTGTACGAGACCCGGCCGGAGATCACGCTGGTCAGGTTCCCGATCATCAGGTGACCTTCGGAACCCGCCACCCCGGCCCCGTAACCGGCCTGGCCGGCGTACCCCGAGGACGACGCGCCGGTGAAGACGCCGGTCAGCGAGCCGCGCAACGTCACCGGATCGATCCCGGCCCGTTCCAGGGCCTCCCACGACGTCTCCAGCAGCAGCCGCTGCTGCGGGTCCATGCCCAACGCCTCGCGCGGGCTGATCCGGAAGAACCCCGGATCGAAGTCCGCCATGCCGGTGATGAACCCGCCCTCGGGCGTGTACGACGCCTCGCCCGTACCGGCGTCGACCAGGCCCGTGAGGTCCCAGCCGCGGTCGGCGGGGAAGCCGGAGATGGCGTCCGCGCCGGTCGCCAGCAGCTCCCACAGCGCTTCGGGGCTGTCCGCGCCACCGGGGAACCGGCAGCCCATCCCCACGATCACCACCGGGTCGGCCGACGACACCGGCGTCACTCTCGGCTCGTCCGGCGTCAGGGCCGCCGACCCGATCAGCTGGGTCAGGAGTTGCCTGGCCAGCGCCAGCGGGGACGGATAGTCGAAGACCACGGTCGAGGGCAGTCGCAGGCCGGTGGCCTGGTTCAGCCGGCCGCGCAGCTCCACCGCCGTCAGCGAGTCGAACCCCATGTCCCGGAAGGCCCGCGCGGCCTGGACGGCGTCCGGTGAGCTGTGCCCGAGAACGGCGGCCGCGTGCCCGCGCACCAGCTCCGTCATGATCCGCTCGCGCTGCGTCGATGACACGCCGAGCAGGCGGGCGAGGAGTTCGGCCGCCTCGCCCGACACCGCGACGGCTCCCTGCTCGGCCGCCACCTGGCGGGCCTCGGGGATCTCGTCCAGCAGACGCCACGAGCGGGCCGCGTTGAACACGGCCGAGAACCGGGGCCAGTCGACGTCGGCGACGACCGGCGCGCTCTCGTCGGCGGCGAGCACCTGACCCAGCGCCATCAGGGCCCGAGCCGGGTCCAGCAACCGCAGCCCCTGGCGCCGCAACCGGTCCGGGATCAGGCTCTGCGGGAGCCACTCCGCGGCGTGCACCGGCTCTTCCGCCTGCTCAGGCTCCCCGGCGGGGGTTTCGTCGAAACGGCCGCCCGAATTCCAGACGCCCCAGGCCACCGAGGTGGCGGGCAGGCCGCGGGAGCGCCGGTGCTCGGCCAGCGCGTCGAGGTAGGCGTTCGCGGCCGCGTAGGAGCCGTGATCGCTGACGCCCCAGGTGGCGGTGATCGAGGAGAACAGGACGAACGCGTCGAGGTCCAGGTCGGCGGTGAGTTCGTCCAGGTGGGCCGCGCCGGCGACCTTGGCGCTGGAGGCGAGGGCGAGTTCGGCCACGTCCGTATCCCGCAGCGGGGTCAGCTCGACGGCCACCGCCGCGTGGATCACCGCCGACAGCGGGGCGGCCACCGTCGGGATCCAGCGCAGCAGTCCTGCGACGCTGTCCCGGTCGGCCACATCGCAGCCGGCGATGGCCACTGCGGTGCCGGCCTCGGCCATGGTCGCGGCGAGGGTCGCGGCTCCGGGCGTCTGCGGGCCCCGGCGGCTGGCGAGCACCGCGTGCGGTACGTGTGAGCGGGCCAGCCAGGCGGCCAGGTCAGGGCCGATCGCGCCGCCGGCCCCGGTGAGCAGCACGCTGCCGCGCGTCGTCCACGGCTGTACGGGGTCGGTCCGGCGGGTGCCCGACCGGACCAGTCGCCGGGCCCGGATGCCACCGGGCCGGATCACGACCTGGTCCTCACCGCATCCGGCCAGGACGGCGCCGAAGCGCTCGGCGGCCCGCTCGTCGAGCTCGGGCGGAAGGTCGATCAGGCCGCCCCAGCGGTCCGGGTGCTCCAGGCCGGCGACCCGGCCCAGTCCCCATACCTGAGCCTGGATCGGGTTCGTCAGCGCCTCGTCCGGGCCCGCCGCGACCGCCCCCTGGGTGAGCAGCCACAAGGGGGCCGCGATCCCGGCGTCGCCGAGCACCTGCACCAGCCCCAGCGTGCCGGCCAGCCCTCCGGCCACGACCGGCCACCCGGCCAGCGGCGCCTCGTCCAGCGCCAGCAGCGAGAGCACCCCGGCCGGCTGCCCGGCCGACGTCGCAACCGTTCCGATCTGAAGGGCGAGCGCCTCACGGTCGAGCGCGTCCGGCGCGACCCGCACGAGGACGACGTCAGCACCGCGAGCGGACAGAGCCCGCCCGACCGTGGCGGCCAGGTCGCCGTCCGACTCCTCAGGGGCGGCCGCGGCGGCCAGGTCGTCGCGCGAGTCCTCACGGGCGGCCGGCGCGGGGGTCGGGGCCAGGACGAGCCAGGTACCTGAGAGGGGGGTCGGAGCGGGGTCGGCGATCGGTGTCCAGGCCACCCGGTAGCGCCAGTCGGCCACCGTCGAGCGGTCGCGTTCGCGGCGACGCCACGAGGCCATCGCGGGGACGACGTCGCTGAACGGCCAGCCGCCCTCGACGGAGAGCGCGCCGGCCAGGCCGGCCACGTCGTCGGCCTCGACGGCCGCCCAGAACCGGGCTTCGCCCTCCGACACCGGATCCGCCGCGGAGCCGTCGTACGAGCCGCGCGGGACGGGCTTCGGCCAGTAGTACCGCCGCTGGAAGGCGTACGTCGGCAGGTCGACGCGCTCGCCCTCGGGCAGCACGGACGGCCAGTTCACGGCGACGCCGCGGACGTACACCTCGGCCAGGGAGGCCAGCAGCCGGGCGGGCCCGCCGTCGTCGCGGCGCAGTGTGCCGGACACCACCGGCGCGGTCAGGGCGCCGGCCTCCAGGGCGTCCGTCTCCAGGGTGGCGGCGATCGCGGTGGTCAGGACCGGGTGCGCGGACACCTCGATGAAGGCGCCGTACTCGTCCCGGCTCAGCGTCTCGACGGCCCGGGAGAACTGGACCGTCGCGCGCAGGCTCGCGTACCAGTATCCGGCGTCCGCCTCGGGACCTGCCAGATGCTCACCGGTCATCGCCGAGACCATCGGCAGCCGCGCCGGCAGCGGGGTGATGCCTGCCAGCAGCCTCAGCACCTCGTCGCGGATGGCGTCGACCTGTGGCCCGTGGGAGGCGTAGTCCACCGGCAGCAGACGGGTGCGTACACCGTCCCGCTCGAACGCGTCGGCCAGCTCAGCCAGGGCGGCCGGCTCACCGGAGACGACGGTGGCGGCCGGCCCGTTCACCGCCGCCACCGACAGCCGGTCGCCGCTCGGCGCCAGCCTGGTGGCGACGGCGTCCACCGGCGCGGCGACGGAGAGCATGCCACCGGCTCCGGACAGGGCGATCAGTGCCTGGCTGCGCAGCGCGACCACCTTCGCCGCGTCGGCCAGGGAGAGGATCCCGGCGACGACCGCGGCCGCGATCTCGCCCTGCGAATGTCCGACCACGGCATCGGGTTTCACCCCGGCGGCCTGCCACAGCTCGGCGAGGGACACCATCACGGCCCACAGCACCGGCTGCACCACGTCGACCCGGTCCAGGCCCGGCGCACCCTCCCGGCCGTGCAGCACATCGTCCAACGACCAGTCCACGTACGGAGCCAGCGCCCGACCGCACTCGGCCAGCCGGGCCGCGAACACCGGGCTGGCCTCGGCCAGCTCGCGGCCCATCCCGACCCACTGCGAGCCCTGGCCGGGGAAGACGAAGACGACCCGCCGGGAGACCTCGGCGACGCCGGCCACGACGGCGGCCGACGGGGTCGAGGCGGCCAGCGCGGACACCGCTGTGACGAGCTGGTCGCGGTCGTCGCCGAGCACGACGGCCCGGTGTTCGAGGGCCGGGCGGGTGGTGGCCAGCGACCAGGCCACGTCCACCGGGGTCGTCGCGGGGCGCGCGTCAAGGTGCGCGGCGAGCCGCGACGCCTGGGCCCGCAGGCCGTCGGCGCTCTGGCCCGACACCAGCCAACCCACCGTGCCGCTCCGCAACACAGGAAGTCCCGCGGCACCGGCGCCGGCCAGGAGCTCGGAACCGTCAGCGGAAAGTCCCGCGGCGCCCGCCGGAACCTCAGGACTGTCAAGGGGAAGCTTCGCGCCGGCCGGAGCCTCAGGGGCGTCGGCGGGAGGTCGCGCCGCGTCCGCGTCCGTCGGGATCTCGGGGCCGTCAGGGGTGGGCGTCGGGGCGGCGGGGGCGCGGGCCGGGGGCTCTTCGAGGATGACGTGGGCGTTGGTGCCGCTGATCCCGAAGGCGGAGACGCCTGCTCGGCGTGGCTGCTCGACGGCGGGCCACGGCACCGGCTCGGTCAGCAACCGGACCTGCCCGGCCGACCAGTCCACGTACGGGGAGGGATCTTCGGCGTGCAGGGTGCGCGGCAGCACGCCGTGCCGCATAGCCAGGACCATCTTGATGACCCCGGCGACGCCGGCGGCGGCCTGGGTGTGGCCGATGTTCGACTTCACCGAGCCGAGCCAGAGCGGCTGGTCGTCGTCCCGGTCCTGACCGTAGGTGGCCAGCAGAGCCTGGGCCTCGATCGGGTCGCCCAGCACCGTGCCGGTCCCGTGCGCCTCGACCGCGTCCACCTCGGTGGCCGACAGCCGGGCACTGGCGAGCGCGGACCGGATGACGCGCTGCTGGGAGGGGCCGTTCGGCGCGGTCAGGCCGTTCGACGCGCCGTCCTGGTTCACCGCGCTGCCACGGACCACGGCCAGCACCCGGTGGCCGTTGCGGTGCGCGTCGGACAGCCGCTCGACGACGAGCATGCCGGCGCCCTCGCCCCAGCCGGTGCCGTCGGCGCCGGCGGCGAACGCCTTGCACCGCCCGTCGAAGGCGAGGCCGCCCTGCCGGGAGAATTCGGCGAACGTTCCCGGCTCGGCCATCACGGTCACGCCACCGGCCAGAGCCAGCGTGCACTCGCCCGTACGCAGCGCCTGCACCGCCAGATGCAGCGCGACCAGGGAGGACGAGCAGGCCGTGTCCACCGTCACCGCAGGACCTTCAAGGCCGAGCGTGTACGCCACCCGCCCGGAGATCACGCTGGTGGCGTTGCCGGTGACGACATAGCCTTCGGCGTCACTGGCGGGCACCGCCGCGCCGTAGGCGGAGAACCCGGCCCCGGCGAAGACCCCGGTGGCGGAGCCGCGCAACCCGCTGGGGTCGATCCCGGCCTGTTCCAGGGCTTCCCAGGACGTTTCGAGCAGGACCCGCTGCTGCGGATCCATGGCCAAGGCCTCGCGCGGGCTGATCCCGAAGAAGTCGGCGTCGAACCCGGACGCGTCGTAGACGAACCCGCCCTGACGCGTCGTCGACGCCTCCGAGCCGGAAACGGCGCCGTAAAGGCTCTCGGTGTCCCAGCCGCGGTCGGCCGGAAAGCCGGAGATCGCGTCCACGCCGGTGGCGAGCAACTGCCAGAAGCCGTCCGGATCGCCGACCCCACCCGGGAACCGGCAGCCCATGCCGACGATCGCCACCGGTTCCTGGTCGCGATCCTCCAGTTCCCGTACCCGTCGGCGGGCCTTGCGCAAATCTGCCGTGGCCCGCTTCAGGTATTCGAGAAATTTTGCTTCGTTGTCCATGGAGACGGCTCCTCGCACATCGTCCCGGCGTCAGCCTTGACCCTCGTTATTCGGCGAGCTCGTTGTCGAGAAGATCGAAGATGTTCTCGGCCGTGGCTGCTTTCAAATCGTTGTCGGCCGCGTCGTCGGCCGTCGCGTCGTGATCGCTCTCCAAGGTGAGCAGCAGAGCTTTCACCCGCGCGGCCAGAGCAGTTCGCGCACCATCACCGGAAGGAACTCCCTTGACTAGCTTTTCGAGTTTGCTGATTTCATCCAGGGCGGCTGAACCAGCGCTGACCTGGTCATAGCCGATTTCCTTTTTGATGAAATCGGAGAGAACGACCGGCGTCGGGTAGTCGAATGCGAGAGTCGCGGGCAATTTCAGCCCAGTGGCTGCGTTCAACCGATTCCGTAGCTCCAGAGCGGTCAGCGAGTCGAAACCCAAATCCTTGAAAGCCCGTCCGGCTCCCACAGCGTCCGCCGAGGAATGACCGAGAACGGCGGCCGCATGCGTGCGAACCAGGTTCAGTAGTATCCGGTCGCGGTCCGATTCGACCAGCGCGTTCAACTGCTGCCGCAACAACCGCCCCGCTTCCGCGCCGCCGGCGGCGGACGCGGACCGCGGCAGATTTCCGGCCAGGAGGCGCCAGACGGCCGCCGGTCGCTCGCCTCGGGCGGCCTGACCTCGCAGTACGGCCACATTCAGCCGAGCCGGAACCAGCAGCGCCTCGTCCCGGGTCAGAGCCAGGTCCAGCAGAGCCAGACCGTCGTCGGCTGTGATTTCCGTCATCACGCTGCGACCGGCCCGCTGCCGGTCGTCGGCGCTGAGATGTCCGGTCATCGCGCTGGCGTCGGCCCACAGGCCCCAGGCGAGCGAGATCGCGGGCAGCCCGGCCGCCTGACGAGAGGCGGCCAGGGAGTCGAGGAAGGCGTTCCCGGCGGCGTAGTTGCCCTGTCCGGGGGCGCCGAAGGTCGCGGCTCCCGCCGAGAAGAGGACGAAGGCGTCCAGGTCGAGGCCCTGGGTCAGTTCGTGGAGGTTCCAGGCGGCGTCGGCCTTGGGCCGCATCACCGCGTCGATCCGCTCGGTCGTCAGCGAGCCGATCACGCCGTCGTCCAGGACTCCGGCGGTGTGGACGACAGCGGTCAGCGGGCCCTCGGTCCGGGCGAGCACCTCGGCCAGAGCGGGACGGTCGGCGGCGTCGCCGGCCGTGATCTGCACCCCGGCCCCCGCCTGCGCGCAGTCGGCGGCCAGCAGCGCGGCCCCCGAGGCGGCCGGCCCCGAACGGCTGAGCAGCGTCAGCCGCTCGGCCCGCCCGGTCGCCGCCAGGTGCCGGGAGACCAGCGCCCCGAGCATGCCGGTCCCGCCGGTGATCAGCACGCCCCCGACCGGACGGCCCGCCTGCGGGTCCCCACCGAGGTTCGCGTCCGGGCGGGTCAGGCGCCGTCCGTAGGCGATCCGCTCGCGGATCGCCAGTTCCGGCTCCTCGGATGCCACGGCCGCCGGCAGGTGGCCGATGGCTTGCGCGGTGTCGTCCGCAGGGAGGTCGACCAGGAGCAGGCGGCCCGGCTCCTCCGATTGCGCGGAGCGGATGAGCCCCCACGCCGAGGACGCGGCCAGGTCGGTCACCGGCTCGCCGGGCCGTGCCGCGATCGCGCCCCGGGTCACGATGGCCAGCCGGGCTTCGGACAGCGCCGAGAGGGTGAGCCAGTGCTGGACCAGGCCCAGCATCTGGCCGGCGATCAGCCGGGACGTCTCGCCGACGCTGCGGCCCGCCTCGATTCCCGCCGTCGCGGTCTCGGAGCCGATCTCAGGTCCGGTCTCGGAGCCGATCTCAGGTGCGATCTCGGAGCCGATTTCGGCCAGCACCAGGTCCGGTGCGGGCAGTCCGGCCTTGATCGCCTCGGTCAGGGCGGTCAGGTCCGGGTAGGACTCCACCGCCGCGCCGCCGACGGCCGCCCCGATCCCGAAGGGGTCCGCGCCGATCAGCGCCCACCGGCCGGCAGGCACCGCCTCCGGGCCGCTGACCGGGATCCATTCGACGCTGAAGAGGGCGTCGCGCAGCCCGTTCCCGGCGGCCTGCAAGGCTCCGGCCGCGATCGGCCGCATCGCCAAGGACTCCACCGACACGACCCGCTGTCCGGTGGGGTCGGCCCCGTCCAGGACGAGGCTGCCGGCGCCGTCCCGGGAGAGCCGGATCCGCAGCGTGGCCGCGCCGGCCGCCTGGAGCGACACTCCGGTCCAGGCGAAAGGCAGCCGTACGCCGGCCGACTCGCCGCCCGACTCGCCATCGGCCGGGCCAGGGTCGGTGAGCAGGGCGGCCGCGTGCAGGGACGCGTCCAGCAGGGCCGGGTGGATGCCGAACCGGCCGGCGTCGGAGGCGGCGGCGTCGGGCAGGGCGATCTCGGCGAAGACGTCGGTGCCACGCCGCCAGGCCGCCCGCAGCCCACGGAAGACCGGACCGTAGCCGTACCCGCCCGCGGCCTGGATCTCGTACAGGCCGGAGACGTCGACGCGTTCGGCGTCCTCGGGCGGCCAGACCAGGAAGTCGGCGGGCGCGCGCAGGCCGTCAGGCTGGTCCGGCGCGAGCCGGCCACCGGCGTGCCGCGTCCACGGGACGTCGTCGTCGGCGCGCGAGTAGATCTCGACGGTTCGCTGGCCGTCCTCGTCCGGTGCGCCGACCATGACCTGAACCTGGACCGCGCCGGCGGCCGGCAGGACCAGCGGCGCGGCCAGGGTCAGCTCGACGATCCGGGCGCACCCGACCTCGTAGCCGGCCCGTACCGCGAACTCCACGAACGCCGTGCCCGGCAGCAACACCGTGCCGCCGACGGCGTGATCGCCGAGCCACGGCTGTGCGCGCAGGGACAGCCGTCCGGTCAGGACCACCCCGTCGCCGCCGGCCAGGTCGACCGCCGCGCCAAGGAGCGGATGCCCGACCGCGCCGAGCCCGGCCGACCGGACGTCCCCGGCGCCGCCCAGGGACATCCGGGACCAGTAGCGCTGGTGCTCGAAGGCGTACGTGGGCAGGTCGATCGGGCGGCCGGTGGGCAGCACGGCCGGCCAGTTCACGCCCACTCCGCGCACGTGCGCCTCGGCCAGGGACAGCAGGAGCCGGGCCGGGCCACCGTCGTCGCGGCGGAGCGTCCCGGTCACCACCGGCGTCCGGTGGGAGGAGCCGTCATCGGTCTGCTCAAGGGTGGCGGTGATCGCCGCGATCAGCACCGGGTGCGGCGAGGACTCGATGAACGCCCGGTACCCGGCCCGGCCGAGCGCCTCGATCGCCGCCGAGAACCGCACGGGCGCGCGAAGACTCGCGTACCAGTAGCCGGCGCCGGCCTGGGAGCCGTCGAGGAGCTCGCCGGTCATCGCCGACATCATCGGCACCCGGCCCGGCTGCGGGACGACCCCCGCCAGCAGCTCCAGGATCTCCTCGCGGAGCTCATCCACCTGTGGGCCGTGCGAGGCGTAGTCCACCGGCAGGATCCGGGCCCGGACGCCGTCCCGCTCGCACTCGGCCGCCAGCCGTTCGATGGCGTCCGGGTCGCCGGAGACCACCGTGGCGTCCGGTCCGTTGACCGCCGCGACCGTCAGCCGGTCGTCCCAGGCCGCCACGCGGATCTCCACGGCGTCCGCGGGTTCGGCGATGGAGAGCATGCCGCCGCGCCCGGACAGCGTCGTCAGCGCCTTGCTGCGCAGGGCCACGACCTTGGCGGCGTCGTCCAGGGAGAGGATCCCCGCCACGACCGCCGCCGCGATCTCACCCTGCGAATGCCCGACCACCGCGTCAGGCTCGACACCGGCGGCCTGCCAGACGGCGGCCAGCGACACCATGACGGCCCACAGCGCGGGCTGCACCACGTCGACCCGGTCGAGCCCCGGCGCGCCCTCGGCGCCCGCCAGGACGTCGGTCAGGACCCAGTCCACGTACGGCGACAACGCCTGACCGCACTCGGCCAGCCGCGCCGCGAACACCGGGCTGGTCTCGGCCAGTTCCCGGCCCATCCCCACCCACTGCGACCCCTGCCCCGGGAACACGAACACCGCTCGCCGGTCACCGGCCGGGACGGTCCCGGTCACGACCCCGGCGGCCGGTTCGCCGGTCGCCACCGCGGCCAGTCCGGCGATCAGGTCGCCGGAGCCCGTGCCGGTGACCACGGCCCGGTGCTCGAACGCCGCCCGGGTGGTGGCCAGCGACCAGCCGATGTCGGCCACGTCACCGGCTTCCTGTCCGGTACGGGCCCGCCCGTACTCGGCCGACCGGTGCCCCTCCGGTCCGGTACGGGCCCGCCCGTACTCGGCCAGCCGGTGCGCCTGACGGGCCAGGCCGGCGGCGGTCCTGCCGGACACCACCCATGCGGTCGGCCCACCGGTGAGGACCCGCCGCCCGGCGTCGGCCGGGTCCGTCTCCGGAGTGGGCTCGTCCTCCTCGACGGCGGGCGGTTCCTCCAGGATGACGTGCGCGTTCGTACCGCTGACCCCGAAGGACGACACCCCGGCCCGGCGCGGCCGGCCGTTCGCCGGCCAGGGCACCGGCTCGCTCAGCAGCCGGACCTCGCCCGAGGTCCAGTCGACGTGCGGGGACGGCTCATGCGCGTGCAGGGTGACCGGAAGGACCTCGTGCCGCATCGCCAGGACCATCTTGATGATCCCGGCGACGCCTGCGGCGGCCTGGGTGTGACCGATGTTCGACTTCACCGAGCCGAGCCAGAGCGGCCGATCGCCGGGCCGGTCCTGACCGTAGGTGGCCAGCAGGGCCTGCGCCTCGATCGGGTCGCCCAGCACCGTGCCGGTCCCGTGCGCCTCGACGGCGTCGACGTCCGCCGGCGTCAGCCGGGCCTCGGCCAGAGCGGTACGGATCACCCGCTGCTGGGAGGGCCCGTTCGGCGCGGTGAGCCCGTTCGACGTGCCGTCCTGGTTCACCGCGCTGCCGCGGACCACGGCCAGCACCCGGTGACCGTTGCGGCGCGCGTCGGACAGCCGCTCCACGACCAGCACCCCGGCGCCCTCACCCCAGCCGGTGCCGTCCGCGCCCGCCCCGAAGGACTTGCACCGGCCGTCCCCGGCCAGTCCCTGCTGCACGGCGAACTCGGCGAACGCCCCGGGGGTCGCCATCACCGTCACCCCGCCCGCGAGGGCCAGCGACGACTCCCCCGAACGCAGGGACTGGCAGGCCAGGTGGAGCGCGACCAGGGACGACGAGCAGGCCGTGTCCACGGTCACCGCCGGGCCTTCCAGACCGAGCGTGTACGCCACCCGCCCGGAGATCACGCTGGTGGCGCTGCCGGTGAGGAAGTAGCCCTCGGTACCGGCGGCATCGGCGGACGGTTGCAGGCTCATCCCGTAGCCGGACGACCAGGCGCCGACGAACACGCCGGACGTGGTGCCGCGCAGCGATCCGGGGTCGATTCCGGCCTGTTCCAGGGCTTCCCAGGACGTTTCGAGCAGGACTCGCTGCTGCGGGTCCATCGCGAGCGCCTCGCGGGGGCTGATCCCGAAGAACGCGGGATCGAAGTCGCCCGCGTCGTAGACGAACCCGCCGACCGGGGTGAAGGAGGAGTCACCGTCGGCGGAGCCGAAAGCCTCCCAGCCGCGGTCGGCGGGGAAGCCGGAGACGGCGTCCGTACCGGTGGTCAACAGGGTCCAGAAGTCCTCCAGCGTGCCCGACCCGCCGGGCAGGCGGCAGCTCATGCCGACGATGGCGATCGGCTCGTCGGACGTCGCCGCCGCCTGGACCGGGACCTGGGCTCCGGCCTGCTCGCCGACCAGGCCGGCCCGCAGGTGCTCGGCCAGGGTGACCGGGGTGGGGTAGTCGAAGACCAGGGTGGCGGGGAGCTTCAGGCCGGTGGCCGTGTTCAGCCGGTTACGCAGCTCGACGGCGGTCAGGGAGTCGAAGCCGACGTCCTTGAACGCCCGGCCGGCCTCCACCGCGTCGGGTGAGGGATGCCCGAGGACGAGCGCCGCCTCGGCCCGGACCAGATCGGTCAGGATCCGGTCCTGGTCGGCCTGGGCGAGGCCCTGCAGTCGCCGTCCCAGCTCGGTCGTGACGCCCGGGGCCCGGCCGTCGTCGGAGGCGGCCTCGGACAGCGCCAGCCGGACCTGCGGGAGCTCGCTGATCAGCGCGCTGGGCCGGTGCAGGGTGAACACCGGGGCGAAGGCGGCCCAGTCCAGGTCGGCCACGGTGACCAGGCCTTCGCCGTGGTCGAGGACGGTGGCCAGCGCGCCGATGGCGCGCTCGGGGTCCATGTCCCGCAGGCCCAGTCGTTGCAGTTGGGCGCCGCCTTCGCCCTCGCCCATCCCGCCGCCGCCCCACAGGCCCCAGGACACCGAGGTCGCGGGCAGGCCACGGGCCAGCCGGTTCTCGGCCAGCGCGTCCAGGTAGGCGTTCGCGGCGGCGTAGGCCGCCTGGAGGCGGCTGCCCCAGATCGCGGCGCCGGAGGAGAAGAGCACGAAGGCGTCCAGTTCGCGGCCGGCCGTGAGCTCGTCCAGGTGCGCGGCTCCGGCCGTCTTGGCGGTCGCGGCGGTGTCCAGATCCGCGACCGTGGTGCCGATGACCGGGGCGCCCTGCGCGACGCCGGAGGCGTGGAAGACGGCCCGCAGCGCGGCCCCGCTCCCGTCGACCCAGTCCAGCAGTCCGGCCAGCTGCGCCCGGTCGGCCGTGTCGCAGGCGACCACCGAGACGGCGGTGCCGGCGGCGGCCAGCCGCGCGGCCCGCTCGGCCGCCCCGGAGGCGCGGGCGCCCGACCGCGAGACCAGCACGACCCGGGGCACGCCACGCCCGGCCAGCCACTGGGCCACCCGGCCGCCTATCGCACCAGTGCCACCGGTGATCAGCGCACTACCCGCCGACGTCCACTCTCCGTTACGGCGTGGTCGCGAGGACGGGTTTCCGCCGCGCTGAAGTGCGGGGTTTCCGCCCGGGTGCGGAGCTGGGCTTACGTCCGGCTGCGGAGCCGGGTTCACGCGTGGTTGCGGGGCTGGGAGGAGTCGGCGGCCCAGGATGCCGCTGCCACGGATGGCGATCTGGTCTTCGCCCTGCTCAGCGGATCCGGTTAGGACGGCGACGAGCCGGGCCATGGTGCGCTCGTCGAGGGCGGGTGGCAGGTCGATCAGGCCGCCCCAGCGGTCGGGGTGTTCCAGGCCGACGATGCGGCCCAGGCCCCAGACCTGGGCCTGTGCTGGGCTGGTCAGCGTTTCGCTCGGGCCGGTCGCGACGGCTCCGGAGGTCGCCACCCACAGCGGGGCCTGAATCTCCAGGTCGGCCAGTGCCTGGACCAGGCCGAGGGTCCCGGCCAAGCCGGCGATGACGGCCGGTGAGTCGCTCAGCGGCGTCTCGTCGGTGGCCAGCAGTGACAACACCCCGGCCACAGCCAGTGTCCCGGCAGCGTCATCGCCCCGGGACGCGTCTCGGGATGCGTCTCGGGAGTCGCCCTCGGAGTCCGCAAGGGAGTCGCTCTGGGAGCCTTCCTGGAGGTTGGCCCCAGAGATCGCCGGGGAGTTGTCGTTCTGGGTGTCGGCCAGGGCCCCACGTATGCGGGCGGCCAGGGCGGCCTGGTCCACCTCGCCTGGCGCGACCTCGGCGACGACCACCCGGGCGCCGGCCTTGGTCAGCGCCTCGGCGCAGGCACGGGTCAGCTCCCCCGCGTGCGCGCACGTACGATCAGAAATGTCCCGGCTTGGGTTCGCGGAGACGACGAGCCAGGTTCCGGTCAGCGGAGCCGGAGCCGGATCGGGCACCGGTGTCCAAGCGACCCGGTAACGCCAGCCCGCCGTCAGCGACTCCTCCCGGTCGCGCTGACGCCAGGACGCCAGTGCCGGGAGGACCTCGCTGAACGGGCGTTCGCCGTCGACGTCCAGGGCTCCGGCCAGTCCGGCCAGGTCACCGTGTTCCACCGCGGCCCAGAACCGGGCTTCGGCCTCGGTCCCGTCACCCGTACGAACCGCGACGGGCGCGGGCCGCGGCCAGTAGTGCTGATGCTGGAAGGCGTACGTGGGCAGGTCCACCTGCCGCCCGGCCGGCAGGACCGCGGACCAGTCGAGGTTCACGCCCTGTACGTGTGCCCGCGCCAAGGCGGTCAGTACGGCCGTCGACGCGTCGGTGCCGGCCCGCGACATCGGGATGAACGCGGCGTCAGCCGAAGCGCCGGGCAGAGCCGCCGGGCCCATGGCCGACAGCGTCCCGTCGGGGCCGATCTCGACGAACACCGTGACGCCCTGTCCGGCCATCGTCGTCACCGCGTCGGCGAACCGTACCGGCTGCCGTGCCTGGTCCACCCAGTAACCGGCGTCCGGTCGGGTGATCAGCTCACCGGTCAGCGCTCCGACCCAGGCCACGGCGGGTGGCGCATGCTCAAGCCCGGCGGCCAGGGAGCCGAGTTCGTCCAGCACCGGGTCCATCCGGGCCGAGTGGAAGGCGTGGCTGACCCGCAGCCGGCGCACCCGTCGCCCGCGTTCGCGCCACTCCTCGACCATCGCGTCCACGGCGGCCTCGTCGCCCGAGATCACCGTCGACGAGGGGCCGTTCACCGCCGCGATCGACACCTCGGGCGTGCTGGCGAGCGTGGCGAGCATCTCGGCCTCGGTGGCGGCGATCGCCGCCATGGCCCCGCCGTCGGGAAGGGCCTGCATCAGCCGGGCCCGGGCCGCGACGAGCCGGCACGCCTGCGCCAGTGTCAGCACGCCGGCCGCGTGCGCGGCGGCGATCTCGCCGACCGAGTGACCGGCGACCACGTCCGGGACGATCCCGGCCGCCGCCAGGAGAGCGACCAGCCCCACCTCGACCGCGAACAACCCGGTCTGGGCGTACAAGGTCTGCGTGGCCTGAGCGTCCTCGCCGGTGCCGAGCACCACGTCCCGGATCGGGAGCCCGAGCTCGGCTTCCAGCAGCGCGCAGGCGTGATCGAACGCCTCGGCGAAGACCGGGGAGGCCGCGTACAGCTCCCGGCCCATCCCGGCGCGCTGGGCCCCCTGCCCGGCGAAGAGGAAGCCCACCCGGCCGGCGCCGCCGGCGGACACCGCGGCCTGGATCACCCCGGCCGGGGAGGTGCCCGCGGCGACCGCGGTCAGCCCGGAGGCCAGGTCGCCGGTGATGACCGCCCGGTGCTCGAACACCGACCGGGTACGGGCCAGCGACCAGCCGACGTCGACCGGGTCGAGATCCGGGCGGGAGGAGAGGTGCGCGGCGAGCCGTGCGGCCTGGGCGGCCAGACCGGCGGCCGACTGACCGGACACCGGCCACGCGGCCGGGGCCGGCTCCAGCACCGGAACCGTCCGCCGTGGCGTGGTCTCGGTGACCTCGTCGGCGAGGGCCGGGGGTTCTTCGACGATCACGTGGGCGTTGGTGCCGCTGACCCCGAACGCCGACACGCCCGCGCGCCGGGGGCGGCCGGTCGCCGGCCATGCCACCGGCTCGGTCAGCAGGCGCACGTCACCGGCGGACCAGTCCACGTGCGGGGACGGCTCGTCGGCGAAGAGGGTCACCGGCAGCGCGTCGTGCCGCAGGGCCAGCACCATCTTGATCACGCCCGCCACCCCGGCCGCGGCCTGGGTGTGGCCGATGTTGGACTTCACCGAGCCGAGCCAGAGCGGCCGGTTCTCGGCCCGGTCCTGACCGTAGGTGGCCAGCAGCGCCTGGGCCTCGATCGGGTCGCCGAGTACCGTGCCGGTGCCGTGTGCCTCGACCGCGTCCACGTCCGAGGCGGCCAGGCCGGCGGCGGCCAGGGCGGCCCGGATCACCCGCTGCTGGGAGGGCCCGTTGGGGGCGGTGAGTCCGTTCGACGCGCCGTCCTGGTTCACCGCGCTGCCACGAATGACGGCCAGGACCTGGTGCCCGTGACGGCGAGCGTCCGAGAGTCGTTCCAGCACGAGGACGCCCGCGCCTTCGCCCCAGCCGGTGCCGTCGGCGTCCGCGCCGAAGGACTTGCACCGGCCGTTCGCGGCCAGTCCCTGCTGCCGGGCGAATTCGGCGAACGCTCCGGGGGTCGCCATCACGGTGACGCCGCCGGCCAGGGCGAGCGAGCATTCTCCGGCGTGCAGCGCCTGGCCGGCCAGGTGCAGCGCGACCAGCGAGGACGAGCAGGCCGTGTCCACGGTCACCGCCGGACCTTCAAGACCGAGGGTGTACGAGATCCGCCCGGAGATCACGCTGGTCGCGTTCCCGGTGAGCATGTAGCCCTCGGAGCCGCCGCTCTCGGCCAGCCCGGCGCCGTAGGCCGAATAGGTGGCTCCGGCGAAGACGCCGGTCTGGCTGCCCCGCAGTGACACGGGGTCGATGCCCGCGCGTTCCAGCGCTTCCCAGGTGGTCTCCAGCAGCAGGCGCTGCTGAGGGTCCATCGCCAGCGCCTCACGCGGGCTGATGCCGAAGAACCCGGCGTCGAAACCGGAGGCGTCGTAGACGAATCCGCCCTGCCGGGTGGTGGACGTACCGTCGCCGTAGAGACGTTCGACGTCCCAGCCGCGGTCGGCGGGAAAGCCGGAGACTGCGTCCGTGCCGGTGGCCAGCAGTTCCCAGAAGCTCTCGGGGGTGCCGGCGCCGCCGGGGAAGCGGCAGCCGATGCCGACGATGGCGATCGGCTCGCCCGGATCCACGGCCGTGTGAGTCGGCGGCGCGGATGCGGTGCGGGCGCCGAGCAGCTCGGCGCGCAGGAGCTGGACGACCGCGGCGGGGGTGGGGTGGTCGAAGACGAGCGTGGCCGGGAGTTTCAGGCCGGTGGCCGTGTTGAGCCTGGTGCGCAGGTCGACGGCGGTGAGGGAGTCGAAGCCGAGGTCCTTGAACGCCCGCCCGGCAGGCACGGCCTCCGCGGATGCGTGCCCGAGGACGGCGGCGGCCTCGGCCCGGACCAGGTCGGTGAGGATCCGGTCCTGCTCCGGCCGGTTCAGGCCGAGCAGCCGCTGTCCCAGCGCCGTCCCGGCCTCCTTCGCGCCGTCGTCGGAGGCCATGAGGCCGTTGAGCGCCCGCTGGGCGTCCGGCAGATCGGCCAGCAGCGGGCTGGGCCGCTGCACGGTGAACACCGGGGCGAACCGGGCCCAGTCGATGTCCGAGACCGCCACCAGGGCTTCGCCGGCGTCGAGCGCTCCGGCCAGTGCGGCGATCGCCGGCTCCGGGTCCATCTCCCGCACGCCGAGGCGCTGCAGGACCTCTCCGGCCGGACCGTCGCCCATGCCGCCACCGCCCCACAGCCCCCAGGCGATGGACGTCCCGGCGAGTCCGCGCCCGCGACGGTCCTCGACGAGGGCGTCCAGCGCCGCGTTCGCCGCCGCGTACCCGGCCAGCCGGCCGCTGCCCCAGGCCGCCGCGCCGGACGAGAACACCACGAACGCGTCCAGATCGAGGCCGTCGGTGGCCTCGTCCAGGTGTCCGGCGCCACCGGCCTTCGCCTGCGACACCTCCGCCAGATCCGACGCCGCCATGTCGTCGATCGGGCCGCCCAGCCCGGCCCCGGCGGCATGCATGACCGAGCTCAGCCGTGGGCCGGTGGCGCCGATCCAGTTCACCAGGCCGGTGACCTGCGAGCGCTCGCCGACATCACCGGCGACGACGGCCACGGCCGTCCCGGCGGCGGCCAGCTCGGCGGCCAGGGCCGGCGCCCCGGCCGCGGCCGGACCGGAGCGGCTGGACAGCACCAGCCGGGTGGCGCCGCGCCCGGTCAGCCAGCGGGCCACGTGCCCGCCGACGCCGCCGGTACCGCCGGTCACCAGCACACTGCCGCCTGGCTGCCAGCGGTCACCGGGACGCGGCCGGGGCGCGCGCATCAGGCGTCTGCCGAGCACTCCCCCGGCCCGGATGGCGACCTGGTCCTCGCCGCACCCGGCCAGGACCGCGGCCAGCCGTCCCGCCGCCCGCGCGTCCCATGCCCGGGGCAGGTCGATCAGTCCGCCCCACCGATCCGGATGTTCCAGGCCGGCGACCCGGCCGAACGCCCACGTCTGTGCCTGAACCGGGCCGGTCGGCACCTCACCGGCGCCCGCGGCGACCGCACCGAACGTCAGCACCCACAGCGGCGCGCCGATCCCGGCGTCACCCAGCGCCTGGACCAGCCCCATCGTCCCGGCGAGCCCGGTCGCCACCACCGGCCACCGGGCCATCGGCGACTCGTCCAGCGCCAGCAGCGACACCACTCCGGCCACCACCGGGCCGCTATCCGGGTCGGTCTCCGCGTGGAGGGTCTCGCTGATCCGGCCGGCCAGCGCCTGCCGGTCGGTCTCGTCCGGGGCGATCTCGGCGCGGAGCACCTGGGCGCCGTGACCGGTCAGAGCCTGTACGCATCGCTCAGTCTGGTCCGTGCCCGTCTCACCGGCCGGGACGACCAGCAGCCAGGTGCCGGACAGGGCCGCGGAGCCGGGCACCGTGACCGGGGCCCAGGTGATCCGGTAACGCCAGTCGGCGGCCGTCGATTCACCGCGCTCGCGGTGCCGCCAGGCGGCCAGCGCGGGCAGGATCTCGCCCAGCCGCTGCCCGTCGACGGCCAGCGTCTGCGCCAGGCCATCCAGGTCGCCGCCCTCGACGGCGGCCCAGAACGCGCTCTCGGCCGCCGGTACGACGCTCGTCGCGGTCGGGGCCGTGGCCGGCTTGGGCCAGTACCGCTGCCGCTGGAACGCGTACGTCGGCAGGTCGATCCGCCTGCCCGCCGGCAGCACCGCGGTCCAGTCCACGAAGACGCCGTGGCCGTGCACCAGGGCCAGCGAGGTCAGCGCCCGGACGGGTCCGCCGTCGTCCCGCCGGAGGGTGCCGGTGACGACCGGCTCCCGCACGGGTCCCGATCCCTCGTCGGTCTCGGACCGCTGCCGGAGATCTTCGAGGGTGTCGGTGATGGCGGCGGTCAGGACCGGGTGGGCGGAGGTTTCGATGAACACCCCGTATCCGGCCCGGCCCAGCACCTCGGTGGCGCGGGCGAACTCCACGGGCGCCCGCAGGCTCGCGTACCAGTAGCCGGCGTCCAGCTCGGGGCCGGTCAGGAACTCACCGGTCATCGCCGACACCATGGGGATGAGGCCGGGCCGCGGCGTGATCGTCGCCAGCAGGCTCAGCACCTCGTCGCGGATGGCGTCGACCTGCGGCCCGTGCGAGGCGTAGTCCACCGGCAGCATCCGCGCCCGGACGCCGTCCCGCTCAGCGGCGGCGAGCAGTGCGGCCAGGGCCTCCGGCCGGCCCGAGACGACCGTCGCCGCGGGGCCGTTCACGGCCGCGACGGAGATCCGCCCGTCCCAGGACGCGATCCGGGCCGACACCGCCTCGGCCGGTTCGGCGAGGGACATCATGCCGCCGTGCCCGGACAGGGCGGTCAGGGCCCGGCTGCGCAGCGCCACCACCTTGGCGGCGTCCTCCAGCGACAGGATCCCGGCCACCACGGCCGCCGCGATCTCCCCCTGCGAATGCCCCAGCACCGCGTCCGGGGTCACTCCGGCCGCCTGCCAGAACTCGGCCAGCGAGACCATCACGGCCCACAGCGCGGGCTGCACCACGTCGACCCGGTCCAGGCCCGGCGCACCCTCCCGGCCGTGCAGCACATCATCCAGCGACCAGTCCACGTACGGGGCCAGCGCCCGACCACACTCGGCCAGCCGGGCCGCGAACACCGGCGACGACGCCGCCAACTCCCGGCCCATCCCTGCCCACTGGGATCCCTGTCCCGGGAACACGAACACGACCGGGCCGGTGCCGCCGGCCACCCCGGTCACGACCCCGGCGGCGGGCTCGTCGGCCGCCAGCGCGCCGAGGCCGGCCACCAGTTCGTCCCGGTCGGCGCCGGTGATGACGGCACGGTGCTCGAACAGGGACCGGGTGGTCGCCAGCGACCAGCCGACGTCGACGGGGTCGAGGTCCGGCCGGTCCGCGAGGTGCTCGGCCAGCCGCCGGGCCTGCTCTACGAGGCCGGACGCGGCCTGACTGGACACCAGCCAGGCCGGGGTACCCGACAGCGCCGGCGCGGGCCCGGCGTGGGCCGATCCATCGCCCACCCCTACCAGTGCAGGTACTTCCTCCCCGACCCCGGCCCGTACAGGCGCACCGTCCTCAACCTCGGCCCGTGCAGGTGCCCCGTCCTCGAACCCGGCCCGTGCAGGTGCTCCTTCCTCAACATCGCTCGCGGCCGGTGCCTCTTCGAGGATGACGTGAACGTTGGTGCCGCTGATCCCGAAGGCCGAGACGCCGGCCCGGCGGGGTCGATCGCCCGCCGCCCAGTCCACCGGCTCGGTCAGCAGCCGGACGTCACCGGCGGTCCAGTCGACCTCCGGCGTCGCCTCGTCCGCGTGCAGGGTGGCCGGGAGCAGGCCGTTCCGCAGGGCGAGGACCATCTTGATGATCCCGGCCGCGCCGGAGGCCTGCTGGGCGTGCCCGATGTTGGATTTCACCGTGCCCAGCCACAGCGGCCGTCCCTCGGGGCGGTCCTGACCGTAGGTGGCCAGCAGCGCCTGGGCCTCGATCGGGTCCCCGAGCCGGGTGCCGGTGCCGTGCGCCTCGACCGCGTCCACGTCGGCGGTGCCGAGGCCGGCGCTGGCGAGCGCGGCACGGATGACCCGCTGCTGCGAAGGTCCGTTGGGGGCGGTCAGCCCGTTCGACGCGCCGTCCTGGTTGATGGCACTGCCGGCCACCACGGCCAGCACCGTGTGCCCGTTACGGCGCGCGTCCGACAACCGCTCCAGCACGATCATGCCCGCGCCCTCGGACAACCCCATCCCGTCCGCGCCGGCCGAGAACGCCTTGCACCGACCGTCCAGGGCCAGCGCCCCCTGCTGCGAGAAACCGATGAACTCAGCCGGATCCGCGATCACCATCACACCACCGGCCAAAGCCAGATCACACTCACCCGCCCGCAGCGCCTGCGCCGCCAGATGCAACGACACCAGAGCCGACGAACAAGCCGTGTCAACGGTGACGGCAGGACCTTCAAGACCGAGCGTGTACGAGATCCGACCCGAGATCACACTGGTCACATTGCCCGTGATCAGGTGTCCTTCCGAGCCGTCGAGGTCGGCGCCGTAGCCGGTCTGCCCGGCGTACCCGGACGAGGCCGCGCCGGCGAAGACGCCGGTCAGCGAGCCGCGCAGGGACATCGGGTCGAGCCCGGTGCGCTCCAGCGCTTCCCAGGCCGTTTCGAGCAGGAGGCGCTGCTGCGGGTCCATCGCCAGCGCCTCACGCGGGCTGATCCGGAAGAACGCCGGGTCGAAGTCCGCCGCACCGGCGACGAAACCACCCTCACGGGTCACCGACCCCAGGGCCGAGCCGGGCACGGCGTCGAGCAGCCCCGCGATGTCCCACCCCCGGTCAGCGGGGAAGCCGCCGATCGCGTCCCCACCGCTCGCCAGCAGCTTCCACATCGCTTCCGGGCTGTCCACGCCGCCGGGATACCGGCAGCCCATCCCGACGATCACCACCGGATCGGTGACCGAGACGGGGGTGACCCGCGATCCGGCCGTCATCAGCTGCTGCGTGCCCATCAGCTGGGTCACGATCTGCCGAGCCAGCATCACCGGGGACGGGTAGTCGAACACCACCGTGGAAGGCAGCTGCAGGCCGGTGGCCTGATTGAGCCGGCCGCGCAGCTCGACCGCGGTCAGCGAGTCGAAACCCATCTCCCGGAAGGCCCGGTTGGCCTCCACCGCCTCGCCCGGGGCATGGCCGAGGACCGCCGCCGCGTGGCCGCCCACCAGGTCGGTGACGATCCGTTCCCGCTGACCGGCCGATACGCCGGCCAGGCGCGCCAGCAGCGCCGCGGCCTCACCCGAGGCGACGACGGTGGCACCGGAGTCGACCTGACGGGCTTCGGGGATCTCCTCCAGCAGCGGCCACGACCGGACCGCGTTGAACACCGCCGAGAACCTCGGCCAGTCCACATCCGCCACCGACAGCACGGTCTCGTCATCGGCGAGCACCTGCCCCAGCACCGTCAACGCCCGCTCCGGATCCAGCAACCGCAGGCCCTGACGCCGCAACCGGTCCGGGACCAGGCTCTGCGGCCGGGCCGGCTCGGCCGGGTCCTGGGCGGCGTTCGCCGAGTCGTCGAAGCGACCGCCCGAGCTCCAGACCCCCCACGCCACCGACGTCGCCGGCAGACCCCGGGCACGCCGGTTCTCCGCCAGCGCGTCCAGGTGAGCGTTCGCGGCGGCGTACGTACCGTGCTCCCCCACCCCCCACGTCGCAGTGATGGAGGAGAACAGGACAAAAGCATCAAGATCCAGATCAGCGGTCAGCTCGTCCAGATGTGTCGCACCCGCGACCTTCGCGCTCAAAGCCAGCGCCAGCTGGTCCACATCGGCCTGGTCGAGGGCCATCAGCTCCACCGCCACCGCCGCGTGAATCACCGCCGACAACGGCGAGGCGACCGTCGGTATCCACGCCAGCAAACCGGCCAGCGCATCCCGATCCACCACGTCACAGGCGACCATCGTGACCGCCGAACCGGCCTCCGCCAAGAAGGCGGCGAGCACCCCCGCACCGGGCGTCCCCGGCCCCCGGCGACTGGTCAGCACCGCGTGCTCGACCCCCGCATCGGTCAGCCAGGCGGCCAGATCGGGGCCGATCGCGCCGCTGGCCCCGGTGAGCAGGATCGTTCCGCGCGGCGCCCATGCGCCGTCGCCGTTGCGGCGGGGGGCGGCCCGGACCAGGCGGCGGGCCAGAGTCCCACCGGCCCTGATCGCGGCCTGGTCCTCGCTCTTGCCGGCGAGCACCCCGGCGAGCCGCGCCGCCGACCGCTCGTCCAGGACGGGCGGCAGGTCGATCAGGCCACCCCACCGGTCCGGATGCTCCACCCCGGCCGTCCGGCCCAGACCCCACACCTGGGCTTGGATCGGGCTGGTCAGGACATCGCCGTCGCCGGTCGTGACGGCCCCCTGGGTCAGCACCCACAGCGGCGCGGTCGTCCCGGCATCGCCGAGCGCCTGCAGCAGGCCCAGCGTCCCGGCCACGCCGGACGGCACCACGGGCCGGTCGGCCAGCGGCGACTCGTCCAGTCCCAGCAGGGAGAGCACCCCCGCCGGCCCGCCGTCGTCCGTCACCGGGGCGAGGGCACCGCTGATCGTCTCGGCCAGGCCCGACCGGGTCACCTCGCCGGGGGCGACCTCGGCGAACAGCACCCGGGCCCCGCGCTCGCTCAGCGCCCGCGCGCAGGCGGACACGAGGTCGCCGCCGGCCAGGGCGGACGGGACCACGACCAGCCAGGTCCCGGTCAGCGCCGCCGGGGCCGGGTCACGAACCGGCACCCAGGAGACCCGGTACCGCCAGTCCGCGGTCAGCGACTCGTCCCGCTCCCGCCTCCGCCACGACGCCAGAGCAGGCACCAGCTCGCCCAGGGTCGTTCCGTCCACCGAGAGCGCCTGGGACAGGCCGTCCAGGTCACCGGCCTCGACCGCCGACCAGAACCGGGCCTCGGCCGCGGTCCCGCCGCCACCGCTGACGGCGACCGGGGCCGGGACCGGCTTGGGCCAGTACCGCTGCCGCTGGAAGGCGTACGTCGGCAGTTCCACCCACGGCGCCGCCGGCACGACGGTGGTCCAGTCCACGGGCACGCCGCGTACGTGCGCCTCGGCCAGCGAGGCCAGCAGCCGGGCCGGGCCGCCGTCGTCGCGGCGCAACGTCCCGGTCACGATCGGCGCCGGCCGGGAGAGACGTTCGGCCTCCTCCGGGTTCGCGAGCTCCTCCAGCGTGCCGGCGATCGACGCCGTCAGCACCGGATGCGCGGAGACCTCGACGTACACCCCGTGGCCCGTCCGATCCAGCGCTTCTATGGCCCGGCTGAACTGGACGCCGGCCCGCAGGCTGGCGTACCAGTAGCCCGCGTCCATCTCCGGGCCTTCCAGGATTTCCCCGGTCATCGCAGACACCATCGGCACCCGACCAGGCTGCGGGGCGACGCCGTCCAGGAGGTTCAGGATCTCCTCCCGCAACGAGTCCACCTGCGGGCCGTGCGAGGCGTAGTCCACCGGCAGGATCCTGGCTCGGACCCCGTCACGCTCGCAGTCCGCGAGCAGCGTGCGCAGAGCCTCCGGATCACCGGAAACCACCGTGGCGGCCGGGCCGTTCACGGCCGCCACCGAGGCCCGGCCGTCCCACGGCGCCACCCGCCTCTCCACCGCGGCCGCGGGCTCGGCGATCGAGAGCATGCCGCCGCGCCCGGACAGCGCGATCAGCGCCCGGCTGCGCAACGCCACGATCTTGGCAGCGTCCTCCAGCGACAGGATCCCGGCGACCACCGCTGCGGCGATCTCCCCCTGCGAATGCCCCACCACGGCATCCGGCTCCACACCAGCCGCCTGCCACACCGCAGCCAGCGACACCATCACCGCCCACAGCACCGGCTGCACGACGTCGACCCGGTCGAAACCGGGCGCGCCTTCACGACCGGCGAGGACGTCGTTCAAGGACCAGGTCACGTACGGGGCCAGAGCCTGCTCACACTCGGCCAGCCGGGCGGCGAACACCGGGCTGGCCTCGGCCAGCTCCCGGCCCATCCCCACCCACTGCGACCCCTGACCAGGGAAGACGAACACCACCCGGCCCTGACCGCCACCGGCCGGAACCACCCCGGAGACGACCCCGGCGGCCGGCTGACCGGCGGCCACCGCCGACAGCCCGGACAGCAGCTCACCGCGGTCCTGGCCCAGGATCACGGCCCGGTGCTCGAAGACCGACCGGGTGGAGATCAGCGACCAGGCCACCCCGGCGACGTCCAGATCGGGACGGGACAGGACGAACTCGCCCAGCCGGCCGGCCTGCGCGGCCAGCCCGGCCGGGCTCCGGCCCGACACCAGCCAGGCCAGCACCGACCCGGTCAGCACCGGCAGACCCGGCTTCTCCTGGCCGGCGTCCTCGGGCTCCGGGTCGTCGGGATCGGCGTCCACGTCCGTCACCGGCGGTGCTTCTTCGAGGATGGCGTGCACGTTGGTGCCGCTGACCCCGAACGCCGACACCCCGGCCCGCCGGGGACGGCCGTTCGCCGGCCACGCGACCGGCTCGGTGAGCAGCCGGACGTCGCCGGCGGTCCAGTCCACGTGCGGACTGGGCTCCTCGGCGTGCAACGTACGCGGCAGCTCCTGATGCTGCAGAGCGAGGACCATCTTGATGACCCCGGCCACCCCGGCCGCGGTCTGCGTGTGCCCGATGTTCGACTTCACCGACCCCAGCCAGAGCGGGCGGTCGTCCTCACGATCCTGCCCGTAGGTGGCCAGCAGCGCCTGCGCCTCGATCGGGTCACCCAGCACCGTGCCGGTGCCGTGCGCCTCGACCGCGTCGACCTGGTCGGCCCGCAGCCCGGCGTTCGCCAGCGCGGTACGGATCACTCGCTGCTGCGACGGGCCGTTCGGCGCGGTCAGCCCGTTACTCGCGCCGTCCTGGTTCATCGCGCTACCGGCGATGACGGCCAGCACCCGATGGCCCTTCCGTCGCGCGTCCGAGAGCCTCTCCAGGAAGAGCATCCCGGCGCCCTCACCCCAGCCGATCCCGTCGGCGTCGGCCGCGAACGCCTTGCACCGGCCGTCGAAGGCCAGCCCCTGCTGCCGGGAGAACTCGGCGAACGCGGACGGAGTGGACATGACCGCCACCCCACCGGCCAGCGCCATCGAGCACTCACGCGAACGCAGCGCCTGACACGCCAGATGCAACGCGACCAGGGACGACGAACACGCCGTGTCCACCGTCACCGCCGGACCTTCCAACCCCAGCGTGTACGACACCCGCCCCGAGATCACCGACGTCAGGCTGCCGATCATCAGATAGCCCTCGGAGCCGCCTTCTTCGGCCAGCCCGTGGCCATAGGCGCCGAAGCCGGCACCGGCGAAGACCCCGATCTGGGTGCCCTTCAACGACGCGGGGTCGATGCCCGCCCGCTCGACCGCTTCCCAGGCCGTCTCCAGCAGCAGCCGCTGCTGCGGATCCATCGTGATCGCCTCACGCGGGCTGATCCCGAAGAACCCCGGATCGAAATCCGCCGCGTCGTACAGGAAACCACCCACGCGCGTGGTCGACGCCTCGTCGCCCGCGCCGGCGTAGAGACCTTCGGGGTCCCAGCCCCGGTCCGACGGGAATCCGGAGATCGCGTCGGTCCCGGCGGACAACAGGTTCCAGAAGTCCTCCGGCTCGCGGACCCCGCCCGGGAACCGGCAGCCCATCCCGACGATCGCGATCGGCTCGCGGTCACGGTCGCGAAGCCTCTTGCGGGTCCGACGCAACGTGGTGGTTACCTGCTTGAGGTAATCACGAAGCTTGTCCTCGTTCTCAACCGCAGCCATGTTGACCTACCCCTAGAGAAGTCTTGTGGATCAATCGAAGTCGGCAGCGCGGAGCTCTTTTTCCACGAAGTCGAACATCTCGTCGTCGGTTGCCGACTCAAGCTCTTGATCGGTCCCCTGGTCGTCGCCGTCGTGCTGGGCGCGCAGCTCCTGGCCGATCGATTCGAGCCTGGACGTGATGTCGAAGCGCTCCTCGCTGTTCCAGGAGACCCTGGAGAGGACGGCCTGCAGTTTCTTGAGTTCCGCCACCGCGATGGCGTAGTCGGTCTGTTCGTTGACGGCCTTGGACCGGATGAAGTCGGCCAGGACGGTGGGCGTCGGATAGTCGAAGACGAGCGTGGCGGGCAGTTTCAGCCCGGTCGCCGCGTTGAGCCGGGTGCGCAGGTCGACGGCGGTGAGGGAGTCGAAGCCGAGGTCCTTGAACGCCCGCCCGGCCGGTACGGCTTCCGCCGAGGCGTATCCGAGGACGGCGGCGGCCTCCGCCCGGACCAGGTCGGTGAGGATCCGGTCCTGCTCGGGCCGGCCGAGCCCCTCCAGCCGCCGGCTTAGGGCCGTCCCGTCCGGCTCCGCGCCGTCGTCGGGCGTGGCGGAGTCGCCGAGTGCCTGCTGGGCGTCGGGCAGGTCGGCCAGCAGGGGGCTGGGGCGTTGGACGGTGAAAATGGTGGCGAACCGGTCCCAGTCGATGTCCGAGACCGCGACCAGGTCTTCCCCGGCGTCCAGGACAGCCGCCAGCGCCCCGACGGCGACCTGCGGATCCATCTCCCGTACTCCGAGACGCTGGAGCATCTCACCGGCCGGGCCGTCGCCCATCCCGCCACCGCCCCACAGCCCCCAGGCCACCGACGTCCCGGCCAGGCCCCGGCTGCGACGCTCCTCCACCAGGGCGTCAAGGGCGGCGTTGGCGGCCGCATACCCGGCCAGCCGGGCACTGCCCCAGGTCGCCGCACCGGAGGAGAACACGACGAA
>NZ_JBQHCW010000040.1:0-58739 GCF_052068115.1 Nonomuraea sp. ZG12
ACCCTGACCCGCCCGGGTGTGATCGGAAAGCCCATCGTCATCAGAGACGACAACATCCGCCACCCCGGCGCCACCTGTGCGGTGCTCCCCGGCTTCGAAGATGTCACCTACCGGGCCGTTCACGAGAGCTACTGGAGCGGGCGAGGCACCGTCCTGCGCGGGACGTTCACCTTCGAGACCTGACGCTCAGGCAGGGCCCCGCATCATCGATCGCCGTTCTTCGTCGCGATCCGCCACGAGGCGATACCTGGCACATCTTCCCCCGCCGGCCACGCGGCAGGGCTGAAGTGCACGCTCCAAAACCAACCGAAACATCTCTTACTGGAGGACTGTTGAAGACACGCATTCTGGGCGCCGCGCTGGGAATCGCAGTATTGAGCGGGCTGCTGGTGGCAAGTCCGGCGCAGGCGAGAGACGGAGTGTCCTCCGCCCGCGTGGTCCACCCGCACAGCCCCGGCGCCGCGTACGGCCGGGCGGCCGTCGACTTCGTCAGCCGGACGAAGGTCGTCTTTCGGAACTTCACGGTGCGCGACATCTGTCCCGGCGACAACCGTCCGGTGCGGGCCCGGCTTGCGTGGAGGCACACCGACGGAACCACCGGGAGAGGCGCCTGGAAGAAGGACACCAACGGCTGCGGCGACGACGGCACCAACTTCGGAAACTTCAACCGCACCGGCTCCAAGTCCATATCGAAGGTCTTCCTGGAGGTGTGCCTCCACAGGGCATCAGGCGAGATCCTGGTGTGCGGAAACAGCCCGGACCGATACAACCAGTACGTACACCCGGGCCGCTGACGCTCAGGCTTTCAGCGCTCGGCCTCGCCGCCGGAGGAGAAGGCGAGGCCGACGGCGAGGATCCGGACGCCGTGGCCGAGCCGGTCGGCACCACGCCACTGGATCGCCTGCCAGATCGACGGCAGGCGGGATGACCTCCGTGCGCTGTTCACCGGCGCGGGCCGGTCTCAGGCGGGCAGGCGCAGGCCCGTGACCGCCGAGAAGAGCCGTCCCTTGCCCGGTACGATTCGCAGCCGGACCCGGTCGCCCTTGGCCGGTGGCGCGTTGGGGTCGACGCGGGCGATGACGGTCTGGTCGAGGAGCGCCGGGTCGGTCGTGTCGGCATACTGGCCGTAGAGGAAGGCGTCCGAGCCGAGCTCCTCGACGACGGTGGCGGTGACCGGGAAGGTCGCGTTCTCCTTGTCGTCGTCGCCGACCACTTGGACGTCCTCGGGCCGGAAGCCCAGGATGACCCGGTCGCTGCCTTCCTCCTTGAGCGCCTTGAGCGTCTCGCGGGTCAGCCGGATCCGCGCTCCGCCGAAGACCACCTCGTCGCCTTCCACGCGGTACTCGCCCAGGTTCATCGACGGGGAGCCGATGAAACCGGCGACGAAGACGTTGGCCGGCTGCTGGTACAGGCCCAGCGGCGTGTCCACCTGCTGCAGGATCCCGTCCTTGAGCACGGCGACCCGGTCGCCCATCGTCATGGCCTCGACCTGGTCGTGGGTCACGTACACCGTCGTCACGCCGAGCCGCTGCTGCAGGGCGGCGATCTGCGTGCGGGTCTGCACGCGCAGCTTGGCGTCCAGGTTGGACAGCGGCTCGTCCATGAGGAACACCTGCGGTTCGCGGACGATCGCCCGGCCCATGGCCACGCGTTGCCGCTGCCCGCCGGAGAGCGCCTTGGGCTTGCGGTCGAGGAACTCCTCCAGGTCCAGCAGCCGGGCCGCCTCTCGCACCCGGCGGTCGCGCTCGTCCTTGGAGACCTTCATCACCCGCAGCGCGAAGCCCATGTTGTCGGCCACCGACATGTGCGGATAGAGCGCGTAGTTCTGGAACACCATCGCGATGTCCCGGTCGCGCGGCGGCAGGTGGGTGACGTCGCGGTCGCCGATGGCGATACGCCCGCCGTCGACCCTCTCCAGCCCGGCGAGCATGCGCAGGGAGGTGGACTTCCCGCAACCGGACGGGCCGACGAGCACCAGGAACTCACCGTCGGCGATATCGAGGTCCAGGGCGTCCACCGCGGGTTGTACTGATCCGGGGTAGATGCGGGTCGCCTCGTCGTAGAGAACTCTGGACATGACATCACTCCTGTGGCCGTACGACTGCCTTGACCAGCGCGGGATCGTGGGCGCCGGCCGTCAGCGCCTGCTCGACCTCGGCCAGGCCGTAGTGCCCGGTGACCAGGGCATCCAGCTCGACGCGCCCCGACGCGGCCAGCACGATGGCCCGCGGCCAGGTGTTGGCGTAGCGGAACGTGCCCGTCACCTCGAGTTCGTGGGCCTGCACATGGGTCAGCGGCAGCGGGATCTCGTCCCCGCCCATGCCGATGAGGACGACCCGCCCGGCCCGCCCCACCGCACGGACGGCCTCTCCGGCCGCGGCCGGCCGGCCCGAGCACTCCAGCAGCACGTCGGGGTCGAACGCGGCGTCGAGCAGGCGGTTCTCGCGCGCGTCCAGGGTCGCGCTCGCGCCCAGGTCACCGGCCAGCCCGAGCCGGACGGGATTGACGTCGGTGACCATGACGTCCGTGGCGCCGAAGGCCAGCGCGGCCTGCAGGCAGAGCAGCCCGACCGGGCCCGCGCCGGTGACGAGCACGCGGGCGCCCGGCCCGACCCGCGCCTTCTCGCAGGCCCACACCCCCACCGACAGCGGCTCGATGAGGGCGGCGGCGTCATCGGACAGATCATCCGGTACGGGGTGGGCGAACTCCTCGTGGAGGACGACGTACTCGCAGAAGGCGCCGTCTACCGGTGGGGTGCCGAAGAACCGCATCCGCGGACAGAGGTTGTACCGCCCGGCCCGGCACTGCCGGCAGGTGAAGTCCGGCACGCCCGGCTCCAGCGAGACGCGCTGCCCCAGGCGGTGCCGGCGGGCCCCGGCTCCGGCGCCGACCACCGTGCCGGACGGCTCGTGCCCGAGCACCAGCGGGGACTTCACCACGAAGTCGCCGATCCGCCCGTGCTCGTAGTAGTGCACGTCCGAACCGCAGGTCCCGACCGACGCGACCTGGACGAGCACGTCCCTGGGGCCGGGTTCGGGCCGCGGCCGCTCCTCCAGCGCGATCTTCCCCACCCCGTGCAGTACGGCTGCGCGCATGGTGCCTCCTACTCTCCGGTGACGGCGCCCAGGGTGAGCCCGGTGACGAGCCAGCGGCGCACCGCGAGCCCGGCGAGCATCATCGGCAGGACCACGATCGTGCCGATGGCGGTGAGCTGGCCCCAGTCGATGCCCGTCTGGGTGACCAGCTGGGAGGCGGCGATGGGCAGCGTCTGGGAGTTCGGCCCGGAGAAGACCACGGCGAAGGCGTAGTCGTTCCAGGCGAAGACGAGGCACAGCACGAAGGTGGTGACCAGTCCCGACTTCGTGAGCGGGAGGATGACGGTGCGGAAGGCCTGCCAGCGGGTGCAGCCGGCGACGAGCGCGGACTCCTCCAGCGACGACGGCACCTCGGCGAAGAACGCGCTCATCAGCCAGATGGCGAACGGCAGGTTGAAGCTCAGGTAGGCCAGCACCAGCCCGGGTATCGAGTCGATCAGGCCGAGCCCGCGGAAGATGAGGAACAGCGGGACCACGATCGCCGCGATGGGGGCCATGCGGGTCGAGATGATCCAGAAGGCCAGGTGTTTCTTCCCGCGCATCTGGGTCCGCGCCAGGCCGTAGCCGGCGAGCGCGCCCAGGCACACGGCGAGCACCGCGGAGATCCCGGCGGCGAGCACGCTGTGCCAGATGTAGGGCCACAGGTTGTTGGGGCCGGTGAACAGGTTGCGATAGTTGTCCAGGACCGGCGTGAACAGGACCTGCGGGGTGGCCGCGGTCACGTCCGCGCGGTTCTTGAACGACGAGAGCAGCATCCACAGCAGGGGGATCAGCGTCCAGAGCAGGGCGGCTGCGACGAGGAGCGCCACCACCCACCGCGTGCGCCGGCTGCTCGCCTCCAGCGGGGACTGCGGCACCCCGCGGGGCGCGGCCTGGACCGGCTTCGAGGTGCTCATCGGGTCAGCCCCCTGGTGTCGAGCATGCGGACGAAGGCACGGGCGATGACGATGGAGAAGGCCAGCATGGTCAGGCCGATGGCCGCGGCGTAGCCGAAGTCGAAGAAGCGGAAGGCGGTCTCGTACAACCGGATGGGTACGATCTTGGTCGCGTCCGCGGGCCCGCCGTTGGTGGTGACCCAGATGATGTCGAAGTAGCGGATGGCGTCCATCGAGCGGATGAGCAGGGCGACGAGCAGCACGTTGGAGATCGCCGGGAAGAGGATGTACCGCAGCGTCATCCACCCCGAGGCGCCGTCGACGGCGGCGGCCTCCCGCACCGACTGGGGCACGCTGGACAGGCCGGCGAGGGCGATCAGGGCGATCAGCGGCGTCCACTCCCATACGTCCATCAGCACGACGGCGGCGAAGGCGCTGGTGGTGCCGCCGAGGATGTCGCCGCTGAAGCCCAGGGAGCGCAGCACCCACGAGTAGAGCCCGAAGGTGGAGTCGGTGAGGTAGCGGCCCAGCAGGCCGACGATCGAGGGCGCGACGAACATCGGCAGCAGGAGCAGGCTGAGCAGGATGTTGCGGCCGCGCAGCACCCGGAACAGGCACAGGGCGATGCCCACCCCCAGGACCATCTCCAGCCCGACGGTGAGCACGAAGAAGATGATCGTGCGCAGCCAGGACAGCCACATGTCGGCGTCGGTGAAGGAGCGCACCCAGTTGGTGACGCCCACCACGTCGAGCCGTACCCCGCCCAGCAGCCGGACGCGGGAGAAGCTCATCGCGACCAGGGCCACGAAGGGCAGGATCGACAGCCCGGCCAGCAGGATCAGGCCGGGGAGCATCATCTTGCCCTCGAAGCGGACCCGCGGCTCCTTGAACGCGGTGCTCTCCGGCCGGGCTCGGCGGAGTCCCGGCGAGGTGTCCGCGGCGTTCGTCATCTAGGCCACCCACCCTCGCGCCACGATGCGATCGACCCGGGAGGTGATCGAACGCATCGCTTCCTCCGGCGACGTCCCCCCGGTGAGCATCCGGGACAGCTGCGTGAAGACCGCGGTGTTGCACTCGTTCCACATGGGGATCTTGGGCCGCAGGCCGATCCGGTCGGGCTGCCAGGCCTGCCGTACGGCGGCGGCCGTGAGCATGTTGGGCATCGACGACGGCCGGTGCTCCGCCGCGCGCACCTCCGGCAGCTCGTACACGGAGGTGCGGGTGGGGGTGCCCCCGCCGGCCTTGCTCTTGAGGTTGGCGAGCTGCGTCTCGGGCGAGGTGGCCCACACGAGGAACAGCCAGGCCGCGCCGCGCTCGTGGGGCAGCGTGTTCGCGCTGATCGCGATGCCGGTGCCCCCGTACATGTTGGCCGTGCCCGCCGGGCCCTTGGGCAGCGCCGCGTAGCCGACCTTGCCCGGCAGCACCTGCTCGTTGCTGGCCGCGAACTCGTGCCAGTTGGGGCACATCGCCAGCCTGCCGGAGCGGAAGGCGGCGCCCACGCCGTCCCAGTCCCACGTCGTGGAGGCCGGATCGGCGATGCCGAGCAGCCGGTTGTAGAACTCCGCGCCCGCGATCGCGGCGGCGGAGCCGAGCCGGCACGGGCCCGGGTCGGTCGCGCCCAGCCGCCCCACCTCCTTGCCGTTGTCGAAGTAGTCCCCGCCGTAGGACCACAGCACGTTGCTGAAGTCGTTCATCAGGGAGTCGTGCTGGCGGGCCTGGTGCCCGGTGCCGTACGGGACATCCGCCGTCGCGTTCTTGTTGAACCACTGGGCGAGCTGGAAGTACTCCTCCCACGTACGGTCGCCGCCCGGGGTGGGGTCGAACCCGAGATCGTCCGCCATCCGGTCGCGGTACTTGTCGAACAGGTCGCGCCGGTACTGCCAGATCATCGTCGGCGCGTCGTACGGCAGGGCGTAGACCTTCTCCCGATCGACGAAGCGGCCGGCGGCGTCCAGCTGGGTGGGGATGAAATCCGTGAGACCGCCGGGCAGGTCCGGCAGGTTCGGGTCGTTCTGCAGGGAGCGCAGCTCCACCAGCCCTTTGTGGTACGGCGCGAGCACCTGGTAGGGGTCGGCGTAGATCACCTGGTACTGAGCCTGGCCCGAGGCCAGGTCCAGGGCGACCCGCTGGACGAGCGCGGACAGTTCGAGCGTCACGATGCTGACGTTGATGCCCGTCAGCTCGGTGAACGGGCGGATGTTCGCGGCGATGGCGGCGGTGGGCGCGGTGTTCTCCGAGATGAAGTTCAGGGTGGCGCCCCTGAACTGGCGCCACGGGTCACCGCCGGCGGTTCGCGGCGCGTCACCCCGGGAGCCGCAGGAACTCAGGCTTCCCCCCAGCGTCAGCGACGCCCCGGCGGCCAGGGCGCCACGGAGGACATCGCGCCTGCTCATCTGGGCAGGATGGCCGTCCACTGTCCACTGCACCTCCCCCACACACAACAAAAGCCCCATACCGTTGAGATATTGACATAAACTTATATGCATTACTTCTGGGGAAAAGTGGATATTTCTTTGGTATTTGCGCGTGGATTGTTTCGGAGAATTGACAGACCACCTACGTGTGAATGGCGTTCTTCATAGCCCCACGAGCTCCCGTACCGTCGCCCGGGCGCCCTTGGTGTGCAGCGATTCGAGCGCGCGCAGATAGGGGCCGACGAACCGCCTGTCGTCGGCGAGATCGCCGAACAGATCCCGGTCCTCGATGAAGGCCGTCGGATGTTCGCGCTGCGCTCTCGCGGCGGCCGTCAGCCGTTCCTTCAGCCGGTCGACGATCTCGATCGGCTCGCCGGCCTCGTCGACTCCTTCCGCGTAGCGCGCCCAGCTCGCCACCACCGCCGCCGCGTGCGTGACCGCGCCGCCGCGAGCCAGCTGTTCGCGTACGACGGGAAGCAGCCATTTCGGGATCCGGTCGGACGACTCGGCGCACAGTCTCGCCAGCGTGTCCCTGATCTCGGGATTGGCGAATCGTTCGAGGAGGGTCCGTTTGTAGGCGTTCAGGTCGATGCCGGGCACCGGGGGAAGCGTCGGCGTGGCCTCCACGTCCATGTAATCGACCAGCAACTTCGCGATCCCGGCGTCCGCCACCGCCTCGTGGACGTAGCGATGACCGCTGAGGTGACCGAAATAGCAGAGCGCCTGATGGCCGGCGTTGAGCAGGCGCAGCTTCATCAACTCGTACGGCCCCACATCCGCCACGACCTGTACCCCGGCCTCCTCGAAAGGCGGCCGCCCGGCGGAGAAACGCTCCTGCAGCACCCACTGCGCGAACGGCTCGCAGACCACCGGCCACGCGTCCTCGACGCCGGACCGCAGCGCCAGGGCCTCGCGGTCCTGGTCGGTGGTGACGGGGGTGATGCGGTCGACCATGGAGTCGGGGAACGCGGCGGTGCTCTCGATCCAGGCGGCGAGCTCGGGGTCGGCCAGGCGGGCGAACGCCGTGAGAGTCCGGCGGGCGACGTCCCCGTTCCCCGGGATGTTGTCGCACGACATGACGGTGAACGGCTGGAGCCGCCGGGCGCGCCGGCGGCGCAGGGCTTCGGTGACCAGCCCGAACACCGTGGCCGGGACCGCGCCCGCCCGCAGGTCCGCGCGGATCGCGGGGGCCTGCGCGTCGAACTCCCCGGTGACGGGGTGGATGTTGTAGCCGCCTTCGGTGATCGTGAGCGACACGATCCGTACCGCTGGGTCGGCCATCTTCTCGACGACCGCCTCCGGGTCGTCGGGCGCGAAGAGGTAGTCGATGATCGACCCGATGACGCGGGCCTCGTACGTCTTGTCGGCGTGCTTGCGCACGAGCGTGTACAGGCCGTCCTGGGCGGTCAGCGCGTCCCGCATCCGCACATCGCCGGGCAGGACCCCGACGCCGCAGATCGCCCAGTCGTGCGCCTTGCCCTCGTTCATCAGCCGGTCGAGGTACATCGCCTGATGCGCGCGGTGGAAGCCACCCACCCCGAAGTGGACGATGCCGACCGTGAGCGCCGACCGGTCATAGGCGGGGACCGCCACCCGCCCGGAGAGAGTTCCGACCGTCTGCTGCTTCAATACCGTCACTGCCGGCTGTCTCCTCTGCCGTGGCCTTCCCTCCTCCGTCTCTACGCCCTGCGACGCCCACGCCAACAGGTCACGTTTTTAAACTGTTGGCATAATCCCGAGCCGCTGACCAGGACTTGACGACCCGCTTACCTACGCGAACCCCGCCCCGGATCTAACCTTGAGATGGAAGGAGCAGGCCATGGTCACCACTGTCGTGCTCGGACTGATCGTCGTGCTCGCGGTCTTGCTGGCCGTCAGCGGCGTCAGGGTCGTCAATCAGGTCGAACGAGGCGTGGTCTTCCGCTTCGGCAAGGCCCAGCAGGAGGTCCGCCGGCCAGGGGTCACCTTCCTCATTCCGATCGTGGACCGGATGAAGAAGGTGAACGTACAGATCGTCACGATGCCGGTGCCCACGCAGGAGGGCATCACCCGTGACAACGTCTCCGTCCAGGTCGACGCGGTCGCCTACTTCCGGGTCCAGGAGCCGCTGCGGGCGGCCATCGCGGTGCAGAACTACCTGTTCGCGATCGAGCAGGTGGCCCAGACATCGCTGCGCTCGATCATCGGCAAGAGCGATCTGGACGGCCTGCTCTCCAACCGCGAGGAGCTGAACAAGGGCTTGGCGCTGATGATCGACAGTCCCGCGCTCGGGTGGGGCATCCACATCGATCGGGTGGAGATCAAGGACGTCCACCTTCCCGAGAGCATGAAGCGATCCATCGCCCGCCAGGCCGAGGCCGAGCGGGAGCGCAGGGCGCGGGTGATCACCGCGGACGGGGAGTTCCAGGCCGCGCGGAAGCTCGCCGACGCCTCGGCCATCATGTCCGAAACCCCCGCCGCGCTGCAGCTGCGCCTGCTGCAGACCGTGGTGGAAGTGGCGGCCGAGAAGACCTCCACACTGGTCATGCCCCTGCCCGTGGAGTTGTTGCGTTTCTTCGAGCGCTCCACGAGGAAGGACCAGGCCGTGGCGGACACGGAGCAGGCCGCCGGCGCCTCGACGGGAGCGCCGGAAGCGCGGCCGGGCGTGACGGACTCCGCCCCGCCCGAGCTGGCTCCGCCGGCGCCTTCCTTCGAACGCTCCGCCGCGGAATCGGTCACGGAGAGCGCTGCCCTGGATGGCACGAAGACCGGGCACTCGACGTGACCACGGTTCCACCGGGAGCGCGCACCGCCGCTCGGTCGACGGCCTAGGCCGAACGTCCTACGACCTGCGTCCGATGTGCCGGCCGGCGGCTTCGCCATAGCGTTCCGGCATGACGACGACGGATGAGAAGACGGCTGTGACCCCCGACAGCGTGATGTCACCGCGTTATCGAGCGCTCAGCGTGGGCCTGGTGGCGCTGGTCATGTTGGTGGCCTTCGAGGCGATGGCGGTGGCGACGGCCATGCCGGTGGTCGCGCGCGAGCTCGGCGGCGTGCATCTCTACAACCTGGCCTTCAGCTCCACCCTGGCGGCGAGCGTGATCGCCACCGTGCTCGGCGGTCGCTGGAGCGACAGGTCCGGGCCGATGGCGCCGATCGCCATCGGGGTGGCGGGGTTCGTGGCCGGGCTGCTGATCGCCGGGTTCGCGCCGACCATGGAGGTCTTCATCGCGGGCCGGTTCGTGCAGGGACTCGGCGGCGGGCTGATCCAGGTGGCGTTGTACGTCTTCGTGGCCAGGGTCTATCCGCCTGAGCTGCATCCCAAGGTGTTCGCCCTGTTCTCGGCCGCCTGGGTGGTGCCGTCCATGGTCGGTCCCTCGATCGCCGGGCTCGTCGTGGAGAACACCGACTGGCGCTGGATCTTCCTGGGCGTCTCCTTGATCGTCGTCCCGGCCTCGCTGCTGCTCTGGCGCGGCGGCGGCGGGCAGGCGACCGGAGGCGGCGGTGGCGCGGAGCCCGCGCCGGGCATCGGGCGCAAGCTGATGTGGGCCACGCTGACCGCCGTCGCCGCCGCGCTCATCCAGTACGGCAGCGCGCTCCAGCTGGCCGGCGTTCCGCTCCTGGTGGCCGGGGTGGTGCTGCTGGCCGTGGCGCTGCCCAGGCTGCTGCCCGCCGGCTCGCTCCGGGCGGCGCGCGGCCTGCCGAGCGCCCCGGTGCTGCGCGGCCTCGCCTTCGGCGCGCTCATGGCGGCGGAGGTGCTGATCCCGCTCATGCTCATCAACGAACGTCAGCTGACGCCCACCGGCGCCGGCGTCGTCCTCACCATCGGCGCGCTCGGCTGGTCCACCGGCTCCTGGATCATGGGCCGTGGCCGGATCGGCCGGCTGACCGCGCTGCGCGGCGGCGCTCTCATGATCGCTGGAGGCATCGCGCTCGTCTCGCTGGTCCTGATCGACTCCGTGCCCATCGCCGTCGCGTACCTGGCCATGGCGATCTCCGGGCTCGGCATCGGCGCCCTGCACCCCACGGTGTCGGTCCTGGTGCTGGAGCTGTCCGCGCAGGGCGAGGAGGGCCAGAACAGCGCGGCGGTCGGCGTCGGCGAATCGGTGTTCACCGTGGTCGCCGTCGCGGTCACCGGCGCCCTGTTCACCGCCACCGGCGAGACCTATCCGGTGGGCTTCGCCTTCACCGTCGGCCTCGCCCTCCTGGCCGCCTTCGTGGCCCCCCGTTTTGCCCAGCCTGCGAAGACAGGCACACTGGAGGCATCCGCGTCGTAGAGGGGGGCACATGCCGCGAGTGCGGGAGCTTGAGGTGCTCCGGGTGGTTCTGCCGTACGGTCCTCGTACGGAGAGCCTCCTGGTGAAGCTTACCGATCAAGCCGGCATGACAGGCTGGGGCGAGACCGTCAGCCCCGAGCCGAAGGCCTGGAGCAGGCTGGAGGAGTCGCTGGGAGCGCTGCTCATCGGTGTCGACTGGGAGCACCCCGACAGCGTGCCGAGCGGTGACTCGGCCGTCGACATGGCCTGCTGGGACCTGTGGACCAGGATGCGCGGCGTGCCGCTCGCCGACGCGATCGGCGGCACCCGCACGTCCCTGATGGCCACCGTCCGGCTCACCCCCGACGCGTCCGTGGAGAGCCTGGTGACCAGGGTCAACCAGCAGGTCTGCGCCGGCTACAGCCACGTCACGCTCGATGTCCGCCCCGGATGGGACGTCGAGCCGGTGCGCGCCGTCCGCGCCGCCTACCCCGCGCTCACCCTCGCCGTCGACTGCGCGGGCGCCTACAGCGACAGCGGCCAGCTCGTCGCCCTGGACGCCTACGGCCTGGAGGTCATCGAGCGTCCCTTCCCGGTGGCCGACGTCTACGCCCACGCCTCGCTCCAGGACCAGGTGGCGGCCTCGGTGGCGGTCGAGATCCGCACCACGGCCGGCCTGGACGACTACCTCACGCTGCGCGCGGGCAGGGTCCTCCTGCTGCGGCCCACCGCCTTCGTCTCGCTCAGCGAGGCCCGCCGCGCCCACGACCGCGCGGTGGCCGCCGGCTGGGACATCCAGTGCGCGGGCGGCCAGGGCACCGGGCTGGCCAGGGCGGCCACGGTCGCGGTCGGCAGCCTGCCGGGCTGCACCCTGCCGTGCGACGTGACCCAGCCACCGCGCAACAACCAGATCGTCAATCCGATCGTCGGCGCCAACGCGGGCGTCATCGCGGTCCCCTTCACCCAGCCGGGCCTGGGCCACACGGTCGACGAGACCCGCGTCCGCAGGCTGGCCAAGGACTACTTCAGCGCCTGATCCGTACATGATGTGACATGTACGTGATCATGATCATCTACCTTTACTCCGATATTTCGGGATAAAGGTGGTCTAGGTGGGGTTATCCAGGGCTCGGGTGCTGTATCTCCTGCTGACCACGCATCTGCGCGTCTTCGTGCCCGACTGGCTGCAGGTGCTCTCCGGCATCGTCGTGCTGCTCGGCGTCGGTGTCGGCGGGGCCATCATGACGACGTCCTTCGGCATGCCGCCGTTCACCGGCCTGTGGATCCTGATGGCCGGCCTGTGCCTGTGCGCCTTCGTCCTCCACCATGGCCCCAGCGCGGGGTGGAACACCCCCGTCCTCAGGCTCGATGAGCATCCCCGGCTCAAGAAGGCCCTGCTCGAAGCCGTGGAACTCACCGGGGCCAAGACCGTCCCCAAGATCCGCCTCTACACCACGCCCTCCATCGGGCTGCAGGTGCGGACCAGGAGGAAGCTGCTGATCGGCCTGCCTTTGGTGATGGAGCTGCCAGAAGACGAGATGCGGGCCCTGATGGTGCGGAGCCTGCTGATCTCGCGGCTGTGGTCATGGCGCGACGAGTGGATCGGCAGCCTCAACAGGTGGGACCTCCGGCGCGCGAATGACGGCAGGCCGCATCCTGACCGTGCCCTGCTTCGCGCCCACGCCAAGCGGCAGCGCCAGGACCTGTGGGGTGAGGCCGTAGCCCTCGTCGGCCGTGAGACGCTGATGCGCGCGATGCGGCGGGAACTCCTGATGGGCTACGCCTTCACCTGGTTCGTGGACCGTTACGTGGCGCTCTGGGCTGATTCATCCTGGGGCTATCCCACTGATGTCTACTCGGCGTTCAGCTGGAAGATCAGGCAGGACGGCTTGCTGGAGAGGATGGAGCGGGTCGTCGACGCTTGTATCGAGCAGGAGGATCGGCACGAGGCGGAGCTGCTCGCGGAGCTGGGCTGGCACTCCGGAGCTCCGGTCGGCGCCGCGACCGCGCACGTGGCCGGGCCCCTTCCTGGCCGGCTCCAGCGCCGCATGGGGCAGGTTCTCTGGCGTGAGTTGCAGCGAAGTAAGTCGCCGTACGGAGTCAAGGGTGCCTCGATACGCGACAAGCCCGCGCAGCTGTGGGCGTACTACACGGACGCGCAGCAAACCCAGATCATGGAGGCCGCAGCCTTGCTGCTCGGCCGCCCGGCGACCGCCGGGGACGTCGTACGGCTCGCCGTCGAAGGGCGGGCGGCAGAGCTCTCACGGCAGTATGGCGAGCTCCCGTGCCCGCATCCCACGCCCGCCGTCTGCGTGCTGGTGCCGCTGCTCGACGTGGCGCTGCGCAGGATCGGCTACCTGCACGAGGATCCCTTCCGGCAGCGCGTGCTCGTCGGGCGGCTGGGCGATCGGGTAGACGTGGTGGAATTGGCGGGCAAGGTCGCCCAAGGCATGACGTACGGACTGGAACTGGGGTACGGGATGGGTGAGCAGGACCCGGACGAGGACGCGAGGCGGCTGGCCGCCGAGTCACTGGCGGCGGGCGACCCGATCGGGTGGTTCGAGCGGCTGTATGCGGAGTCGGGCGCTGGTGCGGCGATCGTGCCATGGGATTCGGAGACGCCGCACGCCATGCTCGCCGATTGGGCCTCGAAGCGGGAGTTGCGCGGCGACGGGCGCAGGGCGCTGGTGGTGGGGTGCGGGCTGGGGGACGACGCCGCGTACGTGGCGGGGCTCGGCTTCGACACCGTGGCGTTCGACGTGAGTGAGTCGGCCGTGCGGCAGGCGCAGGAGCGGTTCCCCGAATCGGGTGTGCTCTTCCGTCGTGCCGATCTGTTCGATCCGCCGGGGGAGTGGCGGGAGGCGTTCGACCTGGTGGTGGAGGTCATGACGGTGCAGGCGCTGCCCGAGGACCTGCACGCCGGGGCCATCGAGCGGGTCTCCTCCTTCGTGCGGCCGGGCGGGACGCTGCTGGTGATCGCGACCGCGCGGGACGAGGGCGGGCCGGTGTTCGCGCCGCCGTGGCCGCTCACGCCGTCGGAGATCGCCGCCTTCGCCACCGGCGGGCTGGTCCCGTACGAGATCGAGGACTTCCGCGACGGCGAGCGTCATCGCTGCCGCGCCACCTTCGGCCGGCCGGGCTGAAACCCAGGTCAGGGGGCCAGGGCGGCGTCCAGGAGGAGGGCGCCCGCGCCGAGCAGGGCGGCGTCGCGGCCGGCTCGCGCGGGGGCGATCTCCAGGTCGCGCGTCGCCAGCGGCAGGCAGCGCTCGTAGACGGTGGCGCGGATCGAGGTGATGAGCGGTTCGGCGGCCGACAGGCTGCCGCCGATCGCCACCACGTCCGGGTTGAAGAAGTTGACCAGGGCCGTGAGCACCTCGCCGATGCGGCGGCCGGCGGCGCGCACCAGGCTGGTGGCCTCCGGGACGGCGTCGCTGACCAGGGTGACGATGTCGGCCGTGCGGGTGACGTCGATGCCCGCCTGGGCGAGCGCGCTTGCCAGGGCGGCGCCGCTGGCGTGCACCTCCAGGCAGTCGGTGTGGCCGCAGGCGCAGACCACGGACGCGTCGGAGCGTACGCGCACGTGGCTGATGTCACCGGCCGCGCCGCGTCCCCGGTGCAGGCGGCCGCCCACGATGACGCCGCAGCCGATGCCGGTGCCCGTCTTGAGCACCATCAGGTTGGCGCTGCCGGGCCAGGCGCGGGCCTCGCCGACGGCCATCAGGTTGGCGTCGTTCTCCACCAGGATCGGCAGGTCGTAGCGGGTGGCCAGGTGCTCGGCGACGGGGAAGTCGTTCCAGCCCGGCATCCGGGACGGGGTGACGACCTTGCTCGTGGCCGGGTCGACCGGGCCGGGGATGCCGGTGCCGAGGCCGCGCAGGGGCACGTCGGGAGGCACCCGCTCGGCGAGTAAGTCGTCGAAGGCGGCCATCAGCCAGTCGAGCGTGACCTCCGGGCCCTTGGCGATGTCGCAGGGCCGCTCCTGCACGACCAGCGGCTCGCCGCTCAGGTCGAGCAGGGCGAGCCGGGCGTGGTGGGCGCCGAGATCGGCGACGGCGAGCACGCCGGCGGTGGGCGACAGGCGCAGCCGTCGTGGCCGCCTGCCGCCGCGTGAGGCGCCGGAGCCCTCTTCGGCGAGCAGGCCCGCCTCGATCAGTTCTTCGACGCGCAGCGAGACGCTGGAGGCGGCCAGGCCCGATAACCGGGCCAGGTCCGCGCGTGACGCGGCGTCGCCGGTGGCGACGAGCTTCAGCAGGTCGCCCTGTGCCCCTTGCACGGGCAGCCGCTGGTCCATGTCCAGAGGAATATCACGAGCCGCTTAAGTTCGACAACGGCTTGACTTGCTCCGAAATAAGCCACTACGGTCCGCTTTGTCTTCGATATCGAACGAAGATAGGTCGAAGGAAGTGGTTGGACATGAAGAGGATGGTCGCTGCCCTCGCCGTGGCCGCGTTAGGGCTCACGGCCTGCGGCGAGACGAGCAGCCCCGCCGTACCCGGAGCGTCGAAGAGCGGTGACCTGCTGACCGACGCGCCCGTGGCCGCGGCGGCGGACATCTTGCCAGGCTCCACGATGGAGAAGATCAAGCAGCGCGGCGAGCTCATCGTCGGCGGCTCGCTCGACGCCCCCCTGCTCTCCCAGCAGAACCCCACCACCGGAGAGGTCGAGGGGTTCGACGCCGACATGGGCAAGGCGCTGGCCAAGTACATCATCGGCGAACCCAAGGTCAAGATCGTCAACTCGGCGTCGGAGACCCGCGAGGCGCTGCTCGCCAACGGCACCGTGGACGTCGTCTTCCAGACGTACACGATCACGCCGGAGCGGGCCGAGCAGGTCGCGTTCGCCGGGCCGTACTACACCTCGGGCCTGACCATCGCGGTGAAGAAGGGCACCACCGGCATCACCAAGCCGGAGGACCTGAACGGCAAGAAGGTGCTCGCGGGCGCCAACACCCCGGCCATCCCCGCGATCAAGAAGCTCGCCCCGCAGGCCGAGATCATCACCTTCGGCAGCGACCCGGAGCTCATGCAGGCGCTGAAGCAGGACCGCGGCGTCGCCTACGTGCAGGACGAGACCCTGCTCGTGGCCAACGCCCAGAAGGACCCGTCGATCGAGATCGTCACCAAGCCCTTCACGTCCGACCCGTACGGGATCGGGCTCAAGCACGGTGACGAGCAGTTCAAGACGTTCGTCAACGCCTGGCTGAAGAAGACCCAGGACGCCGGCCTCTGGCAGCAGATCTGGAAGAACTCCATCGGCACGGTCGTCACCGGTGACGCGCCGGCGCCGCCCCAGATCGGCTCCGTGCCGGGGTCCTGATGTCCGCACTCCTCGATCACCTGCCCGAGCTGTGGCAGGGCCTGATCGTGACGTTGCAGCTCATCGCCGCGTCCTTCCTGGGCGCGGCGGTGCTCGCCGTGCTGGTCACCGCCCTGCGGGTGAGCCCGGTACGGGTGTTGCGCGCGCTGGGCACGGTCTACGTGGAGACGTTCCAGAACCTGCCGCTGCTGGTCCTGCTCGTGCTCGCGGTCTTCGGCCTGCCCGAGATCGGCATCCAGGCGGACCTGCTGGAGACGGCCATCGTCGTCATCGCCGTCTACCAGGCCGCCTACTTCGCCGAGGCGCTGCGCTCCGGGGTGAACTCGGTGGCCAAGGGGCAGGGGGAGGCCGCCAGGGCGATCGGGCTGACGTTCTCCCAGTCGCTGCGGCACGTCATCCTGCCCCAGGCGCTACGCACGGTCGTGCAGCCGATCGGCAACCTGTTCATCGCGCTCGCCATGAACACCTCGCTGGCCGCCGCGGTGGGCATCGTCGACCTCACCGCCGCCGCCAACCGGGTGAACCTGGTCGAGGCCCAGCCCATCCCGATCTTCGTCGGCGCGGGCCTGGCGTACGCGCTGATCGCCGCCTGCGCCGGTTTCGTCACCGGGCGGCTCGAACGCAAGCTGGTGATCCTCCGATGAGCAGCACTGTCCTGTTCGACGAGCCCGGCCCCAAGGCCCGGCGGCGCATCCGCGTCGCGACCGTCCTCGGCACGCTCGCGGCCGTCGCGCTCGTCGCCCTGGCCGTCCGGCAGTTCGCCGCCAACGGCCAGCTCGACTACGAGCGCTGGCAGCCGTACGCCACCTGGCCGATGTGGCGCTACCTGCTGGACGGGCTGTGGTCCACGGCGCTGGCCGCCGTCGTCTCCGCCGCCCTGGCCATGGCCTTCGGGCTGGTCCTCGCCCTCGGACGGCTGTCGGAGCGGCGCTGGGTGCGCCTGCCCGCCGCCGGCTACGTCGAGGTGGTCAGGACCATCCCGGCGCTGCTGCTGGTGTACGTGGTCCTGTTCGGGTTACCGCGTTACGGGCTGGACCTGCCGCTGTTCTGGAAGCTGGTGGTGCCCCTGGCGGTGTCGAACGCGGCGGCGTTCGCGGAGATCTTCCGGGCCGGCATCCTGTCCATCGAGCGCGGCCAGACCGAGGCCGGGCTGGCCGTCGGCCTCACCCGGGGTATGACGATGCGCCTGATCGTGCTGCCGCAGGCGGCCCGCCGGGTGCTGCCGTCGATCGTCAGCCAGTCGGTCGGCCTGCTCAAGGACACCTCGCTCGGTTTCGTCGTCAGCTATGCCGAGCTGCTCTACAGCGGCAAGGTGCTGGCCTCGTTCAACGGGCTGCTCATCCAGACCTACCTGGTCGTCGCGCTGATCTACCTGGTGGTCAACCTGTCGCTGTCCAAGCTGGCCCGCACGCTCGAAGCCCGCCAGCGGATCGCCGTACCGAAGAGGAGACTCGCCCGTGCCTGAACTCGCCGCCCTCGCCGAGGTCGTACGCTCCGGTTTCACCGAGAGCGTCCACTACGGCAGCGCCGTCGGGCTGGACCCGTCCGGGCGCGCCGAGGTGGCGCTCGGGCAGGTGGACGCGCCGGTGCTGCCGCGCTCGTCGGCCAAGCCGTTCCAGGCGCTCGCCTGCCTCACCACCGGCGCGGCCCTGGCCGGGCCGAGGCTGGCGATCGCCGCGGGCAGCCACACCGGCGAGGACTTCCACGTCCGGCTGACCGGCGAACTGCTGGCCGACTACGGGCTCGGCTTCGACGCGCTGGCCTGCCCGGCGTCGTGGCCGGAGGACGAGGCCACCCGCGACGAGCTGATCAGGCGCGGCGAGGCTCCCACCCGCGAGCGGATGAACTGCTCGGGCAAACACGCCGCCATGCTGGCCGCCAGCGTCGCCAACGACTGGGACACCGCCTCCTACCTCGCGCCCGGCCATCCGCTCCAGCTGGCGGTGCGCGCGGCCACCGAGGAGCTGTCGGGGGAGAAGACCGCGCACGTCGCGGTGGACGGCTGCGGCGCGCCGCTGTTCGGGCTGTCGCTCACCGGGCTCGCGCGGGCCGTCCAGGGGTTGGTGCTCGCCGCGCCGGGCAGCGCCCCGCGTCAGGTCGCGGACGCGATGCGCGCGCACCCCGAGTACGTGGGCGGCACCGGCCATCAGAACACCGAGCTCATGCGGGCCCTGCCGGGAGCCGTGGCGAAGGGCGGCGCGGAGGGCGTCCTGGTCGTGGCGCTCGACTCCGGGCACTCCGTCGCCGTCAAGGTCATCGACGGCAGCCCCCGCGCCACCACCCTCATCGCCCTCGACGTGCTGCGCCGGATGGGCTGCGACGTGTCGACGGCCGCCGCGTTCGACACCGTGGAGGTGCTCGGCGGCGGCGTGCCGGTCGGGCGGATCGTCACAGTTGACCGCACCCGTCCGTGAGGCCCTGAGTGGGGTTGTCGTCGGCCTTCTTGGGGCTCTTGGTGGGTGTGCCGGTGGGTATGCCCGTGGGTGCGCCGGTGGAGGTCTTCACGGGAGCGGGGGCCGCGGTCGTGGTCACGGGCTGAGCGCCGGTGGACTCGCGTACGGCCTTCTGCGTGAGCTTGCGGATCTTGGCCCAGTCGGGGTCGTACGTCTGGATCAGCGGGGGGACGAGCTGGATGCTCGTCACCTTCGCGTCCTTCACCTTCAACGCCAGCGGCACGAGATCGCTCAGCATGGCGCGCGGGATGTCGGTCTGGATCAGCTCCTTGGTGGCCGCCGCGACCTGGTTGAACCGTGAGAGCACCGTGGCCGGGTCCGCCTGGTCGAGCAGTGCGCCGATCACGCAGCGCTGGCGGCGCATCCTGATGTAGTCGTCGCTGTTGGTGCGCGAGCGGGCGTACCACATCGCGTCCGCGCCCTTCAGCTTGCGCGTGCCCGCCTTGACCAAGCCCTCGTTGTACTTGCCGAACACCACGTCCCGCTCCACGGTGAGCGTGACGCCGCCGATCGCGTCGATCAGCCTGGCGAAGCCCCACATGTTGACCAGGGCGTACCAGTCGACGTCCAGCCCGAGGGTGTAGCCGATGGTGTCCATCAGCACCTCGGCGCCCTGCTCGCGCTTGCCGCCGAAGATCTCCGGATGCGCGTCGGAGTACTCCCAGACGCTGTTGAGCAGGTCGCTGCGCCCGCCGCCGGGGTCCGGGGGCAGCCGGAAGCCGCTGGGGAACTGCTCGGCCATCGGCGTGCCCGGCCTGAACCGCACCTCCTCCAGGTTGCGCGGCAGGCTGATCAGCACCGTGTTGCCGGTCTTCACGTCGACGCTGGCCACGTTCATGCTGTCGGTACGGACACCCGGCCGATGGTCGTCGGCGTCGCCGCCCAGCAGCAGGATGTTGACCCGTTCGCGGCCCGCCCACGGATCCTGCCGCCGCTCGGTCAGCTTCTCGCCCTGCGCCTGCGGGTCCGGCTGGGAGTCCTTGAAGATGCTGTTGAGCGCCTGCCTCGACGCCCAGCCGGTCTGCGCGACCACCGCGAACGGCGCCAGTACCGCGACGGCGAGCAGCCCCGCGAGCGTGCCGGTGACGATCTGCTCCGACTGGCGCAGCGTGCCCGGCCGCAGCACCACGAAGGAGTGCACCATCAGCGCGAACCAGGCGACGCCGAGCAGCGCCGAGCCGACGGTGATCGCCGTCAGCCAGGTGTCGTCCAGTGCCGAGCCGAGCAGGGCGCCGAGGTCGCCGGTCGCGAGCACCACCGCGAGGACGCCGAGCAGCCCGACGGCGTAGCAGCCGAGCAGCACCAGCCCGGTCCTGCGCCGGCCGGCGCGCAGATGAGCCGCACCCGGCGCCAGTGCCGACAGCACCAGCCAGCCGAGGAGCCTCACGGCGTCCACGCGTTGCCTCCCCTGGACCACCCTCTTGACCACGTCATCCCCGTTTCCTCGGCTCGGTAGGCCGAATCGAGGGGGCAGCCTACTGTCAAGATACGAAATCTACGTTTATATAAGAGTGAACTTCTGTAGCCGAATAAGGTTCGGGTCATGGGTTCGTGAGGGAGGACGGCGTGGCGGGCCGGATCGTCACCTTCACATTGAAGCGGCCGCGACCGCTCGGCGCTTTCGCCTTTGCGATGCGCGGAGAGTCGCCCCCGGGCACGCCGCCGTGGCCCGTTGATCCTTATGGTGTCTAGCATGTACGAGACCACCGTTCTGACCATGCCGCCCGACTTCGAGGGCGAGGTCGTCGCGACGCTGCTGTCCAGGCGTGCCGGATCTCGCAGAGCGGTGCTCTACCTGCACGGCTTCACCGACTACTTCTTCCAGGACCACCTGGCCGACCACTACCTCGACCGCGGAGTCGACTTCTACGCCCTCGACCTTCGCAAGTACGGCCGGTCACTGCGCCCTCACCAGACCAGGGGGCTGGTGCGCAGTGTGACGGAGTACTTCCCGGAAATCGACCGGGCAGTCCAGATCATCCGGCAGGACCACGACGAGCTGACGGTCAACGCGCACTCCACCGGCGGCCTCGTCGCGCCCCTGTGGGCCGACCGTGTCCGTGGCCGCGGCCTGGTGCACGGCCTGGTGCTCAACAGCCCGTTCTTCGACCTGAACGTCCCCCTCCCGCTCCGGCTGGCCGCCGACCTGCTCACGACCCCGCTCTCCTACACCCGCAGGCCGCTGCCGCTCGGCGTCAGCACCGTGTACGGCCAGAGCCTGCACCGCGATCACCACGGCGAATGGGACTACGACCTGGAGCTCAAGCCGCTCGCCGGGTTCGCCGTGCACGCCATGTGGCTGGCCGCCATCCGCAGAGCGCAGCGGCGACTGCACGCCGGGCTGTCCGTGGACGTGCCCGTACTCGTCATGTCCTCCGCCGCCGGGCTACGGGTGCGCGACTTCGTGCCCGAGGCGCTGTCGGCCGACATCGTGCTCGACCCCCGGCAGATCGCCCGCTGGTCCGCCTCGATCGGCCCGCACGTCACCAGCGTGCGCGTCGCCGGAGGCGTCCACGACCTGGTGCTGTCGGCGGAGCCGGTGCGCAAGCAGGTGTTCGTCGAGATCGACAAGTGGATGGCCGCACACGTTCACCAGGGGAAGGAGAACAGCCCGTAGTAGGCCGCCGCCACTAACAACAGCCCGGTGCCGCCGAGCACGCCGGCGATCGCCACATGCTGCCAGCGGCTCGGCCGCATGCCCTCGCGCAGCCCCGACACCACCGCCGCCACGGCCGTGACCTCCTGGACGAGCATCAGCACGGCCAGCACCCGCACCACCAGCCAGCCCGCCAGCACCGCCGGCCAGGCCCCGGCCTGGTTGATCGAGAACAGCACCAGCAGCGTGATGAACGCCACCACCGACAGCAGCAGCCCCACGCCGGTCCACACCATCTTGTGCAGCCTGCGCCTGATCAGCGGCCACAGCCTGGCGTTCACCTCGGGCGCGGCGTGGCGGCCGCGCAGCCGCACCACCATCGCGGCGACCGGGCCCGCCACGTAACCCACGGCCGCCAGGCAGATCGTCAGCCCCAGCATCGTGCCGCCCGCGTACCACGGCGCGGCCGGCACGTCACTGGCCTCGAACCGCTGCACCGGAGTCGCCCCCGCCAGGTGCACCGAAGGCTCCGCGGTCCCCGGCAGGCCCTCGATCCAGTTGGCCAGCGTCTCCAGATAGCCGGCGGTGAACTCGCCACCGTGGATCCGCATGGCGTGGTCGCCCCTGTCCATGAAGCGGATGGTGTAGCGGTCGTTGCCCGCCTCCTTCATCCCCTTCATCAGCGCCTGCGTGGACTCCACGAAGGGGATCGACGGATCCGTCGTGCCGTAGAACGCCAGGACCGGCTGCCTCACCTGACTCAATGCCGGCTGCGCGTCGTACCGGAGAAAATCGAAGCCGACCGCGCCCATCGCCCTGATCAGCAGATCGCGCGCCCCGATGGGGGCGCGCAGCCGCAGCAGCTGCTCGTTCAGCGCCCAGGCCACCTGCCGGAGCGGGGAGACGTTCGGCGAGGAGACCAGCACCATGAAGCCCACGCTCGGGCTCTTGGCGGCGGCGATCGGCACCACCCAGCCGCCCTCGCTCACGCCCCAGATCCCCACCCGCAGCGGGTCCACATCGGGACGGGAGCGCAGATACTCCACCATCCGCAACGCGTCGTCGGCGAGCAGCCCGAAGTCCCTGTCGCGGAAGTTGTAGCCGTTCGTCCGCTTGTCGAACGCGACCGTCACCACCCCCGCCCTGGACAGGAACTCCGCCTGCGGGGTGAACTCGGTCCGCGAGCCGTTGCCCGACCCCGACACGAACACCATCGCCGGATAGCGCCCGGCCGCCGCCGGGAAGCGGACCGTGCCCTCCAGCGTCTGCCCCTCGGCGGGAATCGAGATCGGCTCCTCGCGGATGGGTGTCACGTCCAGCACCGGCCGCACCTCGGTGACGGGCTGCGGCGGCAGGGACTGCAGTGCTAATTCGGCCTTGAGCGGCGGAGGATCGAACGTGGGCGGCAGCACATAGCCCACGGACGCGAGAGCCACCAGTAACAGACCGGCGGCCACGCTCAAAGTGCCACGGCCCGTCCGCATCGGCCTCCCCATGTGCGTTGGTTTGCCCGCCGATCTTTCAGCCTACTCCCGGTGCGTGTGGCGGAAGTGACCGCGATTGTCAGTGGGACCTGTTAGCTTCCTGCGAATGCGGATCCTGCATACCTCGGACTGGCATCTGGGGCGGTCGTTCCACCGCGAGAGCCTGCTCGACGGGCAGGCGGCCTACATCGACCACCTGCTCGAGACGGTGCGCGCCGAGCGGGTCGACGTGGTCGCCGTGGCCGGCGACGTCTACGACCGCGCGCTGCCGCCGGTCGACGCCGTCGCGCTCTGCAACGAGGCGCTCGGCCGGCTGCGCGCCGCCGGGGTCCGCACCGTCATGATCAGCGGCAACCACGACTCCGCGCGCAGGCTGGGCTTCGGCGCCTCCCTGTTCGAGGCGGCCGGGGTGCACCTGCGCACCGATCCGTCTCTCGCCTGGGAGCCGATCGTCATCGACGACGTCGCCTTCTACGGCATCCCCTACCTTGAGCCCGAGCTGGTCCGGCGCCCCTGGGAGCTGCCCGACCGCAGCCACACCGCCGCCCTGTCCCACGCCATGGGGCACATCCGCGCCGACGCCGCGCGCCACCCCCACTCGGTCGTGCTCGCCCACGCCTTCGTCACCGGCGGGCAGGCCAGCGACAGCGAGCGCGACATCAGCGTCGGCGGGGTCGCCCACGTGCCGCTGACGGCCTTCGACGGCGTCGACTACGTCGCGCTCGGCCACCTCCACGGCCGCCAGCGCATGTCCGAGACCGTCCGCTACTCCGGCTCCCCGCTCGCCTACTCCTTCTCCGAGGCCGACCAGGTGAAAGGCTCCTGGCTCGTCACCCTCGGCGCGGGCGTGGAGAGCGTGGAGTTCGTGCCCGCCCCGGTGCCCCGTCCCGTCGGCCGCCTGCGCGGTCACCTGGAGGACCTGCTCACCTCGCCACGCTTCGCCGGCCTCGAAGACCACTGGCTCCAAGTGGTGCTCACCGACCCGATCCGCCCCAAATCCGCCATGGACCGGCTCCGCGCCCGCTTCCCGCACACCCTGGCCCTCTCCTTCGACCCCGAAGGCGGCCAGGCCGCCCCTCAGCACGTACGCCTCACCGGACGGCCCGAGGCGGAGGTCGCGCTGGACTTCGTCCGCGAAGTCCGCGGCGAGCCTGCCGCATCCGAGGAGGAAGAGCTGCTAAGACGGGCCATCGAGGCATCCCGGGTCAAGGAGACGATGGCATAGATGCGGCCGCACCGGCTCTCGCTGACGGCCTTCGGCTCCTTTCCCGGGTCGGAGACGGTCGACTTCGACGCATTGACGGAGTCGGGCCTCTTCCTCGTGCACGGACCGACCGGGGCGGGCAAGACCACCGTCCTCGACGCCATCAGCTTCGCCCTCTACGGCCAGGTCCCCGGCCAGCGCAACAGCGCCCGCAGCCTGCGCTGCGACCACGCCCCGCCCGCCGCCGGCCCCTCTGTCACGCTGGAGGTGACGATCCGCGGCCGGCTGTTCCGCATTCAGCGCTCGCCCGCCTGGCAGCGCCCCAAGCTGCGCGGCACCGGCACCACCGAGGAAAACTCCAAGGTCATCGTCCAGGAGTGGCAGGGGGCCGACTGGCAGGGCCTCACCACCCGCCTCGACGAGGCCGGCGATCTGGTGAGCGGGCTGCTCGGGATGAACGCCGACCAGTTCTGCCAGGTGGCCATGCTGCCACAGGGGGAGTTCGCCAGGTTCCTGCGCGCCGACGGGGGAGAGCGGCGCAAGCTGCTGGAGCGGCTGTTCACCGTCAAGATCTTCACCCAGGCGGAGTCCTGGCTCGCCGACCACCGCAAGCAGGCCTGGCGTGAGCAGGGAGAGCTGCGGCAGCAGGTGGACTACGCGATCCAGCGACTCGAAGAGGCGGCGGGCGACGACCTGCTCTCCTCCGGGACCTGCCACGACGCTCAGGAGGCGACCCTGTCCGCCCCCGCTGCGGCCGAGGTTGCCCAGCCCACGCCGGAGGACGATCCCGTCGAGTGGGCCGGAGCCCTGCTGGACGCCGCACGGGCCGTCGTCGCACGTACGGCGGACCGCCACGCCGCGGCCGAGCGGGCCTGGCGAGCGGCGGGCCTGCGGTTCGAGCAGGCGGCCGCGCTGGCCGACCGGCAGCGCCGGCACGCCGAGGCGCTCACCCTGCGCCGCACCCTGGACGAGCGCGCCGAGGAACGCGCCGAGCTCCAGGCCGTGCTCGACGACGCCCACCGCGCGGACCGCGTGCTCCCGCTGCTCGCGGCGGCCAGGCAGCGCGCCGAGGCCGCCGCCAAGTCCCGCACCATGGCCACCGACGCCCTCGCCCGCGCCCGCCCCCTCCTCACCGCCGAGACCGGCGACGGTGATGTTCGCGGTTTCGCTACGCCCGCGTCCCGGCGCTCGGCCGGTATCGAGGCGTCGATCGTCGGATGGGTGGCCCCCGAGCGGCTGGCCGACATGGAGCGGCGGCGGCAGGCGGAGCTGGCGCGCCTGTCCGAGCTGCTCACCGAGGAGGCGCGGCTGCTGGTGGTCCGGCGCGACCTGGGCAGGATCGAGGAGGAGCTCGGCGCGCTGGCCCGCGAGGACGAGACCGTGGGCGAGCGGCTGGCCGTACTCCCCGGACTCATCGAGAAGGCCGAGCGGGAGCTCGGCCGGGCTCGCCTGGACGCGGCCCGGATCCCGGCGGCCGAGGCCGTACGCGAGGCCGCCGCCGACCTGATCGGCATCGACCGCGAGCTGGCGCGGCTCGCGGCCGAGCTCGACGGGCTGACGCAGCGTGCGGCCGAGGTCGCCGCCGCCGAGGCAGAGCTGCCCGCGCGGGTCGCCGACGCGGCCGCCCGCCTGGCCGAGGTACGGTCCGAAGCCGCGAACATCCCCGCAGCCGCCGCGACACTCGACGCGGCCAAGGCAGTGCTCGACGCCACTCACCGGCGAGACACCCTGGCGGACGAACTGGAGACGGCCAGGGCGACGCACCAAGCACGGGTGGACCGCGCCCAAGGGCTCCGGGAGCGGTGGCTCGACCTCCGCCAGGCCCGCATCGACGGTATGGCGGCCGAGCTGGCCCGCGACCTCGCCGACGGCCGGCCGTGTGCCGTGTGCGGCTCCACCCACCACCCGGACCCGGCCGCACCGGCGCCCAGCGCCCCCTCGTCCGACGACGAACACGTCGCCGAGCTCGCCCACGAGTCCGCGCTGGCCGACCGCGAGGCGGCCGAACTGACCGTAGCCACCCTGGAGTCGCGCCTGACCGACGCGACCGAGGCCACCGGCGGCCTCGACGCGGACGCGGCCACGACCGCCGTCGAGCGGGCCGAGCGGGACCTGGCCGCCCTCCAGTCCATCGCGAGCCGCGAGCCTGCGCTGGCCGCCGAGCTGGTACGCGCCGAGAACGAGCGCGAGGACGCCAGAGAACGCGCCCAGCACCTCGGCCAGGCCCTCGCCGAACACCGAGCCCACACCACCCACCTACAAGCCGAACGATCCCGCCTCCTGACCCGCTTGACCCCCACCGACGCCAGTGCCGATACCGACACCGGCGGTCCCCAGGGCGCTCTCGATCAGGACGGTGCTGCTGACCCGGGTGGGGCCCTTCGGGAAGGCGGCTCTGGGCACGGCCGGGCGGTGTCGGAGATGTCGCCCGGGGAGGCGGCCGTCCTGCTCGCCGCTGCCAAGCAGGAGGTGAGCAGGCTCAGGGCGTCCGCCGCCAGGGAACCGGTGCTCGCCGAGGAGGCGGCCAGGTTGCGGCGCGAGCTCGACGGGTCCCAGGAGCAGGCGCGACGGGTGACCGCCCGGCTGGCTTCCGGCCGTACCCGTCAGGAGGAGTTGAGCGGCGACGCCGCGAGGCTTGGCGCGCGGCTCGACGAGGCGCGCGGCGACGACGCGACGATCACGGCGCGGCTGTCCAGGCTCAGCGACGAGGCGGAGCTGCTGCGGGAGGCGCTGGAGGCCACGCAGGCGGCGGCCGCGGCCGAGGGGGAGCGCGGCAAGGCGGCGGAGGCGGCCGAGCAGGCGGCGCGGGAGGCCGGGTTCGCCGACGTGGCGGACGCGGAGGCCGCCGCGAGGAGCACCGCCGAGCGGGAGAGCAAGGCCGAGGCGCTGCGCCGGCTCGACGCCCAGCACGCGGCCGTCACCAGCACCCTGGCCGACCCGGAGCTGGTCGCGGCGGCGGCCGAGCCGGCGCCGGATCTGGACGGGCTCGGCGCGAAGCGGGACGAGGCGGAGCGCGCGTACACGGGGCTGGCGTCCGCGCTGGACCGGGCCACCGGCAGGCAGGCCCGGCTGGGGGAGCTGCGCGGCGAGCTGGTGGCCGGCATCGAGCGGTGGCGGCCCGCCTCCGAGCGACACCGGCTGGTGGAGCGCATGGCGGCGCTGGCCAGCGGCACGTCGAGCGACAACCAGTGGAGCATGAGCCTGTCGTCGTATGTCCTGGGGGAGCGGCTCAGGCAGGTGGTCGACTTCGCCAACGAGCGGCTCGGCCACATGTCCGGCGGCCGCTACCTGCTCCGGCACGACCTGGCCAAGACGGCCGGGTCCAGGGCGCGTTCGGGCGGCGGGCTCGGGTTGCGGATGTACGACGGGTGGACGGGGGTGGAGCGGGACCCGGCGACGCTGTCGGGCGGGGAGAGCTTCATCACCTCGCTGGCGCTGGCCCTCGGGCTCGCCGACGTCGTCACGGCGGAGGCGGGCGGGGCGGAGATCGGCACGCTGTTCGTGGACGAGGGGTTCGGGACGCTGGACGAGGACACGCTCGACGGCGTGCTCGACATCCTCGACGGGCTGCGCGACGGCGGCCGGGCGGTGGGCATCGTCAGCCACGTCGCCGAGCTGCGCTCCCGCATCCCCACCCAGCTCAAGGTCACCAAGACGCGCACCGGCTCCACCCTGTCGGCGATCACGGGCTAGCTCGTCCGGCCCCGTCGGCGAGATCCTCTGATCGGCCGTCAGGCCGTCTCGTGACCGGGGAAGAGCAGGGCGAGCTCGCGCGGGTAGGTCGCGATCAGGCGCAGCTCGTCGTCGGTGAGCGGCCTGCCGGTCATCGCGTTGCAGAGCTGGACCAGCCGGAACGCCAGGTCCTCCTCCCGCACCTCGACGCCGAGGCCGTCCATGACGTGCCGGAACCCGGCCTTCCCGCCGTACTCGCCGGTCAGCACCACCCGCCCGGCGCGCGCGTGCCAGTCCTCGGGGAACGGGCCGAGCGTGGCCTCGTCGTACAGCTCGTAGTTGCCGTGGTCCTTCAGCGCGCCGTCGGCGTGGATGCCGCTCTCGTGCGCGAACGCGTTGCGTCCCACCCCCACCTGGTTGTACGGCAGCGGCTGCCCGAGGGCGTAGGCCGCCCAGAGTCCGAACCTCCTCGCCCACGACAGGTCGAGTGCGTCGCCGATCTCCGCCGCCAGGCCGAACCCGTGCTCGAAGGCGAGGATCGTGGAGAGCAGGTCGGCGTTGCCGGAGCGCTCGCCGATGCCGTTGACGCAGGTGTTGATCCACGCGTCCTGACCGGCGTCGAGGTCGCCGAGCGCGCCGGAGACGGAGTTGGCCACGGCCATGCCGAGGTCGTTGTGGCAGTGCGTCTCGATGGGCAGCGCGACGGCGGAGGCCAGCTTGGCGAACCGTTCGCGGATCCGGCCGGGGGTGTCGCCGCCGATCGTGTCGCAGTAGCGCACCCGATCCGCGCCCGCTTCCTTGGCCGCCGCCGCGAACTCCAGCAGAAAACCGTCGCTCGTGCGCGAGCCGTCCTCGGCGTTGACGCCTGCCGTCCGCGCGCCCGCCGCCTTGGCGGTCCTGACGGCGGCCGTCATCTCCCTGATGATCGCCTCTCGGTCGAGGCGGCCCCGGAACTTGTTCTGGATCATGTAATCCGACGTGGAGATGGACAGGTTGTAGTGCCGGAGCCCGAGCGGCGCGGCCTTCTCCACGTCCTCCGCCACGCCCCGGCACCACCCGGACAGCCGCAGCTCGCCGAACGCTCCGGCCTCGGCCAGCGCGACCTGGGCTTTCACGTACGGCACCTCGTGGAACAGGAAGGGGAACCCGATCTCGGACTGTGCCACGCCGAGCCTGGCCAGATAGAAGTTGACCATGGTCTTGCCGAACTTCGACAGGCCGGTGCGCGCGGTCTGCACGCCGTCCCGGTTGGTCACGTCGAGGAAATGAACTTGAGGCATGGGGCCACGTTGACATGTCTCTTCAATGTGTATCAATATTGATTTTCGTCAACATAGGAGGCGGTTGTGGAGTGGATCGACGCGGCCACCGCCGCGGAGCGGCTCGGGATCAAACCGGCCACGCTCTACGCGTACGTGAGCCGTGGCCTGCTCAAACGCCGCCACGATGACAGCGGGCGGCGCAGCCTCTTCGACGCCGCCGAGATCGAGCAGCTCGCCAGGCGCGGGCGTCCACGCGGCCAGCCGCCGGAGCTGGTCATCGAGTCCGCCATCACCGCGCTCGGCCTCGATCGCCCGCACTATCGCGGCCACGACGCCCTGACCCTGGCACGCACCACGAGCTTCGAGACCGTCGCCGAGTGGCTGTGGACGGCCGACCCGGCACTTCTCCCTCAGCCAGCCGACCCGACGTTCCCGCCTCAGGCTGCCGACGCCGCGTCGCCTGAGCCGGACGCGGCCTTCGACGTGGCCGGCGGACGTGCGCGCGACGAGGCGGCACGAGTCCCGGCGGCCCGCGACGGCGGGCCCCGACCGTGGACCTGTGATCCCGAAGCAGTACGGGCGGCCGTCGCCGCGCAGCGCGATCTGCCCGACGGCATCCTGCCACTCGACCGCCTGCAGGTGATCACCACCGTGCTCGGCGCGTCCGACTCCCTCCGCTACCACCTCGACCCCGCATCCGTCACCGCCACCGGCCGCAGCCTCATCGCCGGCCTGGTCGAAGCCCTGCCCGCCCTCCAGAAGCCCCAAGGAACCTCGATCGCCGAACGGCTCTGGCCCCGCCTGACCCCGAATCCCGCCACCCCCGCCCTCCTGCGGACCCTCGAAGCCGCCCTCGTCCTGCTCGCCGACCACGAGCTGGCCGCCTCGACCCTGGCCGCCAGGGTGGCCGCCTCAGCCAGAGCCGACCCGTACGCCGTGGTGCTCACCGGCCTCGGCGTCCTCGGCGGACCGCTGCACGGCGGCGCCTCCTACGCCGCCGAACGCCTCCTCCACGAGGTCACCGCCCCGGCCCAGGCGCCGCGCGTGATCGCCGACCGGATCCGCCGAGGTGAGCGCATCCCAGGCTTCGGCCACAGCGTCTACAAGAACGGCGACGCCCGAGGCCGCCTCCTCCTCGACCTGATCACCGAGGCAGCATCCAGCGACGACGACCCAGCACCAAGCGAGTTCGACGTGGTCACCGGGGCGGCGCTCAGCAAGGACGACGCGGTCTCCGGGGCGCCGCCCGGAGGGGACGACGGCCCCACCGAGGCAGCGCCCGGTCACGACAGGCTGCCCGCCGCCCGCGCCGTGCTGGACGAGGTACGCAGACGCCGCCTCCCCGAGCAGAACGTCGACTTCGCCCTCGCCACCTTCGCCGAGGTCACGGGCATGATCAGCGGCGCGGGCGAGGCCATCTTCGCAATCGCCAGGACCGCCGGCTGGCTGGCCCACGCCATGGAGGAGTACGCCACCGGCTCCCTACTCCGCCTACGAGCCAGCTACATCGGCCCGCCGATCAGATAGCCCGGCGTCAGAATGTTCATGACATCGAGGCCCCGTTGTACAGACCGTCGGGCCTTGCTCCTACAGTCGGGAGAGCACGCGGGAATGGACGGCCCATTCATGATCATGTCTTTCTCGGTCGGCCGCGACCTCGTGTGCATCGAGTCCCTACGCGCATCCCTGAACGTGAACAAGCCCGAAACCGTCGAGCTCTACCGGACCGCCGGCGACCTGTTGAAGTCCGACGCCCTGTCGCCGAAGGCTTCGCTGCCCCTTCTCACCACGATCGCCAAGGACCTTGCATGAACAAGAACGCCCTCGACGCGCGTGTGGATCGAGACCCAACTCCGTGACGCCCACTGGCACACCAGCAGCTTGAGCAGCGGGGGCACCAACTGCGTTCAGGTCGCTTCCTGGATGGCGGCCTCGTGGCCCTGCGCGACTCCAAGAACCCGCAGCAGCCTCCCCACCTGTTCACCGACGCGGAGTACAACGCCTTCGTCGGAGGCATCGAGCACGGCGAACTCCGGCGTCCCTGAGCAGGCGGGATCGATCACACGCGAACGTTGCCCGCCACGGCACTGGCTACGATCAGGGTGGCCGATGTTGCAGCGCGATGAGCGAACCCTCTCGCAAGAAGCTCGGTTGCTCCAGTGACCGATGATCCTTTGAAGGTGGCGACTGGTTTGGGGAAGATCAGGAGGTTCATGATCGGCGATGTGCCGATCGCGGCCGAAGACCACGGTGGGCGCGGTCAGGATGTGCTGCTCCTGCACGGTGGCGGACGGTCACGCGAGGACTGGGCCGTCTTCGCGGAGCTTCTCCTGGACAGTGGATTCAGGCCGGTGTCCATGGATTTGCGAGGTCACGGCGAGTCCGGCGCGGCGTCCTGGTCGTGGGAGGGGGCGCTGGCGGACGCGGCCGCCGTGGTCGAGGAGGTCGGACTGCGTCAGCCTGTGGTCATCGGTCATTCCCTGGGAGGCATGGTCGCCGCCCTGTGGGCCGGCGAGCATCCGGAGTGCCCGCTCGCGGTCAACCTCGACGGTCACGGCAACCCGACGCGAGCCGAGCAGTTCCTCGGGCTGGACGAGGCCTCGGCGGTGCGGGCACAGCGAGAGATGACCATCTTTTTGAAGGAGATGGGCCAGGGCCTCCCGGAGTCGTTCCTCCAGGTCACGCGGGAGATAGACGCCCTGGATCTCTTCGCCGTCTACCGAGCCGCGCGCTGTCCCGTGCTGGTCGTCAGCGGCGACGCGGCGGCCTTCGCGGCGGTCTTCCCCGAGCATCTCGTCCCGGCGTGGCACGCCTACTGCGCCTGGACACGGCAGGAGCTCTCGGCGGTCACCCGCGAGCCGTCGCTGGTACGAAAAGCGTCCCTGCCGACAGGGCACGATCCACACCGTGAAGACCCTGAGGGCCTGGCACATCTTTTGGTCGGGCACCTCGATCAGGGCGATTCCCATGCGGCGGACGTCCTTGGCGCCGGGCAGTGAGGGGCTAAGCCCTGATCGATCAGCTATGCCAGACGACTTGGATGATCTCTACCAAACGCCGATACTCAACGATCAGGTATGTGATCATCCCCGCTCCACCTGCGCCAAAGGTACGGGTCCTCATCGGGGCGTCAGGCCGTTCCCCCATGAATGGGTTGCCATTCCAAGGGGCGACCTGCAGAAATACAGTCGCCTCGTGGAATGGCGCGAGGGCTTCGGCCGGTAGGGCCGCGATCTGCTCATCTACCTGCTTGCCCCTTGCCCGACCGTATACATCTCTTGGTCCAGCTTCACGCCGAGCTCGGCTGCCCGCTCGGCCAAGACCTCACGAAGGGGCCGACCTGGGACATAGTCGCCACTTTCTATCTGGTCTTGCACATGAGTGGCATGCTCCAAAACCTGTTCGTACTCGCCGGTCGCCTTCATTCGTGCCATATGCCACCAGTGAGCAAGCAGATCATCAACGGGCGAGAGGTCCAGCTCATCGGTGGCCTTGGCCATGGCTTGCCGGTAACCCTTGTCGAAGTGGACGCGGTCGGCAGGAGGCAGGCAGGCACGAATGTTACGAGGACTCCGATCGCCGTTCAGCGCCTCGACGATCTGCTCAGCAGTCCGCACGGCGATCGGTTCGTACTGCGCAGCTGTCATGTTGCCACCTCCTGCTGGTAGCGCCCGAGCCGCTGATGAGCTGGACGCGTGCATACGCCGATTTCAGCCACTTGCTCGCCGCCACTCGTATGAAGTGCGGCTACGCATTCTCAGCCGTCCTGTCCACGTACGACGCCAGGGCGCGCACCCGGTCGGCGTGCTGGTCGTGGCCGACGATCACCGGTGGCTCGTTGTACGGCATCGCGTCGGAGGAGCGCCGGAGCTTGATGTACTGGCCGCAGGCGTCGATCGCGTACGGCTCCATGTCGTCCTGGAGTGCCCCGATGACCGTGATGCCGTACGTCTCCCCGATTCGCCTGAACAGCGCCACCGCCTCCCGCCTGTGCTCCTTGCCCAGGTTGCGGCCCAGCTCGTCCAGCACCAGGCACAGGTGGCCGCCGCCGGAGGAGGCGATGGCCGCCGCGCAGACCAGCTTGACCGCCTTCTCGTCCATGAGCGCGGTGTTGGCCCGGCGGTTGTACGGCACGTAGCCCTGGCCCTCGCCGCGCCGCCACTTCGGCGTCACCCGCCACTGCCAGCGCTGTTCCGGGTCGGCGGGGGCGGGCGGCACCGGGAACTCCAGGGTCGCGCCGTAGCCGCCGTACGAGCTGTCGAGCTTCTCGAACTCCTCGGCCACCCGGGTGAGCCGCGCCCTGATCGCCGCCGTCAGCGCAGCCCGGTGCACGGCCGTCGACTGCGCCGCCTCCTCCGCGCCCTTGTCGGCCGCCGCCAGGTCACGCTGCCTGGACACCACCTGCGCCTCGATCTGCCGCCGCTGGTGCTTCTCGTACTCCTCCTGCGCCCGCAGGTAGGACGCCAGCGACCCGCACACCGCCGCGAACGTCGCCTGCTCCCGCGCCGTGCTGCCACTCCGCTCCTGCAGCAGGAACCGCAGCTCCTCGGGAACCTCGTCCTCCTCCTGCGGGAACGTGTCACGCAACGCCTGGTCGAGGAGGCGTTCGGCGGCCCGCCACCACTCGTCGGCCGTGCGCCCACGCTCCTCCTCCGGCAGCGCCCGCACCCACTCGCCGGCCGTCTCCACGGTGCCGCCCCAGTCGGCGGCCAGCGCCTCCAGCCTGAGCGCGTCCCGCTCGGCGCCGACCTTCGCCTCCTGCTCGCGTGCCTGCGCCCGCTCGGCCTCGTGCCGGTGCCGCCGCCCGTCCAGCCGTTCGATCTCCATGTCCCTGGTCCGGGCCCGGAAGTCGAGCGCGCCCGCCTGCCGTTCGGCCTCCGCCACGCGTGGCACCAGCTCCTCCAGCGCCGCCGTCAGCTCGCTCAACCTGGCCCGCCGCTCGCTCAGCCGCCGCTCCAGCTCCGCCAGCCGCACCCCGGCCTTGGCTCCTTCGAGCCTGCGCTGCGCCTGCGCGACCGCTTCCTCCTCATTCCGTACGGCCTGCGCGGCGGTCTCCTGGATGTCCAGGGCGCGGTTCAGCCGCTGCTCGGCCGCCTTGATCCGGGCCTCGCGCCCCGTGGCCACCCCGTCGAACGCGCCCACCACGCTCACCCCGGCGGCGCTCACCAGCACGGATCCGGGCAGTTCGGCCAGCGCGGCGGCGGCCGCCCCAAGCTGGGCGGCGTCCACGATCACGGCGTGCTCGCCCGGCCACCCACGCAGGTCGTCCAGCCGGAGATCCTCGACCGGCCCGCCCTGGTCGCGAGCCTGCTCGGCGACGTCGAGCGCGTCGAGCAGCCCGGTCGCGCCCACGCCCGCCGAGGCCAGGGCGTTGAGCTGGGCGGCGGCCGGACCTCCCTCGGCGTCGTCCAGCGCAGCCTGCGCGGAGGCCGTCTCCCGGTCGGCCACGCCGAGCGCCTTGAGCGCCTCGTTCAGGCGCAGCCCGACCTCCTTCAGCTCGCGCTCGGCCGTGGGCACGTCACGGCCGTCGGCGAACCTGCGGGCCTCCTCCAGCGTGGGGATCATCCCGCGCAGCTCGTCGGCGGAGTTCTCCGCCACGGCGCGGTCGGCGTCGAGCTTGCCCGCCCGCGCCTGAAGGGCGGCGAGCTCTCTGCGCGCCTCCGTGACACTCCGATCGAGCGTGTCCTCCTTGAGCGTGCCGATCTCCGCCTTCACCAGCGCGATCGCCTCGGCCGCCGCCTCACTCGCCGCCTGGTGCCGGGCCAGCTCGGCGGCCAGCGCCTCATCCTTGCCCGCCGCGTCGGCCAGCCTTCTGGCCTGCCTGCCCCGCCAGCACCGCAACGCCCCGGCCAGTCGTACCCGCGCCTGGTCCCGCCGGTCGAACGTGGCCAGCAGCGCCTTCGACTCCGCCTCGAACTCCGCCAGCCGCTCGCCCGCCAGCGCGGCCCGCACCCGCTTGGCGTGCTCGTCCCGCCGCGCCTCCCGCTCCTGCTCCAACTCGGCGTCGAGCCCCGTCAGCGCCGCGATCGCCTCGAAGACCCGCTCGGGAGAGATCTCGTTGAGCGGCTGGGAGAGCAGGTTCGTGGCGACCTTGCTGCGCACACTGGTCGACAGGAACGACACACACCGGACCCGATCCCCGTACAGCACCTTGGTGAGATCACGCGCCACCACGTCGCGCCGCCCGGCGGACCTGGGCAGCGACGCCCACAACTCGTCGGCGCGCGCCACCCGCTCGGCCTCGGAGGCCGCGGCGGCCAGGTGCACCCCCTCGCGCCAGCGGATCTCCAGGTGTGGCGCCTCCTGGTTCACCCGCAGCCAGACGGTGACGGCCCCGCCCGAGGTGGCGGTCACCTCGAACAGCTCCCCGTCCTCCCCGGCCACCGCGTCGACCGACTTCGCCGCCGTGAAATCCTCCATGCCCGCCGGGGCGAAGACGCCCACGATGTAGCCGTGATCCGCGCTCGCCCACTGCCGGGCGCCCGCGCCGCTGGCCAGCTCGGCGTTGAACAGCAGCTCCGACACCGCCTTGGCGCCCGAGGCGAACCGCCACTGCTCGTCCCCCAGCAGCGCCGTGATCGAGGCGATGAACGAGGACTTGCCCGCGCCGTTGGAGTCCTTGGGCCCGGCACCCGCGACCACGATGAGCGTGCCGGGCACCGTGGGCACCGGATGGGTGGACAGCCGCGAGATGTTGACCGCCTGCACGGCGATCAGCACCCGTTCCCCGACGACGTTCTCCACCTGCGCCACCACGACCCCCATACCTCTTTCCACCCGCACGCCCATCGCGTACGGCTACCTACGCCTCAACCCGCACCCTGTGTGCCCGCTACGTGCGAGCTTCCAGGGCTTTCACCCGCACCCTGTGCGCCCGCTGCGTGCGAACCCCCAGGGCTTCCAACCCGAGCCCTCTGTGCCCGCCGCCTGCGTGCTTCCAGGGCGTGCAACCCGCGCTCTGTGTGCCCTTCCGCCTGCGCGCTCCCAGGGTTTCCAGCCGTGCACGGCCCTGGCTCTCAGAACCGCGATTTCACCACGTGCACTCGTGATCCATGTCTTTCACCGTGCTGACCTACGAGCTCGTACGGCCGCCGCCAGTGGCGTGTCCGGGCCGGCGGCCAGAATGAGCTCCTCCTGCAACCGCCGCCGCGCCGCCGGGGTGAGCCGGTGGAACTGCGGACCGGGCACGTAACCGCCCGCCTCCTCACCCGCCTTCACCTGGGTCAGCAGCCCCGCATGCCGCAGGACCCGCAACGCGGCCTCCAGCTCGCCGATCGGCAGCTGGGTGTGGCGGCGCAGTTCGTCCGCCGGCGTGGGGTGCGGCGACAGCCACGAATCCTCCGGCAGCAGCCCCTCGGCGCGCGGGATCGCCACCGAGTGCACCAGCACCAACGTCAGCACCGCCCGCTCACTCTCACCCAGCTCAGGCCCACCGGGGCGAGCCGGTGGAGAGAAGGCCGAGGAGGCCGCGACGCCCCTGGGGGGCGCGGAGGCAACACCCGAGGCAACACCCGAGACGACACCCGTGGGGGGCGTGGGGGCGGCACCCGAGGCAGCGGCGGCGGCCTCGTCGTCGTAACCCGAGATCCAGCGTTCGCGGTGCTGGATCAGCGTGCGTCCGCGACGGGTGAGCATCTCGCCGAGTGTGCGGCGTAGCGCGGGGTCGCGCAGCGCGGCGAACCGTGCCTCCTGCACCGGCTCGGCGGTGTGCTCCACCACCATGAAGGCCGCCACCAGCTCCGCGCGCCGCCGCTCGTCGTAGGCACTGAGCAGGTCGTCGAACTCCACCACGCCGGATTCCACCCGCCCACCCACCACCGACCACGGAGCCGGCCGATCCCCGGCCTCGGGATCAGGGCCTTCCGTGGGCGTGCCCTCGGCCGCTACGACGCCCTCGGTGTGTCGGCCTGCGGGTGTGGTTTGGGTTGGTATGGCGGCATCGGTGTGCTGGTCGGCAGGCGTGGCGTCGGGCAAGCGGGACGCTGCGACGGGGTCGGTGTCGGGTGCCGTGGGAACGCGGGCCGCTGCCACGAGGTCGGCGTCGGGGACCACGGTCAGTGCCCGGCGCTCCGGCTCGGGGATGCGCCGGACCAGGTCCTTCAGGACGGACTGCGACTCCACGGGCCACAGGGCGCAGCGTGGGCCGAGGGAGACGATGCCGTCGGCCATGACGATCCACGCCGAGTCGTGCAGGCGGCGCAGGGCGCCGATGGCCCAGTTGCGCATCAGGTCGTCGGAGCGGCCGATCAGGGCCCGGTAGGTGTCGAGCACCCGCTCCATCGGCGCCGGATCACCCGGCCACGGATCGGTCGAGTGGTCGCTCCAGCAGCACGTGAGCACCGCCGCCAGCACCCGGCGCGTCTCGCCCGCCCGCTCCACCGGCATGGGCGCGACCTGGTGCTCCTCCAGTAGCGACGGCGTCACTCCATCCGGCCACAGCGGCAGGGCCTGGCCGGTGTAGTCGTGGCGCGACAGCCGCAGCATCCCGCCGGGAGCGGGGACCGCCGCACCCAGCGGGACAGGCCCGCCCGAGCGGGCCCGCACATGCGCGACCGCGTCAGCCGCAGGACCGGCACTGGGCCGGCGCGCGGAACCGGCACCGGGCTCGCGAGTGGTGCCGATACCGTTCTGGCGTGTGGGATCGACGCCGGGCTCGCGCGCGGGACCGACGCCGGTTTGGCGCCGTGCGTCACCCGGTGACGAGGGCCGGTCGGGAGTCGGGGCCTGGTCGTTGCCGAGGGACAGCGGGGCGTCCGAAGGGTGCGCGTCGGTCATCGTGTGCGCTCCAGGTAGCCGTGGGAGAGCCAGGCCGGCTCGCGGGCCGGGTCGATGGTGAGGTCGCCGGACCAGGCGAGCCGGTAGGGGAGCTCGGGCCGCAGGTCGACGGTCGTCAGGTCGGCGAGCAGGCGGCGGGCGGAGGGCCAGTCGGGGCCGAGCACGTCGGCCAGGGCGACCCGCGAGGACGGCCCGAGCAGGGTCTCCGCCAGCTCGGTCAGCCGTTCGACGGCGGCCGTGGGTGAGGAGTCGAGCGAGTCGCCGGGGCCCGGGTCGGGCAGGGCGGAGCGTGGCGGAGTGGGCTGCGCGGGGGTGGGGCGCGGGGCCTCGTCGACGGCGCGGGCGATGGCCGCTGGATCGTGCCAGGGCGCGGGGGCGTCGAACACGAAGCCGTCGAGCACCGCCGCCAGCCGCTCCTTGGACGCCGTCTGGGCGAACGTCCGCCACGCCTCCGTCGGCAGCAGCGTCAGGTTGCGGGTCATGCCGGCCGAGTCGGCGAGCCGGCCGGCGGCCCGCCGTGAGGCGTCGCTGTAGGAGTAGATGGCGGCGCGCAGGTCGGTGCAGGACCGGTCGAGCTCCGGCCAGCGGGTGAGGATGGTGCCGTGCAGGCTCTGGGCGCGGTGCGCGATCTCCTCGGTGCCCCACAGCTTGGGCGCCTGCTCACGCAGCTCCTCGATGGTGCCGGTGGTGAGCGTGATCAGCTCCAGCGCCCACAGCCTGAACGCGCGCGCCAGGTTGGCGGCGCTCTGCCGGGCTTCGTCCATCGTGGTGCGGGGATCGGCGACGTTGAGATCCTCCAGCGCGAGCAGCCGGTGCATCTCTGACTGCCCGCCGTCGTCCATCATCCGCCGGATGAACATCAGCCCGACCACGCTGGTGAACGACGCCCGATAACGCAGCTGGTTGGGCTTGGGGAACACCTCGCGGATCGCGCCGAGGCCCTTGAGCACGCGCAGCCGGTTGTCGAACTGGTCGGTCGGGTGGGCACGGCAGGCGAAGCGCATCTGCTCGTGCGTCAGCCACTCCTCGCCGGCCTCCGCGAACGCGGCGAACAGCGTCTCGGCGATGTCGACCAGGGCCGGATCATCGACGACCGCGCCGCTGTCGCGGGCCAGCGCCGCGAACATGCGGCGGTAGGTGGACAGCACCGCCTCGTCGGTGAGCGCGGTGTCGAGGGTCAAGGGCTGCTCGGGCACGGGCACTAAGGTACGGCCTCCCGCCGACAATCTCGGACCGGTCACAGCCATGCCGGAGACGCATGCGGAAAGCTACGGCAGCGCGCTAGGGTGACTCACGATACAAACGGGGCGAACAGATAGTAATCATTCATACGGGGTGAGTAGACGGATGCGTATCCGCGTACTCCGAGGAGATCGAGCCACCGCGGTGATCGCGGGAGTGGCGGCGGTCGTCCTGGTCGGCGCCGCGGCCTTCTTCGGCGTGGGCGTGTCGAGCGCCAACCCGAAGCTGGCCGACGTCGGGGCCTGGCTGTGGACCACCGCCAGAGGCAAGGTCGTGCACGTCAACGGCCTGTCCGGAGAGGTCGACGGCTATCTCGACGACAAGGCCGGCAAGCAACTGCGCGTCGTCCAGGACGGCTCCCACGTGCTGCTCGTCGACGAGCGCACCGGCAACGTCAGCAGGATCGAGCCCAGTCAGCTCACCGTCACCCAGACCCGCGACTTCGGCGCGGCGGGCGTGCAACTCGTGCTGTCCGGTTCGACCGGCTATGCCGTGGATCCGGCCGGCAAGGTGCAGCAGATCGACCCCCTCACGCTCAACACCATCGGCGCACCGCTCACCCTGCCGGGCCCGCTCGGCGCCGCTCGCATCGACGGCGGCGGCAAGCTGTGGGTGCCCGTCACCGCCGAGGGCGAGGTGGTCCCGGTGTCCGGCGGGACGGCCGGGACCGGCGTCAAGGTGGGCGAGCCCGGTGAGGAGCTCGCCGTCACGATCGCCGGCACCGTCCCGGTGATCGTCAACACCCGCGCGGCCACCGCCACGCTGATCGGCGCGGACGGCGGCGTCGGCGAGATCACGCTGCCCAAGGAGGTGGCCCAGGCGGCCAAGGGCGGCGTGCTCACCCCCGCCGCCACCGAGGGCGCGCTCGTGCCGGTGCTCACGCCCGGCGAGTCGGGGCTGCTCGTGGTGATCGACACCTCGTCGAACTCGGTGCTCAACACCAAGTTCGAGGTACGGGATCCGGCCGCGCTCGGCGTGCCGCAGGTGCTCGGCTCCAAGGTGTACGTGCCGGACAGCGGCAGCGGAGCCCTGATCGTCTGGGACAGCGCCGCCGGCGGCAGGCCCACCACGCTCCAGGTGGCGCAGGGCCCCGGCCCGGTGGACGTGTTCGTCAAGGACGGGCTCCTCTGGGCGAACGACGAGAACGGCGACAAGGCCATCGTGATCGACCCCGAGGGCCGCAAACACGACATCGAGAAGGACGACTCCGACGTCCCCGGCCCCACCAACACGCCACAGCCCAAGAAGACGCCCCGCCCGGAGCCGACCCGTACCGGAACCCTGCCGGACCCGGACAGGACGGCCGACCCCAGCCCGACCGACACCGAGCCGGTCCAGCGGGAGCCCGAGCCCGACCCGGAGCCCACCCGGAGCAGGACGCCCACCCGCACTCCGACCCCCACGCCGACCAGGACCGCCACCGCGCCGGGGAAGCCCGGCGCGGTGACCGCCCGATCCGGCCCCGGCCGGGTCGACGTCGGGTTCAGCCCGTCGACCGGCGGCCAGGTGGATCGCTACACGCTCCAGGTGTCGGGCGGCGACGGCCGGACCACGCCCCAGTCGGTGGACGCCGACGGGCCGTTCCGGTTCGAGTTCGCCGGCGGCGACTGCACGGCCGAGTACACCTTCACCGTCGTCGCGCACTGGTCGGGCGGCGAGGTCGAATCCGAGCCGAGCGCCGGCGTCAAGCCCTGCGTCGCACCGGGCGCGCCGTCGAACTTCGCGGCCAAGGCCAAGAACAAGGGCGCGGAGCTGACCTGGAGCGCCCCGGAGAACGCCGGCGACGGCGTCACCTACGTGCTCTCGGGCGCGGCCACCGACGACGGCGTCCAGGGCACGTCGTTCACCGTGGACGGCCTCAAGAACAACCAGAAGCACGCGTTCACGCTCAAGGCCAAGAACGACGCGGGGGAGAGCCAGGAGGTCGCCACGGCCGAGGTGGACCTGGCGTACCCGAGACAGCAGTACAAGAACGTCAGCAACCAGGACACCAACACGCTCATCCGGCCGGGACCGTCGCAGAGTGGCGAGTCCGGAAAGATCCCGCAGGGGCAGTACATCACCCTGACGGTGATCTGCCAGGTGAAGGGCACGTCGTACACCGACACGTCCACCGGCAAGTCCAGCGACATCTGGAACCGGATCGAGTCGTCGGCCGGAAACGGCTACCTCAACGACACGCTGGTCGGGACGCCAGAGGGAGGCGGCTTCCCGGAGGCGCCGCTTTTCGAGTGCGATGACTGAGACGGATGACTGAGACGGGGGACTCAGCGTGACGCAGTACGCCTACGAGCAGACCCAGCAGCCCGCGGCGCTCGCCGGGCAGTTCGCCCAGCGCTTCCAGATGCTCGCGGCCAACATCGAGCAGGTCATCCGCGGCAAGCGGGAGGCCGTCGAGCTGGCCCTGGTGTGCATGTTCGCCGAGGGGCACCTGCTCATCGAGGACGTGCCGGGCACCGGGAAGACGACCCTGGCCCGCTGCATCGCGGCCAGCGTCGACGCCGCGTGGGGGCGCATCCAGTTCACCCCCGACCTGCTGCCCAGCGACATCACCGGCGTGTCGATCTTCAACCAGGCACACCAGAAGTTCGAGTTCCACCAGGGGCCGGTGTTCGCCAACATCGTGCTCGCCGACGAGATCAACCGCGCCTCCCCGAAGACCCAGTCCGCGTTGCTGGAGGTCATGGAGGAGCGCAGGGTCACCGTGGACGCCGAACCGCATCCGGTGCCCAGGCCGTTCCTGGTGGTGGCCACCCAGAACCCGGTCGACATGGACGGCACCTACGCGCTGCCGGAGGCGCAGCTGGACCGGTTCCTCATGCAGATCTCCGTCGGCTACCCCGATCACGTGTCGGAGGTCGAGGTGCTCAAGGGCATGCCGTCGGGGCCGCAGGTGGACCGGCTGCCGGTGGTGGCCCGCGCCTCCGACGTGGCCGGGATGATCGACTTCGCCACCCGGATCCACGTCGCCGACCCCGTCTACGACTACATCGTCGCGCTCTGCGCGGCCACCCGGCACAGCCCGCACCTGCGGCTCGGCGCCAGCCCGCGCGGCAGCCTCGCGCTGCTGCGCGCCGCCAGGGTCAAGGCCGCGGCGGCGGGGCGGCACTACGTGGTGCCCGAGGACGTCAAGGCGCTGGCCGTGCCCGTGCTGGCGCACCGGCTCATCCGCACCCCCGAGGCCGAGCTGCGCGACGTCACCGCGGCGAACGTGCTCGGCGAGCTGCTCGCCGGGATGCCCGTGCCCCAGGCGGCGTAGTGCTGACGCCGCTCGGCTGGGGCACGCTCGCCGGCTCCGTGATCCTGTACGCGGCCGGGTTCGCGCTCGGCTACCCCGAACCCGTCGTGCTGGCCACCGGCGGCCTGCTCGCGCTGGCCGCCGCGCTGCTCTGGACCGCGCCCAAGCCCAGGCTGGAGGTGCGGCGCGAGGTGACGCCGGGCAAGGTGCCGCGCGGCGACGCCGCCGTGGCGGTCCTGCACGTCCGCAACCTCGGCCGCCGGGCGCTGACCGGGCTGCGCGCCAGGGACCGGATCGGCGCCGCCGAGCACACCGTCGACCTGCCTCGCGTGCCCCGGCGCGGCACGCGTACCGTCTCCTATCCGCTGCCCACGCGGACGCGCGGCGACATCCCGGTCGGCCCGCTCCTGCTGGTCCGCGCGGACCCGCTCGGCCTCACCCGCAAGATCAGGGAGTACGGCGCGGCGGCGACGCTCCTGGTCCGTCCCCGTACGGTCACCCTGGCCGTGCCGCCGTCCGGCAAGGCGCACCACCTGGAGGGGCCCACCAGCGACAACGCCCCCAGCGGCACGGTCACCTTCCACACACTGCGCGAGTACGTCGTCGGCGACGACCTGCGCCACGTCCACTGGCGCTCCAGCGCCCGCACCGGGACGCTCATGGTCCGCCAGCTGATCGACGCCAGCCTGCCCACCACTACGGTCGTGCTCGACACCCGCGGGCTCACCGAGCTCGCGGTCGACGCGGCCGCCTCGGTCGCCGTGGCCGCCGCCGGGGCCGGGTTCCCCGTCCGGGTGGTCACGGGCGAGGGACCGGTTGCCGAGACGAAGGCCGACGCCGAGAGCGTGCTCGACCGGCTGGCTCTCGTCGGTCCGGGCACGGCGGGCGTCGCCGAGGCGATGCGGCTGGCCCGGGGCGGCGGCTCGCTCGTCCTGGTCACGGCCGACCCCGCCGAGGCGGGCCGAGCCGCGGGTGTCCGCCGCCGCTTCGACCGGGTCGTATGCATATACGTCGGGACAAATCCAGTTACCGTCCCCGGAGTGACCCTCGTCCCCATCACCAACCTGGACGACCTCCCACTGATCTGGGGCCCTCGATGACCCGACCCACCCCTCCACCCACCCCAGGTCCGACCGCAGCCGGTCCCCCGGGCGGCTTGCCGGGTACGCCAGGTCTGGCTACGGCCCCTCCGTCGTTGGCCTCCGTACCGGTGAGTGAGGGGGATGGGCGCTCGGGGGCGGAAGCGTTGTGGCGGCGGCTGGTGGGGTCGCGCTGGTGGCGGGCGTCGCCGGGGTAGCCGGGTGGGGGTTTCACCGGGTGTTTCCCGGCGCGGAGCTGCTCGTGGCCGTGGTGCCCGCCGCCGTGGGCCCGGCCGTGGTGGCCGTGTTCACCTGGCGGCGGCCCCTCTGGCTGGCGCTGCTGCTCGACGTGCTGGTGTGGATCGCCGGAACGGTCCCGCTCTACCAGGGGCTCGCCCCCGGAGCGGTGGTGGACCTGGCCAGCTCCTGGCAGGCGCTGCTCACCACCCTGCTGCCCGCCCAGCCGGAGCCGCGGCTGCTCATCCTGGTGCACACGCTCGTCTGGGCCGCCGCCACCATCGGCGCCGAGGTGCTCACCCGCACCCGCACCAAGATCGCCGCAGCGGTGCCGGCCCTGGCGGTGTTCGGGGTGGCGCTGCTGTTCGGGGTGGACGGCACCGGCTCCAACCTGCCCGTCGCCGGCGCCGTACTGGTCCTCGTCGTGGCCCTGGCGCTGGTCAGGGACGGTCGACCGGCGCTCTGGCTGCTCGCGGGAGTGCCCGCCGCCGCCGCGCTGACGGCCCTCGCCCTGCTCGTCGGCCCCCTTCTCCCCATCGCCGCGGAGCCGTACAACCCTCGTCAGGACGCCGAGCAGCCGCCTCCTAAACGCGTCGACAGTGTCAGCCCGCTCGACCGCGTGTCGGCCTGGCTGCAGATCCCCGACCGGGAACTGTTCACCGTCAAGGCGGACAAACCGCTCAACTGGCGGCTGGCCGTACTCGATCGGTACGACGGCGTGCGCTGGACGTCCGGCGGGCGCTTCCAGCCGACCGGCGGGCGGGTGCCGGACGGCGAGTGGACGGGCGAGGCGGAGACCGTGCGGCAGAGGGTGACGTTCCGCGGGCTGCCCGGCACCTGGCTGCCCGCCGCGGAGCGGCCGGTGGAGGTCGGCGGGGTACGCGGGCTCGTGGTGGACCCGGACAGCGGCTCGCTGCTGGTCGACGGGAAGGCGGGCAAGGGGTTCGGCTACCAGGTGACCTCGCGGGTGGCCAAGCCGTCGAAGGCGGACCTGCTCGCCGCCACCCCGGTCGACGAGCCGGCGCTGACCGCCTTCCCGGCGGGGCCGCAGGAGAAGCTGTTCCGCGAGCTGGCCCAGGAGGCGACCAAGGGTGCGGACCTGCCGATCAAGCAGGCGTACCGGCTGCAGAGCTACCTGCGCGCCAATGCCGGCTACGACGTCACCGCGCCGCCCGGACACTCGCTCAAGGGACTGGAGTTCTTCCTGGAGACGACGCGCAGGGGGACGTCGGAGCAGTTCGCGTCGGCGTTCGCGCTGATGGCCAGGACGCTGGGGCTGCCGTCGCGGGTGGTGGTGGGGTTCCGTCCCGGGCAGGCCGTCGATGGGGTCTATCACGTCAAGTCGGGACATGTGATGGCGTGGGCGGAGATCAAGTTCGACAAGCTGGGCTGGCGGCCGTTCTACCCGACGCCGGGCCGCAGCGGCTCCAAGGACGACCATGACGTGGTGTCCTCGGCCATCAAGGAGAGCGAGGAGCTGCAGGGCGAGTTCACCAAGGGCGGAGCCGACCGGCCCAAGGCGTCACAGCGTCCGGACGCCGGCGCCGGCGAGTCCCCGTCCGGGCCGCCTGTCTGGATCATCCTTGCCGCGGTGGGCGGCGGGATCGTGCTGGTGTACGGCGCGCTGACGATCATCTTGCCGTGGTGGCGCAGGCGCGCCCGCAGGAACGTTTCGGGCGCGGGGGCGAGGGTTCTCGGCGCGTGGGCGCAGACATGCGACGACCTCGGCCTCGGGGGGGAACGGGCGCTGACGGCCGAGGACGTCGTCACCCGCCAGCCAGGCGACATCTTCCCCTATCTCAAGGCACTAGCCGATATTTCCAACTTCGCCCGCTATGCCCCGGAGGACATCTCACCGCAGGCGGCAGACGAGGCCTGGCGCCACAGCGACGCCGTACGCCGAGCCGTACGCACCAGCACCCCGCTCCCCACCCGCCTGCGCAAACGCCTGCTCCTGCGCTGACGCGCCATGCCCGGGGCGCTGAGTCGGCGGCCGAGGCAGGGCGGCATGATCGGGGCCATGCGCAGCGTCGAGGCCCAGCTTCTCCATCGTCCCCCCGGTCACGACGCCGGGGATGTCGTCCGGCGTCTGGCGGCCATGCAGGCGCAGGACATCCCCTCCGCCTACCTGGCCTTCCGCGCGCGCTCGGCCACGCTCGCCCGGGCGGACGTGGAGGCGGCCTGGCAGGCTCGTGAGATCGTCAGGACCTGGGGCCCGCGCGGCACCCTGCACTTCACGCACGTCGACGACCTGCCCTGGCTGCACGCGCTCACCAGGCGCGACACCGGCACCCTGCGCCGCCTCGCCCAGGAGGGCGTCACGGGCGACGACCTGCTCCCGCTCATCGACCGCGCGCTCGCCGGCCAGGGCCCGCTCACCAAGACCGAGCTGACGGAACGGCTGGCGGGCCGCGCCCACGGCCAGGGTGTCGTGCACCTGGTCGCCCTGGCCGCCCACCACGGCCTGGCCGTGCTCGGCCCGCCGCGCGGCGGCAAGCCGACGTACGTGCACGCCGCCGACTGGCTCGGCGCCCCGATCGCCGCCGAGCGCGACAGGGAACGCGCCCTGGCCGAGCTGGCCCTGCGCTACCGCCGCGCCCATCAGCCGTCCGAGCCCGAGGACCTGGCCGCCTGGTCGGGCCTGTCCCTCGGCGACGCCCGCACCGCCTGGCGCCTGGCCGCCGCCGTCCAGAAGCGCCCTGCGGCAGGCGACTCCGAGCCGTCTGCCGCCGCCTCCGAGTCGCCTGCCGCAGGGCGCGGACCGATGGTGCGGCTCGCTCCGGCGTTCGACGAGTACCTGCTGGGCTGGCAGAGCCGGGACCCGATCCTGGCCGCCGAGCACGCCCGCACCGTGTTCCCCGGCGGGGGCGTCCTGAGACCCGTCATCATCGTCGGCGGTGAGATCAAGGGCGTGTGGAGCCGGAAGGGCGCCGAGGTGACGGTGACGCCGTTCGCCGAGCCCGTCCCCGGCTCGCTCGACGACGAGATCGAGGACGTCCGCCGGTTCCTGAGCTAGCGGCCTGCCGTCCCGACGTGCCGTTCCGGCCCGGTGCCCTCTTGTGCGGGAAGCACGGATCAACCCATAAGGGCGGATTAGAGGGTCTAGCCGGACTTCTTGGGGACCGCTCCTCTGACGCACGTGGGCTTCGACCAGGCGACCGTGCTGTTCTCGCCGATGTTCAGCGGTACGCCGACGACGAAGCAGTAGCCCGTGCCGGGGTCGAGCCCGGCCAGCCGGGTCGAGGTGGTGCCCGCCTCCAGCGGGGTGAGGGCCTGCCCGCCCCGCTCGACCGGCGAACGCTGCACCACGACCGGGTAGCGGCGCGCCCCGGCCGGCAGCGCCCAGCTCAGCTCGACGAGCGTGCCCTGGTCCGCCGCCACCCGCACCCTCCGGGGAGCCAGCGCGGCGACCTTCCCCTTGTCGACCTCGGCGGGGCCCTGGTCCTCGGTGGCACGCTGCGACGCGGCCGGCACGCTCGCCGTGGGATCGGCCACCGGCGGGCCGGCCTGCTGCCTCGACAGCCAGACGGCCAGCACCGTGCCCGCGACGGCCACGGCGGCGACGGCCGTCCCGATCATCACCCTGGCCGTCAGCCCCGGCGCCCGCCCGCCCGGGTTCGCCACGAGATGGCCGTAACCGGCGGCCACCGGCGCGGGCGGACCCGCCGGCGAGGCCTGCGTCGGCCCGGTGTACGGGGTCGCCACCGGGAAGGACGTGGGGGCCGGCGGCGCCTCTCCTGCCGGGACGTACGGGTTCGCGGGGAGCGGACGACCGGGGGTGATCTCCTGGCCGATCAGATCCGTGACCGGCAGCCCCAGCTCCGCCTGCACCTGCTGCAGCCGCTGCGCGAACGCCCTGGCCGAGCCGTACCGCTGGTCGGGCTGTTTGGCCATGGCGCGCAGGATGCTCTCGGCCACCACCGGCGGCACGTCGCCCCGGTCGATCGGGGGCGGGGCGTTGCTGAGGACCCGGTACATGAGGGGCGCGATCGACGGGTCCGTGGGGCTGTGGAAGGCGGGCTGGCCCGCCAGCAGGTGGTAGAGGGTCGAGCCGAGCGAGTAGATGTCGGTGGAGGTGGAGTGCGGCTGCCCGGTCACGACCTCGGGGGCGGCGTGCAGCGGGGTGAACGCGTGTGAGGTCGCGGAGATCTCGGCCGAGTCGACGACCCTGGCCACGCCGAAGTCCGCGACGGCCGGCTCACCGTACCTGGAGATGAGGATGTTCTGCGGTTTGATGTCGCCGTGCAGGACACCGGCCTCGTGCACGGCGGCGAGCGCGCCGGCCAGCTTGACGCCCGCCCGCAGCACGTCGGGAACGGGGAGCGGGCCCTCGTTGCGCAGCTTGTCGCGCAGGGTGCCGTTCTCGAAGAAGTCCATGGCGATGTACGGCTTGCCGGAGCGGGTCACGCCGGTGTCGAAGACGGTGACGACGTTCGGGTGGCCGGTCAGCCGTCCGGTGAGCTGCAACTCCCGCTGGAATCTGCGCATGGTCCGCTGGTCGACCCGGTCGACCGACAGCACCTTGAGCGCGACGATCCGGTCGAGGCGTTCCTGGTGGGCGCGGTAGACGACGGCGAACCCGCCCTGGCCCGCCTGATCGAGCACCCGGTAACCGGGCGCGTCCCCTGGCAGCACGACCTTCCCCCCTGTCACAGGAGAGTTTAGTGGGAAATTTCGCAGTTAGAGGGGATTCATCGAGTACGCAGATCTCTGGACTAGCATGACCGCGATCAACCGCTTTGAAGCACAGTGTCAAAGAAGTCAACAGCACGGGGGAGAACGAGTATGAGCACCATCGCCATCGTGGGAGCGGGACCCCAGTTAGGCCGGGCGATCGCGCATCGCTTCGCCCGCGAGGGCTTCGATGTCGCCCTGATCGCGCGCAGCCGGACGACCCTCGAGAAGATGGTCGTCGAGCTGACCGAGACCGGGGTCAGGGCAGCCGCCTTCCCGGCCGACGTGACGGACCGCCCGGGGCTGCGTGACGCTCTGGCCGCCGCTGAGGATCACTTCGGCACGATCGACGTGCTGGAGTACTCTCCGGGGCCGTCGCCCGCGGACTTCGCCGCCCGGCCGATCGTGGAGGCGTCGCAACTCACGGTCGAGTCGATCATGCCGGAGATGGAGATGTACGTCTACGGCGGCGTGACGGCGGTGGGGCAGGTGCTACCGGGGATGTTGCGGCGCGGTCGCGGCACCATTCTGGCCACCACCGGCGCCGGCTCCGGACCCATGATCGTTCCCGAGGTGGCGAACGTTCAGGTGGCTACGGCGGGCCTGCGCAATTTCATCCTCAATCTGCACGCATCGGTCGCCGAGCGAGGCGTGTATGCCGCGCACGTGGCCTTGGGCGCGTTCATCGGTCAGGGCAGTCCGAAATCGGAGCCTGATGTGATCGCGGACGCCTACTGGCGGCTGCATCAGGAGCGTAGCGAGTCGGAACTTTTCTACCTGGACCTGCCGGAGGACTACGTGTTCGAGGGGGTGTCGCCGCAGTTCCTCTCCGAAGGCGAGTGAGCCGTTCGAGCCATGCCGGAGAGGTTCCCCTCAGAGGGGGTTCATCAGGTACGCGCCCGCGACCACCGAGCCCACCCCGACCAGCAGGAAGAAGAACACGTAGAACCCGCCGGGCAGGAACGTCAGCCTGGCGAGCTGGTCGGCGTCGGAGTCGCGGGCCTGCCGCCTGCGCCGCTTGCGCTGCAGCTCGAAGATCGGCCGGATGCCGCCGAACAGCAGGAACCAGACCACGACCAGGGCCACCACCTGCTGCACCTCGGCGGGCGCGTACATCGACACCGCGAACACCGCGCCGCCCGTCACCAGCAGGATCAGCGCGCCGTACAGGTTGCGGATCAGGAGCAGCATGCAGACCAGGAAGAGCAGCATGCTCCAGATGAGGAGCGTGATCCGCCCCTGGTCGGTCAGCCAGGCGGCGGCCAGCCCGAGCAGCGAGGGTGCCAGATAGCCGGCGAGCGCGGTCAGCACCATGCCGAGCCCGTTGGGCCTGCCCCGGGTGAGCGTCACCCCAGAGGTGTCGGAGTGAAGCCGGATGCCCTCTAACTTGCGCCGCGTGAGCAGGGCCATCACGGCGTGGCCGCCCTCGTGGGCGATCGTGATCAGGCCTCTGGTCAGCTGCCAGGACATGGTGAAGGTGACGATCGCGAGTGCGGCGAGAGCCGAGCCGCCCACGACCCAGGGGTCGGGGGCGGACTGGACCTCGATCAGCTGATCCCAGAGCTTGTCCATCGAGGAGAAACCCTATCCGGGTAAAGTCTCGGCCGTGCTCACAGAACGCCATTCTGACGCGGACGTTCCAGGTTGGTGGCGGGCGCTCGGCCTGCCCGGCCTGATCGACCTGCATGTGCACTTCCTGCCCGAGCGGATGGAGCGCCGGGTCTGGCACCACTTCAACCACGGCGGGCCGCTGATGGGCGAGGGCTGGAAGATCGAGTACGAGTGGCCGGTGGGGGAGCGGGTGGCACGGCTGCGCGAGCTGGGGCTGCGCGCCTTCCCCGCACTCGCCTACGCGCACCGGCCGGACATGGCCGCCGACCTCAACGCCTGGACGCTCGACTTCGCTCGCCGTACACCGGGATGTCTGCCGTCCGCGACGTTCTATCCCGAGCCGGGAGCGGCGGACTACGTACGGCGGGCGCTGGATGACGGCGTCAAGATCTTCAAGGTGCACCTGCAGGTCGGCGGCTTCGATCCGCGCGAGGCGGCGCTGGCGGAGGTCTGGGGGCTGCTGGCCGACGCGGGCGTGCCCGTGGTGGTGCACGCCAGCTCGGTGCCCGTGCCGGGCGGCTGGATCGGCCCCGAGCCGATCGGCGAGGTGCTGCGCAGGCATCCCCGGCTGCGGGTGGTGATCGCGCACCTGGGCATGCCGGAGTACGGCCCGTTCTTCGAGCTGGCGCGGACCTATGAACGGGTGGCGCTGGACACCACGATGGCCTTCACCGACTTCGCCGAGCGGGGCATGCCCTTCCCGGCGAAACTACGTCCCGCTTTGCGTGATCTGGGGCTGGCTGGGAAGGTGGTTCTCGGCAGTGACTTCCCCACCATTCCGCACCCGTACGCACACCAGCTCCACGCACTCGACCGGCTCGATCTGGGCGATGAATGGTTGAGGGCCGTGTGCTGGAGCAACGGCCTGGCCATGATCTGATGGAAAAGTGAACGAACGGCACGTTGCGCTGATCAGCGCGTTCCATGAAGCTCTGAGTCGCGCCGACTTCGCGGCGATGGAGCGTTGCTACCACCCCGAGGTGAGCTTCGGAGACCCCATCTTCCAGGAGGTGGAGGGCCGCGAGAGAGTGATGGCGATGTGGCGCCTCCTGCTCGGGGTGCGTAACGGGCTGCGCGTCACCTACGGTGAGGTGACCGCCGACGACTTCTCCGGCACCGCGCACCGGACCGCCCGCTACACCTTCGCCAGCACCGGGCGCGAGGTGGTCAACGAGATCGAGGCCCAGTTCCGGTTCGACGGCGACCTGATCGTCCGGCATCACGAGGAGTTCGACTTCAAGCGCTGGTCCAAAATGGCGCTGGGCCGTCCCGCCGGGCTGCTGTTCGGGTGGACCCCGATGTGGCGCAAGACCATCCGCGACCGAGCATTGCAGGAGCTGAATCAGTTCCGTCCCTAGGAGGTGGCATGGCCAGGGTGAAAGGGCTCAGGCGTGGTGGCGCGGTCCGCGAGGAGGCGCCCGAACACTCGATGGATCCGCGCGCCTCCGAAGAGCCGCCTTACCGGCCGACCGTGATCAACAACACGATCTACCAGGACGGCAAGGCGGTCGACAACCCAGGCTCGCTGGCCGACGCCTTCGAACGCCTCAAGCAGATGCCCGGCGCCCTGGCCTGGATCGGCCTCTACCGGCCGAAGGAGTGGGAGCTGGTCAAGCTCGCCGAGGAGTTCGAGCTGCACGAGCTCGCCCTGGAGGACGCGATCGTGGGCTCGCAGCGGCCCAAGGCCGACCGCTACGGTGACACGCTCTTCGTCGTGCTGCGCGCCGCCCGCTACCTCGACGACGTCGAGGAGGTGGCGTTCGGCGAGGTGCACATCTTCGTCGGTCCCAACTTCGTGCTCACCGTACGGCACGCGGAGGCGCCCGACCTCCAGGCGGTGCGCAAGCGCATGGAGTCCGATCCTGACCTGCTCCGCCAGGGCCCCCAGGCGGTGCTGTACGCCATCCTGGACGCCGTCGTCGACGGTTACGCCCCGGTCGTGGCCGGGCTGCAGAAGGACATCGAGGAGATCGAGGCCCAGGTGTTCGGCGGCGACCCGTCGGTCTCCCGCCGCGTCTACGAGCTGTCGGGCGAGGTCATCGAGTTCCAGCGCGCCACCACACCGCTGGTACGGCTGATCGACGGGTTCATCGCCGGCGCCGAGAAGTACGACCTCAACGAGGAGCTGCTGAGCTACCTGCGGGACGTGGCCGACCACGTCATCACGGTCACCGAGCGGGTGGCCTCCTTCCGCCAGCAGCTCCAGGACATCCTGGTGGTCAACTCGACGCTGGTCACCCAGGCGCAGAACGCCGAGATGGCCCGCATGACGGAGGTCAGCATCCGGCAGGGGGAGGAGGTCAAGAAGATCTCCTCCTGGGCGGCCATCCTGTTCGCCCCGACGGTGGTCGGCGGCATCTACGGGATGAACTTCGACAACATGCCGGAAACCCACTGGGCCTTCGGCTACCCGTTCGCGATCCTCCTCATGGCCGCCGTCTGCATCACCCTGTACGTGATCTTCAAACGGCGCGACTGGCTGTGAGAACACGAGACCGCTAATGACCACCGTGAAGGCGGACGGGCAGCCGGGTGACGCCGCGCTGAAAGTCGGATCGCCGGCCGACCTCGTCGGCCGGCACCGCCAGTTCCAGGTGGGGAAACCGTGTCAGCAGCGCGCTGAACACGACCTGTGCCTGCAGACGGGCCAGCGGCGCGCCGAGGCAGTAGTGGATGCCGTGCCCGAAACCCAGATGCGGGTTCGGCGCACGGTCCAGCCGCGGCTCGCCCGCATCGTGGAAATGGGCCTCGTCACGGTTGGCCCCCGCCAGGCTGATCATCACCCGGGAGCCGGCCGGAATGGACTGGCCGCCGAGCTCGAGCGCCTCAGTGGTCCTGCGCTGCGTCGCGGTGGCGATCGGCGACTCGTACCGGATGAACTCCTCGATGGAGGTCGGCAGCAGCTCAGGTTCGTCGCGGAGCCGGATCCATCGGTCCCGGTCTTCGAGCAGGACGAACACGCCGTTGCCGATCAGGTTGACAGTGGTCTCATGGCCGGCGATCAGCAGCATGAACACCATCGACGTCAGCTCGTCCTCGGACAGTCGATCGCCCTCCTCTCGCGCCGCGAGCAGACCGCTCAGCAGGTCATCGCCGGGATGCGCGGCCCGGTCGGCCAGCAGGGCCCGGGTGCGCTTCAACACCCTCTCCAACGCCTGGGGCATCTCGTGCTGCCGGCCCGGCCCGGCAGCCACGATCGCGGACCAGTCGCGGAACTCGACGCGATCCTCGGCCGGCACACCAAGGAGCTCGCAGATGACCTGCAGGGGCAGCGGGTAGGCGAACGTCTCGATCAGATCGACCGTCTCGTGGGCGGCGATCGCATCGAGCATCCCGGCGGTCAGCTGCTCGATGCGCGGGCGCAGAGCCTCGATGCGGTGGGCGGTGAACGTGGCCGAGATCAGTCGGCGTAGACGCGTGTGGTCCGGAGGGTCGAGGAACATCATCATGCGCAACATCGAACTGGCGAGCTCCGGCTCAAGGCCGAGTTCCTCGGCCTTGAGCACCTTGGACAGACGCCGGTCCGACAGCGCCTGCCGAGCGGCTTCGTAGCCGGTGATCCGCCAGGCCGAGGTGCCGTCGGGTAGCGGGATCATCTGGATATCAGAGGTCACTACAATTTCCTTATGTCGTGTTCGCAGATCGTTCCGCAGTAAATGCGTGATCATCACCCTATGGTGGTGATCACGGCTTCGAGCACCCGGAGAGCCCGCCGACCAGCGGCGCGGAGCCTTCCTCACGGCACGACTACCCGATGGCGGCGTGGTGAACTAGGCGAACTCATCGACGCCGGCGCCCTGGAAGTGCGGATCGACAGCACCTACGGCTTCGATCGGACAGCGGAGGCGTTCGCCCGGGTCGAAACCCGACGGGCCAAGGGCAAGGTCGTCGTCGAGGTGGGCGCACCGGCCGGCTGACCGTCGGTGGATGCCCCAGGCGGCCACCTTACGCAGCAGCGGCAGGCTGGTGCTGCAGGCTCGGGATGCCTGCAGCCCGGTGAGAGCGCGCGCTGGGGGAGCGCAGGCGATGGTACGCGGGTCGATGCGGGTGGTGAGGTCCTGGCCGCTGTGAGTACTCACTCTTGCGTACGGTCATGTAGTCGTGTTTGAGTACTCGCATGCGATCAACGCGCCTCTTCATTCTCGGCACCCTGGCCGACGGCGGCCCCATGCACGGGCACAAGATCCGAGCCGCGGCACAGATCGACCGGGTCGAGCTGTGGGCGGACATCAAGCCCGGATCGCTGTACGGCGCGCTGCGCCGGATGGCGGACGAAGGCGTCGTCGAGGTGGTCCGGACCGAGCGGGAGGGCAACCTCCCTGCTCGGACGGTGTACGGAATCACCGACAAGGGCCGGGCCGAGCTGGTCTCGGTGATCAGATCCGCCCTGGCCGACACGAGTCTCCGGCCGGATCCGATCCAGCTGGTGCTCCTGCACGTCGACGAGATCGGCCCTGAAGAGCTGCGCGCAGCGGCCCAGCAGCGGCGCGACTCCTACGCCACACAGCTCGACTTCTGGCGCAACCTCCGCACCGTGGCCGAACCCCATCTGACCAGGTTGGAGGCCGTCGCCTTCGACCACACCCTGATGCGGCTCGAGACAGAGGTCACCTGGCACGACCGCCTGCTGGCGGAGCTCACGGACACGACCGAGCAGACCTGACGGCACGAGCAAGCGCCCCCCACAGGAAGCGGAACCCCCCCATGCCCCCAAAGAGATTGAACGTCGCCGTGATCGGCGGCGGAATCGGCGGGCTCTGCCTGGCGCAGGGTCTGCGGCGAGCCGGCGTGAGCGTCACCGTGTACGAACGGGACCGCACGGCCGACTCGCGGCTCCAGGGCTTCCGGCTGAACATCGAGCCGACCGGGAGCGCCGCCCTGCACGCCTGCCTGCCACCCGTCCTGTGGGAGCTGCTGGTGGCCACCGCCGGCGACCCAGGGCCCGGGATCGGCTTCCGCGACGAGCGGATGCGGCCGCTCGTCCTCATCGGGCAGGACGGCCCGGATCGTGACCCGCTGGACCCTGCGACCAGCGAGCACGCGGTCAGCCGCGTCACGCTGCGCAAACTGCTGCTGGCCGGCCTGGAGGACGTGGTCCGCTTCGACCATGAGTTCACCGGCTTCGCACGGGCGGACGACGGGACGGTCACGGCGAAGTTCGCCAACGGCACCACCGCGACCGCCGACGTGCTCGTCGCGGCCGACGGCGCCGGCTCCCGGGTGTGGGCGCAGCTCCACCCGGAGGCCGGCCGTGCCGAACTGCCGGCGACGGCCGTCGCCGGCAAGCTGTTCCTCACCGAGGAGAACCGGCGATGGCTGCCGGACCTGCTCGCCGGCCGGAACGTCTTCTGGCCGCGCAGGGACTTCCTGTTCACCGCGATCTTCCGCAGGCGCGAGAATCCCGCGTCGATCACCGCCAGGCTCGGCGACCGGGTGCGCGCGCTCGGGCTCGACCCGGAGCGCCTGCTGGCGGACTCGCATGACGACGACTACGTCCTGTGGGCGTTCATCATGCACCGCGACTCCCTTCCGGCGAGTTTCACGTCGAAGGCTCAGGACGACCCGGCCGCGCTGCGGGAGTTGCTGGCCGAGCGGACGGCCGGGTGGCATCCCGACCTGCGCCGCCTCCTGTCCGACTCGACCCCGGACACCCTCTACCGGACCGGGTTCAGCGCCGCCGAACCGCTCGACCGGTGGGAGACCGGCAGTGTCACCGGGCTCGGGGACGCCGTCCACCACATGCCGCCGGTCGGCGGGCTCGGCGGCAACACGGCGCTGCGCGACGCGCACCGGCTCTGCGCTGCGCTCACCGCGGCCGACCGCGGCGAGGAGCCGTTGCTGCGGGCGTTGGGCGCCTACGAGGCGGACATGCTGCGCCACGGGTTCGAGACGGTCCGCGAGGTCGTGCGCAACACCGAGGCCGCGATCACCAGAAGCGCGCTGAAGCGATCAGCGACTCGAAGGTTCTTCCGGGCCTGCGGGGCCATCCCGCCCCTCGGCCGCGCGGCGTTCGGGAAGCGCTGAGTCAGCGATCGCCACGCTGGGCCGGGTGACCTGTCGCAGTGAGGCCGCTGGAGCGCAACGTTTCATCCAGTTGGCGTACATATGTGGTGGTCGCCCAGGGTTCCAGCCGGGTTCGGGCCTGGTTGATCTCGTTGGCCAGGCGAGTGGAGCTGTGCTGCCGGGTGATGTTGGCTGCCTCGGTCAGCTTGGCGGCGGCTTCGGGGATCTCCTTGGTCATGGTCAAGGCGCGGGCGTATTGGGTGAGCACCCACGCATGACGCCCTTTGAGTCTGGGGTCCAGCCTGGTCAGATACCGTTCGGCTGCCGCTATGACAGGTTTGGGTTGGTTCTGCTGGACCAGCGAGGTGCTTCTCCTGAGTTCTACTTCCGATGGCGAGACCCAGTACAAGAACGCCGGTTCGTTGTCCTTTGGCGCTCTGGCCGACGCGAGCGCGTTGTCATGTGCGCGGGCACTCGCCGCAGTATTGCCCTCAGCCGCATAGGCGAGTGAGAACAGTGTTTCGTGCAGAGGGGCCAGCAGCTTACTCGGAGATCGGGCGGCCCAGCTTTGAACGGCGAAGGCGTGGTCGAAAATGGCGGCGGTGCGGTGCTGGTCGGCGGCCAGCCTACCGAGCCAGTAGTGCACGAAGGCGATCAGCGTTGGGTCCCCGAGGTCGTGCGCGGCGTGCAGGCTGTCGAGCAGGGGTTGTTCGGCCGCCGTGTACTCGCACAGGTCGTAGGTCAGGTAACCGGTCAGCTGCGACAGTTGTGCGTACGTGTCGAGGAGCCGGTCGCGCAGGCCGGGTGCCATCGACTCGCAGGCGAGGAGCTTGCCGACTGCCGCTCGCTGTCCATTGATCACCGGCAGCAGCGTCGCGGGGCCGGACACGTCGTCGGCCTGCCGAGCCCGCAACGTCAGCTTCTCGAAGGTCCGCACCGTGGCCTCGTCCATCCGCCAGGTGCTGCGCAGCACCCCGGCCAGGCGCTCTTTTTCGTCAGGGGTGAGGACCCGCAGCAGACTGAGCGCCTGACTCCCGCCGAACACCAAAGCCAGTTCGAAGAGCAGCTCGCGTCGCTTCACGTCGGCCTCCACGGTACCGGTGGCCTGCAGCAGCCGAACGCACGCTGCGGCGTCCACGAGCGACGTGTCAGCGGAGGTGACTGCTGCGCTCTCGTCCATGGTGACACGGCTTGGAGCAGCGGTCCGGTTAGTGTCTACGTGGCGAAAGTCCGCCTGGTCGATCAATTCATGATCTGCGGCTCCGTACGATGCCAGAGTCGCGTTGTGCACCAGGTTGCGCGCGCTGGTCTGGTAGATCTTGGCCAGGGCCGCGAGCAGGGGTGCTGGCGGCCGACGTCCCGTTTGAGGCCACGCCTCGAAGTCGTACAGACGTGCCTCGCGAAGTGCGGCGGTGCCTGCCGGGTCGGCGTCGTTGACCAGGGCGGCCACGTCGGCGGCGGTGCGGCCGTGCGCCAGCCGATACAGCCGCAACGGGCTCACGTCGTGCGTGAGCGCGATCACCTCGGCGATCTGATCCCAGGTGAAACCCTTCTCCCGGAGCCGCTGACCCCACAGGCGGGCCGGTTGCGGAACTCGGTTGCCCTCGCTGGACATCCGCACCACCTCCACTCCGAGTTCGAATACTATAAGTAATGAAAATATTACTCATAGTGCTGGGCGCGTGCGAGATCGACGAGAAGGGAGTGGCTGGGGTGCCGATCATGAAAGCTGAGGGATTCACCCAGGTCAGTCTCAGTTCAGCGGGAGTGGTTTTGAGACTTGAGGTGGGGATTCAGGAGGCCCGCCTGGTGGTGCAGCCTTTCGGTGACCCACCGATCTCTTTCCCCACGGAGAAACCCCAGTGCCTGACACCGCCGCCGCCCTGATCATTCCCCGGCAACGCGAGCAAGACCAGCCGTGCCACGTCAAACGCGAGCTCGTCGAGGCGATGATCGACCTGCACCCCGGTGGCATGGTCTGGCGGCGCACCTTCCCCGGCACCTTCGACCAGGTCCCGGCCGCCCGCCACTTCACCCGCTTCCTGCTGCTCGACTCCCCCTGCCAGGACGACGCCGAACAGATCGTCGCCGAACTCGCGGCGAACGCCGTCCAGCACAGCAGCAGCGGCCGCTCCCAGGGCACCTTCATCGTCGAGCTCACCCGCACGACGGCCACGATCACCATCGCGGTCTACGACTGCGGCTGGGGTGGCGTTCCCCGCTTCGGAGCCCGCTGCCGGACCATCGCCGAGTACGGCAGGGGCCTGGCCATCGTCGCCGCGCTCGCGGACCAGGCCGGGTACGAAGGCGACGATGCGATCGGCCACAGAGTGTGGGCCAAGATCCACTCTCCGTTTTCCGCCCGGACGACGAGATTCTGACCTTTACCCGGGCGGGCCCGTCCTCCCGGCGACATCGCGCCGCGCCCTCCGGTTGGGCAGGCCCGCCGTCTCACCTGACCGACGGTGAACCCGGATCCCGGCCATCGGCGCGCTGGGCGATATGGTGTGCCACCATGCCTGATTTCTCCTGGATGGACGCCGGCACCGCCTACTTCGCCGCCCGCCTCGACGGGGCCGACCTCTACGCGGACTCAGCCCTGCCGGGCTGGACGCGCCGGCACGTGGTGGCGCACGTCGCGGCCAATGCCCACGGCCTCGGCCGGCTCGCGCACTGGGCCGCGACCGGCGAGGAGACTCCCATGTACGCCTCCGCGCAGGCGCGCAACGCCGAGATCGAGGAGCTGGCCACGCTCCCGCCCGAGGCGCTGGTGGCGCTGTTCGAGCAGACCGCCGCCGACTTCCGCGCGGCCCTGCTCAGCCTGACGGCGTCACAGTGGGAGGTGCCGGTACGGACTGCGCAGGGCGCGGTGGTGCCCGCTTCGGAGATCGTCTGGATGCGCTGCCGTGAGGTGTGGATTCACGGCGTGGACCTGGGGACGGGCGGCGGGTTCGCTGACTTCCCGCCGGACCTGCTGGACGCGCTGCTCGCGGACGTGACCAAGCTGTGGGAACGGCGCGGCGAGGAGCATGCGCCCGTGCTGATCGCGACCGACACCAAGGCGACCTTCCGCTCCGGTGACGCGAAGGGCCGCGAGGTGTACGGGACCGCCGCCGAGTTGGCGGCCTGGGTCACAGGGCGCGGCCCCGCGCCGCATCCGGGGGCGCCGGCGATCGGCGGCTGGCTCTAGGGAAGGCCCGCGTCAGGTCACGTCTTCCCGGAGTCCCAGGAGCTAGCACCGAAGGTGCGCAGCAGGACGATCAGCGCGGCC
>NZ_JBQHCW010000041.1:0-56214 GCF_052068115.1 Nonomuraea sp. ZG12
CTGCTGCGGGCCGCGAGGTAGGCGGGTATGCCGCCCGGCGGCAGCTCGCGCTCCACGTACGCGACCACCCGGGCCGGTCCCGATCCGTCGGAGAGCTCGACCCTGCCCAGGACCGGGGCCGAAGCGTCATCGCGGGTGCTTCTCCCGGAAAATCTCACGGTCAGTACGCTGCTCACCCGACGCGCTCTCCTTCGTGCATGAGGCAGGTACGGCTCCAGTCAGGCCCACTCGGCATCTGTCAGACAACCCGCCCACAGGGGGCGAACGATACACCGGCCGACGGCCGGTCAAGGCACGCGGCCGCGGCGCGGGGTGACGCTGGTGGCAACGGGCTCGGGCATCGGACGCGCTGCCCTGGCCGACCTGTCCCCCACCCCGCCGATAGACTACGCCTGCGGTTCCGTCACGCTGGCCTCGTGAGGTTTACCCGCATCACCCGCCTCCCGCGAGGGGCCAACCGCCGCCGCGGGAGGGCGCTTGGGGCTCAGGCCCACATCCGAGCGCGTGAGCCCGGCTTCAGACTGACGACGCGCAGGCATGTGCGAGCCCATACCAGACCTGACGACGAAGGGAAGAAACATGACGATCGACCAGAACAAGGCTTCCGTCAAGAAGCTGGTAGAAGGCCTAGGAACGAACGGCAGCCCCGACGCCTTTGACCTTCTTCACGAGAACGCGGTGTGGACCGTCATGACTGACGCTGCCACTTTCCCGGTCTCCGGCGACATGTCGAAGCCCGCGTTCATCGAACACATGAAGAGGTTTCACGACTCGCTTCCCAGTGGTATACACATGTCGGTGACCAGTGTAATTGCAGATGAAGCCAATGCGTCAGTGGAGGCGACGTCGAACGCATTCCTCGTTAATGGGAAGACCCTCAATCAAGTATATCACTTCGCATTCGAACTAGTGGACGGCAAGATTGTCGCAGCACGCGAATACATCGATACGGCCCGCGCCCTCGCCGCGTTTTCCGGGTGAGTGATCTGTTGGCGACTCGACTCAGGCGTGATTGAGAAGATCGCCTCGCCCAGAGGAAGCTCTCGATGTCGTACGATTCCGGCCCGGCACTGCTCATATAGCCGCACCGCTGCATTGAGATCCCGCCGGTAAGTCACTCTTGAGACCCGTAACGATGAGGGACCAGAGTGAGTCAATCGTGTCGCTCTCTTCACACCCGAGAATCCGAACGTAGTCGACGGAGAACTCAATCGCGCCCTTAATGTACTTGTCCCGCGAAAAGTGAGCGCCACAACTTTCGACCGGCACAAACTTTCCCGAACCAACGCGTGAAAGTCCGCACCTTCGTAGCCACAGACTTGCCAGACCTTTCGTTCGGCGTCCACTAAGTAGAGGACTTCATCGGTTTTTCCACGCGGGCGATCGCGGAAGACCGGGTGCTGCGCGGCGATCCGCTCGTCCGACCTCTTCCGGGCGTACGGACTCGGTGCGGCCGTGCCGCAGCACCGCCCGCCCCTCGGCCGCGCGGACGTTGTGCACCCAAAGAAGGCATCCGTCCTGGACTGTGCCTATCAGGTCTTTTCAGCCCCAACAGCAAGACCATCATCTCCGCCCCCGACCAAGTCGTCGACGAATCCTCCACCGGCAAGCGACTGGTCTCGCCCAGCCCGGGACTGAATCACCCCATAGCGCTGAGTGGTCACGTAAGGGCGCGAAAGGCGGGTGCGTGCTCGGCCACCCACGACCGGAACGTACGCGCCGCGCTCGCGGTCACCTCCTCCACCGTGGCGGTGACCGGTGCCGGGCCGAGAGTCATCTCCGCCTGAGCGTGCAGGATGCCGTCCACGACCTCGGCCGGCCAGCCTCGGGCCAGCATCTGCTGCCGGGCGTCCTGGACGGAGGTCTCCGCCCAGCGCACCGGGCGGCCGACCACCTCGCCGATGACGCGTACCTGCTCGGCCTGGGTCAGTGAGTGCGGGCCGGTCAGTTCGTGGACGGCGCCGGCGTGTCCGTCCTGAGTCAGCGCCCGCACCGCGACCGCCGCGATGTCCCGCTCGTCCACCAGGGACATCGCGGCCTGGCCGTACGGCCCGCGCACCACGCCCTCGGCGCGAATCTGCTCGGCCCAGCGCAGCGTGTTGGCCGCGAAGGCGTGCGGGCGCAGGATCGTCCATTCCAGCCCGGATCGTTCGATCAGCTGCTCGGCCTGCCGTTCGTGGTCACGTATTGCCGCCGATGACAGGTAGACCACCTGGCGGGCATGCTCGGCCAGCATCGTCAGCACCGCCTCCAACCCCTCGGCCGAGGCGAACGGCCACACCAGGAAAACCGCCTCGATTCCCTGGACAGCGGCGCCCAGGGAATCGGCCACCGACAGATCACCCCGCACCTGCTCAACGGCAGGCGGGAGATAGGCCGGCCCGCGGGTCAGCGCGCGCACCTCGACCCCGGCCTCCAGCAGTTGCGCTGTCACCTGACGGCCGACAGTGCCGGTCGCCCCAGTGACCAAAATCTGTCCTGACATCCAACGCCTCCTATCGCGATCAACTGATAGTCGAACGTAGGCGAATCATTCGAGATGCCCAATACTTCGGAAGCCGGAATTCATACGCCATCGTCTGAGTGCTAGCTTCTTCCTGTGGATGTGCTCAGCGACGTGATCGCCGTCATGCGCTCCGGACGGCCTCGCTCCGCGCGTGTCGCCTGGCGCGCGCCGTGGGGGCAGCGCTTTCCCTCAGCTCCCGGATCGGCGGGCTTTCAGGTGATCCTGCAGGGCTCGTGCCGGCTCATCCCACCTTCTGGTGATCCGGTCGCGCTCAGCGTCGGCGATGTGGTGTTCTTCCCCCACGGTCACGCGTACGGTCTCGCCGACAGTCCATCGACGCCACTGGCCGAGCCGGTCTGCGACCCGCTGGAGGACGCCGAGCTGTTCGCCTCCGACGTCGTGGGGCAGGAGGGGCCCGTCACGGTGACCCTGTGCGGCGGTCATCAACTCTCCCCCGGTCACACTCACCCGCTGCTGCGCGACCTGCCTGAGGTGATCCACCTGCCCGCCCGGCTCGGGCACCACCCCGAGCTACGCGCGGCCATCGACCTGCTGGGCAACGAGATCGGCAACCCCCGTCTCGGCGCGGACACCGTCGTGCCGGCGCTGCTCGACATGCTGCTGCTGTACATCCTGCGCACCTGGTTCGAGAATCCACCTACTCCGGACACCGGCTGGGCTCCAGCACTGGCCGACCCGGCCGTCAGCGCCGCCCTGCACGCCATGCACCGTGACCTCGCACGCCCCTGGACCGTCCAGACCCTCGCCGCGCAGGCAGGCCTGTCCCGGGCCACCTTCGCCCACCGCTTCACCACCCTGACCGGTCGGCCGCCCCTGACGTACCTGACCTGGTGGCGTCTGACCGTCGCGGCCAAGCTCCTGCGCGAATCCGACGCCCCGCTGCACGAGGTGGCCACCCGCATCGGCTACACCTCGGAGTTCGCCTTCGCCAACGCCTTCAAGCGCCGGTACGGCATCGCACCCGGCAAATATCGCAGGCAGAGCGCTGTGATTCGGCCGTAGTGGACGGGGAGCCGGGTTACCAGTTGTCGGCGGGGGTGACGCGGAAGACCGGGTACTGCGCGGCGATCCGCTCGAACTCCGCCGGCGGCGCTTGCGGGTCCACTCGGATGTGGGTGCGGCCACCCGGTGAAAGCTCCAGGTAGCGGCGCAGGATCGGCGCACGGTCGCCGGGATCGACCTCTTCCAGGCGTACGGATTCGGTGCGGCCGTGCCGCAGCACCGCCTGCCCTCCGGCCGCGCGGACGTTGTGCACCCAGTTGGTGTCCTGGCCGAGCATCGCCACCAGGTAGCGGTCCCCCTCGTGATCCGCGACGACCAGCGGGAAGGAGATGACCCGGCCGGTACGCCGGCCCGGCACCTCCAGGGTCACCATCCGGTCCGGCTGCAGGATCCCGGCCGCGAACACGGTGGCCCAGGCCCGGTTGATCGCTCGCGCCAGGCGGTTGGGACGGCCACCGCGATACAGCCAGTGGTCGAAGCGGTGCGTGCGCGGGGGTTCGGTGCGGCTCATGTGGTGGCTCCTTGGGGATCTTGCCTGAGACGAGAAAGTACTTCTGAACAGTCCTGTACGTCGTTCATGAACAACGTACATGTACATTGCTCAGAAGACCTTGTAGCCCGTACAGTTGTCAAGTGACTCCGGAGAAGCTGACCCGCCAGGCCGTCATCGAGCAGGCGTTGAAACTCGCCGACACCGAAGGGCTCCAGGCGGTCACCATCCGCCGCCTCGCCACCGAACTCGGCGTCGCCCCTACGGCGCTGTACTGGCACGTCAAGAACAAGGACGAACTGCTGTCCGCGCTCGCCGACCGCGTGATCGCCGCGCTCGTCGCCGACGTGGACCCTGGCCGGCCCTGGGACCAGCGTCTCCGGACGATGATCACCGCGCTGGTGGACCAGACGCGCGCGCACCCGTACCTGTCCGCTCTGCTGCCGATGATCGACAACAACGCGACCGAGGAATTCCGGCGGGCCACTGACAGCCTGATCGGCCTGCTCACCGAGGCCGGGTTCACCCTCCAGCAGGCCGACCAGGTGGCCACCTACCTCGTCCTGGGGGTCGCGGCCATGGTGTCGTGCCAGCCTGGCGGCCTGGACGGCGACGACAAGGAAAAGGCCGCGGAGCTCCGGCGACAACACCGCCTCGACCTGGAACGCCTGCCCCCCGGCCGCTACCCCCACCTGACCGCGTTCGCCACCACCCTCAACGACCCCCCTGACCTCGACGCCTACTACACCTTCGGCATCGACCTGCTGCTGTCAGCGGTGGAGAGCACGGCCCCCATGGCAAGAAGAACAGAATGACCTGATGAGCCTTTCCGAGTGACAGTCGGTTGCGTTGGATGGTGGCACGGATACCGCTGCTCTTCCGTGGACAGAGCTGACGTTGTGTGAGCTACGGGCGAAACCTGTCAGGCTCGCGGAGCACGGCGTCCGCCAGACGGTGCGGGAACATACGCCTGACACTGTCTGCATAAGCCCCACCATCGGCGGGCTTCCTCACCTGATCTCCATCCACTCGCACCGGCATGGAGAGCCCTCCCGACGGAACGTCGGCCGTTGGCGTCATCTCGCAGATTGCCCAGGCAAACGATGAAGAGCCCTCTTTGCCGATTAGCCGGACCTTGCAGGTGCCCGTGCCCCAAAGCAACTCGTCTGGCAGGAGCGCGGCGAGGCGTTTCTCCTCAGCCAGCACAGCGGGCGTATTGCGGTCAGGCAACTGATACGGCGACTGCGAGCAACCGGACATCACCCCGATCACCACTCCAATGCCGACGACGTATCGATGAGACATTTCTCGATGATGTCATCTCCGCACAGCCTATTCGCAAAGCCCTACCACTCGGATTCCGCCGGGATGGCCACCTGCCGGACGGGTCGAAGGGCCGGGACAGCGCGGCTCAGCGGGCCGGTTTGGAGGAGGTCTTGGCGGCGGGCGGGGGCTTGACCGTGACCTTGGCGCCCCAGCCCCTGTAGCGGGTCTCGACCTTGTACGTCCTGTCCGCCCCGCCGAGCAGCCCTGTCGCCTCCCACGCCGTGCTCAGACGGCTCGGCAGGCCCTTACCGTCGAGCGTGAGGTCGTACGTGATGTCGGTGTCAGGCGCGGCGAAGATCGGCTTGTCGGCCCGGAGCGAGCGAGAGACCTTGCTGAGTTCCTTGAAGGTGAGGGTCCCGCTGTAGCCGGATGTGCCGCGCTTGCCGTTCTTCACCAGGGCGGCGAGGGTCGAGGGCTCGGCCGGGTTCACCACCTGGGTCACCAGCCCGGTGATGCCGCCGCTGGCGAGCGCGCCCGACCGCTTGTACCAGGTCTTGCCCTTGGGCAGGCCCGACCGGTAGAGGCCGCCCGACGTCCACGAGGTGCGGCCGATCGTGATCGTCCGCTCGGGCTTGTTGCCCTTCCCTGAGGCGAACGTGCCCGTGACGTCGGAGGCCACGACCTTGCCCTTGCCGAACTGCAGGGTGCCGGAGCGCCGCACCACCACGCTGGACGTGCCGTCGCCCACCTGTTTGACCGTCTCGCTGAACCGGACACCGTGACCGGCCACCAGGTGCGCCTTCACCGCCTTGACCGGGTCCTTGGGGGCGGCCTGCGCCGGAGCCGACGCGATGAGCACGGCCGCGCCGGCCACCATGATCGGGAGGAGGAGTCTCATGGCGCGTGATCTTGCCAGGGACGGATCACGGTGGCGTTTCGATCTGCCCCAGCCGACTATGGGTGGTCGAGCACGTCCGGGAGTCTGGCAGGGGCGGCGTCGTGCACCTGCTGGAAGATCACCGAGGTGCGGAAGCCCGCGATCTCCCGGCGCTTGCTGAGCCGGTCCAGCAGGAAGGCGTGCAGGTGGTCGAGATCCTGGACCGCGACGTGGAGAAGGAAGTCGTCGCCACCGCCCAGCACGAAGACGCTGAGCACCTCGGGCATGGTGCTCGCGGAGTCCTTGAAGGTGTCGATGACGGTACGGCTGAGAGGGCGTACCTGCACCGAGACCATGGCCTGGACGCCGCGGTTGAGCGCGGCCGGGTTGATCTCGGCGTGGTAACCGCGGATGACGCCACGACGGGTGAGCGCCCTGACGCGTTCCAGGCAGGTGGAGGGCGCGACGCCGAGCGTGCGGGCCAGCTCGCGGTTGGACTGCCGCGCATCTGTCTGGAGAAGGCGGATGATTGCCGAATCAAGTTCGTCCATGTACGGGATTCTGTCATTGATTCCGATCATTCGTACGGCTGAACCTCCCTCCTACGGTCGAATGCCCGATGCTTGTCATGAGGCAACGCTCGTATGAACACGGAGGTTCGATGACATGTCCACCCTCGACCACGAACAGGTCCTGATCCGCACGGGACCGCGCTCGGGCCTGCCGGTCATCGTCGCCGTGCATTCGACCACGCTCGGCCAGGCGGTGGGCGGATGCCGGCTCTGGCGCTACGCCGACTGGCGGGACGGCCTCGCCGACGCGTTGCGCCTGTCGGCCGGCATGACCGCCAAATGCGCCGTGGCCGGGCTCGCGAACGGAGGCGGCAAGACCGTCGTCGCCATACCCGAGGGCGCCGAACTGGACGCGGCCATGCGCCGCGCGGTGCTGGACGACGTGGCCGACGCCATCGCCTCACTGGACGGGATGTACGCGACCGGTCCGGACGTCGGTACGACTCCGCAGGACATGGCGGTCATCGGCGAGCGCACCCCGCATGTCTTCTGCAGGCCGGCCCAGCATGGCGGCAGTGGCGACTCCTCGCCGGCCACCGCGCTCGGCACGCTGGCGGCGCTGCGCGCGACCAGTCGGCGTCTCCACGGCACGCGCGCGCTCGCCGGTGTGCGCCTGTCGCTGGTGGGGCTGGGCAGCGTCGGCATGCGGCTGGCGCATCTGCTCGCCGATGACGGAGCCGACCTCCTGGTCAGCGACGTCGACCCCGCGAAACGGGCGAAGAACAAGGGACTCCGCGCCACCTGGGTCTCACCCGAGCAAGCCCTCACCGCGGACGTCGACATCCTGGTCCCGGCCGCGCTCGGCGGCCTTCTCACCGAAGATGTCGTGCCGTGGCTGCGCTGCTCCGCCATCGCGGGGCCGGCCAACAACCAACTGGCCACCGCGGCCGTCGCCGACCTCCTGCACCGGCGCGGCATCATCTGGGTGCCCGACTACGTCGTCAGCGCGGGCGGAGTCATCAACGCGCTCACCGTGGAACTGCACCATGAAACCCCCGACAAGGCACGCGAACGCGTCGAGGCCATTGAGCACACCGTCACCGACCTTCTCGACACGGCGGACCACCGACAGGTGACCCCCGCCCAGGCCGCGGCAGAACAGGCCCGGCTCCGCCTCGACACCCCGCGCCTCGCATCCACCTGAACGAGAACGGAAGATCCACCATGTCTCTGGCCACGAAGCTGGTCCTCGTCGTCCGCGACGACCTCGATCCCGCGCTGGCGGTGAACGCGGCGGCGGTGGTCGGGCTCAGCCTGGGCGCGCGCCTGGGCCAACCGCTCGGCGCCGACGGCGCCGACGCGTCCGGCCGGTCCCACGCGGGCCTGAACACCCATCCGGTGCCCGTGCTCACCGCCCCTGCCGACGAATTGCGGGAACTGCACGACCGCGCCCAGGCCCGGGAGGACCTGATCGCTGTGGGCTTCAACGAGGTGGCCCGCCGCGCCCGTGACTACGACGACTATCTCGCCACGTTGAAGACAACGTCCGCAGCGGACGTCGACTTCGTGGCCGTCGCCGTGTTCGGGCCACGCAACCGCGTGACCGCCCTCACCAAGCGCCTTCCCCTGCACGCCTGATCGGATGCCACCGGTCACGGTCATGGAGTGCGGCTTGCACGGCGGCCGGGACGCCGGATTCTGTCGGGGCGCCCTCCTAAGCTGGGGTCATGGCACGGGCAAATGACGAGGCGGCCGCCGCCCTCCAGGAGTACGCCGAGCTGTTCGCGTTGACGGGCGGTGACGCGTTCCGGGTGCGCAGCTATCAGAAGGCCGCCAAGGCGATCGCCGGGTTCCCCGAGGACATCGCGGCGGTCGACGTGCGTGGCGTTCCGGGTGTGGGCGAGGCGATCGCGAAGAAGATGGAGGAGTTCCTGCAGCGCGGGAGCTTCCGACAGCTCGACGACCTGCGCGGGCGGGTGCCCGACGGGGTGCGGCGGCTGACGCGGGTGCCGACGCTGGGGCCGAAGACGGCGATCATGCTGTTCGAGGACTTCGGCATCGACTCCCCCGCGGCGCTCGGCGAGGCGATCGCGGCCGGGCGGCTCGACGGGGTCAAGGGGCTCGGGCCCAAGACACTGGCCAATCTGACCAAGGGCATCGAGCAGCTTGAGCAGTCGGGGCTGCGGGTGCACATCGGGGTCGCGACGGGCGTGGCGGAGCAGGTGATGGCTTCGCTGCAGGCCGAGCGCATCGCCTATGCCGGATCGCTGCGCCGGATGAAGGACACGATCGGCGACATCGACATCCTCGCTGTGGGGCCCGATTCGATCATGGAGGCTTTCCGCGCTCAGCCGTACGTCGCGGAGGTGATCGCGGCGGGCGACAAGAAGACTTCTGTACGGACCACATCCGGCATGCAGGTGGACCTGCGCCTGGTGCCGGCGGAGTCGTGGGGCGCGGCGATGCAGTACTTCACCGGTTCCAAGGAGCACAACGTCGCCATTCGGGAGATGGCGGTCAAGAAGGGCTGGAAGCTGTCGGAGTACGGCCTGTTCGAGGGTGAGCGGGTGATCGCCTCGGAGTCCGAGGAGGAGATCTACGCCGCGCTCGGCATGCAGTTCGTGCCCCCGCCGATGCGGGAGGACGGCGGCGAGGTGCGGGCGGCGCTGCGCGGCGAGCTCCCTGTGCTGGTGCAGCTGCCGGACCTGCGCGGCGACCTGCACACGCACACCGACCTCACCGACGGGATCGCCTCGCTGGAGGACATGGTGGCGGCCGGTCACGCCCGCGGCTATTCCTACTACGCGGTCACCGATCACGCCCCTGACCTGGCCATGCAGCGGATGACGCTCGACAGGGCCCTGGAGCAGCGCCAGCAGGTCGCCAAGCTGCAGCAGCACTACCCGGACATGCGCCTGCTGCACGGCACCGAGCTCAACATCGCCCCCGACGGGTCCGTCGACTGGCCCGGGGAGATCCTGCGCGACTTCGACGTCTGTGTCGCGTCGGTCCACTCCCATTTCGGGATGACCCGCGATGAGATGACCCGCCGCTTCATCACCGCCTGCGAGAACCCGTACGTGGACATCATCGGCCACCCCACCACCCGCAAGATCGGCAAGCGGCCGTCGGTGGACGCCGACTGGGACGCCGTCTTCCGCGCGGCCGCTCGCACGGGGACGGCGATGGAGATCGACTCCTATCCTGACCGCTCGGACCTGCCCGCCGACCTGGTGCGGCTGGCGAAGCACCATGGGGTGAAGTTCTCCATCGACAGTGACTCGCATGCGATTCCGCATTTGAAGCATCAGCGGTTCGGGATCGGGATCGCGCAGCGGGCCTGGTTGACGACCGACGATGTGATCAACACCTGGCCGTTGGAGCGGTTGCTCGCGTTCTTGGGGCGATGAAGGCTTACTAGGCGTGGACGGCGGTCAGTGGACGGCGGTCAGGGGTTTCTGCGGCTCGGGTGCTGTGCCGGCCGGAGCTCGCCGTTGGTCTCGGACCTCTTGACCGAGGCCCTGCCCTCAGCCGGACCGGCTTCTGGGCATCGGCGGTGTGTGATTCCCATGCGTACGACCTGCAGCGGTCCGGTCATCTACGACCCCGGTATGACCTCCCACGGGCTGATGTGGCGACGCGGGTGGGTGCGCGAGAATCTCACGGCAAGGACGCACACACCTCGGAGGGCTGCGGCATGCAGGCGACGCGTACGAGATCGAGGTTCCGCAGGATCTGGACGCGGAGCCTCGCCGGCCTGGCCGCCTTGCTCGTCGCGGGTGCGGCAGGAGTCGCCTTGGCCTACCCGTCCGTGGCGGCGACCACCTGCCCAAGTTGCTACGGGTTGACGGAGTCGCAACCCGGCGTCCATGCCGAGCAGGGCCTGTCCGGCGAGCAGCGGGCGCGGGTGAGCCAAGTGGTCGAGGCCGCGCGACAACGGGTCGGCGACTTCTACGGCGGTCGGCTCAGCTCCCCCAAGCTGCTCGTATGCCTGACCGAAGAGTGCTACCAGCGCATCGGCGGCGGGAAGGAGCGTGGGATCGCGGTGCTCAACCGATCGGTGATGCTCTCACCGCGCGGCCTCGACCCGGTGATCGCCTCGCACGAGCTGTCGCACATCGAATTACACGAGCGCATCGGCGGAGGGGCCGACGTGCCGCAGTGGTTCGACGAGGGCTTGGCGGTGGTGGTCTCCGACGACCCCCGTTACCTCGCCCCCGCATCGGCCCCTGACCGCTGCCTGATCGAGCCGACTGGACCTCTGCCCGTCACGCTGGGCGAGTGGCTCCACGCCGCCGGCCAGGACCCAGGCACCTACGCCAAGTCCGCGTGCCAGGTGAGCCGCTGGCTCCGGCGAAACGGCGAACGAGCGGGCCTCCAGACCTTGATCAAGGGTCTCAACAACGGCGACCCGTTCACGACGCTGGTGAAGGTCGCGCCCCAGGCTCAGCCGACGAGCTGGTAGGCAATCTGCGGAGGTCTGCGTTTCCGGACACCGGCGCGCAGGAGGGTGACGGAGACGACGCGGTCACCGCAAGCGTTGTGCTCGTAGGACGGTGTCGTTGGTGTGCCGAGTGCCCGCGGGTGCGGGACCGGTTCGTGGGCGGGTCTCGTTGATCAGGACGGTCCAGTTGTCGTCAAGGAGCTTGGCGACGTCGGCGGGCTGGTAATAATCGCTCGGGTTGACGCCGTGCTCGTGGCCCGGTGGCAGGTCGGCCAGGTCGTGACTGGCGACGAGGAGGGTGCCGCCCGGGGCGACGGCGGCCAGCAGGCCCCGTAGCGCGGTGTGAGCCGGCTGGTGGGGAAGGGGGAAGTACTGGATGGATACCAGGTCGAACGCGTCGGCCGGTGGCGGCAGGGCGGTGAGGTCGGCGCGTGTCCAGGTCACGCGGTCGGCGAGGTCCGCGCCCGTGGTGGCGGCGCGTTGCAGGGCGATCCGGGAGATGTCGACCGCGGTGACCCGCCAGCCGCGCCGGGCCAGCCACAGCGCGTCGCCGCCCTCACCGCATCCCACGTCGAGCGCGTGCCCCGGCGGCAGGTCGGCGACTTCGGTGACGAGCACCCCGTTGGGGGCCCCGCTGAAGAGCTGGTCGCTGCTGCCATACTTCTCGTCCCACAACTGCGCGTCCATCGCTCTTGTCCTCCGGCCATCGTGTTGGGTCATCGTGACCACTTCCGGCGCCAGCTTGGCTCGGCCGGTGACCGGTGGACAAAGGCCTTTGCGGAAACTGCAAAAGCGGGGGCATAGTGGGGGCATGAGTGACGAGTTCGACGCCGTACTCAGCGCGGTCGGCCCGCGACTTCGCGAGTTTCGTCACCGTAGGGGAGCCACCCTGACCACGCTGTCGGAGACCACCGGCATCCCGGTCAGCACCCTGTCCCGCCTGGAGTCCGGCCATCGCAAACCGGGTCTGGAGCTGCTGCTCCCCCTGGCGAAGGCCTACCAGGTGCCGCTCGACGAACTCGTCGGCGCCCCGGCCAGCGGCGATCCACGGGTGTTTCCCCGGCCCGTCATGCACAACGGCATGACGGTCATCCCGCTGACCCGCAAGCCCGGCGGGCTGCAGGCGTTCAAGCAGATCCTCCCGGCCGGCCCCAACGATCTCGAACCCGATCCCCGCTCGCACGAGGGATACCACTGGCTGTACGTCCTCAACGGACGACTACGCCTGGTGCTCGGCGACCAGGACCTCGTCCTCGTCGCGGGCCAGGTCGCCGAGTTCGACACCCATCTCCCGCACTGGTTCGGCAACGCCGACGCGCAGCCGGTCGAGTTCCTAAGCATCCTCGGCCCCCAGGGCGAACGGTTCCACATCAGAGCCCGCTACCGACCCGCCTGATCTGCGCCACTCGCGTTCAGGCGCTCCTACATGGCGATCATGAGCCTCCTGGCCGGCCCCGGCGAGCTCACCGATCCTGGCGAGCTGCGCCGCGGAGTTGACGGCGCCGATCGGCAAGGGCCGCAAAACACCGGAAAGCCACCCTCAACGCCTTCCCCTGCTCACCCTCACCTTCGCCTTCCCCCTGCTCACCTTCACCTTCGCCTTGTCCACCTTCACCTGTTCACCTTCAGCTTCGCCTGTTCACCTTCAGCTTCGTCTTCGCCCTGCTCACCTTCGCCTTCGCTCTGCTCACCTCCGCCTGCCGCCTCCGCCTGTTCGCCTGTTCGCCTGTTCGCCTGTTCGCCTTCGAAGGCTGTCCGACCCCGACCACACGTTGGAGAACCGGTCGACGCCACAGAGCCGGGGCACGCCTTCGCGTTCTGGAGTGGGCCAGGCGCGATGGCGCCCTCCCTACCACTCCCGGACGGATTCCACTCCGGAGATGAGGCTGCTGCGGGCGTTCTCAAAGCTGGGGCCGTGGAGCGCTTCGGCATCGTTCATGATGTGGTCGAGGGCCTCGAAGAGTTCTTCGCGTTCGACGGTCTCGATAAAGCCCGACCGCTGGTCAAGCTGGTTGAACGCCTCTCCGTAGGCGCGCCCGATCTCTTCCATCCGAGTCGGTCGGACGTCGGCGGGCTCTTCAGCGCACGCCTCGATGACGGCCTTCCTCGTCGTCCTGTACTGAGCGACGGCCTTCTTGTATGTGGCGGCACTGATCTGTTCCCGGCCGTCCCAGTCACGCAGCGGATTGTTCCGGTTCTCCTCGATCCATTCAGGGTTGCGTGTCCGGCGGATGGACACATAGGTGCCGGCGGGGATCTCGGGACGCCAGGCCTTGCGCATCGCCGCGGCGTATTCGGCCGGGATGCCGTAGAGGTCCACCGATTCCAGCTCTGGCAATCGAGGCGGCCGGAGGCAGTCCTTCTGGGTCATCCCGAACAGATCAACGATGCCGAGCCGTTGAAGACAAGTGAGTTGGTGTAGATCGTCCGCATGGGAGAGCAGTCCGAGGCGTCCGTACAGATGAAGCCACGTCAACGCGGGGAACCGCTGGACCAGCTGAGCACAGTCGAGGGAGTCGATGTCTCTGATCGTCAGATGCATGATCTCTGGTCGTGGCGCTGCCGGCCGGCTGAACGATTCGTTGACCGTCGCGCCGGTGTACTCCGCCTTCCACGGCACGACCGGGTCCTCGATGACGCCGCGATCCCATCGTCGTTGTCGAGCGAGCTGGTCGCCCAGATGCCATCCGGTGGCCCAGCTGTTCGCCGGTCCGTCGTGGAGCAGCCGCGTCGCTCCGATGACCTTGTGACTGCGAGGGAGGACCCATTCGTGGTTGCAGAGGGACAGCGTCCCGTTCCATGAGTGGTGGGTGAGCTTGAGAGGGGTGACGTCACCGAGGTCGGCGACGGACGACGGCTCGGGGCCGGACCAGTTCAGTTCGAGCACCGCTGCCGTCTGTGAATCGGCGTTGAGCCCGATGACCTGCGCGGCCGTCCACTCCCCGAGATCGACGGAATGGGCGGCCACCACGTCACCGGCCGCGAGCGGCCTTGGCGGTGTGACCTGCTGACGAAGTGACATGGCGATCCCATTCGGGGAGGAGAGGGGCAGGGGCAGGTGGCTGCGGCAGGTTCGGTCATGTCCGTGGAGGGTCGAGGTCGTGGTGCCCACCCCGGACAGCAGGACCGTCACCACGGCCGGCAGCAGCGGCACGGGTGCCCGGCGGCGGGGCCAAGGCGGTGAAGTAGCCACCGCCCGCGCACCGGCCGACCGTGGACCGGGCCCTTGGCGAGCATGGTCCAGTAGCCGATACGCCGGGCAAGCCGAGCGGACCGAGGCCGTCTGGCCGGTCTCGCTCGACCGTGGCGCTGACCTCCACCGTAGCGCTGACCTCCACCGCGGCGCTGACCTCCACGGTGGCGCTGACCAGGCCTACGAGCGAGCTGTAGAAGTCGGCGAAACACGGGCCGTGAGCACCCGCAGCAGCGGCTTCAGGTGGCGTTCTCACCAGGTCTCCTGGACGGCGTAGGAATCGCCAGGCCTCCTGGACGGCGTAGGAAGGGAAGCCTCGGATGTTGTCCGGCCTGGCCCCGGCGTCGGAGCGGATGCGCTCGTGCCCGGAGAGCTGGGAGGCGCGGCAGAGGTAGTGCAAGCTCTGCCAGGGCGTGTCGTTGGCCGAGAGCACCCGCATCGCCTCGGCCGGCACTCCGTGGACACGCAGCACGTCAAGCAGGGTGAGGAAGCCGAGCCCGCCGCCCACGGAGACCAACGGCACGTCGAGGACCGGGATGCCGACCCGTCCCGGTAGCCCGTCGCCCCAGATGGGGACGTTCAGTAGCTGTGGTGATATCACCCTGAGTCATGCCATAGGGCACGGTAGCGGAAGGTGATCAGCCTCACCAAAGGGTCGGCGATCTGTGCAGGAGCCGATCGGCCCGCCCACCCAGCAGTCGCCGCACCTCGGCCCAGGCCAGGAACGGTCAGCCGGCGGCCTTTCCGGCCCCTTGGTCGGATGGTTTGCGCGCCCAGAACAGGGCATGGCCGCCGTTGCCTTCCGGGACGAACTCTTGGGAGACGATCTTCAGCACGACCGCGTCAAGGGAGGCGGGTGGCAGATCGAGGGTCAAGGCGTCGGCCCGCCTGAACGTCCCGGCGGGAACGAGGCGACGCGCCCGCTGGATCTGAACGTCGCTGATGTCGACACCCATCACCTCATGTCCGGCGGCGGCGAGCGACCGCGCGACGGGGAGACCGCAACCGCAGCCTAGATCCAGCACGGATGCTCGGTCGGGGAGACGAGAGCGGAGATCCTCCAGCCAAGGGGTGTATTCGCCCCGTCGGTGTCGTCGCCGCGGTAGCGGTAGGAGAGGGCGTCGTAGCCACGCCGGACCAGATCGGTTTGCTCGCTCATGCGGGCCAGATGATGAGCGGGCCAGATGATGAATCGCCGCGACCGGTTGCCGAGCGAATCACCCCAAAGGCGGCGTGACCGTCGTCAGGGGCGTGCACCGAGGCGAGGGTCGGGGCCCCGCAGACCTGCGGAGAGGAACCGTTCCTCCCTGCGCGTTTCCGGGTATGTCCTGATATGACGGGTTTCGGGATGCCGGGATCGGTTGAAGGCGCGCCGATGGACACGACTGGAAGGATTAGATGGTTTACAGGTAGGAAATATAGAGCTTAGGAGGTGGCCGACGTGAAGCAGGCGCTGGGGACCATCGTGAAGCCGCTGCCGGAGCACCTGTTCGTACGGCATGACGGCAACGCCGAGATGCGCTGGGAGAGCATGGCCGGCCAGGGCTACCACACCCCCGCCGACCGGTTCTTCGTCCGCAACCACACCTCCACTCCCCTGATCGACGTGACCGGGTGGCGGCTGCGGGTGCACGGGGACGGGGTGCGCCGGCCGGGCGTGTTCGACTACGAGCGGCTGCTGTCCATGCCTTCGCGGACGATCGACGCGGCCATCGAGTGCGCCGGGAACGGCCGGCGGTTCTACGGGTCACAGGAGGGGGACGCGGCACCGGGAGCGCAGTGGGGGCTGGGGGCGATCGGGGTCGCGCGCTGGCGCGGAGTGCCGCTGCGGGAGCTGCTGCGGGAGGCCGGCGTACGCGGGAACGCCGTGGACGTGGTGGCTCACGGGCTCGACGCGCCGTTCGAGGGGTACGGCCACGTACGCAGGCCGCTGCCCATCGGCAAGGCGATGGCCGACGTCCTGGTGGCCTACGAGATGAACGGCGAACCGCTTCTCCCCGACCATGGATTTCCGGCGCGACTGGTGGTGCCCGGCTGGGCGGGAATCGCGTCCATCAAGTGGGTGGGAGAAATTGAAGTTTGTACGACTTCCGCTTTCACGCCGTGGAACACGGTGTTCTACCGCAACGTCGCCGAGCAACCGGTGAAGAGCGCATTCGAGCTCGCCTGGAACGCCGTCCTGCCGGCGGGCGTGCCACACGTTCTGCGCGGCAGGTCGTGGTCGGGGCACGGACGGATCGTGCGGGTGGAGGTCAGCTTTGACGGCGGAGCCTGCTGGCACGAGGCGGAGCACCATGGCCCGCACCTGGTCAGCGCCTGGTTGCCATGGCATGTCTGGTGGATGCCCGAGCAGCCGGGCGAGCAGGTGCTCATGGCGCGGGCGACCGACGAGACCGGAGCCACACAGCCCATGATCACGCGCCGGAATCCGCTCGGCTATCACTTCGACGCCGTCGTACAACACCCCATTCGCGTGGTGCGTGGTTAGAGAAATGTCACGGATAGCGGCTGATCTGCGTAATTCATGAACCGGGTGCGCGAGGCGCTCGAATTCATCTGAGAGACTCGCGCGGAAACGTTCCGGTAATCCATTCATGTGATGGTGAACGTACCCGGCGAAAAGGAGAGCAGATGCGCCAGCTGTCCGCGCTCGACACGCAGTTCCTGAACGCCGAGTCCGCGACCACCGCCGCTCATGTCGCGGGTCTGGCGATTCTCGACCCGGCCGGTGGCCGCCTCAACCGGCAGGCGCTCGCCGGCCTGCTGCTCGAACGCCTCCACCTTTCGCCGGCGCTGAGCCTGCGCCTCGTGGAGGTGCCGCTCGGGCTGGACCGGCCCTACTGGGCTCACGATCCGGACTTCGACCTCGATCGCCACCTGTTCGAGCTGACCCTGGCCGCGCCCGGCGGCATGCGGGAGCTCGCCGACGCGGTGGCCGAGATCCACGCCCGGCGGCTGGACCGGGCGCACCCGCTGTGGGAGATGCACCTCATCCACGGGCTGGCCGACGGGACGGTAGCGGTCTACACGAAAGTGCACCACGCGGTCATCGACGGCGTCTCAGGCGCGGAAACGCTCGCCACCCTCCTCGACCTCGCCCCTGGCGGCCCCGAAATCCTCGAAATCGCTGAAAGCCCTGAAAGCCCCGACGTCCGTGACGGGGCCGACGGTCAGCACGGAAGCACCAAGAGCGGCAGGGGTGACTCCACCGTCAGGGAGGGTGATCGGCCTGACGGGCCCGGCGACCTCGACGAGCGCATGCCGGCCCACGACGCGGCGAACCGGCCGCCGGGTGCGCCCAGCCTGCTGGAGATGCTCGCCGCAGCCGCCGTGCAGGCCGCGACGCAGCCCGTGCGCACGCTGCGTTCCGCGGCCCGGATGGCGGGGGAGCTGGACGCGATCCCGCTGGCGGCCAGGGTGCCCGGCGCGCGGCTGATCGCCCAGGCGGCCCGGGTGGCGGCCGGCGACCTGGAACCACGCCCCGAACCGCCCGGCCTGGCGGTGCCGCGCACGCCGTTCAACGGGCCCATCAGCGCGAACAGGCGCCTGGCCTTCGGTTCGGTGTCGTACAAGGACGTCCGGAACGTGGCCAAGGCCAACGACGTCCGCGTCAACGACGTGATCATGGCGTTGTGCGCGTCGGCGCTGAGGTCATGGCTGCTGGAGCGGGACGCGCTGCCCGATCAGCCGCTGATCGTGGGCGTCCCGGTGGCGGTCCGTACGGCAGCGGCCAGTGAACGGGTCGGCAACCAGATCTCGGCGCTGGTCACCACACTGCCCACGCATGTCGCCGGAGCCAGGGAGCGGCTGCGGGTGGCCGGGGAGACGATGAGCGCGGCGAAGCGGCGTTTCGCGATGGCGTCCACCTGGTGGCTGGACGAGTTGTGCGCGCTGCTGCCCGCGCCGGTCGCCGGTCTGGCGACGCCGGCGATCTTCCGGCTCGCCGCGGTGGCGTGCCCGCCGATCAACCTGATCATCAGCAACGTGCCGGGGCCGCAGTTCCCGCTGTTCCTGTGTGGCGGGCGGGTCCTGTCGTACTACCCGATGTCGGTGCTGACCGACCTCAGCGGCGGGGTGAACATCACCTGCCTGTCCTACGACGGCATGATCGACTTCGGCATCGTCGCCTGTCCGGAGCGGATGGACGACGTGTGGAGTCTGCTCGGCCACCTGCGGGTGGCACTGGACGAGCTGCTGGACGATCGGGTGGGCGATGAGTTCCGTGACGGGGCCGCGGGCTGACGGTCAGCGGATGCGGTCGATCAGGGAGCCGCACACGTCGCGGAGGGCGGTGTCGCCGGGCAGGCACTCCTCCATCATCTTCATGGCGCTCCTGGCCCGGCGGGCCGCCAGGTCCAGCGCCGCCTGCCTGCCGCCAGCCTCCTCGACGAGACGGGCGGCCCCCAGTACGGCTTCCTCGTCCATGTCGGGCGAGCCGATCACGGCGGTCAGCTCGCGGGCGGCCGGGCCGCCCGCGGACAGGGCCGCGATGATCGGGAGGGTCTTCTTGCCGCGGCGCAGGTCGCCGTGGACCGGCTTGCCGGTGATGGCCGGGTCGCCCCAGATGCCGAGGACGTCGTCGTAGATCTGGAAGGCGACGCCGAACTCACAGCCCATCTCCCAGGCACGCTCGGCCAGCTCCGGCGCGCCGCCGAGCGCCACCCCGGTCGCGGCCGCCGCACCCAGCAGGCTGCCGGTCTTGCCCGCGGCCATCTCCTCGTACTCCTGGACGGTGACCTGGCCGGACCCGCTCCACGGGCGGCTCTCGAAGGCCAGGTCGAGGGTCTGCCCCTGGACGAGCTCGACCAGCGCCCTGGACAGATAGGCCATGGGGGCGCCGGTGCCGGCGAGCCGGTCGATCGCCAGCGCCAGCATGGCGTCGCCGGCCAGCAGAGCCGGGCCCGCGCCGTAGGCCCGCCACAACGTCGGCCGGTGCCTGCGCCGCTCGTCGAGGTCCATGATGTCGTCGTGCACCAGCGAGAACGCGTGCACCAGCTCCACGGCGACGGCTCCCGGCAGCGCCGTCTCCGGCGGGGCGCCGACGGCCTCGGCGGACAGCATGGCGATGGCCGGTCGCAGGTGTTTACCACCGTCACCGATGGCCGGCCGGCCGTCGACATCCGACCAGCCGAGGGCGAATCCCACCATCCTGGCCCCCGATGGGTGCAGCACCGAGACCGCTTCGCGCAGGGCGGGTTCGAGCAGGCGCCGACAGCGATTGATCGCCTCCGCACCCGCCTGGACGGCGTCAGGACGGCTGGCATTCATGACGAGCTCCTACTCAAGGCGATCTTGAACTATATGCATGATCATGTGATACTCCGTCTAGATTCGACTTTCGTCAGCTTATGTCCGTTATGTGAGACAGATGGCTGGGCTGAGGAGGAGGCACGCACATGGCGACCACCACTGCCTCCGTCAGAACCCTCCCCTTTCTCAGCAGGCTGACCAGGCACTGGCGCGTCCCGGTCAACGCTCTGGAGGAGGCGGGCGCGCAGGCGGGCGGCGAGCTCGTCCGCCTGAACATGGGACCGTTTCGCCCCTATCTGGTCACCCACCCCGACCACGTCCAGCACGTCCTGACGACCAACCAGCCGAACTTCGTCCGCGAAGGCATGTTCTGGGATCCGCTGGCCCCGCTCGTCGGTCACGGCATCCTGTCCGACGGCGACAACTGGGCGGACAGCAGGCGGATCCTGCAGCCGCTCTTCACCGCCAGGTACGTCAACTCGCTGGCCGAACGCATGGCGGACAGCATCGACAGGTCCATCGACGAGATCATCACTCCGGGACGGCCCCTCGACATCGCCAAGACGATGTCCGCGATCGTGCATCCGATGATCGTGCGGTTGTTCTTCGGCGAGAAGATCTCCGTGGCGGACATGAACCGGCTGGGCCCGGCCTACGACGTCGCCGTCACCGCCAACGCCATCCGGCACCTGATGCCGTTCGTGCCGGAGCGCGTGCCCTTACCGGGGGACCGGGCCTTCAAGCGCGCGATCAGGACCGTCGACGAGGTCGTCTACCTCCGCATCAAGCAGGTCAGGGCGCAGAAGCAGGACGGCGACGACGTCGTCTCGCGGCTGTGCCGGGCCCGCCGGGACGAGACCGGACCGGAGGGCGACCGGCGGATCAGGGACGACATGGTGGCCATGCACGGACCCTCCACCGACACCACGACCACGGTGCTCACCTGGGTCTGGCCGGCGCTCGCCGCCCACCCCGAGGCCGCTGCCCGGGTGTACGAGGAAGTGGACAGGGTGGTCGGCGACGCCCCGGTCAGCGTCTCCCATCTGCCGGAGCTGACGTACCTGCGGATGTTCGTCAGCGAGGTGCTGCGCCTGTACCCACCGGCCTGGATGCTCCCCCGCAAGGCCCTCGCCACGGACGTCGTCGGCGGAGTCACGATCGAAGCCGGGTCCACCGTGATGCTCAGCCCGTATCTGACCCAGCGCCTGCCGCAGTTCTGGGAGCGGCCACTGACGTTCGAGCCCGAGCGGTTCACGCCGGGGAACGAGTCCGGGCGGCACCGCTACGCCTACCTGCCGTTCATCGCGGGGCCGCACGTGTGCCTGGGGCAGGCCCTGTTCATGATGGAGGCTCCCCTGCTGATCGCCGGCATCCTCAGGAGGTACCGGCCGGTGGTCCACAGCGACGGCCCGGTCTCCCCCCAGCTCGCCTCGTCGCTACGGCCACCGTCCGGGCTGATGATGACGCTGCACCCGGCGGCCCGGCGATGAGGACGTCGTCCGAGCTGTTCGCGGATGGGCGGACGTGCGCCCTGGCCGTGGCCGGCAGCCGTGACCTGGCCCGCAGCGCGGCCAAGCATCCCGAGCTCTTCCCCGAGGGGTCCTTCGACGCCGGGCTCTACCTGTCCCTGGCGCTGGCCGGCGCGTTCGGCTCGCCGTGGGCCACGGTCGACGGCCTGCGTGCCGTCAACCGCTCCTCTCTGCTGGTGTTCGCCGTGGACCGGCTCATCGACCAGGAGGCGACCTGCCGGGAGGACGTTGCCGCCCTGGTGACCGAATGCCTGGCTGCGGCCGGCGGGGCCGCCCCCCGCTCGCCCGCCGGCGGTTTCCTCGCGGACCTGCGCGGCGATCTGGCCGGCACGCCCGGCTTCCCCGCGCTGGAAGCGGCCTGGCGCGATCAACTGGAGCGCATGCTCACGGCCATGGCCCGCGAATGGGACTGGAGCCGGGCTCCGCAGGCGCCGACGCCGGAGCGGTATCTGGCCAACGCCGACAGTTGCGGGGCCGGCTTCATCAGCGTCTCGCACTGGATCCACACCGGCCTGGCCGGCGGCCCCGGCGACCTGGACCGGCTGCGTCCGGCCTGCGACGTGGTGCAGCGCTATCTCCGGCTGCTCAACGACCTGGCCACACACCACAGGGAGCGCAGCTTCGGCGACCTCAACGCCTTCACGCTGGGCATGACCCGCGACGAGGTGACAGCCCGGCTGGCGGAGCTGTCACACGAGGCCGCCGGCCTGATCGAGCCGCTGAGGAACGTCCATCCCCGAGCAGCCGAGTATCTGTGGTGGCAGGTCCACTACAGCGCCGGCTTCTACGAGCTGACCGACTTCTGGGCGGGATGACCATGGACTTCGTCCAGAACGCCAGCGATCTCGTCGACGGGCTCATGGCACAGCCCTGGGGCCAGGTGTCCGCGTCGGTCTACGAGACCGGGCGGCTGGTCACGCTCGCCCCATGGCTGCCCGGCCATGGCGAGAGGGTGGCCTTCCTGCTGGCCGAGCAGCACGGCGACGGCTCCTGGGGCGCTCCCGACGGCTACGGCCTGGTGCCCACGCTGAGCGCCACGGAGGCACTGCTGAGCACGGCGGCACAGGACCCCGCCGTCGTCCCGGCGGCCCGGTCCGGGCTGCGGGCGCTGCAGCACCTTCTCCGGCAGCCGCCCGACCTGCCCGACACGCCGGCGATCGACCTGATCGTGCCCGCCCTCGTCGAGCTGATCAACGCGCACGGCCACGGTGACCCGCTGACGGCGCCCGGCATGGACACCACCCGCCTCGACGGGGTCAAGCGGCTGCTGTCCTCGGGGCAGGAGCCGCCGCAGAAGGTGCTGCACGTCCTGGAGGTCGCGGGCACGGACGCGGCCCGAGCCGGCGCCGTCCGGCCCGCGCCGCTCGGCACCGTCGGCGCCTCCCCCGCGGCGACGGCGACCTGGCTCGCCGCACTCGCCCCGATCGACGCGGCCCTGACCCACGCGACCCCGGCCGACACGACGCAGACCCACGCGACGTTGACCGACGCGGCCGCCGCCGCCCGGCATCATCTGGAGGCGGTGGCCCGGCGGAGCGGCGGGCCGGTCCCGGTCGGGCTGCCCATCACCGTCTTCGAGCGCGGCTGGGTGCTGAGCTGGCTGATCAGGGCGGGCGTGCCGGTACGGGTGCCGCCCGAGATGATCGCCGACCTGAGGACCGCGATCCGCCCCCAGGGCACGCCCGCGGGCGCCGGGCTGCCGGCCGACGCGGACACCACCAGCGTCGCGCTCCACGCCCTGGCCCTGCTCGGCGTGCCCTGCGATCCCTCGTCCCTGATGACGTTCGACACGGGCGCCCACTTCTGCACCTGGCAGGGCGAGGACGGCGTCTCGGTCAGCGTGAACGCCCACGTGCTGGACGCGCTCGGTCAGTACGTGCGCGCCAGGCCGGCGGCGGCGGCGGTCTACGGGCCGGTGATGGCGCGCGTAGGAAGCTGGCTGGCCGCCCGGCAGCGGCCCGACGGAAGCTGGGAGGACCGCTGGCACGCCTCCCCCTTCTACGCCACGCTCAGCTGCGTCCTGGCGCTCGGCGAGTTCGGCGGGCCACGGCACGCCGCGCCGATCCACCGAGCCAGGGAATGGGTGCTGGCCAACCAGCGTGCCGACGGATCGTGGGGGCGTTGGGCGGGCGGCCCGGAGGAGACCGCCTACGCCATGCAGATTCTCCTGCTCTCCGGCCCCGAGCCGGACGAACGATGCCTGAAAGCCGCCTGGCGAGGATGCGCATTTCTCACCCAAGAAGAGGCGTTATCAGATTTTACACCGCTATGGCATGACAAGGACCTTTACTCGCCGACAGCAATCGTGCGAGCAGCCATCCTAGCCGCTCTTTACGTAGCAAAGAGCTCAAAGGGATAATTGTACGGGAAATCGGGACATAGCGTCCCGATGGTATCGATTCGCGTTGAGAGAGCAACCCTGCGTTGCTAAGGTGACCCGGGTGTCTGATTCTTGGGTTGCTCATCTTTCCGTCTTGACAAGGCAGGCTGACTACCCTGCTTTCTCCAGGGGTGGGCTCGATGCGCTTCCGTAACGCCAGTGTCCGGTCAAAGGTCACTGCACTAATCGTGTCGCTCGCACTCCTGTGGGCCTTCGCCGCCTGGGTGACGCTCCGGGAGGGCGTCAACATGCTATGGGCCGCCACCATCAACAGCAGCGTGGTGGAGCCGAGCGAGCCACTGCTCGTCGAGCTGCAGCGCGAGCGCCGGCTGACCGTCGCCAGCCTCGGCAACCGTTTGCGACCCGCCGGCGAGGCGACGCTCCGCGAGCAGCGAGTCAGGACGGACGCGGCGCACGCCGTGTTCGCCGACTCCGTCGACGGCACCGCGGTGCGGTTGGGCGCGGACGCCCTGCTGGAAGAGCGCGTGGCCGCCGTCGAGAGCCGGCTGACGGGCCTCGACGCCATCAGGAAGGCGATCGACACGGGCGTCACGCCTCCCTCACAGGCGGCGACTCCCTACAACACCATCATCGACGACTTCTACCGCATGTACGACTCCGTCGCCGCGTTCGACGACAAGGAGGTCGCCAAGGACGGCCGGACGCTGGCCGAGATGCACCACTCGCGCGAGTTCCTCGCCCGCGAGGACGCGATCATGGCCGGCGTGTTCGCCCGCGACGGGTTCACCGAGGTGGAGCACGCCGACTTCGTGGCCGCCGCCGGAGTCTTCCGCCAGACCCTGTCCGAGGCCATGGCCAAACTTCCGGAGGTGGACAGGCCCCACTACGAGGCCTGGCTCAAGAGCGCGCCCGCCACCCGGCTGCTGAGCATGGAGGAGCGGCTCATCCGGCACCGGGCGGGCACGGACGTCCTGCCCGTCAGCAGCGAGGAGTGGCGCAAGGCCGCCGAGGCGACCCTGGCCGACATGCACAACGTGACGGTCGCGGCCGGGGACCGGCTGCTGGAGCGGATCACACCCGTCGCCATCGGCGTCATCGTCCGGCTGGTGCTGGCCGGCGGCCTCGGCCTGATCGCGGTCATCGCCTCGATCGTGCTCTCCATCACCACGACCAGGCAGCTGCTCGCCCAGCTGAAGAAGCTCCGCGACGCCGCCCACGAGCTGTCCGACGAGCGACTGCCCGGCGTGGTGGAGCGGATCGGCCGCGGCGAGGTGGTCGACGTCAGCCGGGAGGTCCCCGACCTCGACTTCGGCGACGACGAGATCGGCCAGGTCGGTCAGGCGTTCAACACCGTGCAGCGCACCGCCATCAGCGTCGCCGCCGAGCAGGCCGAGCTGCGTCGCGGCATCCGCGACATCCTGCTCAGCCTGGCGCGCAGGACGCAGGGCCTGGTGCACCGGCAGCTCACCGTCCTGGACGTGATGGAGCGGCAGGAGACCGACCCCGAGGAGCTGAAGCAGCTCTTCCGCCTGGACCACCTCGCCATCCGCATGCGCCGCAACGCCGAGAACCTCATCGTGCTGTCCGGCTCCTCCCCCGCGCGCACCTGGCGCCGCTCGGTGCCCATGGTGGACGTGGTGCGCGGCGCGCTGGCCGAGGTCGAGGACTACACCCGGGTGACGCTCATGCCGATGGGCGAGGTGGTGCTCGTCGGCCGCGCCGTCGGCGACGTGATCCACCTGCTGGCCGAGCTCATCGAGAACGCCGTCTCCTTCTCGCCCCCGTACACCAACGTGCGGGTCAGCGGTCAGCTCGTGGCCAACGGCTACGTCATCGAGATCGAGGACCAGGGGCTCGGCATGAAGCCCGAGGACCTGGCGGCGGCCAACGAGCGCATCGCCGACCCGCCGGAGTTCCGCATCAGCGGCACCGCCCGGCTGGGCCTCTACGTGGTCAGCCAGCTGGCCGAACGCCACGACGTCAAGGTGGTGCTCAAGCACTCGCCCTACGGCGGCACCACGGTGGTCGTGCTGCTGCCGCAGGAACTGGTGGAGGTGGACGCCGGGCCCGAACCGGCCGACACGGACTCCTCGCCGCGGCTGCCGCGCAGGACTCCCACGTCGGCGACGGCCACGACGACACGCCCGGTGACGGAGCGCCCGGCGACCGAGCGCAACGTCCGCGCGCTGAAGGTGGCCGGCTCTTCCAGGCCGCCTCAGCAGCCTCAGCCCGACCCGCCCCAGCGAATCGAGAAGGGGGCGGCGACGGAGCCCACGCCCGAAGCACCATCCGTGTTCACCCCGGGAGGACTGCCGCTGCGGGTGCCGCAGGCCAACCTGGCCGCGGCCCTGCGTGAGGACGGCCCGCCCACCACTCCAGATCTTGAGGACGACGATGACGAGCGCTCGCCAGAGGAGATCCGGGCGATGATGGGATCCCTGCAGTCCGGCACCCGGCTCGGCAGGACCGAGGCGGCCAGGCTCATGGAAGAACAGTCGGGAGGCGACACGTGACACCAGGTGCCGGCACAGACCTCAACTGGCTCCTCGATGACCTGACCGGCCGCGTCAAGGAGGCCGAGCACGCGATCGTGCTGTCCTCCGACGGGCTGCTCATGGCTTCCTCCGCCGCGCTCCAGCGGACCGACGGCGAGCACCTGTCGGCGGTGGCCTCCGGGCTGCAGAGCCTGGCCAAAGGCGTCTCCGATCATGTGCGGGGCGGCCCGGTCAAGCAGACCGTGGTGGAGTGGAGATCGCAGTTCCTCATCGTGACCGTGGCGGGCGAGCGGGCCTGCCTCGCGGTGCTCTGCGGGCAGGGCGCCGACATCGGCCTCGTCGCCTACGAGATGGCCATGCTCGTGGCCCGCGTCGGCCAATATCTCACCTCGGGGACCCGCGCCGGGGCCGAGCGGTGAACGGGGACTACGGATCCTCGGGCGAGCCGAGCGACGAGCAGCACTGGATCGATCCGGAGATCATCCGGCCCTACGTGGTGACGCGGGGGCGGACCGCGCCCGTGCACGGCAGGTTCAACCTGATCTCCATGGCCCTCGCCGTGGGACCGCCACCGGGCCCCGACGCCGGGCTCGATCCGGAGCACCACTCGATCCTCCGGCTCTGCAGGGAGCCGAAGTCCGTGGCGGAGATCGCCGCACATCTCAACCTGCCCGCGGGCACCATCCGCGTGCTGCTCGGCGACCTGTTCGACAGGGAGCTCGTCTCGGCCCAGGAGCCGCAATCCGAAATGGACATGCGTGACATGAAGATGTACAGGGCGGTGCTCGATGGCCTTCGATCGCTCTAACCGGCCGCGCCTGCCGACGGCGATCAAGATTCTCATCGCCGGCGGGTTCGGCGCGGGCAAGACCACGATGGTCGGCGCGGTCTCGGAGACCAGACCGCTGCGCACCGAGGAGGTGCTCACCGACCGCGGCATCGGCATCGACGACCTGTCCAGCGTCGAGGCCAAACGGACGACCACGGTGGCGATGGACTTCGGCCGCATCACGATCGGCGAGGAGTACGTCCTCTACCTGTTCGGCACGCCGGGGCAGGAGCGGTTCTGGTTCGTCTGGGACGAGCTGGCGGAAGGCGCGCTGGGCGCGGTCATCCTGGCCGACACCCGCCGATTGGCCGACTGTTTTCCCTCGGTCGACTACTTCGAGCGGCGCGGCACCCCGTTCGTGGTCGCGGTCAACTGCTTCGAGAACTCCGAGACGTTCGAGCTCGCGGAGGTACGACTCGCGCTGCAGCTCAAGCCGTCGATCCCGATCATCATGTGCGACGCCAGAAAGCGTGACTCCAGCCGGGAGGTGCTCATCTCGCTGGTGAAGCACTCGGCGAAACTCCGGGCGGAGCCGGTCGGCTCCTGACCGCACGAAACGGGCCCGGCACGGCGTGCAGTCCGTGCCGGGCCCCGCTGTGTGCGCGTCAGTGCGCGTCAGTGTTTGGTAGCCTGCTCCGCGCCCACGCCGGTGAGGGATCGGACCTCGATCTCGGCGTACTTGGCGGCGTTGTACTCCTTGCTCAGGACCGTGCCGAGCCAGCCGCAGAAGAACCCGAGCGGGATCGAGATGATCCCCGGGTTGCTCAGCGGGAACCAGGCGAAGTCGGCGTCCTTGAACAGCGCCGTGGGTCCGCCCGAGACCACCGGCGAGAAGATGACCAGCAGCAGCGCGGAGACCAGGCCACCGTAGATGGCGCTGACCGCCCCCGCCGTGTTGAACCTCTTCCAGAACAGGCTGTAGAGGATCGCCGGCAGGTTGCCCGAGGCCGCGACCGCGAAGGCCAGGGCCACCAGGAACGCCACGTTCTGCCCCTGGGCGAGGATGCCCAGCCCGATGGCGGCGGCGCCGATCACCAGGGCGGAGAGCCTGGCCACCACGACCTCCTGACGCTCGCTGGCCTGGCCGCGCTTGAAGACGTGCGCGTACAGGTCGTGGGCGAAGCTGGAGGAGGAGGCGAGCGTGAGGCCCGCGACCACCGCCAGGATGGTGGCGAAGGCGACGGCGCCGATCAGCGCGAGCAGGATCGTGCCGCCCACCGGCCCGAAGATCTCCTCACCGATCCGCTGCGCCAGCAGCGGGGCGGCCGTGTTACCGGCCGGGTCCTCCGCGCGGATGGTGTCGGCGCCGACCACAGCGGCGGCACCGAAGCCGAGGACCAGCGTCAGCAGGTAGAAGGTGCCGATGAGGCCGATGCCCCACATGACCGACTTGCGCGCTGCCTTGGCGGTCGGGACCGTATAGAAGCGGATGAGGATGTGCGGCAGGCCCGCCGTGCCGAGCACCAGGGCGAGGCCGAGGCTGATCAGGTCGATCTTCCCCGCGAGTCCCTGCGCCTCGGTGCCGTACCTCAGACCCGGGCTGAGGAAGCTGCCGGTGTTGCCGGAGGGTCCGCTGGTCGTGGCGGCCTGGCTGAGCAGCGCCGACAGGTTGAAGCCGAACTTGCCCAGCACCAGGATGGTCACCAGGGCGGCGCCGCTCATCAGCAGCACGGCCTTGACGATCTGCACCCAGGTGGTGCCCTTCATGCCGCCGAACACCACGTAGATGACCATCAGGGTGCCGACGGCGATGATCGTCCACATCTTGCCGGCGTCGGAGGTGATGCCGAGCAGCAGGCCGACCAGGGCGCCCGCGCCGACCATCTGCGCGAGCAGGTAGAAGATGCTGACGACGATGGTCGAGACGCCGGCCGCGGTGCGCACCGGCCGGGGGCTCATCCTGAAGGCGAGCACGTCGGCCATGGTGAACTTGCCGGAGTTACGCATCAGCTCGGCCACCAGCAGCAGCGCCACCAGCCAGGCGACCAGGAAGCCGATGGAGTAGAGGAAGCCGTCGTAGCCGTACAGCGCGATGATGCCTGCGATGCCGAGGAACGAGGCCGCCGACATGTAGTCGCCGCCGATGGCCAGGCCGTTCTGCACGCCGGTGAACGAGCGGCCGCCCGCGTAGTAGTCAGCCGCGGTCTTGGTCTGGCGGCTGGCCCAGACCGTGATGCCGAGCGTGGCGGCCACGAAGGAAAGGAAGAGGATCGTGGCGAGGACTTGTGAACTCACTTGGCCTTCTCCTCGACCTCGTGGCGGAGCTTGTCGGAAATGGGGTCGAGCACCTTCTCCATGTGCCTGGAGTAGGCCCACGCGATGCCGAAGGTCGTCACGAACTGGAGCAACCCGAAGATCAGTCCGACGTTGATCTCACCGAGCAGTTTGATGGCCATGAAGTCGCGGGCCCAGCCCGACATCACCACGTACAGCAGGTACCACACCAGGAACGCCGCCGTCATCGGGAACGTCCACCGGCGGAAACGCCTCTTCAGATCTTGGAACTCACTGCTCCTCTGGACTTCTTCATAGACAGACGCGTCATGTTCTTGGGTTGTCACGAGACCTCCACTGTGATGCGGATCACGCTCACGGTAAGAGGGACACCTACCCCACGTGGAGGGGGAGCATGAACTTGTTCGGCGAGCCGCCGCTCAACGGCGTTCAGTTGGGCGGCGGCTGCGACGAATGGTCCGTTCGGTACGACGAACGGTTGGTCATCCTTTGACCGCTCCAGCGGTCAGCCCTTCGACGATGTAGCGCCGGATGACGGCGAACATCACCAGGGTCGGGATCACCGACACCACCGTGGCGGCCGCCATCGCGCCCCAGTCGATGTCGTACTGCGTGATGAAGGAGTTCATCGCGACCGGGATGGTCTTGGCGTCCTCGCTGTCGATGAACGTGATCGCCAGGAACAGCTCGTTCCAGCACTGCACGAAGGCGAAGATGAACGTGGCCGCGATGCCGGGCAGCATGACCGGCATCACCACTCTGATCATGGCGACCATCCGCGACGCGCCGTCGACCTGCGCGGCCTCCTCCAGCGCCACCGGCACCCGCTCGTAGAAGCCGCGCATGATGATCGTGGCGAACGGCACCAGCATGGCGACGTAGACCAGCATGAGCCCGGCCAGCCTGTTGAGCAGGTCGAGATCCGACATCAGCAGGTAGAGCGGGCCGAGCGCGATGAACAGCGGGATCATCTGGGTGACGAGGAAGGCCAGCATCAGCGCCCCCCTGCCGGGGAAGGCGAACCGGGCCAGGACGTAGCCGCCGAGCACCCCGGTCACCGTCACGACGCCGGCCGAGACCAGGGAGACCATGAGGCTGTTGAGCAGGTACGTCCCGAAGTCGGCGAAGGAGAACAGCTCGGCGTAGTGCTCGAACGTCACGGCGCCGGGCCAGTAGCGCAGCGGCAGGGAGAAGATCTCGGCCTTGGGCTTGAGCGAGGTGACGACGATCCAGTAGAGCGGGAACAGCGTGATCAGCAGCCAGACGGTGAGCACGATCACCTTGGCGAGACGTCTCATCGGGCCTTCTCGAATCGGGTCGCGTTCAGGTAGAAGACGCTGAAGGCCAGCAGCAGGCCGAGGACCAGCAGCCCGACCGCGCCCGCCCGGCCGTAGTCGCCGCCCGCGACCTGCTGGATGAGGAACGTGGTGATGATGTCGGTGCTCCCGGCCGGGCCGCCGCCCGTCATGGCGTAGATGAGGTCGGGGAAGTTGAGGATCCAGATGATCCGCAGCAGCACGATCAGCGCCAGCGTGGGCCGGATGTGCGGCAGCGTCACGTGCCAGAACTGGCGCAGCCGCGACGCCCCGTCCACCGACGCCGCCTCGTACAGCTCGCGGGGCACCGACTGCAGCGCGGCCATGATCATGATGGCGAAGAACGTCACGCCGTACCAGACGTTGGCCACGATCACCGAGGTCATCGCCCAGCCGGGCGAGGCGAGGAAGCCGATGCGCTCGTCGATGATCCCCGCCTTGAGCAGCAGGTCGTTGATCACGCCGAACTGCCCGTTGAACATCCAGCGCCACAGCAGCCCGATCAGGAACCCCGACATGGCCCACGGGAAGAACACCCACGCCTGGTAGAGCCCGCGCCCCCGGAAGTGGCGCCGCAGCAGCAGCGCCAGCCCGAACCCGAGGAAGAACTGGAAGAACAGCGACACGACCACCCAGGTGCCGGTGTTGCGCAGCGCCGTCCAGAACCGGTCCTCGGCCAGCACCGACCGGAAGTTCTCCAGCCCGACGAACGGCGTGGCGGTCAGGTCGAACAGGTTGTAGCGCTGGAAGGCGATGATCGCGCCACGCACCATCGGGTAGTACGTGAACAGCGCCACGAACACCACACCGGGCAGCAGGCACAGGGCGATGAACCTGGCCTTGCGCCCGGTGAACGCGGGTTTCGCGCGGGTGCTCAAGAGACCTTCTTCGCCTGGTCCGTCCAGAAGGCGTCCCACGACTTGAGCACCTCGGCGGTGGTCTTCTTACCGGTGATCAGCGCCTGGATGTCACGGTCGGAGTCGACGTTGAACTGGCTCCAGCCGGGATAGTCCACCGGGCGGATGGTGATGACCTGCTTGGGGTCCTGCTGCGCCTCCAGGTAGGCCTTCCAGGCGCCCTGGGAGAACTGCGGGTCGCTCTGGGCCTGCTTGGAGATGGGGATCAGTGAGTTGCCCTTGGCGAAGGCGATGCTCTGCTCGGCCTCCGACAGGAACTGCACGAGCTTGACCGCCTCCTTGGGGTGCGCGCTGAAGGAGGTGGCGCCCCAGCCCGCGTAGCCGACCGGCTGGAAGGCGTAGCCGCTCGGGCCCTTGGGGATGGGGGCGGTGGACCAGGCGGTGACCCCGCTCTCCTCCACCGTCTTGATCACTTCGGGGTCCTGGATGAGCATGCCGGTGACGCCCGAGGTGAAGCCCTGGACCATCTCCGGGTAGCCCCACGACACCGAGTCGGGCGGCGACGCCTCCTTGAAGATCTTGACGTAGAGGTCGAGGGCCTGCGTGGCCTCCGGGGTGGAGAAGATGGTGCGCTTGTCCTTCAGGAAGAAGGATTTTTCGGGATTCAGGGCCTCGCCGTTGTAGGCGCTGATCATCATGACCGCGTAGTCGGCGCCGCCCTTGCCGCCCCGGAAGGAGTAGCCGAACCGGTCGCCGGTGGTCATCTTCTTGCCCGCCTCGTAGAGCTCCTGCCAGGTCTTCGGCGGCGCGGTCATGCCGTAGTCGGTCCGGTAGAACAGCGTCCGCTGGTAGAAGCCGTAAGGGATCAGGTAGGGCTTGCCGCCGACCTCGACGGCCTTGGTCTGGGCCAGCTCGGTCAGGTCCGCCCAGCCGGGCCAGTCGGTGGTGGGCAGCTCGGCCAGCCAGCCGTTGTTGGTGAAGGACTTGGCCGTGTGGTCGCGGACCTCCAGCACGTCCAGGTCCTTCTTGGTCTGCAGGATCTGGGTGATCTTCTGGTCGGCGCTGTCCAGCGGTGGTGAGACCAGCTCGACGGTGACGCCGGGGTTGGCCTTCTCGAAGTCCGCGAGCAGCGTCCTGATCAGCTTGGTCCGCTCGGGGCTGGTCAGGCTCTCGATCATGCGCAGTTGTACCTCCCCGGAGGAGGAGGACGAGCCGGAGCCGCATCCGGCCAGCACCAGCGTGGCGGCGGCTGCTGCCGCCAGGAGGGGGGATTTCATGGTGGGGCCTCCAGAGAGGTAAGACAGCGCTGTCAATCACGCTAGGCGACTGGGCCGTTCCGGCGCTAGACCGGGACGCCGGATCGGCCGATTCGCCACCGGACCGAGACCGGCCCGGCGATCAACCGATCCGCTCCAGCGCCAGGCCCAGATCCTTGATCAGCGTCTCGGCCGCCTCCAGCCCGACCGACAGCCGCACGAGCCCGACGGGGATGCCCATGGTGACGCGCACGCTCTCCTCGGTGGACAGCGCCGGGGCGTTGACCAGGCTCTCGAACCCGCCCCACGACACTCCGATCCGGAAATGCCGCAACGCGTCGAGGAAGGAGGCGACGGCCGCGCGGGACTCCGTGGCCAGTTCGATGCTGAAAAGGCTGGAGAAGCCGGACATTTGACGAATGGCCATGCCATGACCGGGATGTGAGGGCAGTCCGGGATAGTTCACCTGCCGCACCGCCGGATGGTCCGCCAGGAACCCGGCGACCGCCATCCCGCGCTCCTGGTGCGCGACCATCCGGACGGGCAGCGTACGCAGTCCCTTGATCACCTTGGCCGCGTCGTGCGGCGACATCGCCGCCCCGTAGAGCTGGTACTCGGTCAGCGCCAGCGGCCTGATCAGCCGCGACGGCCCGGCGACCACCCCGCCCACCAGGTCGCTGTGGCCGCCCACGTACTTCGACAGGGAGTGCACGACCAGGTCCACGCCCATCGTCAGCGGCTTCTGGAAGATCGGCGTGGACCAGGTGTTGTCCATCACGGTCACCAGGCCGTGCTCGCCGGCCCAGCGGGTGACGGCGGGGATGTCGAAGATCTCGTACCGCATGTACGAGGGCGACTCGAAGTACAGTAGGCGGGTGCTCTCCCTGATAGCGCTGTCACCGGCTGCCAGATCGACGACATGCGTATGCGTGACGCCGAACTTCTCCAGGTAACGCAGAAACTGGGTGGTCGGCCCGTAGACCGCGCCCAGCACCAGCACGTGGTCGCCGGCCGAGACCAGCGAGGAGATCGTCGCCGCGATGGCGCCCATGCCCGAGGCGAAGCACTTGGCCCGCTCCGCCCGCTCCAGCGCGGCCAGCTTGCGCTGCGCCAGATCGACGGTCGGGTTGGTGCCACGCCAGTAGACGTACCTCTCGTCCTCGTTCCTGATCGCCTCGCCGAGCTCGCCCGCCGTGTCGAAAGTGAACAGGGAGTTCTCGAAGATCGGCGGGTTGACCGCGCCCATCACCCAGGGCTCGTCCTCGCCCAGCCGGCCGCAGATCCATTCATCATCCATGGGGGCAGACTATGACAGCGCGGAAACCGACCATGGTCGACGTGGCCAGGCACGCCGGGGTGAGCCTCAAAACGGTCTCGCGGGTGGTCAACCAGGAGCCGCACGTCAGCGCCGTGCTGCGGCAGCGGGTGCTGACCGCCATCAGCACGCTGGGCTTCCGCCGCAACGAGGCCGCCAGCCGCCTGGCGCGCGGCGCCACCATGCTCACCCTCGGCCTGATCATGGAGAACATCTCCAACGAGTTCTACTCCCGCCTTGCCAAGGCGGTCGAGGCGGCCGCGGCCGACCATGAGGCGCTCGTGGTGTTCGGCTCCTACGAGGAGCGGCCGGAACGGGAGCGGATGCTGGTCGAGTCGATGTACGCCCGGGGCGTCGACTCCCTCATCATCGTCCCCTCGGCCGCCGACCACGGCTGGCTGGGCGAGCATCCGGGCCTGACGGCGGTGTTCGTCGACCGGGTCCCGGCGGGCCTCGAACAGGCGGACGTGGTGGTGCTCGACGACGTCAAGGGCGGTCTCGTCGCGGCCGAGCACCTCATCGCGCGCGGCCACCGCCGCATCGCGCTGATCTCCGACGACGACGGGCTGAGCTCCGTGCACGACCGCGCGTCCGGCTACCGTACGGCGCTGCGGGCGGCGGGCCTGCCCGTCGACGAGTCCCTGGTGGTGCGGGGGGTGTTCGACCCGTGGCGGGTCTCCCGTGAGGTGAGCCGGCTGCTCGACCTGGCGGACCCGCCGACGGCGCTGTTCGCCACCAACAACCGGGCCGCGATCGGCATCCTGCAGGCGCTGCGGGAGCGTCCGGAACGGCCCGCGTACGTGGGCTTCGACGACTTCGCCCTGGCGGACGTCTTCAACCCGGGCGTCACGGTGGTCCGCTACGACGTGGCCAGGCTGGCGCGCAGCGCCGTCGACCTGCTGCTCGACGGCGAGTCGGGCAGGCGCCGGGTCAAGGTGCCGGTCGAGCTGGTCGCCCGCGGCTCGGGCGAGCTGCCCGGCCGCGCGCCGAGTCGTAGAATCGACGCCTCGCCCACCGGAGGTCGCCCATGACGTTACCCACCTCGCCCGTCCGGCTGACCGGCCATGACCTCGTGCTGCGCGAGTGGGAAGAAGCGGACCTGCCGGTCATGGCGGAGCTGTTCGACGATCCCGGCGTCGCCTACCGCACTCCGCTGGCCTCCCCCTTCGGCCTCGACGAGGCGCGCGCGTACCTGGAGAAGGCCCGCCGCACCCGCGCCGCCGGGGAGCGGCTGCACCTCGCCGTCACCACCGACGGCCACAAGCCGCTCGGCGAGGTGCTGGTCAGCCTCTCCCGGGGCAGCATGGGCTACGCCATCGGCGCCGCCCACCGCGGGCAGCGGCTGGCCCCGCGCGCCACCCGGCTGCTGATGGACTACGCCCATCAGGTCCTGGAGATCCCCCGCGTCCTGCTGGAGATCGAGCCCGACAACGCCCCCAGCATCTCCGTCGCGCGGGCCCTGGGCTTCCGGCTCACCGGCGACGAGCCGGAGCGGGTAGAGGAGAAGGGCCGCGTCCTCTTCCTGCGGACGTGGGCGCACGACCGCTGACGACGTCAGCGGGGACCGTTCCGGTCGAAGGCGGCAGCGTACTCCTCCCCTGGATCCACGAGTACGGCATAGCCGTCGGGGAGGAGGCCGAGCAGGTCCGCGCCGAGGGTGGAGAAGTAGCGCGGCTCCTGGGACTCTACGTCGCTCCCCTTGGCCGTGACGTAGTGGGCCAGCGCCTCCGGCGAGGTGAACGCGGGCACCAGGCCCTTGCCCGGCGGGCCGACGGCGATGACCCCGGGCTTGTCCATCGCCTCGCAGTAGAGGCGGGCGCGCTGGAACGCCTCGAACGACCCCTGGCGGATCCCGCCGGCAGTGCTGTCGCGCCGCAGCGTGTAGGCGAGCCAGCCGGTGCCCGCGCCTCCCCGTGAGAGGGGGTCCACGCCGTCGGTGAGATCGTCGATCTCGTCCAGGGTGAAGCCGGTGACGTGCAGGAACGCCGCCAGCACCGCCTCGGGGGCCTTGTCGGCGTCGCGCCGGGACAGCACCGCGACGTGCTCGCTGTCCGGCCACCACGGCTCGGCCAGGGCGACCTCGTCCCCCGAATTGAGCCGCAGCGTCAGCCAGTGGCGCAACCGCTCGTCCTCGCGGACCTGTGCGAGATGCCGATGGAGGCGCTCCGTCACCCGCATTTCGTTCATCCGGATCCGCGCGATCACCCGGGATTCCGCGTAGTCGTGCCACGGGGACGCACGTAGTGAAATGAACGGTAGTTCGGGCCAGGGCCGCAGCGCGTCCATGTGGTCGAGCACGCGTTGCGCGAAATCCCGGTGCTCCTGCTCGGAATGCGGCACCGGAAGCGGGGACGGAATGAGGTCGGCGAGCGGGGGGCCGGTTCGCAGTGACGCGCCGATGGCTTCGTACTCCTCCTCCGGCGTGTAGCCGAGGACGGGCTCCAGGATCAGCGCGCGGGCCCTGACGAGGGCGAGGGCGTCATCGAGCTCCGCGTTGAACTGGACGCTGTAGAACAGGACGGAGACCACCCGGTCCCTGTCGGACTCCAGCCAGTCAGCCACCGTCGTACCCCTCCCTCTGCACACCGTCGACATCGATACCCGCGCGTTTCAGAGCGCCTATGACGCGGTCCAGGTCCTCGGGTTTCGGCCTGTAGTGGCCGCTATGGCGGGAAATGGCCGTCAGCACGCCATTTTCCACCTCGATATCCCCGGCTCCGGTGACTCGTCCACCGCTCAGAAAGCTGGAGTGGTGGAACTCTCCGACCACATGCTCCTTCTCCGCGTAGAGATTGCCGTATCGATCCATGACGAAGATCGCGCGGCCTCCTCCCGGAGCCCAGTGAGAATGGGCGTCTTCGGTGTCGAAAGGCTTCCCGGTTATGTCATGGAGCCTTCCATCATGCACCACGAGACGCCTTCTCTCTAACGCCTCGGGGGTCAGGTAACGGACGCCCCGCTGGTCCTCGCCGACGTGTCGTTCTCTCATCGGAATGGTGTCCAGGGGTGGCCCGTCGGCCGCCGTTCGCGCCGGGGGGATCCGGAAGCCGCCGGGCGTGGCTGCGGGGGGTACGCCGAGGCCGTCGACGGTTCGGCCGGCCCGGCCCGCCAGCCCGCCGCCGGTGATGGCGAGGAGAGCGTCGGGGACGAGCCTGCCGAACCAGCGGACCGGCTCCTCGGTGAGGGTCTCCCAGTCGACGACCGACTTGCCGAACTCGACCGGATGCTCCGCGGCGAAGACGCCGGCGTCGCCGGCTTTCCCGATCAGGTCGGGGATCGCGCCGGGATCGGTGATCAGGCCGCCGATGGACGTGGTCCAGCCGAACTCGGCGATCCCGATGGTGGCCTCGGCGGCGCCCTGGACGAGGGGGATCGCGCCGTACTCGGCGTACCCGCGGGCCAGCTCCCCGACGCCGGGCAGGCCGAGTGCGCCGGCCGCGGCGCCCACCTGGCCGGCCCAGGCGCTCCCCGCCCAGGCCACGACGTCGTTGACCGCACCGGCCAACCGGCCGAACGGCGTCTCCTCAGCCGCAGACGTACCGGGCCGCCCGTCCTGAGCCGGGGGCGCCACGTCCTCGTGCGGGGGCGCCATGTCCTCGTGCGTGGGCGAGGAGGACTCCGGCGGGGGCGAGGAGGACTCCGGCGGGGGTGGGGTGGTTTCCTGCGGGGGTGGGGTGGTGGGGGCCGGGGTGGTCTTCAGGAGTTCGGCGCGGCGGCGGCGGAGGTCGGCACGCTGGTCGTCGAGCCAGTTCCCCGCGCGGACCAGGTCCTGGGCGGGGGCGGTGCCGACGCCGAGCCGGGCCAGCGCGCTCGCCAGGACGTGGCCCGCCTGCCGCCAGTCGCCGCCGGCTTCGGCCAGCTCCGCGTCCACGGCCCGCATGAGGTCGGGGTCGCCGCCGACATAGCCGCCGGGCGGGTCACGCAGCGCCTCCGGCGGCCGGCCGAACTGCGGGGCCGGGATCCTGACAGGGTCGCCGCCGGCCAGGGCGAGCCGTTCGACCTGCTGGAACGCCTGCTCGAAGGCGCGTCGTACCTCGGAGTGACGCTCCACCAGGCCGCCGTGCAGCCGTGCGGCGCCCGACCCGAGCAGCGCGCCGTCGCCGAAGAGCCGGAACACCCTGTCCAGCGCGCCGCCCTGCTCGTCGGCCAGGCGCGCGATCATGCGCAGTGCCTGCTCGGCCTCTTGCGGGGTCGCCATGGCGCTTCCCTTGTCCGTGGGCTCCCTCGAGCGTAGAAAGGCGGGAAGGTCTGCGGCGGGAACCATTCCTGATGCCTATGGGGTCGCTAGAGTCGTCAGGTGCCTCGGACGGACACCGAACTCGCCACACTTCTCGCACACCGGCCGGAGCTGGCCGCAGCCTCCTCCCTCGACCTGCTCGAACGGATGCTGGCCTCGCCCGAGCTCGCCATCCCGGCGCTGCTCGCCCTCGACGCCGACTGCCACACCGTCAGCCAGGCACTCCAGGTCCTCGGCGGCGATACGGGCCGGGCCGAGCTGAAGGAGATGCTCGACGACCCGCACGCGCGGCTGGACGAGGTGATCGGCACGCTGGCCGAGTGGGGGCTGGTGACGCTGGAGGGCGAGAGGGTGCTGTCACCGCACCGGCCCGGACTCTGGCAACACCCGTTCGGGCTCGGCAGGCCGTTGCGCGAGATCGCCGGCGACATCACCGCCGAGACGCTCAAGAGCATGCTCAAGGCCCTCGGCGCGCAGCCGAAGGGGCGCAAGGCCGAGCTGGTCGCACAGCTCACGCAGTGGCTGCGCGAGGAGCGGCGCGCCGTGGCGGCGCGCGCGGCCAAGCTGCCCCGCCAGTCGCGCACGCTGCTGGAGCAGATGACGGCCAGGCAGCCGGTCCAGTCCGACACGCAGGCGTTCTACGGCGGCCGGGCCACCGGTCCCCTGCAGCGGCTCGCCGAGGCCGGTTTCGTCGTCCGCGCCGGCTGGGAGTACGAGATGCCCAGGGAGGTGGCCCTGGCGCTGCGCGAGGACGGCTGGAAGCCGAGGCTGACCGGCCAGCCCGAGGTGGCCGGTGTCGCCCGTCCGGCCACTGACGGGGTGGGCGCGGCGCTGGCCGCCGTGGACCGGGTCGCTGCTCTGATGGAGCTGGCGGGGACGGAGCCCATCGCGGAGCTGAAGGCGGGTGGCGTGGGCGCCCGCGAGCTCAAGCGGCTGGGCAGGGCGCTCGGCCTGCCGGAGCCGGAGGTGGTGCTGTGGCTGGACGTCGCCTTCGCCGCCGAGCTGCTGGCGCCCGTGATGGGTGACGGGCTGGTCGCCACCACCGTCCTGGACGAGTGGCTCGCGGCCGGGCCCGCCGAGCGGTGGGAGACGCTGGCCGGGGCGTGGCGCGCGCTGCCGCACTCCCCCACGCACCGCGTGCTGGGCTGCTGCGAGGAGCACCTGTCGCCGCAGGCTCCGCCGCACCCTCTCGACTCCGGCGCCGGTGACGTGCGGCGGGCCACGCTGCGGGTGCTGCACTCGCTGCCCGCCGGGCTGGGCGCCGACGCCGCCGGGCTGCGGGCGGCCGTCGACTGGCGTACCAGGGCGACGGCGGAGTTCGCGCTCGCGGCCACGGAGTTCGTCGCCGCGACGCTGCGCGAGGGTGAGCTGCTCGGGATGGTCGCCGACGGCGGGCTGACGGTGCTGGGCCGGGCCGCGCTCGACGGTGGCCCGGCGGCGTCGCTCTTTCCCGCGCCGGCCACGACGGCGACGCTGCAGAACGACCTGACCGCGGTCGTCACCGGCTCGCCCGCGCACGAGCTGGCCGCCTTCCTCGGCGGCTGCGCCGACCTGGAGTCGCGCGACCGGGCGAGCGTGTGGCGGTTCTCCGGCGCGAGCGTGCGCCGGGCCCTGGACACGGGCGTCTCACCGGATGACCTGCTCGCCGAGCTGGAGCGGATCTCCGCCAAGGCGGTGCCCCAGCCGCTGCGTTACCTCGTCGCCGACACCGCGCGCAGGCACGGCGCCATCCGGGTGGCGGCCGCGATGTCCGTGCTGACAGCGGACGACCCGGCGCTGCTGACCGAGCTGTGCGGGGCCCGGTCGCTGCGCAAGCCGGCGCTGCGCCAGGTGGCGCCGACCGTCGCGCTGTCCGGCCTGGCTCCGGACGAGACACTGCGCCTGCTCAGGACGGCGGGCTACGCGCCGGTCGGCGTGGCGGCCGACGGGACGATCCGCGCCGAACGCCCGCAGCCGCGGCGGCTGCCCGTCGACCCGCTCCCCGGCGAACGCCTCGACCCCGCCGCGGCGGCCAAGGCGATCCGCGACGGCCGCCCGCCCGGCCTTCCGGGAGGTGACGCGGTCGACGCCGCCGCCATCACCGGCGAGGCGATCGTCGTGGTCAGGCGCGGGCGCGAGCACTACATGGACGACCTGCGGCTCACCGGGGAGATGGTGAGCGGCTACTGCCACGACTGCCAGGGCGGCCACACCTTCGACCGCGCCGAGATCGAGGACGCCTTCCTGCTGGAGCCCTAAGAAGAGCGGGGCCGCCAGTCTCCCCGGTCGAGGTCGAGGTTCTCCGGCGTGTGCAGACGCACCATGGTCCTGGCCACGCCGAGCGGCACCCGGTCCGGCGTCAGGAACGACACCGAGATCATCGCCGCGAACGCGATCGGCACCGTCCACGCCGCCGGCTGCGCCAGCAGTGCCCCGGCCAGGCCGGCGTGCGGGCCGCCGGTGATCGTGGCCAGCACGGCGAGACAGGCCAGGCCGCCACCCACGTACAGCCCGGCCAGCGCGCCGGTGGTGCTGAGCCTGCGCCACCAGATGCCGAGCACGAGCAGCGGGCAGAACGACGAGGCCGCCACCGCGAACGCCAGCCCCACCACGTCCGCCACCGGCAGGGCCCGCGCCCACAGCGCCAGCGCCAGCGGCACCGCGACGGCCATCAGCGTGGCGATCCGGAACGAGCGGACACCACCCTTGAGCAGGTCCTGCGCGATCACCCCGGCCACGGACACGGTCAGCCCCGACGACGTCGACAGGAACGCGGCGAACGCTCCCCCCGTGATCAGCGCCGTCAGCGCGTCGCCGAGCGTCCCGCCGATCATCCGCGCGGGCAGCGTCAGCACGACGGCGTCGGTGCGCACCAGGTCGGGCGCGTAGATCCGGCCGAGCCAGCCGTACACGGGCGGCAGCAGGTAGAACGCGCCGAGCAGCGTCAGCACCACCAGCGTGGTCCGGCGGGCGGCCCGGCCGTCGGGGTTGGTGTAGAAGCGGACCAGCACGTGCGGCAGCCCCATGGTGCCCAGGAAGGTGGCCAGGATCAGCGAGTACGTCGAGTAGAGGCCGTACTCCCTGGCCCCGGACAGCGGCATCTGCCAGCCGGCGGCGTCCTGCGCGGACAGGCCGGGGGCCCCGTCGGACTGCCAGGCCAGCAGCAGGAAGATCACCGGTACGGCCAGCGCGGTGAGCTTGAGCCAGTACTGGAACGCCTGCACGAACGTGATCGACCGCATGCCGCCCGACAGCACGTTGACCACGACCACGACCGCCACCAGCAGCCCGCCCGCCCACACCGGCGCGCCGGTGATCGTGCGCAGCACCAGGCCGGCGCTCTGGAACTGCGGCATCAGGTACAGCCAGCCGATGAGCACGACGAGCACGCTGGCGGTCCGGCGCACCACCATGGACTCCAGCCTGGCCTCGGCGAAGTCGGGCAGCGTGTAGGCGCCCGAGCGGCGCAGCGGCGCGGACACCAGCACCAGCAGCACCAGGTAGCCGCCGGTCCAGCCGACCGGCAGCCAGAGCATGTCCACGCCGTAGCTGAGGATGAGCCCGGCCACACCGAGGAACGACGCCGCCGACAGATACTCGCCGCCGATCGCGGAGGCGTTCCAGAGGGGGCTGACGGTGCGGGAGGCGACGTAGAAGTCGGAGGTGGTGCGGGAGACCCGGATGCCGAACGCGCCGATGAGCACGGCCGCCACCATGACGATGACGACCGCGGCCAGGCTCACGAGCGGTCGACCAGGTCGGCGAAGTGGCGCTCGTTGCGCTCCGCCTGCCGTACGTAGAGCCAGGCGCCGATGACGAAGGCGGGATAGATGAGCCCGGCGAGCACCGCCCACGGCAGGGGGACGCCGAGCACGTGCACGTCGCGCAGTTCGGGGATGAGCAGGAACAGCACCGGCAGGCTCCCCACCACGCACCCCAGGACCGTGCACACGAACGCGGCCAGCCTGAACTGGGTGCGCAGCAGCGAGCGCATGTAGACCTCGCCGAGGTGGGTCTGCTCGTCGATCTCCCGGGTGGCGGGATAGCGGGGGCGGCGGGCCGCCGCGGTGCGCGGGCTGGTGATGGCGACGCGGCGGCCAGGTTTCGGCTCAGGGCTCATTCGGGCCTTCCCTTCCTGGCGCGGCGGACGAGCAGGTCGCGCAGTTCGCGGGTGTGGCGGCGGCTGACCGGGATCTCCGTGTCGCCGACCCTGACCACGCACCTGCCAGAGTCGATGTGCAGCTCCTCGATGTGCTTGACCGCGACCAGATGGCTGCGGTGCACGCGGACGAACCCGGCCGCCGACCAGCGCTCCTCCAGCGTGGCCAGCGGGATGCGGACCAGATGGCTGCCGGTGGCGGTGTGCAGGCGAGCATAGTCACCCTGGGCCTCCACGTAGATGACGTCGGCGGTGGAGACGAATCTGGTCACGCCGCCGAGCTCGACGGGGATCGTATCGGTCTCGGCGCCCTCGACGGGCACGTCGGCCGAGACCGCCACGCGCCTGATCGCCTCGGCGAGGCGCTCCGGGCGCACCGGTTTCAGCAGGTAGTCCTCGGCCTTGATCTCGAAGGCGTCGACGGCGTGCTCCTCGTAGGCGGTGACGAACACCACCCTCGGCGGGTTGGCGAACCGCGACAGCAGGCGACCGAGCACGACGCCGTCGAGGCCGCGCATCCTGATGTCGAGGAAGACGGCGTCGATGGGCCTGCCCTCGGCGATGGCCCGGTCGAGCAGCCGCAACGCGGCAGCGCCGTCCCGGGCGGTGGCGACCTCGCCGATCCGTGGGTCGGCGCGGAGCAGGTAGGAGATGTCTTCCAGCGCGGGAAGCTCGTCATCCACCGCGAGGACCCGAAGGTGTGCCATAGACAGTGATAAAACCGACAACAAAGGTCCAGGTCAACGGGCTGAGACGCCTGGGTGATATTTCGGCAACCTCACGTTGACCTTAGTGCCCGCGCCAGGGGCCGTCTCGACGACCAATCCGTACTCGTCGCCGTACACCTGGCGCAGCCGCTCGTCGACGTTCGCCAGCCCGACGCCGCCCGATGAGGACGCCTCACCTGCGAGGATGCGGCGCAGCCGGTCCGGGTCCATGCCGAGGCCGTCGTCCTCGACGCTGATGCCGCACTCTGCTCCGGCGTCCTCGGCGACGATCGTGATCCGGCCCACGCCGTCCTTGCTCTCCAGGCCGTGCCTGACGGCGTTCTCCACCAGGGGCTGCAGGCACAGGAACGGCACCGCCACCGGCAGCACCTCGGGCGCGATGCGCAGCGTCACCTGAAGCTGGTCGCCGAAGCGGGCGCGTTCGAGGACGAGGTAGCGCTCGACCGAGCGCAGTTCCTCGGCCAGCGTGGTGAACTCGCCGTGCCGGCGGAAGGAGTAGCGGGTGAAGTCGGCGAACTCCAGCAGCAGCTCCCTGGCCCGCTCCGGGTCGGTGCGGACGAACGAGGCGATCGCGGTGAGCGAGTTGTAGATGAAGTGCGGCGAGATCTGCGCGCGCAGCGCCCGTACCTCCGCCTCCATCAGCAGCGTGCGCGAGCGGTGCAGCTCGGCCAGCTCCAGCTGTGAGTCCACCCAGCCGGCCACCTCCTGGGCGGCCCTGACGAGCCCCGCGGAGGCGTGCGGGCCGAAGGCGGCCAGCGTGCCGACCACCCGGTCGTCGGTGGTGAGAGGGACGACCACGGCGTGCCTGACGGGGCACTCCAGCAGGTCGCAGGAGATGGCCAGGACCTGGGTGCGGCCGTCGGCCAGGGTCGCCTTGGCCTGCTCGAAGGCCTCCGGGGCGTGGTGCTCGCCGGCCCCGTCGTAGACCAGCAGGCGCTCGCCGTCGGTGATGGCCAGGGCGGAGGAGCCGAGCAGCTCGCGCAGGTGCCGCGAGGCGCGCAGCGCGCCCTCGGAGGTCAGCCCGGCCCGCAGCGGCGGCCCGGCCAGCGAGGCCGTGTGCAGCGTCTCGAAGGTGGCCCGCTCCGCCGGGCTGGTGCCGAGTTCGCGGCGGCCCCGCATGACCCGCCAGAGCACGAACGCGGGCACCCCCACCAGTCCCGCGATCACGGCCGCGCCGAAGACGTACTCCATGACTCAGCCCTCGGGCAGCGCTTTGGCGATGCGCTCGGCGTAGAGCTGCGCCTCCGCGTCGGAGGCGTAGGTGGTGCGGGGCCAGAAGAAGCCGCGCAGGCCGTCCTTGCGGTGGCGTGGCACCACGTGCACGTGCAGGTGGGCGACGCTCTGGCTGACGCGGTTGTTCATGGCGACGAACGTGCCGCCGGTCTCCAGGCCCTCCTCCACGGCGCGGGCGATCGCCTGCACCCGCTCGAAGAACGGGCCGACGTCGGTCAGGTCGGTGAGCACCTCGACGTGGGCGCGCGGCACCACGAGCACATGCCCCTTGAAGACGGGCCGGGTGTCGAGGAAGGAGACCGACACCTCGTCGGAGTGCACGACGCGGGCCGGCCGCTCCCCGGCGATGATCTCGCAGAACAGGTCGTTGCTCACCGGCCGACTGTATCCGCCCGCCCGGCGTAGGCCGTCCAGCTGGTCATGTTGGGGCCCGACCACCGCTCCGGCGCGTGCAGGAAGCGCTCGCCGACGCGCTCGCGCAGCCGCTCGGGCACCTCGGCGGTCTTGCCGCCCCGGCAGTGGTAGACGAGCCCGCCCGGCCGCTGCGCCATCGCCATCCACGGCAGCCAGGGCGACACCCGGCACCAGGAGAACACCGACGGCACGTCGGCCATGCCGGAGCCGAGCTCGGCGGCCTCGGCGAAGAACTGGAACAGCTCCAGCGCCCGGTAGGTGTCGCCCGCCGAGTTGTCGGGGTAGTCGGCGACCTTGAGCGGCGAGGGGTAGGCCAGGCGGACGTCGACGTTGAAGACCACCTGGTCGCCCAGCCGGGTGACCGGCACCGGGCGGTCGCCGAGCCGCTGGTTGACCGGGTCGTTGAAGACGTGCCGCACCTCGGTCCGCCGCCCGGTGAGCGGGTTGTCCCACACGTCGAGCACGTCCCTGCCGACCGGGTCGAGGTAGAGGGCGGCCTCCCTGGTCAGCAGCTGCCAGCCGTCGTCGGCGCGGACCGCCCGGGCCACGTTGAGGCCCTCGAAGCCGAACAGGTGGTGCGGGCCGCCGTCCGGCTCCCATCCGTAGACGTCACCGGTCCACCACGAGATCGTCTCGGTGCCGTCGGACGACGCGCGTACCCGGATGAAGTCCATGACAGGCAGCCTTACCCGGCCGCGATGAGGTTGCAAGCCCCACGGTCAATCAGGGAGATTGTCGGGCTTGGGCGGGTCGCGCGGCACCACGTACGGCTCCTGCTCGGCGGGCTTGCCGGCGACCGCGTTGCGCTCCCTGATCAGCTCGGCGTCCAGCTCCGCTCCGAACAGCAGCGCCATGTTCGACAGCCACAGCCAGACGAGGAAGACCACGACCGCCGCGAGCGTGCCGTACGTCTTGTTGTAAGAGCCGAAGTTGGCCACGTACAGCGCGAAGCCGCCGGAGACGAGCACCCAGAGCAGGACCGCCAGCAGGCCGCCGGGGGTGAGCCAGCGCACGCCGAGCTGGCGCACGTTCGGCGCCGCCCAGTAGAGCACCATGATCAGCCCTGCCGCGATCAGCGCCAGGACGGGCCACTTGGCCAGGTCCCAGACGGTCACCACGGTCTCGCCCAGGCCCAGCGCCTCACCCGCCAGGCGCGCGAAGTCACCGGTCAGCGTGACCGCGACCGCCGCCACGGTCAGCAGGACCGCGAGGAGGACCGTGAGGCCGACGCGCAGTGGGGTGATCTTCCAGAAGGGGCGGCCCTCCCGGATGTCGTAGATCTGGTTGCCCGCCCTGATGAAGGCCGCGATGTAGCCGGAGGCAGCCCACAGCGCGACCACGAGACCGATGATCGCGGCGAGGCCCGCCCGGGTGTCGCGCACCTGCGACAGGCCCTGGCCGAGCAGATCGCGCACCTCCGCGGGCGCCGGCGCCGTCAGGTTGCCGACGACGGCGGCGGCGTCCTGACGGCCGAGCAGTCCGAGCAGCGACACCAGGACGATCAGCGCGGGGAAGATCGACAAAACCGCGTAGTAGGTGAGGGAGGCCGCCAGGTCCTGGACGCGGTCGTTGTTGAACTCGGCAACCGTGCGCCTGATCACGCGCCACCAGGACCGGCCTGGCAGTTCGGTGGGCCGCTCGGGACGTTCCACCGCTCACTTGGCCCTGTTGCGCCTCATGATCCACCGCACGACGAAGGCCAGCACCGCGCCCATGGCCGCGATCATCAGCACGGGCCGCTTCCTGGCCTGCTCAGGCGTCGCGTCGTGCACCTTGTCCGCCATGACGGCGGCCTTGCCCTTGACGGTCCCGGCCACCTCGGTCGCCTTGCCCTTCGCCGTACCGGTCACTTCGGCCGCCTTGCCCTTGGCCGCACCGGTCATCTCGGCCGCCTTGCCCTTGGCCGTGCCCGTGAGCTCGGCCGCCTTCTCCTTGGCCGTCTCCGTCATCTCCGCCGCTTTTCCCTTCGCGGTCTCCGCCATGTGTCCTGCCCTTCCCTTCGCTGTAGCCGCCGCCTCGCCCGCCCGGCTCTTGACGTCCGCCTTCTGGGCCAGGGCGTGCACGGTCTCGCCGAGCTCCTGGCGGGTCTGCCTGATGTCCTGTCGTACGTCGTCCGCGTCCTGCTGTCTCACGCCGTCCTGACTGTGGCGCCGCTCGTGCCGCTCGCGGCTGTGGCGCTCGTGGCTGTGCCGCTCGTCGCTGGGGTGCTGCTCGTGGCGGGGCTCGCCGCCCTGCAGCGACTCCTCCTCCACGGCGCGCGACCTGACCGCGTCGGTGCGGTCGTCGCGCTGGGGGGCCTCGGGGACGAAGGTCTCGTGACCCTCGCGGGCGCGCTCCGCCTCGTGCGCGTTCTCAGCCGCGCCGGGCCTGGTGGGGGGCACGTTGATGGACTCGTGGTCGAAGGGCTCGCCCACTGCCGCGCGCCGGGCGCCCACGGTGCCCGCGTGCTGCTTGTCGGTGCGACCGGGGTTCATCTCGCTCATCGCCGCGCCCCCTCCTTGACCGCGTCGAGGTCGGCCCGGACGCTCGCCATCGTCTCCGCCGGGACCATCGGCGTGGCCTGCTGGACCTTCTTCTTGCCGACCAGGCCGAGCAGCGCGGCGGCGACGAACAGGAGCACCGCCACGATCGCGGCGGCCAGCCACGCGGGCATGACCAGAGCGAGAAGCAGCACGAGCGCGGCCACAAGCGTGGCTCCGCCCAGGAACGCGATCACGCCGGCCGCGCCGGCCAGCCCCGCGCCGAGTCCCGCGCGCTTGCCCTTCTGCGTGAGCTCGAGCTTGGCCAGCCGCAACTCGTCCTTCACGAGCCGGGAGACCTGTTCCGACAGATCGTTCACTAGCTTGTGAGTGTCGTTCACGCCGTCGCCTCCTCCGTTCGAGGGGGCGACTACCCAGGGAACCGGCCTTCTATCAACGGCACGGCGGCGCGCAGGGGGTCAGCGCCCGGTCAGCGCTGAGTCAGCGCTCGTCAGCGCTTGGCCGCGCGCAGCAGGAAGTCGAAGACCGCCACGACGGGCGACTTCTGGGTCTCGCACCAGTTGTCGGGCTTCTTGGGCGCGCTCCACGGGGATGGGAGCTCGCACGAGGGAGCCTGCGGCTTGGGCCGCTCACACCACGATCCGGGAGGGTTCATATTTTTATCGTACGCGCCGTGGCCGTGTCTCGGCGGGTAACCTGCCGAGGTGCTGGTCGTACATGGTGTCTGGGCAGGAGACGGGCTCGCCTTCTGGGCGGAGGACGCGGCCGTCGACCCGCGCCCCGCGGCCGGAGCCGCCCCGCGCTCCCACCCCTTCGCCGCCTCGGCGAGCACCCTGGCCGCCGCCCTCGCCCTCCCCGAGGCTGCCCGGGACGCGTCGCAGGGTCCTGGTGAAGGCGTCCGCGAGCTGGAGCTGCTGCTGCCCGGCTCGGTGAAGGAGCCGCTGCCGTCTCCCGAGACGGGACGGCTGTCCGCGATCGCCCGGCCCCGGCTGCACCTGTGGCGGGTCGACGCGCTGGTTCCGCCCGTCGGCGAGGCGCTGCGCCTGGTGGACGAGCAGGCCGCCGGCGCTGCCACCCTGCGTCACTGGGCCACCGTCGTGGCGTTCGCTCGCGATCTCGTACGGCGCGGCCGCGTCATCCCCCGGCTCGTCACCGTCGGCGACGGCGGCACGGGCGAGCGGCCCGATGACGGCGGCGTGGGCCAGTGGGCCGGAAAGTGGGCTCAGCCCGAGGCCGACGCCAGGGCGGTGTGGCAGCCGGTGCTGACCGGCGCGGACGCGTCGTACTTCAAGGAGCTGGCCCTGGCCATGCCGCCCGCCTGCCGCACCTGGAGGGCCGAGCGGCCGTCCGGTGAGGTGCTGGGTGAGGCGCTGGGGGCGTTCGCCGACGCGCTGGTGCGGGCGGCGCTGGGCGAGCCGCTCGTCAGGCGGCCGGGCACGCCGCAGGAGCGATGGCTGGCGGCGCTGACCGGGCCTGACGGCGCCTGCCCGGACGTGCCGGGGCTGCGGAAGGAACTCGACGCCTGGCGGGCGTCCGTGGTCGCCGCCGACGGGGCCGCCCGCGTCTGCTTCCGGCTGGTCGAACCAGCCGACGCGGGCACCGACGCAGGAGCGGGCGGGGGCTCTGGGGAGTGGCGGGTGGAGGTGGCGTTGCAGGCCGCCGATGACCCCAGTCTGTACGTTCCCGCCAGGCGGGTGTGGGCCGGCGAGCCGGTGGTGGGGTTGCCTCGGCGGCCGGAGCGGGAGCTGCTCGCCGGGCTGGGGCGGGCCGTGCGGCTGTATCCCGAGCTGGATCGGGCGCTGCGGGTGGCCGAACCTAGCGAGCTGACACTGGGCACGCGGGGCGCGTTCGAGTTCCTGCGGCAGGCGGCGCCGCTGCTGCAGGCGGCCGGGTTCGGGGTGCAGCTGCCGAGGTGGGCGGGGCGCGCCCGGCTCGGGCTGAAGCTCACCACCCGCACCCAGCGGCAGAGCGCGGCCACGGGGCAGGGGTTCGGGCTGCGGGAGCTGGTGGACTTCAGGGTCGACCTGGCGGTGGGCGACGAGACCGTCACCGAGGAGGAGCTGGCCGAGCTGGCCAGGCTCAAGGTGCCGCTGGTACGAGTGCGGGGCCAGTGGGTGGAGCTGGACGAGCGCCAGCTCGCGGCGGCGTTGAAGGCGGTCGAGGGCGGCCGGGCCGGGCAGGCGCCGGCGGCCGACATCCTGCGCGAGGTGATGCAGGGGGACGATGAGCTGCCGCTGCTGACGGTGGACGCCGACGGGGTACTCGGCGATCTGCTGTCGGGGCAGGCGGAGCGGCGGCTGCTGCCGATCGGCACGCCCGCCGGGCTGGACGCGACGCTGCGGCCCTACCAGGAGCGCGGGCTGGCGTGGCTGAGCTTCCTGTCGGAGCTGGGGCTCGGCGGGGTGCTCGCCGACGACATGGGCCTGGGCAAGACGGTCACCACGCTGGCGCTGCTCGTGCACGAGCGGGCCGGGTCAGGGCCCACCGAGCCGACGCTGCTGGTCTGCCCGATGTCGCTGGTGGGCAACTGGCGCCGGGAGGCGGCCCGGTTCGCGCCGGAGCTGCGCGTGCACGTACACCATGGCAGCGGCAGGGACGTCGGCGAGATCGACGGCGCGGACCTGGTGATCACCACTTACGGGACCGCCCAGCGGGATCTGGAGGCGCTGCGCGGGCTGCGGTGGCGGCGGGTGGTCTGCGACGAGGCGCAGGCCATCAAGAACAGCTCCACGCTGCAGGCGCGGGCGGTCAGGGCGATCCCGGCGGGCACCCGGCTGGCCCTGACCGGGACTCCGGTGGAGAACCATCTCGCCGAGCTGTGGTCGATCATGGAGTTCGCCAATCCTGGGCTGCTCGGGTCGCGGTCGAGGTTCAGGACGCGCTTCCAGGAGCCGATCGAGGCCCGTCAGGACGAGCAGGCGGCGCAGGCGCTGCGGCGGGCGACCGGGCCGTTCGTGCTGCGCCGGCTCAAGACGGACACCTCGATCATCTCCGACCTGCCGGAGAAGCTGGAGGTCAAGGAGTGGTGCACGCTGACGGCCGAGCAGGCGTCGCTGTACCAGGCGGTCGTGGACGACATGCTGGCCAAGATCGACGACAGTGAGGGGATCGAGCGGCGCGGCCTGGTGCTGAGCGCGATGGCCAGGCTGAAGCAGGTCTGCAACCACCCGGCTCACCTGCTCAAGGACGGCTCGCTGCTGGCGGGCAGGTCGGGCAAGCTGAGCCGGCTGGAGCAGCTCGCGGAGGAGATCGTGGCCGAGGGCGAGAAGGCGCTGGTGTTCACGCAGTACTCCGAGTTCGGCACGATGCTGCAGCCCTATCTGGCGCAGCGGCTGGAGCGGCCGGTGCTGTGGCTGCACGGCGGCCTGCCGAGCCGGACCCGCGACCGCCTGGTGGACCGCTTCCAGCATGACGACGAGCCGATGCTGTTCCTGCTGTCGCTCAAGGCGGCGGGCGTGGGGCTGAACCTGACGGCCGCGAGCCACGTCATCCACGTCGACCGCTGGTGGAACCCGGCCGTCGAGGACCAGGCGACCGACCGGGCGTTCCGCATCGGCCAGCGCCGCAACGTCCAGGTGCGCAAGCTGATCTGCGCCGGCACCTTGGAAGAACGGGTGGACGAGATGATCGAGCGGAAGAAGGCGCTCGCCGAGCGGGTGGTCGGCGCGGGCGAGGACTGGCTGACGGACCTGTCCACCGGTGAGCTGCGCGAGGTGTTCCGTCTGACGGCCGAGGCGGTGAGCTGAGCATGCCGGTCGGCAGGGACGGCTGGTTCGAGGCGGGCCGGCCCATCAGGGTCGAGGGCGGCATCCGAGCCCGGACGCAGCGCGGCTCCATCGGCTCGACGTGGTGGTCCAGGCGCTTCATCGACATCCTGGAGCGGATCTGCGACCAGGGCCGGCTGTCGCGCGGCCGCCGCTACGCCCGCGCCGGCCAGGTCCTGTCCATCGACCTGTCGCCCGGCCTGGCGGCCGCGTCGGTGCAGGGCTCGCGTGCCGAGCCGTACGACGTGACGATCTCCGTCGAGGCGTACGACGAGACGCGCTGGACGGCGATCGAGGAGGCGATCGGGGCGCAGGCCGTCTACCGGGCCAAGCTGCTGGCCGGGGAGATGCCCACGGAGATCGAGGAGCTGTTCGCCTCGCTCGGCGCCGACCTGTTCCCGCGCGACCTGGACATGGAGTGCTCGTGCCCCGACTGGGGCTTTCCGTGCAAGCACGTGTCGGCGGTGCTGTATCTGCTGGCCGAGTCGTTCGACGACGATCCGTTCCTGGTGCTCGCCTGGCGCGGCCGCACCCGCGACCAGCTGCTCGGCAACCTGGCCGACGACCCGGTGGCGGACGCGGTGTCGCTGGAGGTGGCGGACGTGCCGTTCGCCGACCGCCTGGCGGACTTCTACGCGCCGGCGGCCACCGTCCACCGCCCCGAACGCAGGCCCGCCGCCGCGCCGCCGGACCTCCTCCCCCGCGTCTTCCCCCCGCCCCCGGAGGTGGCGGGCCCGCTCACCGCCGCCTACGGCCGTCTGGGATCCGGCTAGGGGGTCAGCGGTCCTCGAAGCTGTCGGGGACCATCACGCGGACGCCGTTGGGGACCACGCGCAGGCGGATGGGCGTGCGGAGGCGTACTTCGCCGTCGACGTCGGCGGCCATCGGCGGGTCGGTCTCCAGCAGCATCTCGCGGCCGACCACGAAGGGGCCGCCCGCCAGGCTGCGCCAGCGGCCGGTGGTGGCGCGGGCCAGCGTCTCGACCAGGAGCCGCACTTTCTTGCCCGAGCCGAGCTGGTAGGCCACCAGCATGCCGTCGTCGATGCTGATGTCGCGGGCCACCTGCCAGCCGCCGTGGAAGCGGCCGTTGGCGATGTTGAGCTGGTGGGTGAGCAGCTCGTGGCGCTGGCCGTCGACGGTGATGTAGGCGCGGAAAGGCGTGTGCCCCGGCAGCACGGTGAGGGCGGTCAGCGGGTAGGCCGGCCGGCCGAGCACCCGCTTGAGCCACGGCTTGACCTTGCCCGCCACCTCGACCGACACGCCGAAGCTGGCCAGGTTGGCGAACGGCCGGTCGTCGGCCATGCCGAGGTCGATGTCGGCGACCTTGCCGGTGTCGAACACCCTGATCGCGCCCGCCAGGTCGAGCGGCAGGCCGAGGCTGCGGGCGAAGTTGTTGGTGGTGCCGAGCGGCAGCACGCCGAGCGCCACGTCGCGGTGGGCGACGTGGCGCACGGCCGAGGAGAGGGTGCCGTCGCCGCCGCCGACGATGAGCAGGTCAGGGCCGGTGGCGAGCGCGGTGTCCAGCAGGTCGCGCAGCCGCTTGGGGTTGTAGACGCCGATCTCGGCCAGTGGTTCGTAGCCGAGCTTGTGCAGCTGCTCGATCACCTCGAAGTAGTGGCGACGGCCGCGGCGCGAACGAGTGTTGATCACCACCGCGACCCGGCGGTCCTGCCGGATCGCCTTGGTGTGCTCGGCCTTGGCGCGCAATTCGCTCATGGTCGTCAATCGTAGGTCCTGATCCCCCGGCCTTCAGCCGCCGGACCAGGTCGGGTGGAGGGCCGCCGGGACTTCTCCCGGCGGCCCCGTGGCTCACTTCTTGGGCGGGACCACCTGGACGATGGCGCCCAGGTTGCCGGGAAGCGGCGAGACGAGCTTGAACTGCACGCCCAGCGCCTTGCCCTCGTCACCGGGGTTGCCGGTGCCGAGGACGTGGCCGCCGCCGATGTCGGTGCCGTAGAACTCGGTGGCGGGGGTGCCGTCGACGTTCACCACGCGGGTGCTGTACGGCTGGTCGTCCTTGCTCGGGACCACGACGGAGGCGTCGAAGTCACGGTAGAAGAGGCCGCCGTCCTGCACTTCGAGGCCGGGGTACCAGGTCTTGGCATCGGTGAAGGTCCGCACGCCCTTGAGCCCCTTGATCTCGGTGCAGTACTCGCTGAACGGCTCACCGGCTGCCTCCAGACACTCCTTCAGCGGGTAGGTGTTCTTGAAGGAGAAGGCCGCGTTGGACGTCTGCGTACGGCCGTCCATGTTCTTGTGCCGGCTCGGGTCCTTGGCGGCGGCGTCGCCCGTGCGGCGCAGCGGGTCGAAGTGGGAGTCCACCAGGAGGAGGGAGCCCTTGGAGCCGATGCTCGGCCCGGCTTCGAGGTTGTTGGCCAGGCTGTTGTTGGTGAAGGTCGAGTCGCGGTACCAGACCAGCAGGCCGGGCGCGTTGTACTTGACCTTCTCCACCTTCCACGCGCCGTCACGCGAGTAGTTGGTGTCGTAGGCGTACTGCAGGCCCTTGTCGAACCCGTCGAAGTTACGCCATTCGGCCAGGTAGAACCGGTCGATCTGGCGTTCGCCGTTGTTGATCGTCCAGCCCGAGCCGCTGGTGTTGGTGAACGTGCCGCCGGCGGCGCGCCAGCCGTTCTCGCCGCCTTCGACGTCGTCGCTCCACACGGCGGCGCCGCCGTTGGTGAGCTCGAAGTCGTCGGCGTGCCAGCCGCGCGGGGTGAAGGCCGCGTCGGTGTTGTACGCCAGCCGCAGCTTGATCGTCTGACCGGCGAACGGGGTCAGGTTGACGTAGTCGTGCCGCCAGCCGTCGGTGTTGCCGGTGATGCCGTACTTCTTGTCGCCGAACGCCTGGAGGTTCTTGTTCGGGTCCGGGTAGTCGTCGGCGGTGGTGATCTCGTTGCCGGCCTCGTCGAAGACCTTCTGCTGGGCCCACGTCTGGCCGCCGTCGGTGGACACCTCGACGAAGCCGAAGTCCCAGTCGGCCTCGATCTCGTAGTTGTTCCACATCCAGAACCGCACGTCGGTCCCGGCGGGCACCTCCACGTCGCGGTTCAGCGAGACGTTGGCCCACTCCTGGTCCATGCCGGACCACCAGGCGCCGGTGCCGCTGTGCGGGTCGATCATCTTCAGCGGCTCGGACTTGAGGTTCACCCGGACGCCGTCCTCGGTGAACTTGGGGGTGCGGGAGGACTGGCCGACGGTGACCAGGCGCTGGCGGTCACCCGGGTCGAGCACCTCGGGGTTCGCCCAGCCGAGCACCCACTTGTCCCACAGGCCCATGTGGGTGGGCATCGACTGGAAGATCGGGCCGGAGTGGGAGCCGCTGGACATCAGGTCCCAGAAGTCCACCGCGGAGCTGGCCGCGCCCGAGGTGTCGTAGAGGTCGGGCAGGCCCAGGTCGTGGCCGTACTCGTGGGCGAAGACGCCGACGCCGGAGTCCTCGGGCTGCACGATGTAGTTGGAGATCTTCTTGTCGCTGCCGGGCACCTGATAGCCGCCGGCGACCGCGCTGGAGTGCGCCCAGATGGCGTAGGTGCCCTCGGCGCCGCCGCCGGAGGACTTGTCCTTGCCGGCGTGCACGAGCACGAGGTGGTCGATCACGCCGTCGGGCTCGGCGAAGTTGCCGTCGCCGTCGGCGTCGGAGACGTCCTCGACGTCGTAGTCGGCCCACGGGAAGTCGGGCTGGGTCTGCGCGAGCACGTCGACGGCGTCGATGGCGAGCTGGCCGGCGCCGCGCGGGTTGTCGGGGTGGCCGGACATGTCCTGCTGGACGTTGCCGCAGGCCGCCGCGCCGTACCACGCCTCGGAGTGCGGGGCCTTGATCCAGCCGACGGCGGAGCCGGTGACGGAGTAGGCGCCCTTGGACATCTCCTCGTACATCTTCTTCATGGTGAAGCCGGAGATGTCGATGCCGCGCCTGCCGTCGCGCGGGTCTCTCAGGTCGGTGCGCACCCGCTCGGTGATGCCCCGGTCGGTGTAGAGCATCTTGTTGAAGTGCTCGGGGCTGAAGTCCTTGACCCAGAAGGAGTTGTTGTCCTTCGCCTGCAGGGTGGCGGGGTCGGGGATGTTGTTGTGCAAGGGGCCGTTCAGCACCGTGCCGGCCGGCTCGGTGACGCAGTCGTCGGGGGCGCTGCCGACGGTCCGGGGCCGGCTGAAGCCGGAGAAGTCGTCGTTGGCGCCCTCGTTGAACTCGACGAGCAGAGTCAGCAGCTTGGCCGTCGTGGTCTGCTTGGAGTTCTTGAAGATGAAGTCCGCCGGGTTGCGGCCCGTCTTGATGGCCTGCCTCTCGCGAGCGGCGAGGACGCGGCCGGCGGCGGGGTTGCCGGTCTTGAACTTCCGGTCGAACTTCTGCGCCCGGGACAGGCGCTTGTCGCTGCCGGGCACGGCCGGGTCCTCGGGCGAGTCCTCGACGCTGGGCGGCGCGTAGTTAATGTAGTAGTCAGAGGCACTGGGCTCGTATCTCGCCACCGAGGATGCCTGAGCGGTGGGGACCGTCAAGGCAGCGCCGAGGAGGGCTACCGCCGGGACCAGGGTTAACAGGCGCTTTGGGCTGGACAAAGTAACCCCTTCTGCCCGGGATCGCCGGGCGCATGATCATAGGGAGTCGCAATGCCGGACGGTAGAGCTTCCTAAAGAATCCGTAAAGTAGGTTGTTGAAATGTAACCAAATAAGGACATTTCACAACAGCAGACCCATGGCTATGGTCACGCGCGCCCGTAACAGACGAACGCGAGGCCCCAGTAGGGACCTCGCGTAAGGAGCCGCCCGGGTCAGCCGGTCGTCTTCTCCGGCTTCCTGTGCGGGTAGTGCAGGTCGAAGGCGGGCCGTTCGGACCGGATCGGCGGCATGGACGTGAAGTTGTGCCGGGGCGGCGGGCAGGAGGTGGCCCATTCGAGTGAGTTGCCGAACCCCCACGGGTCGTCCATCCTCACCTTGGGCGCTCTCTTGGCCGTTTTGTAGATGTTGTAGAGGAACGGGATCGTCGAGGCGCTGAGCAGGAACGCCCCCACGGAAGAGATCTGGTTGAGCGTGGTGAACCCGTCCAGGGCGCCGTAGTCGGCGTAGCGCCGGGGCATGCCGAGCACGCCGAGCCAGTGCTGCACCAGGAACGTGGTGTGGAAGCCGATGAACAGGGTCCAGAAGTGGACCTTGCCGAGCCGGTCGTCGAGCATCTTGCCGGTCATCTTCGGCCACCAGAAGTAGAAGCCGGCGAACATCGCGAACACCACCGTGCCGAAGACCACGTAGTGGAAGTGCGCCACCACGAAGTACGTGTCGGTGACGTGGAAGTCGAGCGGCGGCGAGCCGAGGATGACCCCGGTGAGCCCGCCCAGCAGGAACGTGATGAGGAACCCGATCGCGAACAGCATCGGCGACTCGAAGCTGAGATGCCCGCGCCACATCGTGCCGATCCAGTTGAAGAACTTCACCCCGGTCGGCACCGCGATGAGGAAGGTCATGAACGAGAAGAACGGCAGCAGCACCTGGC
>NZ_JBQHCW010000042.1:0-52036 GCF_052068115.1 Nonomuraea sp. ZG12
GGACGTCGCCAACGGGGTGGGCGGGTTCGACACCTGCACCGCCGAGACCGAAAGCGGTTGTGAAGCCTGAGAAGGTGCCGGCTGGGGCGGATCGTCCGCCCCAGCCGGTTTCCCCAGGCACTGTTTCGGGACGAGTGTCGAATTCCGAAGTCGCGTGCGCGGGTGTCCGAACTCCTCTGCGCGTCAGGCCGTCTTCAGCCCCCGCTGAGGCGTGCCTTTCAGCCGTTATGTCGGAGGTTCAGCGCTTCTCTGCCCCAGCGTCGTCTTCTCCCGTACCCCGGGCTCTTGGAGAACTCGCGTCCAGTCCTCCCATCGTTCTTCGCTTCCTCGGATACCAGCGAATCAGTGGACGACGCGCTCCCGGCGCGCTTCTCTGTGATCGTGCGAGTAACCATCGCTCTCGTGGTCGCCATCGGCTTCTTGACGCTGACGACCCTGGAGAGCCGCCGCTTGGCTTGGACCGTGGTGGCAGCGGCTGCTGCGGTGCTCGCCTTCTGGCTCTGGTCCGTGTGGGGACGGCGACTGGGGGCTCGCGCGCGTAAGTGGCGGCGTCGGCTGCTGTACTCAGGCGTAGGACTGGCGAGCATCGTCTTGGCACTGCTCAACGGACTGCCCGAGGTGGTCGAGCGGTGGGTCACTGGCGGAAGTACCGAGGAGCTCCAACTGGGGTTCACCACGATGGCCTGGTGGGGGAGAATCGGCAAGCTGCTGCAGTTCATCGCGGCGCTCGTCGTACTGATCGACCTGGCGGACTCCAACCGGCTGCGCGCGATCGGCGCGCGTGCTGGGCTACGGCAGCGCGGCATCGATCCCAAGATCGACCGCCGGACAGGCGTGTCTGCATACCTGCGCGCGGCCGACTGGCTGACGAGCCATGTGGTGACCCGGCGGGTGATGCTGGGCGCGTACGCCCTGGGCCATCAGCACACGACGACTGGCGATCCTGAGCTCGTCGACCCGCCGGTAACCCACGTGCCCGACCACCTGCCCCTCAGCGACCTCGACTACCACGTACTTCATGCCTGGTTCAAAGGCGAGGTCGCCGATAAGCCCATCGCGCCCGAGCATGAACGCCAACTGGAAGCCATGGCGTTGAAAGTGGTGACGGACCAGCTGTCCGATTCCGAGCGCATGCAGGTGGAGAAGGCTCGCCAGCGTCGTGAGCTGGCAGGCAGGGCGGTCGGCCCCGCCGTATTTTTCTTTGGTGCCCTGGTGTTGGGGATCCGCTTCGCGCTGGACCCTGGCGACTGGTACACCCTCACCCTGGCCGCGATCGCAATAGCCGGAACAGTCGGGCTCTCGCTCGGGGAAGGCAAGCTCTACGAGCGCTGGTTGCACGCGCTCTATCTTCCGCAACGCGTGGTGGCGGAGTCGCTGGCACAACTTCTCGACCGCGAGCGGCCCGCGCACCCGCTGCGTTGGCTGGCGTTCTTCATCTTCCTGTACGGCTTCGCCCTCGACCTGCTGGCGTCCTAGCGTCATTCCCTTGGATCGCCAAGGAGATCGAATCGGCGATGTGATCGCGGGCCCATTCGGTGTAGTCGCGGCGGGGGGCGTCCGGTGGCCTGCTCCACGTCCGGCCAGACGCGCATTCGGCGTAGCCGTCGTCGCCGGTCGCGGCGTCGCCGCTGTACTCGTCGAAGCCCAGCATCAGGTCGGCCGATTCGGCGGCGAACCCCCCTTGTGCCTTCATCAGCTCACGGGCGCGCTCGCGGCTGACCTCCTCGTAGCGGACCGGTTCGCCGAGCGCTTCGCCGATGGCCGCCACCTGCTCGCGCACCGTGACCAGTCCCGGCCCGGTCAGGGTGTACGCCCTGCCATGGTGACCGTCCTGCAGCAGCGCGGCGACGTGCTCTCGAGCTCCTCGCGCTGGCCAAGCGGGCGGGAGTGAAGCAAATAAGGCCGACCTGCTCGTAGCAGTGATGCGGGAACGCTCACCCGGCTTCACGCTGCTGGCACAGGCGCTGAACGGCAGGGCAGGCACAGGAGCTCTCGTGGACAACCTCACCGCCGTGGCGCGGGCCGCGATCGCCTTCTACGGCGAGGGCTTTCCCATGCTCGCCTCGATGTTCGCCGACCCGTCCACCCTCGCCGCGCACAAGGAAGAACTGCGGCACCAAGGCGCCGGCCCGCACAAGGCCAACGAAGCCGTCGCCGCCTACCTGCGCGCCGAACAGAACCTTGGACGACTGTGGCCAGAAGCCGACATCACCGCCGCTGCCGGACTGCTCCTCGGCGCCTGCTTCCAGTACGCGTTCCTGAGCCACATGTCGCTGTCCGCCGACCGTGACGACGATGAGGCCGCGGCCTCCTTCGCCCGCACCCTCCTCCAACAGCTCGCCCCCTGAGTGATAATCAAGGCCTCAACTCGTGAAGGGACAGCGTTGGCGGAGCCAGTTGACGGCTCATGCGCCTGGGGGCGTTCGCGTGCGGGTCCTCGACTGACACTGCCCTGTTCGGGATGGGGGATCGGGCAGAAGCACTTATCTACAACCCGCCAAGGCGTGATCTATTTAGAAGTACTTTGAAATGTCCGGATTCACATTTACAATATCGCGATCTATCACTAATCTGCTGACCGCAGGGGGAAGAGTCCATGGTCCTTCCGCCGTGGAGATGACGTGGATATGCGCATTCCGGAATCCACGTCATCCTACCGCCGAACTCAGACCCCCCTGACTCGTATCGACGACCAGATCGACGCAGCCTCCATACCGAGTACCAGGCACGACTGCTCGCGTCGACGTGGCAGTTGGCGGAGTGTGTAGGGGAAATCAGCACGATGAAAAATTTGAATTCGCAGGGGTTGGGGTGTACCTCAGGCCCATCGATAAACTACCCGGCTGTTACCGCAGATGTCGATCAGCTGCGAGAAATGCTAGAGCAGCATTACTCATCTTACTACCTTCAGATTATCAAGTCGCACCCGCACGGCGCTCGATACCAGCTTCTCCACAGGGGAAAGATCGCTCTGTACACCGCGTCATATGGGGCAGAGATTCGTACCGGGACGTCGGAGTCGTTCAACTTCTATGTGATCATGCCGTTGCGAGGGGCCGGAGAGGTGACGCTCAACGGGAGGGTCGTTACCGCACCGATCTCCCTCATAGGTCCCCAGCAGAAGATCGACATGCGTTGGAGCCTCGATCACGAAGTAATGCTGATGCAGATTCCGTCGGCACTCATGCAGGAGACGCTCGAGGCTTACCTGGGTGATCCTCCCAAGGAGCGACTGCGGTTCGAACCGGGGGTGGATGCCACCAGCGCGCTCGGTCACGCGCTGAGAATGCTGTCATCGGTCGGTACGGTCGGTACGCTGCCCTTCGCGGCCTCGAAGCCGGCCGAGCATCACTTCGAGCAGTTCCTGCTGCACACCTTGCTCTCCTCCCAGTCCCACAATTACTCCCACGAACTCGGCGAGCCCCCCGCCTCGTGGACCCCTGCCGCTCTTCGGCGTGCGACCCGCTATTGCGAAGATCACGCTGGCGAACCGATCTGTCTTGGCGACATCGCCGCCGCGGCCAGGGTCAGCGTCCGCACTCTCCAGCTCGGCTTCCGCGAGCATTTGCAGACCACCCCGATGGCCTATCTCCGTTCCGTACGGCTGGCTCACGCCCACGCCGATCTGGTCCGCATCGCCGAGACGGGCAGCCAGACAACCGTCACGGATGTGGCCCTCCGGTGGGGATTCACCCATCTCGGCCGTTTCGCGGCCCTGTACAGGCAGACCTACGGCCGGCCGCCGTCCAGCACCCGGCAAGGACACCGGTAAGCGTGGCAGCCGCTCCACTCGAGCAGGCCAGTTGGCCGGTGGTGACAGGAACACGGCGATCAGCAGCTTCATCCGCCGTACACACGATCACGCCCTCAGCACAAGATCTTCAGTGCACTGCTAGGCCTCCCGAACCGGCGACCCCTAACATTTTCCTTTTTTTCGAATAGATCCTGCCGCATTGCCGGATGCCGGTTTGATTCCCGCATGAGATCTATCCGACAGGGGGCCGTACTGGCCGCGGTCACGGTCATGACGGCGGTGGTCACTCCAGTGGCAGCGACGGCCGCGTCAAGCTCGTGTGAGGCGCCGCCACGCAGCAGCTCGGCCTACAACGACTTCGTGCTCACGTACAAGTCCAACTGCGCCACGAAGAAGAACTACGACCGGACGTTCCAGGACGTCACGGCGTCTGTTCTGGTCGACAAGCGCAACAGGCTGTCGGTCACGACGTCGACGGCGCTGGCCGGCGCGATCGCGTCGGTCAAGGTGAACAACAAGGAGTTCATCTCCAGCGGCGGCCACGGTGCCGCTTTCCAGTACGCCTTCCACGCCTGGCAGCAGGGTGAGGCGTCGACCGAGTGCTACAACCCCACGCAGGCCGGCACTCGCCTCGACGACGCGGGCCAGCCGCCGCCCTACCACGGTCCCAGCACCAGCGCGCTCTACACCATGGCCAGATCCGGCAGCTCCATCCGTACGGCGGTGCGGCCCGCGATGTTCGTCACCCTCGCGGACACGAAACCGGGCTGGGGCGACTGCCGCAGCGCCGACCACCAGGACAAGCGCGCCCCGTTCACCATGGGCCTGTCGCCGTACTGGCTGCAGACCGCGATCGAGCTCGCCACCGACCACGACGCGCCCACGCTGGACAACGTCTTCCGCGCCGCCGCCACGATCACCTCGGACGACGAACGGCACGACCACTTCAGCGGCGTCCTCGTCGCCTACCTGCAGCCGGATTTCACCAAGGTCTTCTCCTACAGCCCCGCCACCGGTCGCCTGTCGCCCAAGCCCGTGGACTCTCACACGAGCAAGGACCCCATGGTCCGTTGTACGGGCGACGGCGACTACTGCCTCGGCATGTACGTCAAGCCCGACGTTCTCGGCGACAAGGCCTACTACTACACGATGACCCGCCCGCCCATGGACTACAACGGCCACTTCGGCGAGAACACCATCCAGGTCACCAGCCCCAGCGGAGCCATGGACAAGGGAGACAAGGTCACCTACGAAACCTACGTGGTCGTCGGCAACAAGAGTCGCGTCGAACACACCATGACCCAGCTCCACCGCGCCTTCAGGTAGACGGCCCTCGGCCAGGGGGTCATACCGGCGCCGATGACGCCGCAGCCTTCGCGCCCCGCGCCCGGTGATCCGCCCAGCTGCGGCCTCTGTCAGCGGCGGAACAGCTCCAGCAAATCCTCCGCTCGGCGGGTGCGGGTGATCCATACCTCGCGGCCCCTGCGCTCCCGCATGATCAGCCGTCCGGCGCTCAGCCGGTCGCAGTGGTACGTCAGGCCGCTGGGCGCGATCTGCAGGTCCGTGGCCAGCATGCTCATGGTCATGGGCTGTTCCAGGGCACAGAGCAGGTGTGCGCGGACTGGGCCCAGGATCGCCGACAGCTCGTCCGCCGCGGGCGCGACGGGCTTTCGCCACAACGAGTCCGCGCCGGGCACCGGGTAGGCGATCCAGACGGCGTCCGGGCTGTCCAGGCTGACGATCACGGCGTCCTTGCCGGCCAACATGGGCACCAGAACGAGCTTCCTGTCACCCAGCTCGAAGGTGCTCGACTCCAGGTCGGAGATGAGCAGGCCGCGCTCGCCGTAGACGATGCGCTCGCTCAGCGCGCCCAGCAACAGCTCGTGGCCGCCCCGCACCGCCGCGACGCCCACCCGCTCGACCTCCCTGTCGAATAGCGGGCGGGCGCGTTTCCACAGCGGTTCCGTGGTGTCCCAGACGTCGGCCAGGGCGCTGGCGTACCCGCGCAGCCAGTGCCCGGGCCGCTCTGCCGCCGAGCGCCAGTGCGACGGCGGCGTCCCCGGGCCGAACGCCTGCTCCAGATCCTTGATCAGAGCGTCGGGCGAGATGTCCTGCAGGGCGCTGACCTGCGACTGCACGGTTACATCGCCGTCGGTGGGGGAGCGCGGCACGATGCTGTCCGGCGCGATCGAGCTGCCGGGTACGGCCAGCGGGCGCACGGCGTCCTGGCCGAGCGGGCCGACCCGTGAGGCGATCGCCTCACGCCACAATTCGGGCAGGCCACGGCGGCGCCCCGCAAGGGCGTCGGCGATCATGGCGAGCGCGGTCAGATTGGGCGAGATCGAGATCTGGAGCTGTGGCGTGGAGCTCAACCGCAACTCGCTCCACACACTGCTCTTCGTAGCTATTTGGGTCCCCACAGGAAGGACTTTAGACAGGGGCCGCATCCCCCTTGGAATGCTTCAGCGAAACTTGAAACATCCGATGCCGACGGGTGGCAGAGGGCGGCGGGAAAGCTCTTCCGGGGTTCGGCGAACGGTGAGCGACAACCGTTCGCAGGAGGGTGAGAGCCTGACGACCGAGACACGCGAGCAAGGGGACGGCGGCGAGCGGAGGTTGCAGCGGAAATGGGACTAAATGTCCCGATTGTCCAGAAGGGTGATCCGCACGCTGTCACCATCGGCGACGGCCGCACCAGCAGCCGCCATCGCGAAACCGCTGCCCTCGACCAGAACGGTCATCACGGTCGCAACGATGCGCTTCCGAACCGGCATGGCGGCCATGTCGCGCGAAGAGGTCAGACGATCGTGTATTGCGCTGCCTGCAGCCGGTACATGGACGCGTACGGCCCGTCGGCCCGCATGAGCTCCGTGTGCCGCCCGTGTTCGATGACCCGGCCGGAATCGAACACGTAGATGCGATCGGCCCGCGACACCGACGCCAGCCGGTGGGTCACGAGGATCACCGTTCGGCCGGCGGTCGCCAGCCCGGCGACCTGCTCGAAAATCTCGATCTCCGCCTTGGGGTCGAGCGCCGAGGTCGGCTCGTCGAAGACGACCACGGGCGCGTCCCTGAACCAGGCCCGGCCCAGGCCGATGCGCTGCCACTGACCCCCGGACAGCTCGGTCCCGCCCATGAACTCCCGCGCCAGCAGTGTCTCCCATCCAGCGGGCAGGGCGGCGACCACGGCGTCGCTCCCGCTGGCCACGCTCGCCCGCCACAGCCGCTCGCGGTCCCCGGCGTCGCCAGGACGGCCAAGAGTCACGTTGACGTGGGCGGTGGCCGGCCAGCGGGCGAAGTCCTGGGCGACCAGCGCCACGCGGTCGAACACCTCTCGCCGGCGCAGCCGCTCGATCGGGACGCCGCCCCAGCTCACCTCCCCGGCAGTCGGGAGGTACAGGCCGCTGAGCAGCTTGGCCATCGTGCTCTTGCCTGAGCCGTTGGCGCCGACGAAGGCGACGATCTCGCCCGGCCGGATCAGCACGTCGACGCGGTCCAGTGCGAGCCGGGACTGGCCGGGGTAGGCGAAAGTCAGAGCGTCGGCACGGATCTCGACCGGGCCGGCGGGCAGCGGCATCGGCCCGCTGCTCATCCGGTGCTGGGCGGCCTCTTCGCACGCGCGCTCCCATTCCAGGACGTACAGACCCTGTTCGTACACCTGGTTGATGGACATGACGAGGCTGAGGAGGCTCGCCTTCGCGGTGCGGATGGCGATCACGACCGCGCCGGCGACGGCGAGCGGGATCGTGCCGGAGACCAGTAGCAACCCGAGCGTGAGGTAGGTGAGCACGGCCGCGGCCCCGGAGGCCGCGTCGCCCGCCAGCCCCAGCCTGGCCTCCTCGCGGCCCAACCGGCCCTGCTCCGCCTCGGCCTGCCCCGAGAGCCGATCGTAGTGCCGAAGCAGGAATGCCGCCGCGCCGTGCGCGCGCACCTCCGTGGCCACCTCGCGGCCGGTGAGCAGACCGCTGAGGACGTCCAGCTGACGGCCGAGCTCCATGTTCCGCTTGGCGGAGGCGAACCTGGTACGGGCCGAGCAGACCGCGCTCCACCCCTTCGGCACCACCGTGGCCAGCAGCAGCGGCAGGAGCAACGGGTGCAGCACACCGAGCACCGTCCCCACCGCGACCAAGGTGGACAGACCGCTCAGCAACTGCGCCGCCTGCGTGATCACCACGCGGGCCGCCCTGGTGCCCTGCCTGGCGGCCTCCAGCAGGTTGTGGAACGCGGGCGATTCCAGCGCGCCCAGCTCGACGTCGGCCGCCAGGGCCAGAAGCCGGGTGTAGGCCAGGCGTTCGACCGTGGGGCCGAGCCGGCTGACAGCCGCCTTGCCGGCCGCGCGGGCCAGGCTGCCCGCCGCCGCGGCGGCGGCCATCACCAGCAGTGTCGGCACCGCCGACATCAGCCGTTCAGCCGACGGGCTGCCCGTCATGAGCGGCACCAGCACGTGGTACGTCGACAGCAGCGTGACGACCGTCGCCACCGCTGAGACGGACTCGGCCACCAGCACGGTCAGGAGCTGCTTGGGCGCGGCCTGCCTGGCCAGGCGGACCGTCACCGCGACCAGGCCGGGCAGCTCGCGGACCATGGACAGGAACCCCGTCCGCACCCCGGCGCCCTCGTGTTTGAGCTGGCCGTGCGAGGCGCGGATGCCACCGCCGAACAGAGGGTCGCGGACCTCGTCAGGTGCGTGCCCGTTGCGGTGGCGTCCCATCAGGCCGCCAGGAACAACGACGACGCGAACTGGTCCCCGGCGGTGACGGTCAGCAGGGCCAGGGCTATTCCGGCGGCGCCGGTGAGCAGTCCGGGGTCCGGCACGTCGTACCCGAGCGGCCGGCGGCCGTCATAGGCGTCGCAGAGGCGATCGAACAGTTCGTTCGTGGCCGCGTCCAGGCCGAAGGCGGCACTGATCAGCATGAGACCGGCCCATCCGTGGCAGATCCCCGGCGTGTCCAGCCCCCACACCGTGGGGGCCGCCACGAGGCGGTCCATCGCTTCGATGGCGACGTGCCGGTACCGAGGCTCGCCGACCGCGTCGCCGGCCAGCCACAGGGCGCGGGCCACCCCCGGCACTCCGTAGCACCAGGAGGCGCGGCGAGATGACGGATACCGGGTCGCACCGTCGACGCCCGCCGGCCAGACCGTCCCCCACTCGTCCTGTGTGGCCTGGGCCAGCAGCCAATCGGCGACCTTCCGGATCGTCCCGGACCGGTCCGTAACGTCGGCGACGTTCGTTCCGGCAGCGCCGTCCCTCACGAGCAGCGCCAGCACGGCCAGCGCACCGGCCACGCCGTGGGCCAGGCCGCAGTCGGCGTACCCGTCGGTGACCGACCACCCGGCGGGGATCCGGTGCACGGGCATCGGATACGGCGGGCTCGCGCCCGCGGATCGCACCAGAGCGGCCACCATGTCCTCCCGTTTCTCACCTGGCGGCCTGAGGAGCAGGTAGAGGCCCGCTCCCGCCGTCCCTGAGACGAGGTCATGGTCGGGCACCACCGCCACCGCCGCGTCCGTCCGGCCGAGCAGTCGCTCGTACGCGCCGGTACTTCCGCGGAGCGACGCGGCGGCCACACCCAGCCCCGCGATTCCGCCATCGAAAAGGCCCGCTCTCCCCGCCGCTCCTGCTTTCACCGCGTCCGCGAGAAAACGATGACCCACTGTATTCCAGCCGTCTTCCGGTGCAATTCTGCCAAGTGCGGCATAAAGCATGGCGAAACCCGCACCGCCATGTGACAGCGATGCGGGATGACGCCGCGCGGAATGTTCGCCGGCGGTGAGACGGGCTGCCAATTCCTGCGCGATGGACAGGGCGGCGGCTCGCCGGGAGGCACTCGTCAGTAGCACATGCCCGGGGCCTTGGCCCCATAGGTGGGTGAGCACGTCCCACAGTCCTGGGTGCCGCTGCACGTTCCGCTCCACGACACCTGCGTACCGCACGTGGAGCCGTTATCGCTGCACGCGTAGACGGGCGGGATCGCGTCGGTCTCGAGCAGTTGCTCGATGTCGAGATCGAAGACGTCCACGGCGAGGTCGGCCTGAGCGACTGGGCTCACTTCGTGTTCCTTTCCTCCGATGAGCCCCGATCGGGCTCATGGGTAAGGGAGCTTATCCAGCGTCGACGGCGGAATATCGTCCACTTACACAAAATTCTAAGTGTCCGGTTTTCGCGTTCGCCGATGTTACGCTCTCGTCCCCGATCAGCCGAGTCCGGCGAAGCCGTATTGCTCGCACCAGCCACTGATGAGAAGGCAAGGAATGGCAGAGTTCGACGTCGCCGATTTCGCGTTGCTGCGGATGAGTACGCTGCCCGCGGGCCGTGCGGCCCAGACCCGGACCGACAGCGGCGACCCGGCGGCCTACCTCCGGTCCATCACCGCCGATCCCTTGGTCAGGGAGGCCATCGCGGTGTCCAGCCCGTCGCTCGCCCGCACGCTGGACCTCGTGCACGAGGGGCGTGCCGTCGAAGGGAAGAAGCTACGGCGCGCCGTCGTGTCGGCGACCCGGTACCTGCTCCGGATGGCCACCAGACCCACCCCGTTCGGGCTGATGGCCGGGGTGGCGGAGGTGCGCTTCGACGACCTGGGCAAGCTCCGGCTGGGCGAACGGCACCAGAAGCTGACCCGGCCCGACACCGCCTGGCTCCTGGACGTCGTCCGCGGCCACGAACGCGACCTTGAGGTGCTGCGCCGGCTGCGCGTCGTGCTGAACGGCCTGTGCCAGGTGCGCGGCGATCGTCTGGCTCTGCCCCACCTGCCCCGCGACGGCGACGCCGCGGTGCGTGAACTGTCGGTCGGCATGAGCCCGCTGGTGCGGTCCGTCATGGAGCGCGCCCGGCGGCCCGTCGCCTACACCGAGCTGGTCGACCACCTGCTCATCTCTTTCCCGCAGGGCACGAGGGAGAGGGCGGAGCAGGCGCTGGCCAACATGGTGGAGCGGGCGTTCCTGCTGACCGACCTGGTACCGCCCGACGACGCCCCTGACCAGATCGCGCACGTCACCGCCCGGCTGCCCCCGGCCGCGCGGACCGGGCTGGAGACGAGCGCCGCAGCGCTGCGCGCCTACGCCGCCGTCCCGGCGGGCAGCGGCCTGCCCGCCCTGCGGCACGCGCTGAGCAGCGCCGAGGCCGTGCGCGCCGGTCATCACGCGCCGCACGTGGACCTCAGAATGGACGCCGACGTACGACTTCCGCAGGTGGTCGCGCAGGAGCTGGCGCACCTGGGCCGCACCCTGGTCCGCATCACCCCGCCCGAGGCGGGCATCGAGCACCTGCGCCGCTACTACGACGAGTTCCTCGACAGGTACGGCACCGCCCGCCTCGTTCCGCTGAAGGAACTGCTGGACGGCGAGCTCGGTCTCGGGGGTCCGGCCGGTTACCGCGCGTCCGAGCGCCCCGAGATCGACCCCGAGCAGGACCGCTACCGCAACCGGGTGCTCGGCGAGCTGGCCCAGGGGGCCGTGCTCGACGGCCGACTCGAGGTGGAACTGGACGATGCCACGCTCGACCGGCTGACCGACCGCGACGACGGCCGCCTGCCCGAGGTCCTGGAGCTCGGCGTCCACCTGCTCGCCGACTCGATGGAAGAGCTGAACGGCGGAGACTTCCGGCTCGTCCTGGCCAACATGCCGATCTCGCGCAGGTTGGGGGCTATGACGGGGCGGTTCACGTACTTCCTGGATGAGCTGCGCGAGCAGACGGCGCGCATGTGGCGCGAGAGCACGAACACCGTGCCGGCGCAGGTGACGTTCCAGCCCGCCTGGACCCGGATCATGAACGTGGCCCGGGTGCCGTCCCTGGTCGAGCGCACCCTGCCGGTGGGCAGGTTCGCCGATCCGGGCGACGAGGCGGTGCTGTCCCTGGACGAACTGGCGGTGGGCGCCTCCGGCGACCGGCTGTTCCTGTGGTCCACCCGGCTGGAGTCGGAGATCGTGCCGGCCACCCCGCACATGCTGGTCGTCCCCCGAGTGGCCCTGGACGCCGTCCGCTTCGTGTACGAGATCGGCGAGGCCAGGCACCGGGTCTGCAAGGGGTGGGACTGGGGGCTGGCGGGCAGGCTGCTGCCGTATCTGCCGCGCGTGCGGCGGGGCCGCTCGATCCTGGCCTCCGCCATCTGGCGGCCGGCCGCCGAGCTCAACGACGTCGCGGCGCCCGATGCCGACTGGGGCCGGCGCTTCGACGCCTGGCGGGAGCGGTGGCGGGTGCCGTCGCAGGTGTACCTGACCAACGGCGACAACCGTATCGGGCTCGATCTGGACGCGCCGCTGCACCGCGAGATCCTCCGTCACGAGCTGGCCCGCCGCCCCAGCACGCTCCTGGTGGAGGCGCCAGGCGGCGACGGCTTCGGCGCCGGCTGGCTCGGCGGGCGCGCCAACGAGATCACCGCGACGCTCCGCTCGACGGCGCAGGAGCCGCCGATCCGCACAGCGGCCCGGCCGGCCCCGCCGCCGCCGCGGCACCAGCCGGGCGGAGAGTGGCTGTTCGCCAAGCTCTATGCCTCGGCCGACCGGCACACCGATCTCATCAGGCAGTGGTTGCCCGTCCTACGCGCGGCGCTGCCGCCGGCCGTGGACCGCTGGTTCTTCATCCGCTACTTCGATCCTGGCCCGCACCTGCGCATCCGCGTGCACGCGGATCCGGGCACGCTGCATCGGGAGGTGCTGCCCCTGGTGCACGACTGGGCCGCCGACCTGCGCCGGGCCGGGCTGGCCCGTTCTCTCCTGCTCGACACCTACGAGCCCGAGGCCGACCGGTACGGCGGTGTGGAGGCGCTGGAGGCAGCCGAGCGGGTCTTCGCCGCGGACAGCGACGCCGTGCTGGCCCAGCTGCGACTGCGACCGAAGCTGACCCCGGAGCTGCTGGCCGCGGCGAACTACGCCGACCTCGCCCGCGCCTTCCACGGCGAAGGCTGGCAGGACTGGCTGCTGGCCGCCTACCCCGTCGGTGAGCACCATCGGGCGTTCCAGTCGATCCGGCGCACCGCCGTGGATCTGATGGCCGACGGAGACCCCCGCCTGGAGGAGGTCTGGCGCCCGCGCGTGCGGGCCGTCGCCGAGTACGGCGAACTGATCAGGTCCCTGCGCCGCCGGACACCGCTGCCCGCGCTGCTCCACATGCACCACAACCGGCTGATCGGGGCGTCGGAGATGTCCGAGGGCGCTTCCTACGCCATCGCCCGCGGCGCCGTGCAGGCTCTGCGTGACCGCGCCAGGCACGGGCGATGACGGCGGCGGGGGAGCAGGCCGCTCAGATCGCCGAGGAGGTGGCGCGGCGGCTGGCCGACCCGGCCGCGGTCGAGCGGGTGGCCGCGGCCAACACCGATCGGTTCGCGGACGGGCGGCGCCCGCTGGTCTGGCATCCGATGTCGCTCAACGAGGGCTACCTGGGGATCGCGCTTCTGCACAGCGAACGGGCGGACCGCGACCGGGCGCACGCCTTCCTGAGCGCCGCGGCCCGCACCCGGCCCGCCCGGCACGCCCTCCTCGACGGCCTGCCGGCCCTGCTGTTCACCACGAGGGCCGCCGCCACCAGGCCCGGCGACTACGCGAGCCTGCTGAACCGGGCCGAGCCGGCAGTGCGGGAGCTGACGCGGCAGCGCGCCGCCGCCGAGCACACCCGGCTGCGACCCCGGCGCGACGGAGTCGAGTTCGCCGCCTACGACGTCGTCGAAGGGCTCACCGGGCTGGGCCGCCTCGTGCTGGAGTACGGCGACACCGAGCCGCTCTCCTACCTCATCGCCCTGACCGAGCCCATCGAGATGGCGGGCACGACCGTACCGGGCTGGCTGGTCACGCACGCCGCGGTCAGGGGCGCCCAGGCGGGGGACGGGCACTTCAATCTCGGTCTCGCGCACGGTGTCCCCGGCCCGCTGGCCCTGCTGGCGATCGCGTACAGCCAGGGCCTGCGCCTGCCGGGCCACGCGCAGGCGATGGAGCGCGTGGCGGACTGGCTGCTCGACTGGGCGCGTGGCGGGTCATGGCCGCCGACGGTGCCGCTGCACCGGCAACGCGAGCGGGCGGCCGCACCGGGACAACGGCCTCACGATCACCGGGCGCCGATCCGCCCCGCGTGGTGCTACGGCACGGCAGGCGTGGCCCGGGCGCTCTTCCTCGCCGGGCAGGCACTGGAACGGCCCGACTGGCGGGAGGCGGCGATCCGGTCGTTGCACGAGACGCTGGCCCGCCCCTGGGACACCTGGGGAATGGTGGACGCCGGACTGTGCCACGGCTGGGCGGGCATGCTCCACATCGTCGGGCAGATCGGCCGCGACAGCGGCGACGAACGACTCCTGGCCCACGCCGACGCGCTGGCCGGCCGAGTGGTGGACGCGTTCGCCGAGGACGCGCCGTTCGGGTTCCGCTACGCCGCGTCGGGGGACGCCGAGGTGTCCCCCGACCGGGTCGGCCTGCTCGAAGGCGCCGCCGGCATCGCGCTCGCGCTCCATCACCACAGCAGCGGCACACCCTCCGCGACAGGCTGGGACACCGCCCTGCTGCTGAACTGACGAACCGATCACCGGCAAGCGAAAGGACCTAATCGCATGGTGGGGTTGCCCGCCCTCGTGGGCGACGTCGAGCAGTTCTTCACCCGGCACCTCGGGAAGAGACCGCTGTTGCGCGGCGGCGCGATCGCCGACGTCCGCGCGATCGCCTCGCTCGACGACATCGACCGCGTCATCACCGGCAGCGGCCTTCGTGCTCCGGGCGTACGCGTCGTGAAGGAGGGCACGGTCATACCCCAGGACCGCTACACCTCTCCCTCCACCCTCGGCTACGCCGGCCTCACGGACGTCGTCGACCCCGCCAAGGTGACGCGACTCTTCCTGGGCGGGGCCACGATCGTGCTCGGCACGGTGGACCTCCTCCTGCCCCGCCTGCACGAGCTGTGCAAGAAGGTCGAGATGGACGTCGGCCATCCCGTGGACGCCAACATCTACATCGCCCCGCCCGGTGCGAACGCCTTCCAGGTCCACTGCGACGCGCAGGACATCCTCGTCATCCAGGTGCACGGCGGCAAGCGATGGACCTTGTTCGACCACATCGTCCCCAACCCCGGCGGCGGCAGGATGCTCCCCGGCCTGGACGCCCCCTCCACCGTGTACGAACTGCGCAGCGGCGACGTCCTCTACGTCCCGCGCGGTATGCCGCACCTGGTGCGCACCGACACGTCGTCCTCCGTCCACGTCACCCTCAGCATCAACACGCTGACGTGGGCGGATCTCCTGACCGACCTCACCGCGCAGATCATGCGCTCCGACGCCTACACCCGTCCCCTGCCCATGGGCAGCGATGTCGCCCGTCAGGCCGAGCCCCTGCTCAAGCACTATGCGGACGAGCTAGCGGCGAGGCTCGCCGACAGCGACGCCGCCGTCCTGCACCGTGCGATCTACAGCCGCCCCGCCTTCGCCGAGGGGGACCGGGCCGGGCTGCTCCGCGACGCGCTGCTCGATGCCCCGCTACCCGGTCGGCAGGACCGCATCGCCCTGCGACCGGGCATCTGGCCGGTCATCGCCGAGCAGGACGCGATGGCGGAACGTCCCGACGCGCAGGGCCGAGGGGAGGCCGTCCGTATCGAGGCCGGTGGCCGGGCGTTCCATGTCGCGCCCGAGGTGGCCGACGCCTGCCGCCGTCTGCTCGACGGCGGCCCGCTGCCCGTCGAGGCCTTGTCGGCGGATCCAGTCGACGGGGCCCGCATCGCGGAGGTCCTGCTCGGGCTCGGGTTGTGCATGATGTCACCGCACTGACAGCTGCGCCGGGACGCCGCTGGCTGGAGAGCGCCCGCTACCTTGCTTATGTGACCCTCAGGAAGATCAACGGCAGCTGGGTCGGAGACGACATCAATGACCTGGGCACCTATTTCGGCGCCGATCCGCACGAATATGTCGTGCATCAGGTGGTTGCGGCACATTGCACTCACTGCACAGGTCAGGTCTTCGTCCTCGAGACCGACGAATCCTCGACATGTGTGCGCCGCACATGCTCCCAATGCGACGAGGCCGCCTACATGCTCGACTGCGAGGAGCACTGGCCCACTACAGAGGAAGAGGCTGAGGCCGGCTACTTCGTCGAATGCACCTGCGGCTCGGACCAGTTCGAGACGGCAGTCGGCTTCACGTTCTATGACGACACGCCGACCTCTGACATCCGCTGGGTCAGCATCGCGGTCCGATGCACGACCGACGGGCTCATCGGATACTGCGCCGGCTGGAAGATCGGCTATGGGCCATCACATCAGCTGGTCGACTCGGTCTGAAACGCCGAGCTCGGCGCTGACACCAGGGTGAGATTCGCCCCGGAAGACCGGGCCTTTCTCGCCGCGCATCGAGCACGCCACCCGCGTGGTCCACGTCGCCGGTGTCACGGCGTCACTCGGCGCCCGCGTCATCAGAGCACCGGTTCGCGCTCCGCAGGCGAACGCGATAGCCGAGCTGGGTCGGCACCGTTCGGAAGGGAATGCACCGATCGGCTGCTGATCTACGATGAAGGCCATCTCCGCAGCGTCCTGCGAGCATACCAACGGCATGACGACCGGCACCGTCCCCATCGCTCACGAGACCGTCGACCACCTCAACCGCCACATACGCTTGCTCCGCCCGAAAACCTCGATCAGATCCACGACGGCCTGGTCCTGCTGGACACCGGAGCCGGCTGCTACTTCCAGCTCAACACCACCGCCGGCGCCATCATGCGTGCGTTCCCCTCACCGCCCGGCAGGCCCAGGCCGGCATCACCGGCCTGATCAACCATTTCGCCGAGGCCCGCCTCATCGTCGGCAGTGCCCTCAACGATCGGGCCAGGTCCCGATCCGCTCCCCGGTGCGTAGAGATAGGTTTCGCAGGCTGTGGTTGAAGATCGCCGGGTCTTCGGTGCCGCGGGCGAAACGCATGGCGCTCAGTGCCGGCTCGGTGCGGGGAAACGGCAAATCGCCGAAGGTGTCGTTCGCCTGGGTCTTCTTGAGGTTGCCGATCAGGGATGGCTTGCTCGGGAACGGTCACGCAGTTGCCACAGCGCGAGGAGCCCGCCGATGGCGGGGATGGTGGCGCGCCAGCGGGCGCCGGATGGGGCTGGTGGCCGGGTCAGCAGGGTGGCGGTGATGACGGTGAGGTAGGCCGTGCCGTGCAGCGGGCCGATGAGGGAGGGGATCGCTGTGATGTGGGTGGTGAACAGGTTGATCATCAGAACCATCGAGGAGACGGCCTCAACACCGGCCGCTGTCCGCAAGGTACGCACTCCGGATCACGCTTCCGGGGCATAGCCGGGACGTACGATCATCAAGACGACGACGACGGCCCACAGCAGGTTGTAGATGCCGGCGAGCATGTGCAGCGTGCGCAGCCGGTCACGGTCGCCGGGTTCGGCGAGCGCGTCGCGCTGGCGCGGATAGATCTGCAGCGCCAGCAGGACGCCCGCGGCGGCGGTGAGGACCATGGAAACGACGATCCAGATCTCTCCGCTGCGGCCTTGCATGAAGGCCAGGACGATACCGACAGCGGGCACGATCAGGCCCAACGCGCTGTAGCCACGGGTGATGCGGTGCAGCGCGACGGCCACAGCCCGGTTGCGCTCTCCTGACGCCTGCGGTGTTTCGGACGGCAGGGTGGAGTGGGCGCCCGGCACGGCTGCGCCGGCCGGCACGCCGACGATGACCGGAACGTAGCGGGGAAACAGGCTCGTCGCGACTGCCGAGCCTCCGACGAACACGATGCCGGCCATGACATGTACCGACAGCAGCAGATATTCCATGAGTTCTCTTTCTGTCCTTCAGGGTGCCTGAAGCTCAGTGCGCGGCGTCAGGCATCCTGGAAGAGGTGGGGTCAGCGAAATCACGCATGTGACCAGCGCGAGGGGGTGCGGCGACTGCGTCGATCCGAAGCAGTCACGTTCGTGCATGGGTTCGGACGAGGGCAACTGCTCAAGGGGTTGACACGTGCCGTCAGTCGTCCCAGCCGCTGGCGTCGAGGAAGCCTTCCCAGGTGGTGTAGGGAACCTCAGGATGCCGCTGGTGCAGGATCTCGCCGGGCAGGGTCATGGGCGGTGCCTTGCGCGGGTCGGCGAGGGACTGCCTGATCATGGCGTCGGTCAAGGTACGGGCGCCGCCGTGGCGAGGATAAGCGGCGTGCACGCGTTCGGCGTACCCGGCGGGCAGTTGGTCGGGGCCGCCGGTCAGGTCGATGCCGATGCCGTCCTGGGCGATCGCGATCTCCGGCGGGCGGCGCCGCGCGAACACTGGCGACTGGTGGAAGCCGAAGGAGGTGTGCAGGGCGATGCCGTCCCAGACGGTGTCGACGCGGCGGTCGGTGATGCCGTGCTGCTCCAGGAACCGGGCGGCGAAGTCGGCGCCGTCGAGTTCGAATCGCTGGCTGGTGGCGGCGCGTTCGGTCAGGCCCATGTCGTGCAGCACGCAGATGAGGAACATGACTTCGGCGTTGTAGTCCTGGCCTGCTCGGCGACCGGCCTGGGCGGCGGCTGCCCGGCCGAACAGGAAGCTGCGCAGGCTGTGGTTGCGCAGGTACGGCTGCTGCGTGTCCGCCACCAGTTGCCGGGCCGCCCGGGCGATGCGCGAGGGGGGAAAGGAGAGGTCAGCGTACTGGTTCCCGGTGTCGGCGGCTGAAGGGGGAGGCGTACCGACCGTCAGCCCCGCTACGCCGGCGAGGCCGGCTCCCAGAACTGTACGGCGGGGCAGGAATGAGCTCATGCGGTCTCCTTGAGACGTCATTCGGTGAACGGGATGGCGTGGGAGGTGTGGAAGCGTTGGCGATAAGCGGTCGGCGTCGTGCCCAGAACCTGCAGGAACGTCCGGCGCATCGTCTCGTCGGACCCGAAACCACAACTGCGGGCGACCGAGGCCACGCCGGCGGCACTGGTCTCCAGGAGGACCTGCGCCGCCTCAACCCGGATCCGCTCGACGTACTGGCCGGGGGTGAGCCCGACTTCGCGGCGGAACAGCCGGGTCAGATGACGCTCGCTCACCGCGGCACGGGCCGCCATCGAGGCGAGGGTGTGCTCTCCCGCCGGTTCGGCCGCGACCGCGTCCAGCAGCCGGCGCAACGCGGGATGGCGTGGCGTGGCGACGGCCGCGCGAACGCTGAATTGCGACTGGCCGCCTGGGCGTTGCAGGAACACGACCAGGTATTTGGCCACCGCTCGCGCGAGGTCCGGACCGTGGTCCTCCTCGACGAGTGCGAGCGCCAGATCGATTCCAGCGGTGACGCCGGCCGAGGTCACCACAGGCCCGTCACGAACGTAGATGGCATCGGGTTCCACGGCGACCCGCGGAAACCGGGACGCCAGGTCAGCGCAGGCGGCCCAGTGTGTCGTGGCCCGCCGCTCATCGAGCAGACCCGCCTCCGCCAGCAGCAACGCCCCCGTGCACACCGATGCCACCCGGCGCGCACGATGGCTGATGTCGCGCAGCAGGTCCAGGAACGCCTCGCCGGGGCGGTCACCATCGGGGTGCGCGTAACCCGGTACGAGCAACGTGTCGACCGGTCCCTCGACGTCGTCCAAGGCCAGGTCGGCCCCTAAAGGCACTCCGATGTCCGTACGCACGGACCGTCCATCGACCGAAGCGAGCCGTATGCGGTAACCGCCGGACCCGTGCAGAACCTGCACCGGTCCGGCCGCGTCCAGCAGCACCACCCCGTCATAGACGGCCACAACCACATCTCTCACACCACCAGCCTTGTGGCTCGCCGGAGATGTCCACAAGGACCACTAGCCCACAGATCCGGACATGGGGGGCGCAGGCCACGAAACGGACCTGGTTGCGACCCTCGTTCGGTGCCTTGTACCGGCGGGCGCGGCTTGGGCCGCCTGGGCGAAGACCGGAAAGATGCGCTGGTCGCGCAACAAGTACAAGCGGTTACGGAGTCGGAAGAAGGCTCAAGCCCAGTGGGGAAGGGTCGTGAAGTTCTTCGCGCACTAGATCTGGGTGAGACGCCCGGGGCGACCCGACCGGTGGCACTCGCAAGAGAGCAGCTCGCGGACCAGCGTCTCGCTCCACCACTGCTCGACGCGATCGGGCGACCAGTCGCGTTCGGCGGTGAACGTGGTGTAGACATCGATGCCGCACAGGCCCGCGTAGATGTCGACGGCGTGCTGTACGTCCAGGCCCGGGCGGAGGGTGCCGGCCGGCCAGGAGGAGAACACCGCCACCCGGGTCTCGTCGGCCCGCCTGCGGCCGTCGCGGTAGACCGCCGCCAACTCGGGCTCGGTGCGGCCGGCTTCGCGCAGCAGTGTGATGACGTCTCCGGCGCGCTCGTACAGCCGCCGGTCGTAGGCGGCCATCGCGGCCAGCTGCCGCTCAGGGCTCGCCGCCGCGGCTTCCAGCTGCGTGACCTGCTGCGGCAGGTCGGCCGACAGGTCGGCGGCGTCGGCCAGTGCCCGGGTCAGCCCGGCCTTGTTCCCGTACACCGAGTAGATCGTCGGCACGGAGACACCCGCCTCGCGGGCCACGTCGCGCACGGTCGTCGCCGCCCAGCCGCGGGCGACGAAGAGCCGGCGCGCGGCCTGGGCGATCTCGGCCCGCGTGTCCAGTGCCTGCGCTGCGCGGCGCAGCGAGTCGTAGCGCCGTCGGCCCACTTCTGCACTCATGTTCTGCACCTTAAAGGGTTTACGCTGCTTATAATGAATATAAGGCACGTAAACAAGGAGGCTTCGCATGCGCTTCTCCCGGATCAGTGGCTTCGCCGCCATCGGCTTCGCCATCACGATCGTGGGCGGCAACCTGATCATGGCCCCCGCAGGTCTGCCACTGGCCGGCGCGGAGATGGCCGAGGTCAACGCGTTCTTCGCCGAGCACGGCGACTTGGTCGGTCTTGTGTCTGGGTTCCTCCCCGCCGCCTGGGTGCTGGCGACCCTGTTCGGTGCGGGCGCGGTCGCCGCGCTGTGGACATCTGAGCGCAAGCGCGGTGAGGCCTGGTCGCTGGTCGGCTTCGCCGGCCTGATCATGCAGAACATCACCTTCACCGGCGTCATCACCGCTCGCCTCGCGCTGGCCAGGACGGCTCCGCACGACACCACCGCCACCACCGGACTCTGGGCGTTACATGACGCGCTGCTCACCCTCAACGGCACGTTCCTGGCAACCGCCCTCGTCGGCCTCTCCGTGGCCGGCCTACGCGCACAGTTCATCCGGCCCTGGCACGGCGGGCTGGGCTTCCTGGCCGCCGCACTCCAATTCACCTCGGCCAGCCTCGCCTTCCTGGTCATCAAGGAGGAGAGCCCGCTCGGGCTCATCGGCCTCACCGGCTGGCTGATCTGGGTGGTCTGGATAGTTCTGTACGGCATCCGCCTGATCCGCACGACGGCGGCGTAGCCATCCGGCCTCGACGCCCGTGACGGGCCACGTTGTTTGTCGCGCCTGCACATCCACCGCCCTGTCCCGCTCGGAAATACGGTTTCGTGCTCTGTACTCGGGTTCTGCTGCGTGATCAGGGCGGCGGCTGCGACTGTCGCGGGGTGTTGTTGTCGCTGGTCTTCCGGTCGGCGCGGTGCTTGTTCGGTCTGCTGGCGGTGCTGGTCCGCGCTGATCTGTCCAAGGATGTTGAGCGGTTGATGCTCCGCCACGAGAATCAGGTGCTGCGTCAGTTCGGTGGTCGGCCGCGGTGGGGTCACGCCGACCGGCCTTGGCTTGCGGCCGTTGTCGAGACTGGTCCACGCGGTGAGAACCGCGGTCATGGCGGCTGTCACCGTGATCGTCATCGCGACCATGTCGTCGGTATCCTCAGTGTCGGCGGGATGGTCATCCTCATCCGGCCGCCGGCTTCGCCCCCCGTCCGCCTCTCGGACCGCTGGCGGGCGAGGCACCATGCGCTGCCTAGGCGGCGACGGCGATGCGCCCCGAGAACCTCATGTCGGCCGTCGACAAGAACGCCCTCGCCCGTGCGCACGCGGCCTGCGTCGGCCGGTGAGCAATTCGAGAGACAGCGGCATGCCTGCACTGTTACGAAGCCGATATTCGATGACTCAGTTTTCGAGGCACACCATGTCATGTTATGGGAGGCAATCGGCGAGGGAGAGGGCAAGTAAATGGCCAGATTGGTGATTGTGACAACCGGCGGTAGCCAGCAGGACTATCGGGCTTTTCGTAGCTTGCTCATGAGAAGCGTCGAGAGCGTGCGGATACTCCCTGGCAGGAGACGTCTTCGGGCAGAGTTCGCTTCCGCAGACGACGTGAGCAACTTCATGCTTGTGCTCGTTACCTGGCTAGGTGAGCGACCTCAGATGGCATTCCATCTGATTACCGAAGGCGGGGAGATTGTCCTCGACGGCGACGCAAGCCCGACACTGGTGGCTCAAGCGGTGGGTGACCTTGTGGGGCAACGTCACGAGGCGGACGAGGTCCTTCCTCCAGGGGTCCTTGGTGCCCCTCGTGTGCAAAGTGAGATCGCCTGGCCTGGTCCAGTCCCCGTCGACAGCGTGCTGACGGCCGCGATCGGCCTGGCAATTCATGATCACCTCAAGCATGCCAGGGCAGCCTCAACGACGCTCGCACCAGTGACCATCTACCTCGATGATGCAAGCGGCAGTTCGCGGGTCGAGCAAGCTGTCAGGGAACTCGCTGCTGCCTTTGAGGCGGAGGCTGTGGACTGGGAACCGGCTATCCGCGGCTCCTGGTTCAGGAAGTTGTTCCTGCGCGGCAAGGAACTGGCGAACACACAGATCGCACAGGAGATCGGGAGTGAGGTCAGGCGAGCTGTCGAGCTACACGGCCTGCATCTGGCGCAGGCCGAAGTCGACGAGAAGAAGGCTGCCGCTGTCAGCAATCTCATCCAGGCGCTCCCAGAGCAGGGCAACGCGGCCATCATGATCGGCTCGATTTTGCTCCTGAAGGTGGAAGGTGCCCTTGTGGTGCGGGAACTCACCCAAAAGGAGCTCGCGCATCTGGAGCGTAATCCAGCGCTGTTCAAGGAGCCCACCGCGCTACTCGCTGCCCTGCAGCACGCCTCATGCAACGCTCCTCAGGGTCTTGGAGATGCGCTGCGCGCTGGTCCGGGTTCGCTGGAACTACCGGAGTAGCGCGAGGCCCGGCAATTCCGCTGATGGATCACTGTCGGATCGTCGACCTTGGATCACTCCGCCGTGGCGGCTTCCCCACGGCTGAAGTGGCGCAGCAGGCCGCCCGTGATCTCGCTCAGTCGCCGGAGGCGGCGCCCATGACCGGATTCTGCACGGTCGCCCAGTGGCTGCGCTCATGGCTGCCGGGGGTTGAGTAGCGGATTCGGCCGATCTGCACCTGCCGAAAATTACATCCGCCCACGTCATTCCCCTGTGAGGGCTTCGCCGTGGCGTGCGCGAGTTCCGACCATCAGGACAGGGAGGCAAGTGCGGAATGATGACCTGCAGCGAGGCGCAGGTCAGCGCGGCATCGTGGTGCTCAGACGTGGCGTAGCCGAGCAGCCGGCGCGAGAACAGGTCCTCGACCGTGGCCAGATACAGCTTGCCTTGGTCGGTGTCGATCTCCGTCACTCGCCAGCCCGCCTCATGCAGGTCACGGGTGATGCGCGGCGAGCCGTAGGTGCCGCCCGAGGCCTCGAACAGGCGGGTGATCTCCGCATCCAGGTCAGCGCGCCTGCGCTGGCGAGCGGTCGGCGCGTCGTCGCCGCGTTCCTTCTGCCACGCCGCCTTCTCCGCGGTGTGCTGCTTGACCAGCGCGGCCTTCTCCCGCCGCAGCCGGGCCAGTTCCTCCCGCTCCGACTCCTCCAGCGTTCCGCTCCCGTTGCCGTTGCACTGCTCGTCCAGCCGGTCCATCTGCACCCAAATGTGCAGCGTGTACGGGCTGATCCCCAGATCCCGCGCCACCTGGGCCACAGGCTTGCCGGTCTCCTTGACGATACGCACCGCGCCCACCCGGAACTCCGGACCAAAGCGCCGCCGCGTGACTGCTGCCACGACCAAACCTCTCCCGGCTCGGTCTCCACGTTAAGAGGGGAAGCTCAGTACCGCATTTGCGGGTGCGTAGTAAGTCGCCCTTCGAGCCGGCGGCTTGCGGGCGGCGATTGCAACCTGTAGGTTGCCAATCAATGGCAACCTACAGGTTGCGAAGGAGGGTGGGGCATGGTTTCGGACGCGATCGAACGTGTGGCGGTGCTGCGGCACCCCATCGAGCGGGTGTGGGCCGCGCTGACCACCGCGGAAGGGCTCTCGCGGTGGTTCGGCTCGGTAGCGGAGATAGATCTGCGGCCCGGCGGGCGAGCGTTCTTCCGTTGGGACGACCTCGGTGAGGAATCCGTCGCCACGATCGCGGTGGTCGACCCGCCACACCGTTTCGCGTTCAGGTGGGGAATCGAGGGCCTGCCGGCGGATGACGCACCCCAGACGCTGGTGGACTTCACCCTGGAGCCGGTACCGGACGGCACGCGGCTGCGCCTCGTGGAGAGCGGATTCGCCCAAGCCGCCGACGACATGGCCCGCTCCGCCCACAAGGCAAACAGTCAGGGATGGGACACGGAGCTCGTCGACCTGGAGACCTACCTCGATGCGGCCGCCTGATTCAGAAGGGCAGGCCGTTGCGGTGTTCGCGGCGCTCACCGATCCGACACGGCGGGCCCTGCTGGAGGAGCTCGCCCGCGGGGGTCCCGCAACCGTCACTGATCTGGCGCGGCGGTTGCCGGTCAGCCGCCAGGCGGTCGCCAAGCACCTCGGCCAGCTCGCCGAAGCAGGCCTGATCAGCACCGGCGAACCGGTCGGCCGCCGCCACCCCTACCGGCTGGAGCCAGCCGCTATCCGCACGGCCCAGGTTTGGCTGGCCAGGCTCGCCAACAGGTGGGATGACCGGCTGGCCGCGCTGGAACATGCACTGGACGCCACTGACATCGACGCCACCGACACGAACCAAGGAGTCGCGCAACCATGAGCAAGCCTGAGTTCACGGCCGGCCTGAACATCGCCATGAAGATCCCCAAGGCACAGTACGAGGCCACCGTGGCCTTCTACCGCGACACTCTGGGCTTCGACGTCAAGGAGGACGACGTCTCCTACGCTCCGACCGTCTCGAGAACTCATTCGGTGCGGTTCGGTCCCACTACGCTGTGGCTCGACTGCGTCGACAACTACAGCCAGCCCGACCTGTGGCTGCAGCTCCACACCGATGACCTGGACGCGGCGACGAGCAAACTGGCCGGCATCGGTATCCACCCGTGTGACGAGGTGGAGCCCCTGGAGAACCTCGATTCCAGAACCCACTGGATTAAGAATCCGGCCGGTGTCGTACATCTGCTCGCGGAGTCCGGCTGATCCCGATCTCCCGGTGAGGCATCCCCGTGAGGTGAGCAGCCATTCCCGGCGTAGCGCGGAGCCAAACGCCCGGCCTCCCGAGTCGCTCAAGCTTCGATGACACAAGCCCAAGGTTCCCTGTCGCAGGACATCCGCGTCCTGGTTGATCACGATTGAGTGGCGGAGCGGCTCGCCGTCGTGACATGGGAACGGCCATCGCCGATCTTTCTTTCTGCGAAGAAACGAAGATCAAACCGGCGGCCGTGGAGTTCGGTATGACGGTTGCGCCGCTGCGAGCGGGAGTGGCATCGGCGAGGAATTCGCCTGGGTGGAGCGCCTTGTGCCTCACCGAAGCCGGCATCCAGACCGTGCTGACCGGGATTCGGATGCCGCGGATGAACTCCATCATGGAACGCTGGGTGCAGTCCTGCCGCCACGAACTCCTCGACCGCTGCCTGGCCCGGAACGAACGCCACTTTGTGACACGCCCTACGCGAGTACGAACGGTTCTACAACCAGCACCGAGCCCACCAAGCCCTGAACCAAGACGCCCCGCTGCGCACCGTCCCGGAAACGATCACGGACCCCCAACGAATCACCGACCTGAACATACGCCGACGAGACCGCTCGGCGGAGTCCTCCACGGGTACTCAAATGCCGCTTGACCTGCATGGATGGAATTCTCGGCAGGTGCAGTGCCATCTCATCGTGCATCCCGAACGGTGGTTGCTCAATGAAGCACCTTGCTGAGCTCAGCACGGGATCGGATGTCAAGTTTCGGATAGACCTTGTACAGGTGGTACTCGACGGTGCGCGGGCTGAGGAAGAGTTGTGCCGCGATGTCGCGATTGGACAGGCCGGTTGCGGCGAGTTCGGCGATCTGCAGTTCCTGCGGTGTCAGTCGGCTCGCCTCGGCCGGCGTCGTACGTTGCTGGCTCGAGCCGTCGATCGCGGCCAGTTCACCCGTTGCACGCTCTACCCAGGGCCGGGCGCCCAACTGGTCGAACAGATGGCGTGCGACGTCCAGGTGCTCGCGGGCCTGGGTCTTGCGACGGGCGCGGCGTAGCCATTCGCCGTATAGCAGGGTGGTCCGGGCGCGATCGAAGGGCCGTTCGTCGACCGAGTGACATGCAAGTGCTTGAACGTACAGATCCTCCGCCGAAGCGTCAGTCGCAAGCAGGGCCCGGCACCGCAACACCAAGGCGTCGGTCCACGGCTCGCCCATGACCGCTGCCCAGGTTTCGCAGCGCCGCATCGCCTCGGCCGCATCCTCGGCACGGCCGATTCGGACGGCGGCTTCAACAAGGTCGGGCACGCTGCGTTGGACGGTGGACAGGTGCCGGGTTGGTCCCCGTTGCACGCTGGCGAGACGTTCGTACGCCTCAGCGATCCGGCCAAGTCCCAGGTAGAGCAGGCCGAGGGCCGCGCGGGCCTGGGTGCCGGTCGCCCGCTCGTCACCCAGCGAACCCGCGTCGGTGCCCGCCATCGCGAGGCAACGCGTCTCATCACCTTCGATCGCCGCCAGGTAAGCCAACGCGGAGCTCGCGTACACAGACCAGAGCTGTTGACCGGTGTCACGGCCCAGCGTGACCGCTTCGGTGCCGCTGATCAGCGCATCCCGGTGCCGACCCAGAAAGACCTGGCTCAGGCAGAGTTGGGCGAGCGCCGATGGGAGCACCGCGACCGCGCCCCGCTCGCGGGCACCCTGGATGAGCTCGGCGGCGATCTCCGCCGATGTTCTGTCCCGATTCAGCATTACCGCGAAGCTCATCACCTCGGCCAGGGCCTCGGGTCCACGTTCCCTGGCGACGCAGGCTGCGCGGAGGAGCAGCGGATCCAGTTCGGGGTAGTCGCGCGGGTCCGCCACGAGGGCCGCCACCGCAGCCCATTTCGCAAGCCACGCAACAGCATCCAGTGACGTGCCCGCGGGCGCCAACGAAGCAAGGTGATCGACAGCGGTGACGAGCTTCTCCGGATCGGTGGGCATCGACCAGACGGTGTGCACAGCGGTCAGCCCCAGCCAGAACGCACGCTCGCCGTCACCTGCCGCCATCGCGTCGCTGGCCGCCAGGAGATGGCCATAGGCCTCCTGAAGGTCACGGGCCGCGAATTCGGCCCGACCGGCAACCTCGAGTAACCGTGCGTGCTGCAACGGGCCGCCGGCCGTCGGAAGGGTCTGCAGCGCCGTCACCCTGGCCCATTCGATCCTGCCCGCATCGACAGCCGCTTCGGCTGCGTCGGTCATGCGGCGTACCGCATCGCCCGCCTCGGTCGAAAGCTCAGCTGCCCTCCCGAAGGCCGACGATGCCGCACCGTGGGCACCCCGAGCCGCCGCACGCCTGCCCGCCTGCTCCAGCGCGTCGGCGATGGCGTCGTCGCGTCCGATCGTCGCCGCAGCCAGATGCCAGACGCGCCGATATTCGTTGCCGGTGGCCGCGGCCAGGGCGCGATGGGAATCCAGCCGATCGGCCAGTGCCGCACCGTGATACGCGGCAGACCGCAGCAGCGGGTGCCGGAAGATCAGCGCGCCCTGTGCCACTCGAACCAGTCCGGCTGATTCTGCCGCAGTCAGATCGGCGAGCGATGTATCGACCGCCGGAGCCGCCCGGTGAATGGTTGCGAGATCACCGGTGTCGTCGGCCGCTACGAGCGTCAGGAACCTGCGCGTACTGGGCGGGAGTGCCCTGATCTGGCGACCGAACGCCTGCAACAGGCGATCGGTCAGCCGTACCGGGCCTTCATACGACATCGGGCCCGCGGTTGCAAGTTCATGCAGCGCCAAGGGGTTGCCTTCGGTCGATGCGACCAACTCGGTCAGGGCGACGCCTGTGAAACCGAGATCATCGAGCAGCAGCGCGGCTTCGTCTGCCGGAAGCCCGGCGAGTGTGATCTCCGGGAGTCCGGTCCCATCCGGCGCGCCGGGCTCGTCCCGGGTGGCGATCAGTACGCCGACGGCCTCGCGCCCCAGCCTGCGCGCGGCGAACATCCACGCATCCAGCGATGCCCGGTCCAGCCAGTGCGCGTCGTCGATCAGAACCAGCAGCGGTGACACTTCGGATGCTTCGGCCAGCAGCGACAACACCGCCGCGCCGATCATGAACCGGTCTCGCGCAGCCTCCCCGAGCCCGAACGCACCGGACAATGCCCGGCGCTGCGGTTCGGCCAGCGCCGGGAGATGGTCAAGGACCGGGCGGAGCGCCTGGTGCAGCCCGGCGAACGGCACCTGGCTCTCCGACTCATAACCCATGCACTGCAGTACGCGGACGTCCTCGTCCACTGCGCCGAGGGCGTACTCCAGCAGGGCGGTCTTCCCGATCCCGGGCTCCCCGCGCACCAGCAGCACACCACTCACCCCGCGCCGGACCTGCTCGAGCAGGGTGTCGATGGCAGCACACTCAACCTGCCGGCCGCGAAGCATGACGGCCAGACTACCGCCGTACTCGCCGTGCGATCACTGATACCGATACGGATTCGGGTACCGGTCGACCGCCCTAGCGTCGAGACACCACCGGCGGATTGGTGGACCAGGGCCAGGCACCACTGACTGGAGTAGATCGTGACTACTGGGAATGCGGGACCCGGAGCCGGGTGGCGGGAATGGGCTGGGCTTGCCGTGCTCAGCGTGCCCACGTTCCTCGTGACGATGGACTTCTCTGTGCTGTACCTGGCTGTACCACGCCTCACCGCCGACCTCGCACCCAGCGGCATCCAGCAGTTGTGGATCGTGGACATCTACGGCCTCCTGATCGCGGGTTCGCTGGTCACCATGGGCACCATCGGTGACCGGATCGGCCGGAGGAAGCTGTTGTTCATCGGCGCCGCGGTGTTCGGCATCGCCTCGGTGGCGGCGGCGTTCTCCACCAGCCCGGAGATGCTCATCGCCAGCCGTGCGTTGCTCGGCGTGGCAGGTGCCGCGGTGACGCCGTCGGTGCTGGCCCTGATCACCGGCATGTTCACCGACCCGCGGCAAAGCCGCCGCGCCCTGGCCGTCTATCTGGCCTGTTTCATGGGCGGGGCGACGCTCGGCCCGCTCGTCGGTGGCATCCTGCTGGAGTACTTCTGGTGGGGTTCGGTCTTCTTGGTGTCCGTGCCGGGGATCGTGGTGCTGCTGGCGTTCGGCCGCTTCCTGCTCCCCGAACAGAAGGCACTACGGGCGGGCAGGCTCGACCCGGTCAGCGTCGTGCTGTCCCTCGCAGCGATCCTTCCGTTCGTCTACGGGCTCAAGGAGCTTGCTCGCAACGGCTGGGAGTGGTTCCCCGCCGGTGCACTGGCGTCCGGCATCGCGGTAGGGCTGGTGTTCGTCCAGCGGCAGCGGCGCCTGGAGCACCCGCTGCTCGATCTGCGCATGTTCGGTAACCGCACGTTCAGCTCCGCTCTGACCTTGATGTTCGTCACCGCCGTCGTGGGTGGCGGCACCCTCTTGCTCGTCACGCAGTACTTGCAGAACGTCGCCGGTCTCACCCCGCTGGCGGCCGGCTTGCTCCTGCTGGTGCCCAACGTGCTGATGATCATCGGCAATCTGGCCACTCCTGCGGTGGCGAACCACATCCGTCCGGCGTACTTGATCGCGGGTGGACTGATCGTCGCGGGTGCCGGCTACATCATCTTCACGCTGGCCGACTCGACGTCCGGCCCGATGACGATCTTCATCGCGATGTGTGTCGTCATGCTCGGCACCGCTCCGCTGGCTGCGCTCTGCAACCACCTCGCCATGGGCGCCGTGCCGCCGGACAAGGCCGGTTCGGGGGCGTCGATCGTCCAGACGTCCGCCGAATTCGGGATCGGGTTCGGCATCGCCACGCTCGCAACACTCGGGGCCGCGGTGTACCGGCGCAACGTGGAGGGCGGTCTCGGCACGACACCTCCTGATGCGGCGGACGCCGCCCGGGAAAGCATCGACCGGGCGGTCGCCGCGGCCGGTCAGCTGCCCGCAGAGCAGAGCGGCGACCTGCTGGCCGCAGCCCGCGACGCCTTCACCTCCGGCGTGCACGTGGCGGGCATCGTCAGCGCCGTCCTCTACGTCGGCCTGGCCCTCCTCGCTGTGCAGGCGTTCAAACACGTGCGGAACTCCTACGGCGACGACACGACAACGGACGTCGGCCCGCTGCCCGAAGCCAGATCGGCCACACCGGCCACCCCCGAGCCATGAGCGCTCCCAGCCGAGCGGGCCGGACGGGATCACCGGCGGCATCGGCTCCGGTGACGGCGGTGACAGCCGGCACGTCACCATCTATGTCGAGGTGCCCGATGTCGGTACGGCTCTGGACAGGGCCGAAGAGTTGGGTGGCCGCCGGTTGTCCGGCCCGGACATCGTGCCGGGAACCAACGTCGAGGTGGGCCGGTTCACCGACCCTGAGGATCACGTGATCGGCCTGACCACCACAATCACATCCGATCAACCGCACACAAGGAGAGCATCATGACCGTTACCTACACCTGGGACGTCTACTCCACCCTCGACGGCTTCGGCTCCTACAACAGCAGCGGCGACTGGGGCGGCTACTGGGGCAAGCAAGGTCCCGATTTCCTCGACCGCCGCCTCGCCCTGTACAGCGAGGAGCAGCGGATGGTCCTCGGGGCCAACACCTTCCGGCAATTCGTCCAGGTGCTAGGCCCGAGCACCGAGGAGTCCAAGGTAAGTGACCCGGTGAACACCCGTCTGAGGAACATGCCGACAACGGTGGTGTCCACGACACTCGAAGGACCCCCCACCTGGCCCAACGCGACCTTGGCGGGCGGTGACGCCGTCGACGTCGTCGCCCGGCTCAAGAAGGAGTCCGCGGTGCCGTTGCGCTCACACGGCAGCCTGTCGATGAACCGGGCACTGATGGCCGCCGGCCTGGTCGACCTCGTCCAGCTGACGGTCTTCCCAGTGATCTCCGGTCAGACCGGAGTAGAGCCGATCTTCCAGGGCGCGGCCGACTTCGACCTCGAGCTGATGGAAAGCCGGACGCTTGACGACCACACCCAAGAGCTCATCTACCGGCCCACCCTGCACGGCTGAGCCGAGGGCACCCGGATCGGCTCGTTCCGCTTCCTCATCCGCGACCGAGATGCCGAGTTCACCAAGGTGTTCGACGAGCTCTTCGCCGTCGAGGGCGTGACGGTGGTGAAGACACCACCATCACGCCGCGGCGCCGACTGCTGTGCCGAGCGGTGAGTGCGCACCGTACGGGCCGAGTGCACGAGGCAGGGCATGCGATCGCCGGTAGCGCACGCGCGCCATCCACGCGCCAGGAGAACTGGCGCCGGTCTCCATCGACGGGCTGCGCTCACCGTGCCCACCTCCTGCACCTCCTGGTTCAGGGCGCCAAGGTGCGGATCAGCTTCTTGTTGACGAACTCCTTGATGCCGGGGCGGCCGAGTTCGCGGCCGAAGCCGGAGCGTTTGACCCCGCCGAAGGCAGTTCCGCGCTTTCGGCCAGGACGCCGTTGACGAAGACCATGCCCGCCTCGATGCGGTCGGCGACGCGTCCGGCTTGTCGAGGGTCGGTGCCGAACCCACCCGAAGACCACGCGGTAGGCGGGAATCTCTGCCCTTTTGAGACGGAGCGGAGGTCAAACTCCGCAGATCAAGCACCCTGCGATAGCCGGAAGTCAGCGAGGTTTGCCCGGGGGGTGGGTGATGGCGGGGCGGTCGTCCTCACGCAGGACGTCGTCGGCCATCTGGTCGTACTGGGCCACCCGAGTCCGCCCGGCCTCGCCCAGGGCGTCGACGACGGCCGCGATCAGGGTTTCGAGCAGTGCGACCGCCGGGGTCAACGAGTCGAACGGCGAGGGTGAAGTGACCTGGGCGGGCAGCACGACGTCCGCCACGGCTGAGACCGGCGACAGCCACGGGTCGGTCAGCAGCACGATCTTGACGTTGCGGGCTGCGGCGGCGTTCGCGAAGGCAACGGTCTCGCGCTGGTAGCGCCGGTAGTCGAAGAGCACCAGTACATCCCGTCGGCCCAGGTCGAGCAGGTGGGCGGCATGGTCGGCCGTGGACCCGGCGATGTAGGCCGTGCCGGACCGCAGCTGCTGCAGGTGCGCCACGAGGTAGTGGGCCAGGATCGTGCTGAATCGGCCGCCGGCCGCCGAGATGCGGCGGCTCGGGTCGGCCAGCAGTTCGGCCGCCCTGGTCAGCTCGCCTTCGGGAACCTGGTCGAAGGTCATGGCCGTGGCTTTCAACAGCACCTGGCGGGACCGGCCGAGCACGCCGTCCGGGTCCACCTCGTCGCCCGCTCCGGCGGAGTCGTACTGGGCCAGGGGAGAGGAGTAGCGCTGCTGGGTCTCGCGCTTGAGCGCCTGTTGAAGCTCGGGGTAGCCGTCGAAACCGAGCCGGTAGGCCAGCCGTAGCACGGTAGCCGGGCTGGTCTGTGCCTGGCGGGCGACGATCGCCAGCGGCTCCAGCCCCGCGGTCGGGTAGCCCGCCAGGAGAGCGCGGGCCACCCGCTGCTCCGCACGCGGCAGTTGCGGCAGCACGTCGCGCAGTTGTGCCGCGACTGTGCGGGGTTCGGTCGGGGGGGACACTTGGTCTCCTTCTGGATGGTCGGTGACTCGAGTGGCGCGTCACCGGGTATGGATCATGCCACGACGCGCCGGGAAAGAGAACGCTGGTCAGCGGCGGCCTGCTCACGCCGTGGCGTGGCGGAACGGTGGATGTCGGTGAGCGGCCGTCAGCGGCCGTCAGCGGGCTCGGCGAGCCCGCACCACTCGATCGCGGCTAGCGCGTACGTCTTCGCGGCCTGGACGAGCTGGGCGATCTCGACGTACTCGTTCTCCGCGTGAGCCGTGTAACCGACGCCGGGACCGTACACCAGCCCGGCCAGGCCCTTGCGGTCCATCCAGGTCAGGTCGCAGACGCCCATGAAGCCCGTCGACAGCGGCGGCCGGCCGTCGGCGGCGGCGGCGTGTGCGCCGGCCACCACGGCGCCCAGCGGCGCGTCGTCGGGCAGTGAGTACGGCGCCCACAGCAGCTTCCACTCGAAGACCGGCGGGTGCTCGCGCAGCCACGGGTCGGACTTGCAGGCGTCGGCCACGCGGCCCTCGATCTCGGCGATGACCTCCTCGTTGGTCCGGTCGGGGTGGTGGTAGACGCAGTACTCGACGGTCAGCTCGTCGGCCAGGAAGAACGGCACGTAGATGCCCGACGGGTTGGCCTGGAGCACGCCGGGCAGCAGGTTGAAGTAGCCGGGCGGGAAGAGCGGGTGCCGGTAGTGCCGGGCCCACTCGTCCTCCAGGGAGCGCAGCGCCTGGTAGACGATCCAGAACTTGTCGACGGTGTTGACCCCGAGCGCGTCGCCCTCCAGCGTCGGGTGCACGGTCATGCCGCGCAGCCCGGAGTGGGCGGTCTTGCCCTCCATGGAGATGCTGAACCAGAGCAGGCCGGGAGTCACCGGCACCGACGCGGGCAGGGTGCCCGCCTGCCCGGACGGCTCGCAGACGATGGCGGCGTCCGCGCCGAACCCGGCCTCCAGCACCGCGGTGGTGCCCGCCTCGTGGTCGCCGACCTCCTCGCCGACGACGGCCTGCAGCACGAGGTCACCGGCCAGGCGCACACCGGCGCGGCGCAGGGCCACGGCGGCGTAGGCGGCGGCGACCAGGCCGCCCTTCATGTCGGTCGCGCCGCGCCCGATCACGGTGTCGTCGGTGACCACGGCCCGGAACGGGTCGCCGCGCCACTTGTCGAGCCGGCCCGCGGGCACGACGTCGACGTGCCCGTTGAGCAGCAGCGACCGTCCGCCACCGGCGCCGGTGATGACGCCGCACGCGTTGTCGCGGCCCTTCTCCACCGTCACCTTGGTGACATCGGCCCCCGCCTCGGTGTAGAGGTCGGCCAGCAGCGCGCTGACGTCCCCCTCCGCCCCGACGACCTTGCCGTACTCCTGGCCGGGGTACTTCGGGTTGACACTGGGTACGGCGATCGCGTCGGTCAGGCTGGAGACCAGGCGTTCGGCGAGCCGGTCGACCTCGCGGGTCACGTCGCGGGCGCTGTCCTGTGCGGTCATGACGTCTCCTTCACAGTGGTGGAACTGGTGGTCACGGGTTTGCGGAGCCGGTGGCGCGCCGCGTCGAAGAGGGAGCGGGCGATGCCGGCCAGGCCCTTGGGCGCGAGCCACAACACCACGAGGATCAGCGAGGCGACCACGATGTCGCGCCAGGCGCCCGCGTCCTGGAGGGCGTCGGAGACCAGGGTGACGACCACCGCGCCCGCGATCGGCCCGTAGACGCTGCCGCTGCCGCCCAGGAAGATCATGCTGAGCAGCAGAGTGAGCTGGCCGAAGCCGAAGATGTCGGTGCTGACGACGCCGTTGAGGTAGGCGTTGAAGCTGCCGGCCACCCCGGCCACCCCCGCGCCGATCATGAAGACGATCAGGTGCTGCCGGACCCGGGAGACGCCCCGGCTGGTGGCCAGCGGCTCGTTGTCCCGCAGGGCGACCAGCGACATGCCGAGGGTCGAGCGGGTCAGGGTACGCACCAGCACGGTGACGGCGAACAGCAGCGCCGCGCCGAGGAAGTAGTAGCCGATCCGGCCGTCGGCCCGCAGGTTGAACTCGCCCAGGCTGAGCCGGGGGATGCCGACGATGCCGTTGGAGCCGCCGGTCAGCCCGGCCTGGCCGAGCACCAGATAGATGCAGAGCTGGGAGAACACGTACGTGGCCAGGCCGACGTAGATGCCGCGCAGCCGCAGCACCGGCAGGAATGCCACCAGCGAGGCCAGCATCGCCGACACCCCGGAGACGCCCATGGCCAGCCACGGGTCGACGCCGGCGCGGGTGACCAGGATGGCCGTGGTGTAGGCGCCGATGCCGAAGAAGCCGATCTGGGCGAAGTTGAAGATGCCGGCGAAGCCCAGGGTGAGGTTCCAGCTCAGCGCAAGGACGCCGTACATGGTGATGAGGATGAGCAGCAGCCGGCTGTGCGGGTCGGTGAAGACCAGCGGCAGGGCCACCAGGACGATCGCGTAGGCCGGCCAGCCGAGCAGGCCGCGTAGTTTCGGCATGACGTTCACGCGCTCCTCACCCGCGTGTGCAGCAGCCCCTCCGGCTTGACCAGCATGATGACGATCATCGCCAGGAAGACCAGGACGGGGCTCCAGGACAGCCCGAAGTAGTAGGTGGTGACGGCCTCCAGCAGGCCGATCGCGTACGCGCCCGCGATGGTGCCGGCCAGGCTGCCGGCGCCGCCGAACGCGAGCACCACGAACGCCCGCAGCAGCGGGTCGCTGCCCATCCCCGGGGAGATGAACTGCATGCTGCCGAGCAGGGCGCCCGCCACGGTGGCCAGGGCGACGGCGGCCATGACCACGAACAGGTACACCCGTCGCGGCGCGATGCCGAGCAGTTGCGCGTGCTCGCGGTTCTGCTCCAGCGCCCGGACGGTCAGCCCGATGCCGGAGCGTTTGAGCACCAGCGCGAGCAGGCCCACCAGCAGCGGGGCCAGCACGATGGTGACGAGCTGGGTGCCCTGGACGACGGCTCCCGCGATCTCCACCCGGGCCTGCCCGAACTGCGGGAGCTGCTTGATCTCCGGACCCCAGATCAGCTGGGCGCCGCTCTGCAGCAGCATGGTCGCCGCGAGCGTGGCCACCATCACCAGCATGTCGCCGTTGGGCCGCCTGATGAACGGGCTGACCAGCAGGAACTCGTAGACGGCGCCGATCAGCGCCATCACGACGACCGCGCAGATCAGCGACACCACGAGCGGCAGCCCGGTCGCCTCCAGCACCGTCCAGGTCAGGTAGGCGCCGAACATGAGCAGCGCGCCGTGCCCGAAGTTGAAGACCCGCAGGTTGGCCCAGATCAGGGTCAGGCCCGCCGCCATGAGCAGGTAGAGACCGCCGAGGACGAGCGTGCTCGTCAGGATGACGCTAATGCCGCCCATCAGCGGCCCCTCCCAGAAAGAGCGACATCATCTCGTCGCGGCTCCGGGTGCTGTCCGACACGTCGCTGTGGACCACGTCGCCGTGCAGGACGACGTGGTAGCGGTCGGTCAGGGTGAGCACCAACTCCATGTCGCCGTCGACCAGGATGATCGACGACACCTCCGCGCGGACGCGGACGATGCACTCGCTCAGCTCGTGCTTGACCTTGGGTGACAGGCCCAGCGTGGGCTCGTCGAGGATGAGCAGCGTGGGCCGGGCCATCAGGCCCATGCCGAGGCTGGCCATCTGGCGTTCGCCGCCGCTGAGGGTGCCGGTGAGCTGCCTGCGGCGCTCCTTGAGCCGGGGGAAGACGGAGAACACCTGGTCGATGCCGTCGCGCCAGTCCCGGGCGTGCCCGCTGGAAGCGGCCGAGAGCCGGAGCGCCTCCTCCACGCTGAGCTGCGGGAACAGCCGCGAGCCCTGCGGCACGTGCACGAGGCCGCGCCTGACCAGGTCGCGCGGCGACCGGCCCCGGGTGTCGCGGCAGGCGAACGCGATCGTGCCCGACGAGGGCCGGTGCACGCCCGAGACGCAGCGCAGCAGGGTGGTCTTGCCGTGGCCGTTGGGTCCCAGCAGCCCGACCGCCTCGTTCTCCGCGACGCTCATCGAGATGCCGCGCAGCACTCCGGCCTGGCCGTAGCCGGCGGTCAGGTCCTTCACGGTCAGCAGATCGGTCAGCAGATCGCTCATCATGCGGCTCCCGGTCCCAGATAGGCCTCGACGACCCGCGGGTCCGACAGGACCTCGGCCGGACCGCCGGTCACGATGATCCGGCCGCTGTCCAGCACCGCCATCCGGCCGGCCAGCGCCTCCAGCACCGACAGCACATGCTCGATGATCACCATGGTGACGCCGGACCCGTGAATGCGGGACAGCAGCCGGATCAGCGCGTCCTGGTCGGCCGGGTCGAGGCCGGCGGCGGGCTCGTCGAGCAGCAGCAACGACGGCCCACTGACCAGCGCGCAGGCGATCATCAGGCGTTTACGGTCGATCAGCGACAGCCCGTCGGCCGGGCGGTCGAGGTCGCCGCCCAGCTCCACGACGTCCAGCGCCTCGCGGCAGCGGGCGGCGTCCCAGCGCACGGCCCGGCCGGCGCCGCCGTAGGCGTGGCCGACGCGGACGTTCTCCATGACGCTCAGCGACTCGAAGACGGCCTCGGTCTGGAAGGTGCGCTTGAGCCCGGCCTTGGCGATCCAGCGGGGCGAGCGGTGCTGGACCTCCTGGCCGTCGAAGAGCACCTTGCCGGTGTCCGGCCGGATGGGGATGCCGGTGAGCAGGTTGAACAGCGTGCTCTTGCCGGCGCCGTTGGGGCCCGCGAGGCCGAACACCTCGCCGCGGCGCACCTCCATCGAGACGTCGTCGACGGCCTTGAGGCTGCCGAACGACTTGCCGACGTTCTGAGCGGCGAGCAGTGTCGCCGCGCCGCCGCTCATGCGGCCTGCCCGGGGCCGCGCCAGTCGCCCTGGGCGAGGAAGCCGCCGCCCACCGGGAGCAGCACTCCGGTGACGAACGAGGCGTCCGGGGAGGCGAGGAAGGCGACCGCGACGGCGATCTCGTCCGGTGAGCACTGCCGGGCGATCGGCTGCCGGGCGGCCGCCGCCTCCCGCTGCCGCAGCGATTCGGCGGCGGCCTCGGTGTCGAGCAGGCGGGTCAGGTTGGCGATGGAGCCCTTGGCCGCCGAGTAGGCGGGGAAGGCGGGCAGCCCGGTGACGCCGAAGATCGACGACAGGTTGACCACGGTGCCCTCGCTGGCCACGTCCACCGCCTGGAACACGCACGGCTCGCCGAGTTCACGGGCGGTGCGGGCGCCGCCCGTGGCGTCGATGTCGGCGATCATGACCCGCGCCCCGTCCCGGAGCAGCCGGCGGGCGATGGCCGCGCCGATCCCACCGGCGGCGCCGGTGACCAGGGCACGCCGCCCCGTCAGAGTGCTCGCCATAGCGATATCTCCCTCAATCCACTGGTAGGTCTGGTCGGTCGTCGAAGGGCATGCCGACGCCGTACGGCTTCATCCGGTCCACGCCGGGAGCCCAGCCCGCGCCGCCCCGCCGGGCGATGCCGTTCGGGCGGGCGAAGTGCCAGGTGGTGGGCTCCTCCGAGACGACCGCGACTCCGAATCCGGCGGCGGTCAGGTCGGCGGCGGCTCCGGCGTCGCGCCGGTCCAGCCAGACCCGATCGCCCTCGGCGTGCACCCGGGGCGCGGAGATCGCGTCCTGGAGGTCCGCGCCGTCGCGCCAGCGGGCGATGATCTGGGCCACGGCGGAGATGATCCGCCGCCCGCCCGACGCGCCGAGCGTAGCCTCGGCCCCACCGGGACCGGTCAGGATCACCGGGCTGACCGCGCTGAGCCCGGCCGCGCCAGGGGCGACGCTGGCCACCCGGCCGGGGCGGGGGTCGAAGTACATCATCCCGTCGTTGAGCACGATGCCCGTCTCCGGCTCCACCAGGCGGGAGCCGAACAGGTCGAGCACCGTCTGGGTGAGCGACACCGTCATGCCGTCGCCGTCGACGGCCGACAGGTGGGAGGTGCAGCCGGCCCGGCGGGGACCGCCGGGCGCCGCCGGGGAGGAGTTCCGCCCGGACAGCCAGCCGTCCAGCACCTGGCCGGCGTACTCGGGGGTGGCCAGCCGTGCCCACGGCGCCGGCCCGTCCTCGGCCGTGGTGACCTCGCGCAGCCGGTCCTCGAACGCGCGCGACAGCACCCGGGCCCACAGCCGCGGCCCTGGATCGAGGCCCCGTTCGCGGGCGGCCTCGACGAGCAGCAGCGCCTCGGCGACCGAGATCACGCCGGTGGACAGCGGGCCGAACAGCCGCAGCGGGCCGATCGCCACGGGGGAGACCTCCTCCTCCGTCGCCGCGTATCCGGCCAGGTCCCGCTCCGACAGCAGGCCGCCGGCCTCGGTGACGGTCGTGGCGATCGCACGGGCGGCGCGGCCCCGGTAGAAGGCGTCCGCGCCACCGGCGGCGATCTCCCGCAGCACCTCGGCCAGCCGGGGCTGGATCAGCGGGTCGCCTGGCCCCTGCGACGGGCCGCGCAGCGGCAGGCCGCCGGGCAGGAACACCCTGGCGCTGGAGGGGAAGTCACGCAGCAGCCGGGCCTCGCCGCAGATCGCCGACGACGCGAACCAGTTGGTCTCGTGACCCGCCTCGGCCAGCTCGATCGCCGGGGCGAGCACCTGGCCGAGCGGCAGCCGGCCGAACCGGGCGTGCGCCCGGCAGAGCGCGGCGACCGCCCCGGGGACGCCCACCGACAGCGGACCGACGATGTTCGCGTCGCCGCGCACGGCGGGCCAGCCGTACAGGCCGGTGCCGGGCGCGGACGGGAGCACGTCGTACATCTCCGGGTGGGCCAGCCGGGGCGCGCGGATCGGCCCGCTCACCGTGGTCGCGACCGGCGCGCCCGGCTCGCGCACCACCAGCCACGCGCCGCCGCCCAGCCCGCTCATGTACGGCTCGACCACGCCGACGGCGAAGGCGGTGGCGACCGCGGCGTCCACGGCGCTGCCGCCCGCGCGGAGCGTCGACGCTCCGGCGCGGGCGGCCCGAGGATCGGGCGCGGTGACCATCCCGCCGCCGGGACGACCTCGCTCAGCCCTGCCAGGCATCGGCGATCTCGCTCAACGTCGCGAACCACACGTCGCCCGCCGCCAGCATCCGCTCCATCAGCGTCTCCAGCACGAGCAGGTGGTGGGCCCTGCCGATGGTCTGCGGGTGCATGGTCAGCACGTAGACCGCGCCGGGCACCCGCTCATGGGCGTAGCCGAAGATGGTGTTCCAGCGGTCTTCCATGTCGCGGTGCGAGCCGAGTGCCGAGACCCCTGCGACGTACTCCACCGCCGGCCAGTCGTCGAGATACCACGAGACGGGGATCTCGATGATCCGGCTCTCCGGCCCGAACTCGCTGGCCGACTCGTAGTTGACCGTCACCGGCCGCGGCCGGTACGGCTCGAACTCCCGGCCCATCAGCGAGCTGTCCCAGTCGAAGCCGTACTCCTCCAGCAGGCCCAGCGTGGACTCGGAGAAGTCCCACGCGGGGGAGCGGTAGCCGCGCGGCCGGCGGCCGACGACCTGCTCGTGCTGGCGCAGCGAGAGCTCCATGAGCCGCCGCTCCTCGTCGGCGCCCAGGCTGGGGACGACCTCGTGGTAGCAGCCGTGCGCCGCGATCTCGTGCCCGGCCGCCAGGATCTCCTCGATCCGGTGCGGGAACGTCACCAGGTCGTGGCCGGGCGTGGCCCAGGTCGCCGGCAGGCCGTGGCCGCCGAGCAGCTCCAGCAGCCGGGGCACACCCTGCTCGGCGCCGAAGTCGCCGCGTGACAGGTAGGACGGCGAGGTCCGGCCGAGGGTGCCCATCCAGGGGGAGTGGGCGTCGAAGTCGAACGTCAGGGCCACCGCCATCCGCTTGCCGGGCGGCAGCGCCAGAGTGCCGGTCGCCGTCACTTCTTCATCCACGGCGGGAGCTGGAAGGAGCCCGACTTGTACTTCTCGGGGGCGATCAGCACCCGCTTCTGGTCCTGGAACTGGAAGGACTGCAGCGGCACGAAGTCGTCGCCCTGCTTGGCCAGGTGGGTGGCCTGATCGAAGACGATCCGGCCGGACGCCTGCTCGGTGTCGATCTTGCCGATCGCCGCGCCCATCGCGAGGGCGTCGTCGGGGTCGCCGACCTGGCGCAGCGCCTCGGCGTAGATCATCAGCTCGACGTACGTCATCACGCCCTGCGGGTCGACGTTCTCGGTCCCGTACGCGGCCTTCCAGTCCTTCTGCAGCTGGGAGGCGGGGGCGAAGTCCGCCGCGGGCACCAGGCCGGCGAGGTTGTTGAACAGCACGCCCTCGGCCTTGTCCTTGGTCAGCTCGAAGAACTGCGGCTGGTTGGGGCCGTACTGCATGAAGACCAGCGACTGGGAGGGGTTCTGCAGGAACTGCTGCATGAAGCTGGCCTCGTTGGAGACCTGGTAGTCGGTGTTGACGATGAAGTCGGGGTTCGCCGAACGGATCTTGGCGATGATCGTGCCCCAGTCGTTGACCGGGCCGAACGGCACCTTCTCCTCGCCGGCGATCTTCCAGCCCTTCTCCTTGAAGGTCTTGACCAGGCCGTCGGCGATGCTCTCGCTGTAGGGGTTGTCGGAGCGGACGATGAAGGCCGACCTGTCGCGCGGCTTCCACAGGTCCTGCTCGGCCCAGGCCTCCGCCAACTCGACCGGCTCGGTGCCGTAGGCGTCGTAGTTGGGGGTGATGGACCACACGGTCGGGTACTTGGCCGGGTCCTTCTCGATGATCTCCTGGGTCTGCGCGGTGTTGCCGCCGAGCAGGTAGATCTTCTCCGCCGCCGCGAACTCGTCGATCTCGAAGTTGGAGGTCGAGGCGTAGCCGGTGACGACCGCCTTGACCGCCTCGTCGTCCGTGAGGGTCTGCACGCCCTTGGTGACCGCGTCGTTCGACTGGCCCTGCACGTCCACGGTCTTGAGCTTGAACGTGTAGCCGTTGACGCCCCCGCGCTCGTTGAGCTGCTTGACGGCCAGCTCGGCGCCCTGCTGCATGCCCTTGCCGTCGGAGGCGGAGCCGCCGGTCAGCGGGGCGAGCAGACCGATCTGGATCTCCTTGGCGCCGCCGTCTCCGCCATCTTCGGAGGCGGACGTGGTGGAGGACGAGCAGGCGGTGAGCGCCGTCAGGGCGCCCACGACCGCGATGGCGCTGACGGCCCGGAGGGGGGTCCGGGTACGACGGAATGGGGAACGGGCCACGGGTGAAGCCTCTCTGCGTCGGTGAGGGCGAGGGGGCGAACGCACTCAGGAGGTGTGTCGAGGATGGCGTTCCACGCCTGTATCGCGACGTTCTGTCACGTTCGTCATTGAAACGTACGTTGCATCTTGGTGCCAAGAGTAGGTCTGTAAAATGTCTGTTACTCAAATGTGTTCAACGTCGCAGCGTTGAACTGGCAAAATGCCGATCAGCTCGGCGGCAGGGTCGTTCCGGCCAGGAAGCCGCCGTCCACGTCGAAAACACTCCCTGTGACGAACGAGGAATCGGGATCGGCCAGGAAGAGGCAAGCTCGGGCGATCTCGGCCGGCGTGCCCATGCGATGCACCGGCTGCCCGGCGACGAGCGTGGCCACGTACTCGGGGGTCAGCGCGGCGGTCGCCGGCACCTCGATCAGGCCCGGCGCCACGGCGTTGACCGTGATCCCCGACGGCGCCAGCTCCAGCGCCAGCACCTTGGTGAGCATCTCCACCGCGGCCTTCGACGAGCAGTAGTGGGCCGCGCCCACCCGGGCCGACCGGGCCGCGCCCGAGGAGACGTTCACGATCCGCCGGCCGCCCGCCCATCTGCCGGAGGCGCGGGCGAACGCCTGCGAGGTCAGCATCACGCCGCGGACGTTCACCGCATAGACCTCGTCCCACTCGGCGAGGGACAGGTCGAGGAGCGAGGTGTTCGGGTAGATCCCGGCACAGTTGACCAGCGTGTCAAGGCCGCCGTACCGGCTGGTGATCTGCTCGAAGGCGGCCGTCACGGACGCCGGGTCGCGCACGTCGAGTCGCACCGCCTCCGCCCGTGCCGGGTGGGCGGCGTCGAGGTCGGCGACGACGACGGTCGCGCCCGCCGCGTGGAACGCCTCGGCGATGCCCCGGCCGATGCCCTGGGCGCCTCCGGTGACCATGACGACGGCCCCGGAGAACCGGCCAGGAGGAGGTTTTTCCGTCATAGCGACCTTCCCATGGTGTGCGGCAGGAGCATCCGTGACCTGGGGATTTCTCTCCGGTCACGGTAGGTAACATGCATGATAAATTTCATTCCGCTGCCTTGACCGGACATTTGAATCATATGTTTCACTAGGCTCCACCGGTTCGCGAGCGTGCGAACCGGACTGGGAGGAGAGAGTGCCGATGACGACGGGGACCGTCTTTGTGGCGACCTGTGATCTCGCGGGACAGGTTCGGGGGCGAGCGACCCCGGCGGCCCAGCTGGAGCAGACGCTGCGCACCGGTGTGGGCTGGGTCCCCGCCAACCTGGCGCTGAACTGCTTCGGCGAGCTAGCCGAAGAGAACGTCTTCGGCTCGGTGGGCGACCTGCGGCTGATCCCCGACCCCGCGACGGGCATCGACCTGCCGGCCGACGACCGGACGCCCGGCACCCGGCTCTACCTCGCCGACCAGACCGCCCCCGACGGCTCCCGCTGGCCCGGCTGCCCGCGCGGATTCCTCGCCGACGCCCTCGACGACCTCAGGGAGACCGCCGGACTCGAGGTGCACGCCTCCTTCGAGCACGAGTTCATGCTCAAGGGCCAGGGCGACTGGCCGCCGTTCTCGTTCCAGCGGCTACGCGGCGCCGAGCCGTTCGGCACCGACCTGGTCGCGCTGCTGGAAGCGACCGGGCTGGAGCCGGAGAGCTGGCTGCCCGAGTTCGGCGACGGCCAGTTCGAGATCACGCTCCGCCCCGCCACCGGCCTGACCGCCGCCGACCGGGCCGTCCTGCTGCGCGAGCTGGTACGCGACCTCGCCCACCGCCGGGGACACCGGGCCACCTTCGTCCCCATCGCGGACCCCGCCGGCGTCGGCAACGGCGTCCACGTGCACTTCTCGCTCCGGCAGGCCGGCGGCGGCCCGGTCATGTACGACGGCGACGCCCCCGGCAGACTGTCGTCGACCGCGGCCAGGTTCGCCGCCGGCATCCTGCGGCACGCCGGCGCCGTGGTCGCCGTCACCGCGCCCAACCCGTCGTCCTACCTCAGGCTCACCCCGCACCGCTGGAGCGCCGGCGGCGTCTTCCTCGCCGAACGCAACCGGGAGGCCCTGCTGCGCATCGCCCCCACGATCGAGATCGGCGGCGCCGACCCCGCCGCCCAACTGCACCTGGAGTACCGGGCCGCCGACGCCACCGCCAACCCGTGGCTCGTGCTGGGCGTGCTCGTACGGGCAGGACTCGCCGGGCTGGCCGGCGACGAGCCCGCCCGGGTGTGGCCGGAGACCAGCACCGAGGCCGACCTGGCCGGGGAGCCCTCGCTGCCCGGATCCCTGACGGAGGCGCTCGCCGCACTGGAGGCCGACGAGGTCGCCCGCGGCTGGTTCCCGCACGAGCTGCTCCACACGTTCCTCACGGTACGGCGGGCCGAGCTGGCCACCGTCTCCGACCTGCCCACTCACGAGCTCTGCCGGAAGGTCGCGGATGTCTACTGAGAGCAGCACTCTGGAGGCCGCGCTCGCCGAGCTCCCCCTGGTCGACCACCACGTGCACGGAGCCTCCTCCGACGACCTCGACCGGGCCACGTTCGAGACGCTGGTGACCGAGTCGGACCGGCCGATCCCGGCGTACATGACCCAGTTCGACTCCCAGATCGGCTTCGCGATCCGCCGCTGGTGCGCGCCCGTCCTCGGGCTGCCCGCCCACGCCTCGCCCGAGGACTACCTCGCCCGCCGCGCCGAGCTGGGCGCGGCCGAGGTCAACCGGCGGCTGCTGGCCGCGAGTGGCATCGGCCGCTACCTGGTGGAGACCGGCTACCGGGGCGACGACGTGCTCGGCCCCGCCGCGATGGCAGCCGTCTCGGGACGCCCCGCACACGAGGTCGTCCGCCTCGAACGGGTGCTGGAGGAGACCGCCGCCTCCGGGGTCTCGGCCGCCGACCTGCCCGCACGCTTCCGCGAGGAGCTGGCCCGCCGCGTCACGGGCGCGGTGGGGCTGAAGAGCATCATCGCCTACCGGCACGGCTTCGCCTTCGACCCCGAGCCGCCCGGAGACCGGGAGGTCGTCGAGGCCGCGGGCCGCCTGCTGGCCGCCGGTGGGACGAGCGGCGAGTGGCGGGTGGACGACCCCGCGCTGTTGCGCCTCGCCCTGTGGGCAGGCGTGGAGCACGGCCTGCCATTGCAACTGCACGTCGGCTACGGTGACCCTGACGTCGAATTACGGCTGAGCGACCCGCTGCTGCTCACCCGCTGGCTCAAGCTGGTCGAGCCGCACGGCGTGGACGTCATGCTGCTGCACTGCTACCCCTACCACCGCAACGCGGGCTACCTCGCGCAGGTGTTCCCGCACGTCTACTTCGACGTCGGCCTCGGCGTCAACTACACCGGCAGCCGCTCCGACGCCCTGATCGCCGAGTCGCTGGAGCTGGCCCCGTTCGCCAAGATCCTGTTCTCCTCCGACGCCTGGGGGCCCGCCGAGCTGCACTTCCTGGGAGCCCACCTGTTCCGCCGGGGACTCGGCCGGGCGCTGCGCGACTGGATCGACGCCGGGGAGTGGACCGAGGCCGACGCGATCCGGGTGGCGACCATGATCGGCGCCGGCAACGCCCTGCGCGTCTACGGCCTGGAAGAAGACGGCGCGAGCCCGGGCATTCATGACACGGACCACGCCGGATGAGCGCACGTCTCGCCGCGCGACTGCTGCCCGCGCTGGAGAAAGAGCTGCCCGCAGCCGGTGAGCTACGCCGCCGGCTGCACGCCAGCCCCGACCTGTCCGGACAGGAGGGCCCGACCCGCGACCTGGTCCTCACCGAACTGCCCGGCGACGAGGTGCACGAGGTGGCCGGCACCGGCGCGCTGGTCCGCATCGGCGGCCCCGGCCCCGCGATCGGCATCCGGGCCGAGCTGGACGCGCTCGCCGTGACCGAGCTGACCGGCGTCGTCTGGGCCTCCACCCGGCCGGGCCGGATGCACGCCTGCGGGCACGACGTGCACCTCGCCGCCCTGGTCGCGCTCGCCCGCGCCGTCGCCGCCACCCGTGACGCGGTGCCGCTGGTCGCGGTGCTCCAGCCGCGCGAGGAGACCTACCCCTCCGGCGCCCGCGACATCGCCGAGTCACCCCTGCTCGCCGGAGAGCGGCTCACCGCCATCATCGGCGCGCACGTCCAGCCCACGCTGCCCAGCGGCGAGGTCGCCGCCACCCCCGGCACGGTGAACGCCGCCGCCGACGAGTTCACCATCGTCGTCAGCGGCCGCGGCGGCCACGCCGCCTACCCGCACCTGACCAGCGACCCCGTCCTCGCGCTCGCGCACGTCATCGTCGCGCTGCAGCGCGTGGTCAGCCGCGACGTCGACCCGACCAGCTCGGCCGTCCTCGGCGTCTCCACGCTGGCGGCCGGCAGCGCCCCCAACGTCGTCCCGGACGAGGCCTCCGCCAGCGGCACCCTCCGGTCGATGAGCGACGGCGTACGCGAACGGGTGCACGACAGGCTGAGGGAGATCGCCGGGCTCGTCGCGCGGGCGCATGGCTGCGAGGCCACGGTGACCATCACCCACGGCGAGCCCGTCCTGCACAACGACCCCGGCCTCGCCGCCCGTGCCGGCGCCCACCTGGGCATGCTCGGCCTGACCCCCTCTCGCACGCTGCAGTCGTTCGGGGCCGATGACTTCTCCTACCTGTCAGCGGTGCTGCCGGGCCTGATGATGTTCGTCGGGGTGGACGACGGCTCGGCCGCCCGCCTGCACGGCGCCCGCTTCCTCCCCGACGACGACGCCGTACGGAACGTGGCCCGCGCCATGCTGGCCGGCTACCTCGCGGCGGCAGAGGCGATGTAGCGGACGACAGCCCCCAGGTTTCATGGCCTCCCAAAAGGGACATTCAGGGATGCCAACCAGATATGTCGGATCGTCCACCCGCTCGGCGTTGTCGCCAAAGGACCGACGTGGTACCTCGCCACCAACACTGACGCCGGTCGACGGACGTTCCGGATCGACCGCGTGTCATCCGTCGAGCCGACCGACGATCCCGTGCACCGACCCGGCGGGTTCGACCTCGCTGAGAGCTGGAGGGAGATCGCCGACGTAGTCGACCGAAAGCGAACACCCTCGAAGTCCGGGCCGTGTGCACTCCCGAAGGGATCGGCAAGCTCCGAATGGCGCTTGGGGACCGGCTTGAGGTTGGAGGTTCCACGATCGACGGCCGCATCGAGGTCGTGATCCACGGCTACAACGAGTACGCGCTCGCGGGCGAGCTCGCCGGACTGGTCGAATGGCTCGAAGTGACCGACCCACCTGGTGTGCGGGACCACCTCACCTTGATCGGCAACGCGCTCCTCGAGCGATACAGCTGAGACAGCCCCAACGACCCGCCATCCGGGACCTGTTGACCTGGGATATCGCGCCCGGAGGAGGTCAAAATGGGAGAGAAGGGGGTCACCATGTCTGGACTGATCGTTGTAGGTGCCGACGGCTCGGCGGCCGCCACCGCCGCTGTGGCGTGGGCCGCCGATGACGCCCTCAGGATGCGTGCGCCGCTGCGCATCGTTACGGCGGTCCATCGCCGGCCGTATGACGCTTCGAGGCTCGCCGGCCCCGACTTGCACGATGCCCTGACCAAGGCCGGGGACGAAATCCTGGCGCAGGCCGAGGCCACCGTGCGTTCCCGGCAACCGGACGTCGAGGTCACCACCCAGCTCATCGAGGGCAACCCCGTGGCCGTGTTGCGCGACCAGGCCAAGGACGCCACCGAGATCGTCCTCGGCAGCGGAGGGCTCGGCGGGCACACCGGCACGGTGCTCGGTTCGGTGAGCATCCACGTGGCCGGGCACGTGCACTGCCCGGTCGTGGTGGTGTGCCCCGAACAGAATGTCCCGCATCGGGAGATCGTGGTGGGCATCGAGGACTCCGAAGCCGACGACGCCGCACTTGGCTACGGGTTCGAGCAGGCCCGGCTGCGCGGTAGCCGACTGCGTGTGATCCACGCCTGGCAACTGCCGATTCATTCCTCCGGAATCTCCTACGACATGAACGAGGTCCGCGCCGCCCGGACTCAGGCCGTGGTGGACCGGCTCGCCCCGTGGCGCAAGCGGTACCCGCAGGTGCCCAACGTGGAGGATGTGCGCTGCGCCGACCCAGTCGAGGCCCTGGCCGACGCCTCCGCCCATTGCGACCTGATCGTGGTCGGCTCGCACGGGCGCGGTGCCATCCGTTCGATGCTGCTCGGCTCGGTCGGCCGCGGCGTTCTGCACAACGCTTGCTGCGCTGTGGCGGTAGTCCGTACTTAGCTTGTCATTTAGGGTTCCGCTCCCATGAGCACCCACATTCGATCTTGCTGGGCCATCGATGTACCGGATAACGCGCATAAGTGGCGCGGTCGCCGTCCTGGCGAACCCCCAGGTCGCTCCTCTGTGACAGGTGACCACGTACGAGATGACCATCTCTTATCCCGTACCTCGCCCTGTACGCTCCCCGCAGTATCGGCGCCCCTTTGACCGGCAGGAACGCGGGTGAATGTGGTTTTCTGCTGATGTGGGGTCGGCCCCCTACCGGTCCGTCGTGCGTCCGGATACCGTCCTGCGCTGGCACCGCGATCTGCTCAAGCAGCGTCACGCCCGCGCCTGTCGGAACAAGCGGCCGGGGCGCCCGCCCACCGTGCGTTCCATCCGCGTGCTCATCCTGCGGCTGGTCCGGGAGAACCCTGCATGGGGGTACAGGCGCGTGCACGGCGAACTCGCCAACCTCGGCATCAAGATCGCGCCTTCCACCGTCTGGGAGATCCTCAAGCGGGAAGGCATCGATCCCGCTCCCGAGCGGGCATCGACCACGTGGGCGGACTTTCTGCGCTCCCAAGCCGACGCGCTGCTGGCCTGCGACTTTATCGAGACCGTCACTTTGAACGGGCAGCGTCAGTACATTCTGGCCGTCATCGAACACGCCACCAGGCGCGTCCGTGTGCTCGGCACCACCGCCCACCCGACCGCGGCCTGGGTCAGTCAGGCGTTCAAGAATCTCGTGATGGATCTGGAGGACACCGGCTGCCGGGCGCGCTATCTGATCCGAGACCGGGATGGGAAGTTCCCCGCTCTTATGGAGGAGATTCTCGCGGACGCCGGCATCCAAACCGTGCTCACCGGCGTTCGCGTGCCGCGCATGAACGCGGTCATGGAGCGGTCCTGCCGCCGCGAACTCCTGGACCGCTGCCTGCTCTGGAACGAGCGCCACCTGCGGCATGCCCTGCGCGAGTATGAGGAGTCCTACAACGAGCACCGAGCCCATCAAGCCTTGGCTCAGGCGGCTCCGTTACGTCCCGTCCCGGATCCGATCAACGATCCGGCCAGAATCGTCAACCTTAACGTACGCCGACGAGACCGGCTCGGCGGAGTCCTCCACGAATACTCACATGCCGCTTGAACTGCACGGACGGAGTTTTCGGCAGGCACAGGGCCGGGGTGGCTCACTACCTCGGCCAAAAGCGGCTTTGCCAGCGCTTGGACAGGTCTGCGATCAAGGCGGACGCGGCCCGCCCGCCGGCCCTTCCACCGGGCACTTCCCTTGACCTTCTGGCGGGTCTGGCTTTATCTGCCAGGCTCGGGCGGTTCGCAACCGCCCGCGCAAAGCGGTGCATTCGCCCCACGCTGTTCGCCCGCTGGCGTGCCGGACGCGTGCCGAAGAGCACGTGACGAGCATGAACTCGGCCATCTTCGCCTCTCAGAGACGAGTCGAGAATCGAGAAAGCCCAGGTCGGATGGGGTGTTGAGTGGTAGGGCGCCCGGGGCTCGAACCCGGAACCTACGGATTAAAAGTCGGTTCGATCAGGGCTGCTGAGTGCCGTGGGATGACGCTTTCTTTCGCTCTGTCCGCGATTATCCCCATCATCGTGCCGGGAAGTGGCGATGGATGCCGCGCTGTATCGCGTACACGCGAGCAACCACCGAGCAACCATGCGTTCTTGACCATCGCCATCATGTGTCATTTTGTCCCCCACTCGGCACGGCTGTGCAGAGCCAGGACTTCGTGACGAGACCCGAGCCCCACGGCAGATCGAACGCGTGCGAGCAGTCATCGGCAGGCGACGTGCGTCTGCTCGCCAAGATGACTTGTAGTCGCTACGGAAGCGATGCAAAGACTCTGGCGGCGGCCTGCCTGCTCGTCCCGCTCGCCGCCTGCACCTCCGCTCCCGCTCCTGCTCCTGCTTCCGCTTCCGTCCGGCCGTCGCCGATAGCCGTTCCGGAGACGCCTGCTGGCGTACAGCGCTATCACGCCACCGAGTTACGGCCTGGCGACTGCATCGACCCGATCCCCCAGAACTTCGAGGTGACCGTCGTCCCGTGCGACGTGCCGCACGTGGCGGAGTTCGCCGCCACCTACGTGCTGCCCGATGGGCCGTTCCCGGGGGCGGACATGCGCCGCCTCGTGGAGAACGGATGCCTGCCCCGGATGCGTATCAAGGACGACAAACGCGATGCGGTCGCGTTGCTGGGGTTCGGGCCGACGGCAGCCGACTGGCCCCGCTACAGGACCGTGTACTGCCTGGCCATGTCCGTGGACTGGGAAAGGACGACGGGCAGGGTGGTCAAGTAGCCGGGTAATGGATCATCCGCGGGGTGGCCTGCTGATCAGCCCGGCCAGCTCCACCGGCTTGGTGATCACCGGCCCAGTGGCCTGCTCACCGCCGACACGTCAGTGCTGCTGCAGCTCTATACGAGAGAGCTCGGGTCACCGCCCGGCTTGTCCTCAATGCAGTTCGCAAGACCGCGCGTGAGGTGAACAACGTGCGCTCTGGTACGTGACCCGAGTTGGGTCCGCGAGCGCGACGCAGGTGCAGTGGCTGATCAGTCGCCATCGTCGAGCACCCTTCAGTTCGGGAGCTGAAAGGTGCCATACAGCGACTCCCGGGAGCCCTTGTCCACCCACGACCGTGTACGGCCGTGGCTTCGGAGCTCTAGCCTGGCTGGCATGAGCGGCGGGCATGCGCACTACGTGATCGTGGACGATGCGGGTCACCGCGTGTGGTCACGCAACCGGGGCGCCAGGACTCTCTACCACGACGTCCTCACGGGCCCGGACCACATGATCGCGTTTGTCCACGATCAGGAGGGCGGGCACCACGACTTCTGGATGAACGCGGTCTGGTGGCAGGGGGTGGCGCTGCTCGACCTCCGTGAGCGCCATCTGCTCGTCCATACCGTTGAGCACATTCCTGGGCGCGATCGCAGGACCTCGCTGCTGGAGGTCCGCGCATGGCTGAGGCTCGTCGTGTCCGCCTGGCCGGGCTGGCGGGTGACGTGGGCGTCGCGGGGGTTGCACGAAATAATGGATCACCTGGGCTTGCCGTACGACACCGTGCTCTACTTGGGCGAGTCGCTGGACCTGCCGCCTGCCTGGGCTCTGGCTCCCACGGAGGACGACGACGACCTGTCGATTGTCGCCGAGGCCGTTATCGCCGTGCGCAGCGACGACGGGCGCCTGTCCTTCGGAGGTGTGTGGAGCACCGGACTGGACGTCCCGCTGCTCGCCGGTCCCGAACGGCTCCTGTCCCCCCAGGACGAGGCCTGGCCGTTCGCGGCGCTGGACGCCGTTCCCTGGAGCGGCGCCTACGTGGACGCCCCGAACCGGACGCTGGACTGGTGGTCGCTCGACTGCTCCCTTGATCCGCGTGAATTGGCTGCCCGGTGGGCCGGCTGGCGGCTGACCAGCCACGAGGACCGTTTCGAGGACGTGGCCAGGCTCGTCGGCCCCGAACTCGTGCTCGACGTGGGCACCGACGAGGAAGCTTTCGAGCGGGTGGCCACCTGGTTCGACGCGAGTGCCGGCCCCGCCGGGTGGACGCCGTGACCGGCCTGTGGGTGCCCGAAACTCGGCCGTTGGGGCTGACCTGGGGTTTGGTGTTCTCGTTCTGGGGGGCATGATCGCTGTTCATGGCACTGAGGTTGCTTTACCTGATCTTCGTCCGGCTCGCGGGTTGGCTGGTGCTGGCTCGCTCGCAGCAGTCGAAGGACGCGGAGATCCTGGTCTTGCGTCATCAGCTCGCGGTGTTGCGTCGGCAGGTGGCAAGGCCTCGGCCGTCGTGGGCGGATCGGGCGGTGATCAGCGCGCTGGCGCGTCTGCTGTCTCCAGCAGGTTGCGGGTGCCGAGAATTCATCCGTGCAGGTCGCAGCACTGTCTGGCGATCATGCAATTCGCGTCTGGAGGTCGCGGGGCCACACCGGAAACGGGATGATGATCTATCGTGCTGAGCCTGGCCTCCCTCGCCGTCACGAACACCTTCTCGTTCATGCGGCTCCTACCGATGGCCGATCGTGACAAGGAGATCGAGATCCTGGCGCTCCGGCAGCAGCTGATGGTCTTACAGCGGCAGGTGGCCAAACCCATATTCACTCCGGAGGACCGATTTCTGCTCTCAGGACTGCTCCACCGTCTGCCCATGGACAAGCTGCGGCAGTTGGTGCTGCTGGTCCGCCCGGACACTCTCATGCGCTGGCATCGCGACCTGCTCAGGCGT